>CAZJKU010000015.1:0-48857 GCA_964546905.1 uncultured Staphylococcus sp.
CGGGGCAGACAATTGAAGCGATTATCAATGACATCAAGTATACCTACATGGCACTTGAAGGTGGTGGTTATGGTTTTGTTGATGCTGACGGCAATCAGTATGAAGGAGGTAATATTTTTGGAGATTTTCTAGAACAAGCGATGTCCACAATAGGGAACGGACCTATAGGTCAAGCTGGATTGAATTACTTAATTGAAAACGATAAGATTTGTACGATTTCACAAGGAGATGAAAGCATATGTTTCACTTTAGATAATGGAGACACGAGAATAAGCTGGACGGGACGCGATATACAAAATTTTACTGGTAATAATACTAACGAGCAGTCTTATGCTTTTGGTATGGATTTAGCTCATGAACTCGGACATTCCATTACTGAGTTTATGGGCATAAATGATGAATCGACTTGGTACGAATATTCTAATTCGAATATGAACACTTGTACTGTTCCTAAAGATGATATTTTTGCTTGTGCTTTTGAAAATGTCGTTAGAAAAGAAAATAACATTCCTAGAAGGACTTATTATTCCGGTTATGAGTTCTCTTATGTATTTTCTGAGAGTTCAACGCTATATCCTCATCCACAGTCAAGAATTCCATACGTAGGAAGCATCTTTTTTTACAATTTGTTTAATTCAGTGCGAAAATGAAGCAAGCTACGCTTTTTTTACTTATTAACTATTTGATGTTATCATTATGTGCTTTAAATATTGACTCTGATTCAGATGGATATTCCGCAACACAAACTCAGATAACTTTTCCTGAAGCTTACAGGCGTATTACGGATTCGTATTTTATGGCCGTTCCCTATGGATTATTAATTCCAGACAGTTTATTAATAGATAAACCCCTAAATAATTTAATCATTAATCCTCAAAATGATACAATATATATGATTAAAGAAACATATCAGGACCATCAACCATCACCTCATATATCCATTCTTGTTTGGAATAAGCACGGTTTAGAGTATACATCGAGTTATATTAATAACGACACTCATTCCAAATCTAAAAAGGAGCTACTTAGGTCTTTAAAGAGGTCTTTTATGAAGAAAGTTGAAATGTGGGACACATTATATCTCCGGTCAAAGGAGCATTACCGATTTGCGTCAGGTAGACATCATTCTTATCTTACACAAATTGTTTTTTATAATAATAAAGTAAAGACTCAAACATTCAAGTATTGGGATTTTGACATACCTTTAGATGATAGTATTAATAGCCCTGGAATCTATAACCCTATGTATATGCTTATAGATTAACATTGTTCAAGAATCTTAAAATACTGAATCAATCTTTTGAAATCTGCTAGGTAACTATTATTTTTGATAAAAATTCAGAAACCTAAATGAAGAAAAGATTAAAGGACTTAACGATAATAGCGTTCATTATGACTGGCTCAATCTATTATATAGTACATAACTATAATCAGTATAAGCTTTCACAAATACCGCTTCAGACGAGGACCTATTATATCGAGGACCTCGGGTTGCACATGAAAATCGAGAAGCCTCGGGAACTCCGGGCGCGGATTTTGTTCAGTCGTGATACAATATTTGGTGACGATTATATCGACTGTGGTTATGGCCCTTTATGGGCTCCAAGTATTTTTCTTAAGGGGAAAGATACAATCTTGATAAATAACGAGTACTGCCACGGCGTATATCCGACTGTATCTTCAGACAAGTTTAAAATAATACTCCTGCGTGGTGAAGAATGTATAGATTATTCATATAATTCGAAAGATTCAACCCGATATGATTACTATATTTTAGTTTATGGAGATATGGGTGGCTTCAGGGTATTAAGCAATCGTAATAGAACCATATATGAAATTCAATTGGATACCCAGTTCTGGGATACAATAAGTTTCAGCCCAAACCGGAAGGAATTTTTAAAACGAAATATTAAAAAGTGATAATGTATAAAATGCAATCATAAATAAACAATATTAAAATTCATAAATGCCCATTGTCCTTACCATTTCACTCTCTTTTCTCCCGGCACTGATTGAGTTAGGGAAGGATGTAACAGCAATTGAGATTGTTGGCGCAAATGATGTACGGACATGCCTTCGGCATGTTTCCCCGGCGCGGAGCAATAAGGTAACTTTCCCCTGCAGATATTCAGTCTCTGCGCAGGTGAAACGTCGCAAAGCGACGTCCGTACAATATTATCTCTATGACCATGCGGGCAGACTGACGCGGGCCGAGGCGAAGCTCGAAAACACGGGCGTGGACTACACCCAGGAGATGGAGTATGACCTGAACGCCAACGGCAATATGACACAAGACCGCCACTCGGCAATAACCTCCATATCATATAACGTACTGAACCTGCCCGCTGAAGTACTCTACGAGGGACTCCTCGAAAACCGGCCTGTCAGTCAGATGGTCTACGACGCGTCGGGGCGGAAGCACATCGTCAGGAACGGCGTTAAGAAGCTCGGCGCGTTCTCGGGCGACGTGACCCGCTATGTGGGCGACTACATCATCGTCAACGACACCGTCGACCGGTTGCAGACCCCCTACGGCTACCTGCGCGACGGCGAGTTCCATAGCTATGTATTTGACTATCAGGGCAACGTGATGGTCGTGGTATCAGGCGACAAAGTCGACCAGACCAACCTCTACTACGCCGACGGCCTGCCGATGAACGTGTCGACCGACGCCACGGCCAACCGCTTCAAATACTCCGCCAAGGAACTGAGCCTTTTCCGCGGCCTCCCCGTCTACGACTACACCGCCCGCCACACCCTCCCCCAGCTCTCCAACACCTTCCGCACAATGGACCCCTGCGCGGAATCCTTCTACTCCATCTCTCCCTACTCCTATTGCGGCGGAGACCCAATCAACTGCATCGACCCGACGGGTATGAGTACCTTTGTAATGAAGCGAGAGGACGTAGAAGGAATATATGATGTAGTAGGTGGCGATTTAGAAGACAACGATTTAGGAGTATATGTTGTCAACTCTGCCGAAGACCGTTCTAAAGACATCATGTTAGGTACTACAACATCCATTACATCTTTCTATGACAGCGGAACTACTCAAGGCGATAGTAGTAATGGAGAATGGAAAGGATATATTGACACATCGGATCAAAAAGGAAATGAGTTTTTTGAAGAATTGAAAAATGACGATCCTTCATTAGCCGATTATGCAATGAACGCGCGTAATTTTGAGAAATATGATTTCAAAACTACTAACGGAAATGATACCCCTGATCCAAATTTATCTCCTTACCGCGGAATGCCATTTGGTAAAGATGCCAATGGTAACCAAATCTACACCTCAGCCCGAGACATCGGGAATATCGGTGCTGGATATATCTCCGGAATAAAAGGTTTACCGTGGATTATTCACAGGATTGGATGTGACGCATACCAAAGAGGACGTGAAGGAAAATCATCGGTTAATGCCCAACGTTATGGTTGGGAAATGGGTCATCGGGAAGCTTTGACGACGGAACGGCATTCATGTTTAACAAAATTTCTTATTTTTGGAATTGATAGTTATAGTAAAACATTAATGTATTGATTATGAGGTATATATTCCGAAATATCACAGCTATTCAATGCGTTGGAATAGTATTCATCGTTATATTATTAGGAGGCGGATTGTTTGTTTCGTATTTATTCACTGATAACATGGAGCATGTCACGATTTATGAGATTCCACCTCTGAATCTAAATATCAAGGTAACACGATTGACTCGCAAAAAAGCTAAAATACAGTTCAGCAAGAATAAAGAATTTAAAGATAATTATGTGATTCAATTCTTTAATGTTTATGATGGTCCGTTTCTATTTCTATGCAATGATACTGTCAAGTTTATTGATATTCGTAATTCCACTAAGTTTAAGTCAGAAACCGTAAATATAAAAAACTTTGCCGTAGAGTTGAATTTTCCTTCACCTTTTGATACCCGATGGAAGCAGGATTCAGTATTCAACCAGGCCAAACGAAAATCTGACTATTATATCAAATTTGATGGAAATATGAATGGATTGTATGTCTGTGACCAGAAAGACAGTATTGTGTTTGATACGAACCGACCTGAAAGACAAACCGTTCCTTATACAAACTATTATTTCTTTTAACATAATAATATATTGCAATAACTTATGTAAAAGTTGACCATTGTATGCCCCACCTGCTGATCATATTGCTCTACATTTTCTCGGCGCTGATTGCGTCGGGGAATGCCGTGCCGTATAGCGAGGCGGTGTTCAGGGCCGGATCGGCATCGGCCACTCCTGTCATCACCATCGATGCGGGCAGCGATCACCGGGAGTGGAAGACCCGGCTTGACGAGAAGTGCAACTCGGCCTCGGTGCCCCGGCTGCGGTGCCGGAGGCTGTCGATGACCGACGATGTCACGCTCCGCGTCCAGGGCTATTGGCCGGCGGGAGCGCTCGACGTGACCGAGGTGACCGATGCCGACGGGGCTGTAAGCCTGGAGTTCACCGACTTCCGTGGCCGGAAGCTGCTCTCGCGGCGGCTGCTGGCCGACGGCACTCAGCTCGACACTTATTTCGTCTACGACCCGTGGGGCAACCTCGTGCTCGTGCTTCCCCCGATGGCCACCCCTGTCTCCGGCAACGTCACCACCAGCTCCTCGATGAAGGACTACGCCTACCACTATGTCTACGACAAGACCAACCGCATGGTCTCGAAGAAACTGCCCGGGGCGGAGAAGATCACCTACGGCTACGATGCCGACGGGCTGCCGGCGTTCACCCAGGACGGCAACATGCGGCGCGACGGCAAGGCGATGTTCACGCTCTACGACGCTGCCGGGCGCGTGGCCGTCACGGGCCTATGCTCGTCGTCGGCCATGGATGCGTGCGCCACGCTGAGGATGCGCGCCACCTTCTCGCCGTCGGCCCTCGGGGTGGACTCCACTCACTACGTCACGTCGGCCTCGCTGCCCGGGGCGGAGATGCTGACTGCGACCTACTACGATGCCGTGCCGGCATTCCTCGGGGTGCAGTATACGGCCACCGGAGTCCTCGCCAAGCCTATGGGGCTTGTCACGGCTCAGGTTGACCGCGTGCTCGGCACTGCCGGGCGCACGAGGGTGCAGACGGTCAACTTCTACGACTCCCACGAGCGGCTTATCTACACGTCGTCGACCACCGCCGACGGCTCGACGATAAAGACCGATACGGAGTATGACTTCGCGGGTAATCCGGTGAAAGTCAGGCGGACGACCGTTGCGGCGGGTCAGACGATGACCGATACGTATGCCTACGGCTACGACCGCCTCAACCGCCCGACCACCGTGACGCTGAGCCATAACGGCGGGGATGCGCTGACGCTCGTCAGCAACACCTACGACGCCCTTGGCCGACTGCGCAGCAACGGCGCGCCCGGCAAGGCTAAGACATATTACGACTACGACCTGCGCGGAGCCCTGAACAAGCTGACCTCCAACCACTTCACCCAGTCGCTCTACCGCGGCACGGGCAAATACTCCTCCCGGTCGGGACGCATCACGCGCAACGACCTCAATGTGACGGGCCGGCGGCTGATTTCGGACTATCTCTACGACCATGCGGGCAGACTGACGCGGGCCGAGGCGAAGCTCGAAAACACGGGCGTGGACTATACCCAGGAGATGGAGTATGACCTGAACGCCAACGTCACTGCCATGCGCCGCTACGGGGCGATCAATGCCCGCGAGGGCGCGCTGCTCGATGACCTGACAATCGAGTATCAGGGCAACCGGATGGAGTTCGTCACTGACGACGCCGAGGCCTACCCCTACGAGGCGTCGCTCGACTTCCGCGCCCGCGCGCCGATAGCATCCACACCCGGCGCATCGGTCGCAGCTCCGTTCTCTTTGTTGGGCCTGACCCCTGATAAGCCAATCGAACCCCATCCCCTCAATCCCTATAATTACGCCGCCGACTTCGACTACGATGCCAACGGCAATATGACGCAGGACCGCCACTCGGCAATTACTGCCATCACCTACAATGTGCTCAATCTCCCCACACAGGTCCTCTACGAGGGCCTTGCCAATAACCGACCCGTGAGCGAGATGGTCTATGACGCGTCGGGGCGGAAGCACATCGTCAGAAACGGCGTTAAGAAGCTCGGCGCGTTCACGGGCGACGTGACCCGCTATGTTGGCGACTACATCATAGTCAACGACACCGTCGACCGGTTGCAGACTCCCTACGGCTACCTGCGCGACGGCGAGTTCCACAGCTATGTATTTGACTATCAGGGCAACGTGATGGTCGTGGTATCAGGCGACAAAGTCGACCAGACCAACCTCTACTACGCCGACGGCCTGCCGATGAACGTGTCGACCGACGCCACGGCCAACCGCTTCAAATACTCCGCCAAGGAACTGAGCCTTTTCCGCGGCCTCCCCGTCTACGACTACACCGCCCGCCACACCCTCCCCCAGCTCTCCAACACCTTCCGCACAATGGACCCCTGCGCGGAAAGATTCTATTGGCTCTCCCCATATACTTTCTGCGGAGGCGACCCGATAAATTACACTGATCCGACGGGGATGATACCGGAATGGCTAATGGATACTCTCACAAGAAGTTTAGGCGCAGTACAAGCAGGTCTTGGTGGTGCCGAAATGGTCGCTGGAGGTGCGTTATGCGGTTCTGGATTAGGATCCGTCTTAGGAGCTGCTTTGGTTGTTCACGGTGCTGATAATGTTGTGACTGGAACAACCATAGCCATTACCGGAGAGGATAGAAGCACTGTCACAGCTCAGGCTGTGACCGCAGGAGCAGAAGCATGTGGTGCAAGTCCGGAAACTGCTGCGTTAATTGGTGTCGCCGCAGATGTAGCTATCGATCCGGCAAATGCCGGGAAAAAGGCTTTAGAAAAGGGAGCAAAGGTTGTCACTGCGACAGCTAAAGCAGGAAGTACCGTTAGAAAGAATTATGAAATGGGAAAAGCGGCAGAGAAGGTTGTAAAAGGTATGACCGGAGGGATAAGCAAATACTTTGTTACGCCTATGGGAGGTAGACAAATTGATGTATTCGAAGAGGGGAACAGAGTAGCGCATGAGGTAAAATCGGGCAGAGTAAGCGCTTCTCAACGAATTGTTGGACAAGTTCAAAAAGATGTTTGGTTACGAGATAATAATCTTATAAATGATATTCACTATGATTTTTTCCGCAGTCCAATAACTGGCCAACAAGGGCCTACTCAACATCTTCAAGATATTTTAGTAAAAAACAATATTAAAATAAATTATATAGAAAACTGAAAAATGGAATTTAACATTGAAGACGCGATAAATTTAGTAGGAAATACCAACCTCGGCTATCAATATTCAAAAAAAGAGTTGAGAGAGTATTTCAGATGGTTCATGGAAAATCTTGACCTGCATTTGGAAATGTTTAGTAACCGAATTAATGCCTTTTCCGATAATATTCATTGGGTAAATGACTTTACCCCCGAATCTTTATCGAGATTAGGTGAAATCTTATACAAATACGTAAATGGTCAAGAAATCAGTGAGGAAGAATATCTCCGTAGAGTGGAGAATGCTCATATCGTCCTTAAAAAATCAGTGATGCGAGTGGAACTGACTGATGAGGAACTTGTATTAGCCTTTCTGACATCAGTCTATATTGGTGAAGTAATAATCAGAAGCAATTCCTCGGCTAAACTTCGATGGGATATGTACAGGAAATCTAAAAGTTTTGCGTATAATGGTCACATGATTATTCCATTTTCAGAATTTGTATTTTCTATTCCAGATAGTGAATCCTATTATTTTTTCTATACAATATTAAGGTATAAATATCAAGCAGAATCAAAATTGGAGAATGGGCTACGGGAATATTATAATAATTTTCTCAGAAACGCAAATCAAGTCAAATTGGATGAAAGAGGAATACCGTCAGCTCGATGGTAGAACATCGAATATGACTTTCAAGATAATCCAATGATGAATAACCGCGTAATCAAGGTAGTGGGTCAAATGCTCGCCGACGTGTACACCTACGAGCGTTTGCAGACCCCATACGGTTACCTGCGCGACGGCGAGTTCCACAGCTACGTATTTGACTATCAGGGCAACGTGATGGTTGTGGTATCAGGCGACAAAGTCGACCAGACCAACCTCTACTACGCCGACGGCCTGCCGATGAACGTGTCGACCGACGCCACGGCCAACCGCTTCAAATACTCCGCCAAGGAACTGAGCCTTTTCCGCGGCCTCCCCGTCTACGACTACACCGCCCGCCACACCCTCCCCCAGCTCTCCAACACCTTCCGCACAATGGACCCCTGCGCGGAATCCTTCTACTCCATCTCCCCCTACTCCTACTGCGGCGGAGACCCTATAAACTGCATCGACCCTACGGGGCAGACAATTGAAGCGATTATCAATGACATCAAGTATACCTACATGGCACTTGAAGGTGGTGGTTATGGTTTTGTTGATGCTGACGGCAATCAGTATGAAGGAGGTAATATTTTTGGAGATTTTCTAGAACAAGCGATGTCCACAATAGGGAACGGACCTATAGGTCAAGCTGGATTGAATTACTTAATTGAAAACGATAAGATTTGTACGATTTCACAAGGAGATGAAAGCATATGTTTCACTTTAGATAATGGAGACACGAGAATAAGCTGGACGGGACGCGATATACAAAATTTTACTGGTAATAATACTAACGAGCAGTCTTATGCTTTTGGTATGGATTTAGCTCATGAACTCGGACATTCCATTACTGAGTTTATGGGCATAAATGATGAATCGACTTGGTACGAATATTCTAATTCGAATATGAACACTTGTACTGTTCCTAAAGATGATATTTTTGCTTGTGCTTTTGAAAATGTCGTTAGAAAAGAAAATAACATTCCTAGAAGGACTTATTATTCCGGTTATGAGTTCTCTTATGTATTTTCTGAGAGTTCAACGCTATATCCTCATCCACAGTCAAGAATTCCATACGTAGGAAGCATCTTTTTTTACAATTTGTTTAATTCAGTGCGAAAATGAAGCAAGCTACGCTTTTTTTACTTATTAACTATTTGATGTTATCATTATGTGCTTTAAATATTGACTCTGATTCAGATGGATATTCCGCAACACAAACTCAGATAACTTTTCCTGAAGCTTACAGGCGTATTACGGATTCGTATTTTATGGCCGTTCCCTATGGATTATTAATTCCAGACAGTTTATTAATAGATAAACCCCTAAATAATTTAATCATTAATCCTCAAAATGATACAATATATATGATTAAAGAAACATATCAGGACCATCAACCATCACCTCATATATCCATTCTTGTTTGGAATAAGCACGGTTTAGAGTATACATCGAGTTATATTAATAACGACACTCATTCCAAATCTAAAAAGGAGCTACTTAGGTCTTTAAAGAGGTCTTTTATGAAGAAAGTTGAAATGTGGGACACATTATATCTCCGGTCAAAGGAGCATTACCGATTTGCGTCAGGTAGACATCATTCTTATCTTACACAAATTGTTTTTTATAATAATAAAGTAAAGACTCAAACATTCAAGTATTGGGATTTTGACATACCTTTAGATGATAGTATTAATAGCCCTGGAATCTATAACCCTATGTATATGCTTATAGATTAACATTGTTCAAGAATCTTAAAATACTGAATCAATCTTTTGAAATCTGCTAGGTAACTATTATTTTTGATAAAAATTCAGAAACCTAAATGAAGAAAAGATTAAAGGACTTAACGATAATAGCGTTCATTATGACTGGCTCAATCTATTATATAGTACATAACTATAATCAGTATAAGCTTTCACAAATACCGCTTCAGACGAGGACCTATTATATCGAGGACCTCGGGTTGCACATGAAAATCGAGAAGCCTCGGGAACTCCGGGCGCGGATTTTGTTCAGTCGTGATACAATATTTGGTGACGATTATATCGACTGTGGTTATGGCCCTTTATGGGCTCCAAGTATTTTTCTTAAGGGGAAAGATACAATCTTGATAAATAACGAGTACTGCCACGGCGTATATCCGACTGTATCTTCAGACAAGTTTAAAATAATACTCCTGCGTGGTGAAGAATGTATAGATTATTCATATAATTCGAAAGATTCAACCCGATATGATTACTATATTTTAGTTTATGGAGATATGGGTGGCTTCAGGGTATTAAGCAATCGTAATAGAACCATATATGAAATTCAATTGGATACCCAGTTCTGGGATACAATAAGTTTCAGCCCAAACCGGAAGGAATTTTTAAAACGAAATATTAAAAAGTGATAATGTATAAAATGCAATCATAAATAAACAATATTAAAATTCATAAATGCCCATTGTCCTTACCATTTCACTCTCTTTTCTCCCGGCACTGATTGAGTTAGGGAAGGATGTAACAGCAATTGAGATTGTTGGCGCAAATGATGTACGGACATGCCTTCGGCATGTTTCCCCGGCGCGGAGCAATAAGGTAACTTTCCCCTGCAGATATTCAGTCTCTGCGCAGGTGAAACGTCGCAAAGCGACGTCCGTACAATATTATCTCTATGACCATGCGGGCAGACTGACGCGGGCCGAGGCGAAGCTCGAAAACACGGGCGTGGACTACACCCAGGAGATGGAGTATGACCTGAACGCCAACGGCAATATGACACAAGACCGCCACTCGGCAATAACCTCCATATCATATAACGTACTGAACCTGCCCGCTGAAGTACTCTACGAGGGACTCCTCGAAAACCGGCCTGTCAGTCAGATGGTCTACGACGCGTCGGGGCGGAAGCACATCGTCAGGAACGGCGTTAAGAAGCTCGGCGCGTTCTCGGGCGACGTGACCCGCTATGTGGGCGACTACATCATCGTCAACGACACCGTCGACCGGTTGCAGACCCCCTACGGCTACCTGCGCGACGGCGAGTTCCATAGCTATGTATTTGACTATCAGGGCAACGTGATGGTCGTGGTATCAGGCGACAAAGTCGACCAGACCAACCTCTACTACGCCGACGGCCTGCCGATGAACGTGTCGACCGACGCCACGGCCAACCGCTTCAAATACTCCGCCAAGGAACTGAGCCTTTTCCGCGGCCTCCCCGTCTACGACTACACCGCCCGCCACACCCTCCCCCAGCTCTCCAACACCTTCCGCACAATGGACCCCTGCGCGGAATCCTTCTACTCCATCTCTCCCTACTCCTATTGCGGCGGAGACCCAATCAACTGCATCGACCCGACGGGTATGAGTACCTTTGTAATGAAGCGAGAGGACGTAGAAGGAATATATGATGTAGTAGGTGGCGATTTAGAAGACAACGATTTAGGAGTATATGTTGTCAACTCTGCCGAAGACCGTTCTAAAGACATCATGTTAGGTACTACAACATCCATTACATCTTTCTATGACAGCGGAACTACTCAAGGCGATAGTAGTAATGGAGAATGGAAAGGATATATTGACACATCGGATCAAAAAGGAAATGAGTTTTTTGAAGAATTGAAAAATGACGATCCTTCATTAGCCGATTATGCAATGAACGCGCGTAATTTTGAGAAATATGATTTCAAAACTACTAACGGAAATGATACCCCTGATCCAAATTTATCTCCTTACCGCGGAATGCCATTTGGTAAAGATGCCAATGGTAACCAAATCTACACCTCAGCCCGAGACATCGGGAATATCGGTGCTGGATATATCTCCGGAATAAAAGGTTTACCGTGGATTATTCACAGGATTGGATGTGACGCATACCAAAGAGGACGTGAAGGAAAATCATCGGTTAATGCCCAACGTTATGGTTGGGAAATGGGTCATCGGGAAGCTTTGACGACGGAACGGCATTCATGTTTAACAAAATTTCTTATTTTTGGAATTGATAGTTATAGTAAAACATTAATGTATTGATTATGAGGTATATATTCCGAAATATCACAGCTATTCAATGCGTTGGAATAGTATTCATCGTTATATTATTAGGAGGCGGATTGTTTGTTTCGTATTTATTCACTGATAACATGGAGCATGTCACGATTTATGAGATTCCACCTCTGAATCTAAATATCAAGGTAACACGATTGACTCGCAAAAAAGCTAAAATACAGTTCAGCAAGAATAAAGAATTTAAAGATAATTATGTGATTCAATTCTTTAATGTTTATGATGGTCCGTTTCTATTTCTATGCAATGATACTGTCAAGTTTATTGATATTCGTAATTCCACTAAGTTTAAGTCAGAAACCGTAAATATAAAAAACTTTGCCGTAGAGTTGAATTTTCCTTCACCTTTTGATACCCGATGGAAGCAGGATTCAGTATTCAACCAGGCCAAACGAAAATCTGACTATTATATCAAATTTGATGGAAATATGAATGGATTGTATGTCTGTGACCAGAAAGACAGTATTGTGTTTGATACGAACCGACCTGAAAGACAAACCGTTCCTTATACAAACTATTATTTCTTTTAACATAATAATATATTGCAATAACTTATGTAAAAGTTGACCATTGTATGCCCCACCTGCTGATCATATTGCTCTACATTTTCTCGGCGCTGATTGCGTCGGGGAATGCCGTGCCGTATAGCGAGGCGGTGTTCAGGGCCGGATCGGCATCGGCCACTCCTGTCATCACCATCGATGCGGGCAGCGATCACCGGGAGTGGAAGACCCGGCTTGACGAGAAGTGCAACTCGGCCTCGGTGCCCCGGCTGCGGTGCCGGAGGCTGTCGATGACCGACGATGTCACGCTCCGCGTCCAGGGCTATTGGCCGGCGGGAGCGCTCGACGTGACCGAGGTGACCGATGCCGACGGGGCTGTAAGCCTGGAGTTCACCGACTTCCGTGGCCGGAAGCTGCTCTCGCGGCGGCTGCTGGCCGACGGCACTCAGCTCGACACTTATTTCGTCTACGACCCGTGGGGCAACCTCGTGCTCGTGCTTCCCCCGATGGCCACCCCTGTCTCCGGCAACGTCACCACCAGCTCCTCGATGAAGGACTACGCCTACCACTATGTCTACGACAAGACCAACCGCATGGTCTCGAAGAAACTGCCCGGGGCGGAGAAGATCACCTACGGCTACGATGCCGACGGGCTGCCGGCGTTCACCCAGGACGGCAACATGCGGCGCGACGGCAAGGCGATGTTCACGCTCTACGACGCTGCCGGGCGCGTGGCCGTCACGGGCCTATGCTCGTCGTCGGCCATGGATGCGTGCGCCACGCTGAGGATGCGCGCCACCTTCTCGCCGTCGGCCCTCGGGGTGGACTCCACTCACTACGTCACGTCGGCCTCGCTG
Organism: uncultured Staphylococcus sp.; assembly: GCA_964546905.1. Classification (GTDB taxonomy): domain Bacteria; phylum Bacteroidota; class Bacteroidia; order Bacteroidales; family Muribaculaceae; genus Duncaniella. The sequence goes on from CAZJKU010000015.1 coordinate 13,287, forward strand.
CCCGGGGCGGAGATGCTGACTGCGACCTACTACGATGCCGTGCCGGCATTCCTCGGGGTGCAGTATACGGCCACCGGAGTCCTCGCCAAGCCTATGGGGCTTGTCACGGCTCAGGTTGACCGCGTGCTCGGCACTGCCGGGCGCACGAGGGTGCAGACGGTCAACTTCTACGACTCCCACGAGCGGCTTATCTACACGTCGTCGACCACCGCCGACGGCTCGACGATAAAGACCGATACGGAGTATGACTTCGCGGGTAATCCGGTGAAAGTCAGGCGGACGACCGTTGCGGCGGGTCAGACGATGACCGATACGTATGCCTACGGCTACGACCGCCTCAACCGCCCGACCACCGTGACGCTGAGCCATAACGGCGGGGATGCGCTGACGCTCGTCAGCAACACCTACGACGCCCTTGGCCGACTGCGCAGCAACGGCGCGCCCGGCAAGGCTAAGACATATTACGACTACGACCTGCGCGGAGCCCTGAACAAGCTGACCTCCAACCACTTCACCCAGTCGCTCTACCGCGGCACGGGCAAATACTCCTCCCGGTCGGGACGCATCACGCGCAACGACCTCAATGTGACGGGCCGGCGGCTGATTTCGGACTATCTCTACGACCATGCGGGCAGACTGACGCGGGCCGAGGCGAAGCTCGAAAACACGGGCGTGGACTATACCCAGGAGATGGAGTATGACCTGAACGCCAACGTCACTGCCATGCGCCGCTACGGGGCGATCAATGCCCGCGAGGGCGCGCTGCTCGATGACCTGACAATCGAGTATCAGGGCAACCGGATGGAGTTCGTCACTGACGACGCCGAGGCCTACCCCTACGAGGCGTCGCTCGACTTCCGCGCCCGCGCGCCGATAGCATCCACACCCGGCGCATCGGTCGCAGCTCCGTTCTCTTTGTTGGGCCTGACCCCTGATAAGCCAATCGAACCCCATCCCCTCAATCCCTATAATTACGCCGCCGACTTCGACTACGATGCCAACGGCAATATGACGCAGGACCGCCACTCGGCAATTACTGCCATCACCTACAATGTGCTCAATCTCCCCACACAGGTCCTCTACGAGGGCCTTGCCAATAACCGACCCGTGAGCGAGATGGTCTATGACGCGTCGGGGCGGAAGCACATCGTCAGAAACGGCGTTAAGAAGCTCGGCGCGTTCACGGGCGACGTGACCCGCTATGTTGGCGACTACATCATAGTCAACGACACCGTCGACCGGTTGCAGACTCCCTACGGCTACCTGCGCGACGGCGAGTTCCACAGCTATGTATTTGACTATCAGGGCAACGTGATGGTCGTGGTATCAGGCGACAAAGTCGACCAGACCAACCTCTACTACGCCGACGGCCTGCCGATGAACGTGTCGACCGACGCCACGGCCAACCGCTTCAAATACTCCGCCAAGGAACTGAGCCTTTTCCGCGGCCTCCCCGTCTACGACTACACCGCCCGCCACACCCTCCCCCAGCTCTCCAACACCTTCCGCACAATGGACCCCTGCGCGGAATCCTTCTACTCCATCTCCCCCTACTCCTACTGCGGCGGCGACCCAATCAACTGCATCGACCCTACGGGGCAGGAAATCAAGTGTTTGGAAATGATAGGAGACGAAATAAAGGAATGGACATGTAAACAAGTCGATGGATCATGGGGGCTATATGACTCCATGGGCAATGCCATTTCTGGTGATGAGTTTGCCGGAAAAGTTAATGCTGCTATCGAAAAGCTTGTTTCTGGAAACGTGGGAAATTTTATAGTTTCTGCATTGGCAGAATCAGAAACACTTATACGAATTGTGGATCCAAATAATCCACCTCCGGGTTTAAGTCCTATCAATGAAACAACTGAATATCAATCATCTTCCAAGCCAAATAGTAATCGAATATTTTGGGATTCAACAGAAGATAATTGGTCAGAAAGTACCCCTGGCTATATAGGTTTAGCACACGAATTAGGCCATGCGTATGATGATATTATATTAGGTGGCATGGATGGCGAAAGCTGGAATGGTACAGATGCTTCAAAAGCAGAAGTCTTTTCAGGCAATGTAGAAAATCAGGTTAGAGCAGAACATGGTTTACCGGCACGCGTAAGTTATTTTCCCGGACTTTCTAAGTCGACTTCCGCTACCATATATCCTCCTGCGCGTGTAATGACTCCTACAAAATTGACAAAACAAACAATCAAATCATGGAAAAATACCGTACCGGGATCTTTCTGATCACAATTATTTTCTTTTGGCAAATCAGTATGGCAAAAATTAATGCAGAAACTATATTGAATTATATATATTCCGAAAATGATATTGTTTCTCCACTTCTTACAGCCAAAGCAATAAAGTTATCATCCGACAATTTTTTCAAGATAAATCAGACGTGTGATACTGTAATAGTTATGATAGAGAAATTCTTTCAAGATGATTTTAACGTATCATTTTTTTCTCATAACGATTCTGCATTTGTTTCAAAATATAGAAATGAGATCAAACTTGCTTCCAATCAGGACAGGGAACAAATACGCAGGTATTACGCCTTACTGAACTCTTATGAACCAACTGTTGATAGTATAGGGAAAATTAATCATGATTATGCCTTAATGATAAGTGAATTGAGACCTGATTTCTATGAGAAAGAACTTCTTCTGGATTGGGATACTGATAGCCTGGACATTCTGAGCAGCTACGATACATCTTTTAGGGAATCTTATTCGAGAAGAAGTTCTTACCGCCCTAACTGCCAAGCTTACCGGTTTATTATAAAGGACGGGGAATTCACTGTCGACAGTCATTATTATAAAGGCTACCCACTCCCACCCGACAAGTATGCTCCTGCAAAGGAGTTGCTTAGGAGGAAGAAGATAAGAGAAAAGTTGCGGATAATATCAATTGATGACTACGAAAAACTTTATGAAAAGAAGAAAGAATGATTGCAGAATTGAGAATAATAATTATCCAATGCTTTATTTATAAGAGATGTAATTAGATAAATTAGGTGTCATTTTTTTGTTGTTATATGCCACGCGTGCTGATCATATTGCTGAGCCTTCTCCCGGCGCTGATTGCGTCAGGAAAGGATGTAACAGCAATTGAGATTGTTTGCGCAAATGATGTACGGACATGCCTTCGGCATGTTTCCTCAGCACGGAGCAATGATGTATTCTTCCGCTGCCAGAAAAGTCACCATTCAGCCGCTGCGCAGGTGAAACGTTGCAAAGCGACGTCCGTACAACATTATCTCTACGATCATGCGGGCAGACTGACGCGGGCCGAGGCGAAGCTCGAAAACACGGGCGTGGACTATACCCAGGAGATGGAGTATGACCTGAATGCCAACGTCACGGCCATGCGCCGCTACGGGGCGATCAATGCCCGCGAGGGCGCGCTGCTCGACGACCTGACAATCGAGTATCAGGGCAACCGGATGGAGTTCGTCACTGACGATGCCGAGGCCTACCCCTACGAGGCGTCGCTCGACTTCCGCGCCCGCGCTCCGATTGCGTCCACACCCGGCGCATCGGTCGCCGCGCCGTTCTCTTTGTTGGGCCTGACCCCCGATAAGCCAATCGAACCCCATCCCCTCAATCCCTATAACTACGCCGCCGATTTCGACTACGACGCCAACGGCAACATGACTCAGGACCGCCACTCGGCAATTACTGCCATCACCTACAATGTGCTCAATCTCCCCACACAGGTCCTCTACGAGGGCCTTGCCAATAACCGACCCGTGAGCGAGATGGTCTATGACGCGTCGGGGCGGAAGCACATCGTCAGAAACGGCGTTAAGAAGCTCGGCGCGTTCACGGGCGACGTGACCCGCTATGTGGGTGACTACATCATCGTCAACGACACCGTCGACCGGTTGCAGACCCCCTACGGCTACCTGCGCGACGGCGAGTTCCATAGCTACGTATTTGACTATCAGGGCAACGTGATGGTCGTGGTATCAGGCGACAAAGTCGACCAGACCAACCTCTACTACGCCGACGGCCTGCCGATGAACGTGTCGACCGACGCCACGGCCAACCGCTTCAAATACTCCGCCAAGGAACTGAGCCTTTTCCGCGGCCTCCCCGTCTACGACTACACCGCCCGCCACACCCTCCCCCAGCTCTCCAACACCTTCCGCACAATGGACCCCTGCGCGGAATCCTATTACTCCATCTCTCCATATTCTTACTGCGGCGGAGATCCGATAAATTTCATTGACCCATCCGGTATGGATCTAATGTTAAATGAACTTGTAGAAGGAGCTATCAGCAAATTAAGTAATATGATAAATGGTTTTATGGGTGGTTGTTATAACTTTTCTGTGGATGGAAATGGTATGGTTTCATGGGAATGCATAGACCCTTCTATTTCGCTGAATGATCAGCAAAAACAATTTGCTGATCGAATGACTCAAGTAGTAAACGATGAAGGTGTTACTACGCTTAATTTGGACCTAAATTCCAGTGTATTCATTGGTGATATTAATTCTGCAACCATTGATGTTGGAGACTTAGAGAGTATTGGCTCAGGAGAATATGTTTCAGACATAAGCACTTTTACCCATGAATTAGTTGAACAATATAATTATCAAGTTAGCTTGCCACCAAAACAACTAAATGGCAAAGATATGAAGACTAAGGCTCACGAAGTAGCTATGCAGTCAGAAACCGCCATTATGAAAACTGTTTCTTCCGTTGATAGGCAGTCACTAGGCGGTGTCATGTTTATAGATATTTATCCATTTGGCAGTACTTACATGACAATAGAAAATACGAAGACTGGATCGACAAACTACATATATAACAATAAACCCATTGGAACCGTCATATTAGAACACAAAAATGGGACAATCATAAATTGCATACGTAAATAATAATGAGATATCTTCTTTGCACACTCATATTATTGATAAGACTGACATTGTTTTCGCAAGGTTTTTATTATCAATATCAGCTTAGAAATGTTATCCAACTTCAGTCTGATATGGGTATTCGAACATATATTTCAGGAATACCTGCAAAATCTTACCGTACTAATAAGAAAGACAGTCGGGAAATAGAAAAAGTCAGAATGAGTATTATAACCGAAGAAGTCCTCAACGGGACTTCTGATGACGCATATTTTTTCTATTCTCTGAGTTCGCCTCTTACCGGAAGAGAACTTAACTCTGGAGTCAGTCGTGAAGATATTGATACAGTTGTGCGATGGTGGAGAGATAATGTCAGATATGTTTCTCGCGACTTCATGAAAGATTTGATATATTACATAAATCCATATTATGATTCCATGATCTTTTATCAAGGTGATTTCATTTGTGACCATAGAATTCCTGCAAGACTAAATGAACGTATAAGATATCGTAAATCAAAAACCGTATTTTGTGATGATGACAATATAGTAATAGATTCGATTAAGCAGGGAATAAAAAGAGATCTGTTGTCGGATCAGAATATTTTGCAGGATTTGTTTAACTCTGATGAAGGAAGGTATTCCTCTGTGGATGCCGTCATACCTCGTGGCACAGGTGCCAGATATGTGTATATCACAAGAAAATTGATGGATCGGGACGAGTATGATTTTGAATCTGCAATTACTCGAAAAGAGTTTGAAGATATGATGGACTGGTGGTTTGTAAACGGATGTAATATTGATTTGAGCGAAATCGAGAGACTAAATTATGAATGGTATCAAAGAAAAGTTGAATATTTTGAAAATATTTATAAGAACCAATAAACACAGACAAATTCACACTCTTCAAGTAATTCGCTGAAACTAAACTATTGCAAATTGCCAATGCCACGCCTGCTGATAGTATTGCTGAGCATTCTCCCGGCGCTGATTGTGTCGGGGAAGGATGTAACAGCAATTGAGGTTGTTGGCGCAAATGATGTACGGACATGCCTTCGGCATGTTTCCCCGGTGCGGAGCAATGAGGTATCTTTCTGCGGAGAGGAGAGTGACACGTCAGTAGCGGAGCAGGTGAAACGTCGCAAAGCGACGTCCGTACAATATTATCTCTACGACCATGCGGGCAGACTGACGCGGGCCGAGGCGAAGCTCGAAAACACGGGCGTGGACTATACCCAGGAGATGGAGTATGACCTGAACGCCAACGGCAATATGACACAAGACCGCCACTCGGCAATAACCTCCATATCATATAACGTACTGAACCTGCCCGCTGAAGTCCTCTACGAGGGTCTCCTCGAAAATCGGCCTGTCAGTCAGATGGTCTATGACGCGTCGGGGCGGAAGCATATCGTCAGGAACGGCGTTAAGAAGCTCGGCGCGTTCACGGGCGACGTGACCCGCTATGTTGGCGACTACATCATAGTCAACGACACCGTCGACCGGTTGCAGACTCCCTACGGCTACCTGCGCGACGGCGAGTTCCACAGCTATGTATTTGACTATCAGGGCAACGTGATGGTCGTGGTATCAGGCGACAAAGTCGACCAGACCAACCTCTACTACGCCGACGGCCTGCCGATGAACGTGTCGACCGACGCCACGGCCAACCGCTTCAAATACTCCGCCAAGGAACTGAGCCTTTTCCGCGGCCTCCCCGTCTACGACTACACCGCCCGCCACACCCTCCCCCAGCTCTCCAACACCTTCCGCACAATGGACCGAGAATGTGAATCGTTCTTTCACCTCTCGCCATATTCATATTGCGGAGGCGATCCCATTAACTTCATCGACCCCACCGGCAACCGAATCGTAGCTTATGATGATGATGGTTCGGAATGGGAATTCAGAATGGTGGATGGAGAATATGGATTTTACAATTCCGACGATCAGATTTATGTCAGAGGTAATAATTTCATTGGTCAACTCGACAATGCCCTGCAAAAAATCGTTTCCGGAGATGTCGGTAAAATCATTGTGGATGGACTAATTGAAATGGATCAAACCTTAACAATTGAAGGAGCCGAAAATATAGATGCTGGTAATGAATATTATAATAACTTGAATCTTGTTGTATGGAATCCTGCAAATGAGAATGGTGGCATTTCAATAAATGAACAAGGAAACTATTCAAGTTCAAGACCGGCTTTCATTGGTTTAGCGCATGAATTAGCCCATGGTTACGATCAGAATATACTGGGTGGAACAGATCGAAAAGTGTGGGCTCAAGATAAAAATGAGTTAGTGAGACGGAGTGATATTTTTGCAGGCAATATGGAAAATTTTATCCGTTTGGAACATGGAATAGCACCTAGAATCGCATACACGAATAACGTGAGAAGTTTCAATATGGCTACAACAAGATATAACCTACCCAATTCTATGAGTATAAAACCAACTAAAGACAATATCTCATTATGGAAATATTGATACTCCTAAGCCTGGTATTCGGAGAGTGCTTAATGTCACAATTAATCATTGAGCCGCAATTTGAGGTGTCATATCTTATGGAGCAAAATGATTCAACAGTATTGTCAAGAATATTGGATTCACTGCCAAATAAGGAATTGGTAAATACTATCCGTAGTCATTCTTCATTGAACTACATTCCGGAGCCATTTACAATAAACAGGAAGAACGATACAATAATTGTCAAGGTTACTCCCGGATCTATCCGATTCTTTTCTTCGTCGGACAACACTATCCTTTGCCGAAAGAATGATTGCGTAGAAGATAAACGATATTATACATCACGACCATCTCCATTTGATTATTACGAAAATTTGCTTTTGGCATGGGATATTGACAGTTTAGAGATACTATGTCTATATGATCAAATAGAGTATGAAGTTACTCCGAATGATTCAGTATTCAGATTTATTGTAAGAAACGGAGATATAATTGGAATAGATACACATGTTTTTCATTCAACCCCCGCTGAGCCGGATAAATATGTGGATTATAGCGAAAAGATGCGCAGAATTGAAATACAACGGAGATTGCAATCTCAGGACTCGAAAACGTACAAAAGATTATTCATTGATAGAAGGAATAATTCTTTTTTTGAAAATGCTAAACAATGGCTCATCAAGGTATATCACCAATTAGAGGTTTCCGGAAGTGGACACTAAACGCAGGTATGGTATCCAATGGCCTAAAGAAAAAATATCATAACTTCAATTTCGCCGCACAATTCAATAAATAGACCTTTATCTCTTTGTTTCATAAGAAGATTAAGCTACCTTTGTGGAAAACTTGCTCCATGCTCCGTTTCCTAACCATATTGCTCTCCATTCTCCCGGCACTGATTGAGTTAGGAAAGGATGTTGCTGCAATTGAGATTGTTGGTGCGAATGATGTACGGACATGCCTTCGGCATGTTTCCCCAGCACGGAGCAATGAGGTAACTTTCCCCTGCAGATATTCAGCCGCTGCGCAGGTGAAACGTTGCAAAGCGACGTCCGTACCACAATTTCAACAACAATTCCGTATATCATTTGATTACGAATTACAAATTTTTGCTAATATTTGGTTGATTCGTGAAGATTGATTAATTTTACACACTCAAAAACTCTTGTGCCCTGCCATAAGCGTCCCGATCACGTCTTTAGGCAGAGTCGAAACATGATATGGTAATGCTTGCCGTTGCCGACCTTAACCCATTGTACCTAAAAGAAAAATCTTCTTCAATGAATCTTTCATATCACCTGCGTCCGGCGCTTTTTACCGCTATCGTCACATTATTGCTTGCAATGTCGTCGTGCTCATCGACAAAGGAAATCGTATATTTTCAGGATGTTAGCAATCACGATTCAGTATCTGCCACCACCCAGCCCAAACAGGTCACTATCAGGCCTAATGACCGCCTTATGATCGTGGTCACTACCCGTGATCCTTTGGTCACTGACATGCTCAACCTGCCTTACGTGACAAGAATGCTCGGAACGTCGTCCAACACCGGTGGCAGCTATTCTTCATCGCAAGGGATGCTTACATATTCGGTGGATGCCGAAGGTAATATTTCATTTCCCGTGCTTGGTGAAGTGCATGTAGGAGGCCTGACCCGTACAGAGTGTGCCGATAAAATCAAGAATGATCTGGTTGCCGCCGGCCTCGCCAAGGATCCGACGGTCACGGTTGATCTTGTCAATACAGAGTTCTCGGTTATGGGTGAGGTTGCTACCCCGGGGCGTTTCACACTCAACCGTGACGATATGACTATTCTCGAAGCTCTCTCGGCAGCCAAGGACCTCACGATCTATGGTCGCCGCGACAATGTGAAAGTAGTGCGTACCGACCCCGACGGTACCCAGCACACATACGTGGTAGACCTTACCTCGATGGATAACGTTGCGAAATCACCGGCCTACTATATTCTCCCCAACGATGTGATCTATGTGGAGCCCAACACGACCCGCCAGCGACAGTCGACAGTCAACGGAAACAATATCCTGTCGACCTCATTCTGGATCTCGGTTGCATCGCTGCTCACTTCGGTTGCCGTGCTGATCAAGCGTTAAATTCTTTACCCTAACACTACCTATACCTATATAAAGATATAATGGAAGAAACTCCCAACGTTCCCGGTCAGCCCAACGGCTCTCCGGTCCCCACAACCGAAGCGGAAGAAGAGTCCCTGAATATCGGTGACTTTTTCTCGTTGTGCCTCAACAACTGGATATGGTTCGTTGTCTCGATATGTGTGTTCCTGATCATGGGATGCTACTATGTGCTCTCAACTCCAAAAAAATATACCCGCACAGCTTCTCTCATCATCACCGACACCAATTCGGGCGGCATGACACCTGTGGCCGATATGATGAACAATATGGGGCTGTTCAATACTTCAAGCGACGTCAACAATGAAATTATCGCTTTCCAGAGTCCGGCACTCATAAGTACGGTAATATCAAGACTCGGCGATAATATTGTTTACACGGCACATACCCGTATAAAAAAAGTGCTCCAATATAAGGACTCAACCCAATATGCAGTGGATTTCCTTGATCTTACCGATGCAGTAAGCGCAACCTTGACAATCGATCAAGGAGAGGGTGGATCACTTGAAATCGATAAGTTCACCCTCAGCGGCAAGAAATTTCCGGAATCGATTACGGCGAGAATGAACGACACGCTTTCGACTCCCATAGGCCGGATCGTGGTGCATCCCGGAGCCAACTACCGGGAAGATTTCGAGCATAAGGTTACTGTCAGCCACATGTCCCTGTCCTCAGCTATCGACATGTTTACATCAATGCTGAAGGTTGAACTTGCCAGCGACAATGCTTCGGTAATCAACATTTCAATGACCGATGTCAGCTCGGCCCGTGCCGACGATTTTATCGACACCCTGATTGATGTATACAACGAAAAGTGGGTCGACGACAAGAATGTACTCTCGCGTCTTACTTCGAAGTTTATCGATGAGCGTCTTGCTGTAATCGAGCACGAACTCGGCCAGTTTGACGAGAATATTTCGGAGTTCAAGAGCAACAATCTCCTTCCTGACCTCCAGAGCGCTTCGGAAATCTACATGCGCCGTAGTGACGAGAATACCCGCCGCGAACTTGAACTCAACACCCAGATCTCCATAGCGCAGTTCCTGAAGGACTTCGTTGAGGCAACGCTTGCCGACGGCGGCCTTATCCCCGCCAATACCGGGCTTGAAAACAGCGGAGTGGTGCAGCAGATTGCCGAGTATAACAAACTTCAGCTTGAACGTGACCGCATAGCACTCAACTCAAGCGATTCCAATCCTCTCGTAATAGATTATGACACCCGTCTCCGCTCCATGCGCCAGGCTGTGGTGGCATCGCTCAATAACCTTATAGTCACTACGCAGACCCAACTCAAGTCGGTAATCAAGAGTGACAAGTCCACCAATGAAGCGATCGCATCTTCGCCTGCTCAGGCTAAATACCTGCTATCGGTTGAACGACAGCAGAAGGTCATGGAGACTCTTTATCTCTTCCTGCTCCAGAAACGTGAGGAAAATGAACTTACCCGCTCATTTACCGCATTCAATACCCGCATACTTCACCTTGCTATCGGTAGTGACAAGCCTACATCGCCGGTCACCCGCAATATTATCATCGTGTGTCTCCTTTTAGGACTTATAGTTCCCGCAGTAATTCTCTTTATCCACGAGAATCTTGACACCAATCTGCGCACACGTGATGACCTGAAATCGCTTGCGACACCGTTTGTGGGTGAGGTGCCCCACGGTGACATTAAAGGTTATCGCTCCATCCGCGAGCGTTTCCGCCGCTTCATCGCCCGCCTGCTCAACCGCACTTACCGCGATAAATCTCTCCCGCCGCTCATGGTCAAGGAGCATGGTCACAACGTGATCAACGAGGCATTCCGCATCCTGCGTTCCAACCTTGAGTTCATGACCGCCGGTAAGGACCATAAGGTAATCATGGTGACGTCGTTCAATCCCGGCTCGGGAAAGTCGTTCATCACCCTGAACCTGGCCGCTGTAATGGCGCTGAAGAAGAAAAACGGCCGCGTGCTTGCCATCGACCTTGACATGCGTCGCGCGTCGCTCTCCAATGCCGTAGGGCTGGGCGGTCGCGGTGTCGCCAATTATCTTGCAGGTTCGACCGATGATTACGGCCAGTATATCCATGAGGTAAAGGAATGTCCCGGACTGTATGTGTTGCCCGTAGGTACGATTCCGCCCAACCCCTCGGAGTTACTTTATACTGACCGCTTCAAGAACCTTATCCACAATGTTCGCGATGAGTTTGACTACGTGTTCATCGACTGTCCTCCCGCCGAGGTCGTAGCCGATGCCGGTATGATAACCAAGGAGTGTGACATCACCCTTTTCGTGGCCCGTGCCGGTCTTCTCGACCGTCGCGCGCTTCCCGCCATCGACGAGATGTATCGCCAGAAACGTTACACCAACATGTCGTTCATCCTCAACGGTACCGTACCGTCAGGCTCAAGCAACCGCCGTTACGGAAGCTACGGTTACGGCTATGGCTACGGCTATGGCAGCAATTATTACACCAAGGAAGACTGACCGGGAAGATATTGATGGTAAAACTGAACTCAGAAAACTCCGCCTCCATCCCTGCAGGAATGGAGGCGCTTTATGTAGGGTCTTTTCCGCCTGAAGAGCGCCGCGAATGGCAAGATATATTGACTAAGACCGATTCCGAACCCGGGTTCAGTTTCCTGACAGTAGTTTATGATGGTCGACCGGCGGGATTTATCACTACCTGGGATCTCGGAAAGGCGCTGTACATTGAGCATTTCGCAATCGATCCGTCGCAGCGTGGCAAAGGTATCGGTATGGCTGCCATAAAGAGTCTCATCATGAAGTCTCCGCTCCCCATTGTGCTTGAAGCCGAGCCTGAAAGCACAGGCGAGATGGCCCGCAGGCGCATAGCGTTTTATTCTAAGGCCGGTTTCACGGCTCATCATTCTTTCCCATACGTCCAGCCACCATACTTTGCCGGACTGCCCTCAGTGCCTCTTACGCTTCTTACAACCAAGCAGTTGCCGCTTGATGAAATCTCCACCACGCTTCACCGTGAAGTCTACGGTGTTAAAGGTTGAGAAGTCGCGCTTTTTTAATTTATTTTATGAATTTCCTGAGAAAATCGTAATTTTTGCAAAATTTTATGTATCTTTGCAAAAATAAAGGTAAGAAATTCAAAGTAATGAGAAGTTTTAGGGTCCACGTAATGGTATTATCGCTTGCGGCTGCCGTGATGGCAATCGTGGCCGGGTGCATCCATAGCGCGCCCGATTCTAAAGTCATTACGGTGACGCTCCCACCTCAGAAGTATCTTGTGGAGCAGATTGCCGGCGACAGGCTTGAAATCCGCTGTCTGCTTTCCAACGGCGCAAACCCCGAGACGTATGATCCGACCGTAACCAACATGATGAATCTCGACAAGAGCGTGGCTTACATGAGGGTAGGCAACGTGGGCTTCGAGGACGCTATTTTGAGTAAGATTTCACTCGCCAACCCTTCACTCCCAATATATAACGTGTCGGATGGAATAGAACTGATCACCGGAACACATTCCCACGGCGACGGACATCATGCCACCCCCGATCCTCATACATGGTCATCGGTGAAAAATGCCCGCGTCATGGCCTCCAACATCCTCCGGGCCCTGAAAGCCATTGATCCGGCCGGAACGCAGACTTATAACGCAAACTATGAGCGGTTCTTAAGTCATCTTGACTCGCTTGATACCGCTTTCGCATCGCGCCTGGCTGCTGCCGGTTCGCCCTCATTTGTCGTGTGGCACCCGTCGCTCAGCTACTTCGCGCGAGATTACGCTCTCCACCAGATAGTGGCCGGAGGCGCTGAGAATAAAGAGTCATCGATTGCAGCCGTTAGGCAGGCTATCGACAGTGCTTCCGAGGCCGGAGCCAAGGTAATATTCATCCAGAAAGATCTCGACAGCCGTCACGCCGAAGTGATCAATTCTTCGATCAACGCAACCGAGGTTGAAATCAATCCGCTTTCGGGTGACTGGGAAAACGAGCTAACAAGGATAGTTGACGCTCTGACAGCATCATCTTTGAAATAATTATGGAAGATCACCTGATCAGACTATCCGGTATATCATTCATCCGCGACAGGCGCGAGATACTCCGCGACGTGGACCTGACCGTGAACCGTGGCGATTTCCTTGCTGTCACCGGTCCCAACGGAGGGGGGAAGACAACTCTGCTCCGAATCCTGCTGAAGCTGTTGAAGCCCACGTCGGGCAAGGTGGAGTATTTCAGCAACGGGTCAGTCACTCAACGGCTACCGATAGGCTATCTGCCGCAGAAAAACATGGTTGACTCCCGCTTTCCCATAACGGTAAAGGAGCTTATAGCATCCGGCTTGCTCGGAAGCGATGGTAATTCAGCTGACAGTGAAAGGAAGCTGACAGCCGAGACACTGGAACTTGTGGGCCTCGCTGACCGCGCCTCCCAGCCGATAGGAACACTCTCGGGGGGCCAGTTGCAACGCGCCCTGATGGGTCGGGCTCTTATTTCCAAGCCTGGCATCCTGGTGCTTGATGAGCCGCTCAGCTATGTCGACAAGCAATTCGAGAACTATTTCTATGGTCTTCTTGACGGACTGAGACGAAACACTACCATCCTGCTTGTCAGCCACGAGATGACAGTAATCTCCTCAATGGCTACCCGGCACCTGATTATCGACCGCACCGTGACCGAATGTCATGCCCATCATCACAGCGTACACTACGACTGTGACCTGGACTGAATCACGAGACCTTCAAATCTCACCGCCCCCTCGTCGGCGAGCTGTCTTGCCGTTTCTGCAACCTGCCGGGGAGTGACCGATGCGTGGCGGGCGATATAGGCAATGTCATGTCCTCCCGGCTGTGAAGCGAGGTAAATGATTGTGTTTCTCAGCGACTCATCATCACCGGTCTTGCCGCTTCTGCGCTTCTCGCGACACACGTCGCAGATACCGCACTCTTTCCCCGGATTTTCACCGAAATACTTGAGCATGACGTTCATGCGACACTCCCCCGAATCAAACACAAGTTCCTTCATAGCCCCGATGCGCTTGACAAGCCGTTCCCGCTGGTCTTCATATACCGAGCGGGGGATTATGAGATGCTTCGGCTCCTCGCGGCGAGAGGTATAGATGATGTAGGGCGTAGTGTTGCGCGGAACGTAGTGAACCACGTGCAGTCGCCCCAGATAAAGCAACGAGCGGTAGACGGCTTCGCCCGACAGCCTTAGACGCTCGCTGATGAGTGCCTCGTTGATGAAAACATAGTCGGCGAAAAGCCCCGTGTAGTTGCGCAGGATATAATTCAGCACTTCGTCGGTGACATCGTCGAGGGCCACGTCATACAGTTCCTCCTTCGTGTAGAGCATCATCAGCCGGGAGCGGGATGTGGTCTCCTCCACAAATTCTATGTAGCCCGCTCTGGTCAGTATCTGAAGAGCGTTCTTTGCAGGAATAGGGGGCAGACCGAATGTGTCGCAAAACAGATTGAAGTTGAACTCATTGACTGTATTGAAACCGCTTCCTACCGCGATGTTTAGAAAATTTCCGGCCATTTCGTAGACGTGACCGATGAAATCCTTGTCGGGAAATACCTCGTCCACCATCCTCGTGAGCCGCCCCTTGAACTGGCGTGAAGTGATCACAACTGCAAACGACGGCTTGCCGTCGCGCCCCGCTCTTCCCGATTCCTGATAATATTCTTCGATCGACGGGGGTACATCGATGTGGACCACTGTCCTGACATCGGGTTTGTCGATTCCCATGCCGAAGGCATTTGTCGCGACCATGACGCGCACCTCGTCGTTTTTCCACCGGTTCTGTTTCAGCTCCTTCTCCTCGGGAGGGAGCCCGGCATGATAGTAGTCGGCGCTTATGCCCTCAGCCTCAAGGACAGCGGCTATCTCACGAGTGCGACGACGGGAGCGCACGTAGACTATCGCACATCCCGATGTGGAGGTCAGCACCTGTCGGAGCATGTGTATCTTATCGTCGACCACGCGCATCACGTAAGATATATTGTCACGCAGGAAACTGCGGCTCAACACATTCCTTTGACTGAACCGCAGCGAATCCATGATGTCGTCCACCACCTCCCGGGTGGCCGATGCCGTCAGTGCAAGTACAGGAGCATCAGGAAATACCTCCCTCAGCTTGCTGATCTCAAGATAGGAAGGGCGGAAGTCATAGCCCCACTGAGAGATACAGTGGGCTTCATCGACCACTATCATCGAGATGTCGAGAAACCGCAGGGTCGACATGAACCGCTCGCTGCGCAATTTCTCGGGCGATACATATATCAGTTTGACCTTGCCCATGCGGCAGCGGTCGATAGCGAGATTGTTTTCCCGCAGGGTCAGTCCGGCGTGGAAATACACGGCCCGTATGCCGTTGTCGCGCAGATTGTCCACCTGGTCCTTCATCAGTGAGATGAGCGGAGTCACCACTACGGTGATTCCGGGCAGCATCATGGCCGGAACCTGAAAGGTGATCGACTTTCCGCCACCTGTGGGCAACAACCCGAGAGTGTCGCGCCCTTCGAGCACGTCAAGGATTATCTCCTCCTGCACGGGGCGGAAAGAGTCGTAGCCCCAGTAATGGTTGAGTATCCTGCGGGCCTCGGCGGCAAGTTCCTGACGGGTCACTCCTCGACCGGATCTATGTGGATTGCCTTGACGTGGAGCTGCACGCTCGTGGCGCCGCTGCGGTGCTTGTTTTCCTCGATAGTGTAGCAGATGCTGAACGGCTTGCCTGCGTGGATATGGTCAAAGTATTCCACTGAATTGAAGGCGATGCCGTTGAACACCTTGCCACAGGTCTCGTCGACGATGTCGAGCTTGATGTGCTCGTTGTGACGGCCCACGAGCTTGCTCGTCCCGAAATCGGTCACGCCTCGGGTGCAGAATACCGGCTTGTTGTTGCCCGGTCCGAAGGGATTGAACCGCCGCATCAGTGCCAGGAATTCCGGTGAAATCTCCGAGAATGATATGAAGGCGTCGATGTCGAGCTGCGGGGTAAGTTGCTCGGGCTGGATGTTGGCAGCAACATATTCCTCAAACCGGCGGGTGAATTCGGGCAGGTTCTCCTCCTTGAGCGAGAGACCGACGGCGTAGGGGTGGCCGCCGAAATTCTCAAGCAGGTCACGCACGCTCTCCACGGCTTTGTATATGTCAAAACCCTGCACTGAGCGCGACGAACCGGTCACGAGGCCGTTGGAGAATGTCAGCACCACCGACGGCTTGTAATACAGCTCCGTCAGGCGCGAGGCCACGATGCCAATTATGCCCTTGTGCCAGTCGGGGTTATAGATTACGATTGACTTCTTGTCGCTCGTCATCTCGCCCCGGGCTTCAAGGATTGAATTAGCTTCCTCGGTGATCTGCTTGTCGAGCTCCTTGCGGTCCTGATTGTATCGGTCGATAGCCTTTCCGCGGGCATTGGCATCGGCCACGTCGCGACTCACGAGGAGCTCCACAGCCTCGATGCCGCTCTGCATTCTGCCCGAGGCATTGATGCGCGGGCCTATCTTGAAGATGACGTCGGATATGGTGATCTCGCGGTTGCTCAGGCCGCAGATGCGGATCACGGCCCGCAGTCCCATGTTGGGATTGGTGTTGAGGCGTTTCAGCCCGTGATAGGTCATGATGCGGTTCTCGTCGACCATCGGGACAATATCGGCAGCGATCGACACGGCCACAAGATCGAGCATACTTTCGAGCTCGACCGGCGGAATACCGTTGGAGATCGAGAAAGCCTGCATGAACTTGTAACCCACTCCGCAACCCGACAGGTGGGGACACGGGTAGGTGCTTCCCTCCAGCTTGGGATTGAGGATAGCCACGGCAGGCGGCAACACGTCGTCGGGCACGTGGTGGTCGCAGATTATGAAGTCGATGCCCCGCTCCTTGGCATAAGCGATTTCCTCGATAGCCTTGATGCCGCAGTCGAGGATAATGATGAGCTTCACCCCTTGCTCCACCGCCATGTCGATGGCCTGCTTTGACACGCCGTAACCTTCGTCGTAGCGTGTAGGGATGTAATAATCAATGTTGGAGTAGAAATTCAGAAGATACTTGTAGACCAGCGCCACGGCTGTGGTTCCGTCCACGTCATAGTCGCCAAATACCAGAATCCTCTCCTTCGTCCCCATGGCCCGGTTGAGGCGCTCGACGGCTTTGTCCATGTCGGGCATCAGGAAGGGGTCGTGCATATCGCGCAGGGAGGGGTGGAAGAATTTTTCCGCCTCCTCGACAGTAGATATGCCGCGCCGGGCCAAGAGGGCACTTACAGGCGGGGTATCGCTGTAACGCTTGGCCAGCACGGACTCGTGTTCCTGTTCGTCGGATGTCAAGGGACAGTAGTTCCATTTACTTGTCATTTATGTCGTTTTTTTTATTTCAAGGCAGGGCCGGCGCGTCGGTCGACGCATCGGGAGTTCAAGCACTGTCACCGAGACAGTTACATGGCATCAATGAGGTAGAGAGTAAATGTCGCGACACCGTCGCGGCGGGATGTGGCCATAATGTATTCCGGTCTCTAAAGCGCTCTCGGGAAAGGACCGCAGTCCTTCCCCGACACAAAATTAACAAAAAATATTGGATTCCTACAAATCCATAATGTTATTTATAATTAACACCGCGAAAAAACGGTGGTGACGGATTTCTCCATCACCACCGGTATTGAGTCGGACTATCGGGGACTGAGGTCACTTCTTCTTGGGCCGGATGTTGAGGCGGTACTGGACCGAAAACATCACGTAGCGGGGTAGGGTATTGGTGTAGCTCACCGTGCGGCCGGCGGCGTTGACGGCATAGTTCACGTTGGAGAGCTGATGGAGCATGTCAAAACCGTCGACCAAGAATACCCATTGCTTGGCGAATGAAGGATTGTAGCTCAGCCGCAGGTTCCAAACCACGTCGGTCTTGTCAATCTCGGCCACTCCGTAGCCGGTGCGCGTGTAGGCCATAAAATCGGTGGAGATTCCCAGGCCGGCAGGGAGCTTGAAGTTGCCGATCAGGCCGTAGCTGTAATGCCATGCGTTGATGGGAGCGAAGTCGTCGCGGGTGGAGGTGGAGCGGCGACCCAGTATCTGTGCGCGGGCCGTGACCGTCTGCTTGCCGAGCTGCCAGGCGAAGTCGAGCTTCTGGCTGATCACGCGGGTGTTGACGGTGGATTTCGAGGGTGCTTCAAGATCCACGCCTATCATGTCGGCATAGCGCTGGAGAGACCCTTCGGTGATGGAGGAGAGTGTAAGCTGATTGGTACGGCCAAACTGCAGGCGGAGCGTGTTGGAGAGCAAGGCTGTGGAATTGCCGTCGACATTGTAGGTGCGTGTGGTGCGTACACCCGTCGCGGTATTGTAGACATACCCGCGGGTCAACGCATTGTCGGTGTAATCATATTGCATGGTTACTTCCTCGGAAACCGGGTGCTTGGCTTCGGGCGGATTATAGGAGTAGCTGAGGCGGTGGTGGAAATTGTAGGCCGTGCGGAGGTCGGAATTACCCACGGTGATGTTGAGCGGGTCGGCATCGTTGATTACGTCCAGTCGGTCGAAAGGATCGGGTGTGGTAGGTGTCACTTCGATGTGATAGCTGAGGGTGTGGTTGTAATCAGTGGTCTTTCCCTTTTCGTCCTTCACCGGACCGAAATTATAGTCGATAAAGGAGTTCCACGTACCCGATGTTACGATGAAATTGGTCTGCTTGACGAGCTGCGAGCGGCCGTCACGCCAGTAGTCGAGGTGCTGGTGCTTGAGCGAAAGGGATGCACCGGCAGTGAGATAGATATAGTCTTTTTCTCCACGTCGGGCGAAGGAAATCTGCGGCTCAAGAGAGTGCTTGTTCTCGATCAAGCGTGAGGTGTAGCTGTTGGCGGGGTCAAAGGCATCGAGATAGCCCGAGGGTAGCACGCCATATACTCCCATATCATTCAGTCGCTCAAGGGCATACATATAAGAGTCCTTCTCGTGGTCGCTGAAGCGGTACTCATAGTTGAGGCGCAGGTTAAGGCGGCGCCCGAGCGGCATCCGGTAGCCCAGGTTATTGACCGAGGTGATCAGGTGGTTGGGTGAATTGTCGAAATACTGGCGGCGGCGCACAGCGGGCGCAGGATCGGCCCCATAGTTGACCGTGTAGTCGTTCCATCGTTCCTCTTTCTGACTATTGTAGCGGATATAGGTCTCTAAGTACAGACGGTCGCCCCATGGCAAGAAAATGCCCGCTCCCGGGGTAGCGCGAAGGTCAATCTGGCGCATTGTACCGTCGGTGCGCGTCTCGGCGCGGTTGATTACGGCATCGAGCCGCGAGGGATCACCCTCGGTATACAGCGTCTCGATCATCTTCATGTCGGCATCCTTCTGCTCGGTGTCAAATGTAGCCGAGAGTGAGGTGCCGTCGTTTACGCGGCGACGATAGTTGCCTGTTAAATCGAGATAACCCGCAACCTTGGAATTACGCAGATAGATGGAGGCATTGGAGTTGAGGCGGGTATCCTTGACGCGGGCGCGGTCAAAGGCGTTTTCAAATGTTTCCGTTCCACCGAGGAAATTGGTACGTGCGGTGGTGGTGAAGTCATTGGTGCGTGTCTGCTCAAATTTCGCGTATGCCCTCACCTGTGCTGTCTCCTCAGGGTTCTCATACATGTACTGCACCACTCCCAGCCGGTAGCTTCGCGTGCCGTCGGGCATCATTGACGGTGTCCATGTGTCGGCCTTGCCGGGATTTCGGTTGTCGTTGAGGTTGTTGACGTTGCCTAAGAATGTCAGCTGATGGACAGCCGTGAACCAGTTGGCAAACAGTCGGCCAGAATACCGGTCCTCGGTGCCGGCTCCGGCCTGGGCGTTGACCAGCCAGCCCATGTTGTATTCCTTTTTCAGCTTCACGTTCATGGTGAGGTGTTTCTGACCGCTGTCGTCATTGGTCCACTTCTCCTTGTTATTCTGGCCGCGGTAAACCTCGACATTCTTTACCGTGTAGGCGGCTATGTTCTCAAGCATGAGCTGGTTGTTGCCGTCGAGAAACTCCTTGCCGTTGAGCAACAGCGATTCCACAAATTCGCCGTTGACCTTTATCTGGCCGTCATCGTTCAGCTCCACTCCGGGAAGCTGGGCTATGAGTCCGTCGAGCATCGATCCTTCGGCGAGCTGAAAGGCATCGGCGTTGAATACCAAGGTGTCGCCTTTGTTGTAAAACTTTATCTTCGAAGCCGTCACAGTCACCTCCTTCAGCTTGTGGGGAGCGCGCTCCAGAAATATCATGGGCATTTCGCGGAAAGTCTCGCGTCGGCCTATCTTGTTGACTGTAAACGAAATGGTCTGCGGCTGAAATCCTTCACACTCCACATCAAACACATAAATCGAGTCTACGCGAGGCACCTGGCGTACAAAGTCGGAGGTCTTGATCACCTCTCCTCTTATCCATCTCTCGCCGTCACACTTTATGGTATCTACACCGGTTCCGGTCGAGTCGGGCCACAGCACGTAGGCATCTACAAGATCCATCTTGGTCAGCGCGTCTTTTATGTGACCGTAAAGCGTAATTATGTTATCACCTTTAGCCATCAATAGGGAGGGTATCGCGAGCATCGTCGCGAGCAGGAGTAGTATTTTCTTCATAAAGTTGAAATGTGACTGGTAATTGCGTTGTATTAATTAGACTACAAAAATAACGAAAGGTTACATTACCCCCCCCATTAAGATTTTTTAACAAAAAATCCCGAGCCGATTGCTCGGCCCGGGACTGTATTGTATTTGACTTAATCAGCCGATCTTGATGCCTGAGAAGCCCATGAAGGCCATGGCGAGGATACCGGCTGTAACAAGAGCGATGGGCACACCCTTCATGGCCTTGGGTACCTCGACGAGGGCGAGCTGCTCACGTATACCTGCGAAGATGCAGAGGGCCATGGTGAAACCGAGGGCGGTGGACACGGCGTAGACAAGAGCCTGACCGAGGGCGAAATCCTTCTGAACGCAGAGGATGGCCACACCGAGCACGGCGCAGTTGGTGGTGATCAGCGGCAGGAACACGCCGAGGGCGGCATATAGAGCCGGAGCCACTTTCTTAAGCACGATTTCAAGCATCTGCACCAGGGCCGCGATCACGAGGATGAACACGATGGTCTGCATATAGCCGAGCTGGAGCGGATTGAGGCAGTAGTTCTGAAGCAGCCAGGTGACGAGGGTGGCGATTGCCATAACGAATGTAACTGCCGCACCCATGCCCACGGCCGACGACAGCTTGCGCGACACGCCGATGAAGGGGCAGATACCGAGGAACTGGGCGAAGACGATGTTGTTGACAAAGATCGCCGTTATGATGATTGAGATATATTCTATCATGACTCAGATTGTTTTTAGGAGTGATTTACTTGGCGGTGCGGGTGCGGATAGCATTGAAGGCTGCCACGAGGAGACCCAGGGCGATGAACGCGCCGGGAGCGAGGATGAACATCAGGGCACCATATTGCTCGGGGTAGATCGATGCGCCGAAGATGC
This sequence comes from uncultured Staphylococcus sp., assembly GCA_964546905.1. Classification (GTDB taxonomy): domain Bacteria; phylum Bacteroidota; class Bacteroidia; order Bacteroidales; family Muribaculaceae; genus Duncaniella. Next base: position 35,207 of record CAZJKU010000015.1, read on the forward strand.
AGCCAGTTCCGAGAAATTCACGGACGGCACCGAGGATGGTCAGCGCGATAGTGAAGCCGAGGCCGATACCGATACCGTCGAAGAGCGAGTCGCCCACGGAGTGACGCGACGCGAAAGCCTCGGCGCGGCCAAGAAGAATACAGTTGACCACGATCAGGGGGATAAAGATGCCGAGAGCGGCGTAGAGGGCCGGCATGTAGGCTTCCATCAGCATCTGCAGCAGGGTCACGAAGGTTGCGATCACGACGATGAATGCCGGGATGCGCACTTTGGAGGGAACGAGATTCTTAATCAGCGATATCACCACGTTGGAGCAGATAAGCACTCCCATGGTGGCGAGACCCATGCTCATACCGGTCAGTGCGCTCGAAGTTGTACCCAGAGTGGGGCACATACCGAGCAGGAGGACGAAAGTGGGGTTCTCGGCAACGATGCCGTTATATAGGATGCGGAGTTTAGAGTTCATGGATATCAATTGTTAGAGGCATTTTCTTTATATTGATTAAATCCCTTGTAGGCGCGGTCGATGGCGTCGAGGAATGCGCGCGACGAGATAGTTGCGGCCGTGATGGCGTCAACCTCGCCACCGTCCTTGCTGACGGTCATATTGTTGACTCCGGGGTTCATGCCGATCACGTTGCGGTGGCCGGTTGGATCGCGGAACCAGTCCTGCATCTTTGCGCCGAGGCCGGCAGTCTCCTCGTGCTTTACCACTTCATAGCCGGTGATGTTGCCATCGGCATCAAAACCCACCATGATGGTGAAGAAGCCCGAGAAAGCGTTGGGGGTATAGGATTCCACGGCAGCTCCGGTCAGTTCCTCGCCGTTGAAGAGCGGGAAGACGATTACATTGTGGTCTTTACCGTCGGTAAACACGGTGTCGGCCATGGCTGCGGGCTCGTTGTCAAACTGAGCTGTCGCCACTGCCTGAATGGCTTCAAGCTGTTTCTGCTTGGCGGCGGCAGCGATGGGTTCGCTCGTGGCTTCGGCCACCCATGCCAGCAGGGCGCCGGCGATTATCGTGATTGCACCTAAGGACAGTATCATAGTCCCGAGGGTAGATTTTGCTCCGCTCATGCTTTTACGCTCCTTTCTCCGAACTTACGGGGTTTGATATAACGGTTGATCAGGGGAGTGAAGCCGTTCATGATGAGTATAGCGAATGACATACCCTCGGGGTAGGCTCCCCATTGACGTATAATAAATGTGATGGCTCCTATCAGCACGCCGTAGAGCAGCATACCGCGGTGGCTCATGGGGGAGGTCACATAGTCGGTGGCCATGAACACGGCACCGAAGAGAAGTCCGCCCGAGAGAAGCTCTATGCCCACGGGAGCGCCGCAGGCCCATGCGAATACGGCTACAGTGGCTATGATCGAGACGGGGATGTGCCATGATATGATGCGCACGCACAGCAGGTATACGAGACCTATCAGTATCGCTATCGCCCCGATTTCACCTATCGAGCCTCCCGAGAGGCCGAGAGCCTTGTCCATCATGTCGAAGTTGGCCACCATGTCGCCGTGAGCGTCCATCTTGAGGGCACCCAAGATAGTGGGGCCGGTGGTGGCGTCAAGGTAAGTGAGGCGGTTTTCGAGGGGAAGGGGCCAGGTGGTCATCAGAACGGGGAAGGAGAGTAGCAGGAACACGCGGCCCACAAGCGCGGGATTGAACGTGTTGCAGCCGAGGCCGCCGAAGGCCATCTTACCGATGCCGATAGCCACGACGCTGCCCACCAGCACTGTCCACACGGGCAGGTTTGACGGCAGGTTGAGGGCAAGGAGAAGTCCGGTCAGCACCGCCGAGAGGTTGCCTATCGAGGGCTTGCGGCCGAGCATATACTTGTCGATAAGCCACTCGGTTGCGACACAGCCGATTATGGCGCTCACTATTACTATCAGGGCACCTATGCCGAAATAGAAAAGACTGAAAGCCACCGCAGGAAGCAGGGCGATGATTACGTGCCCCATACAGCGTCTAACTGTCAGCGACGTGTGTATGTGGGGCGAAAGTGATAAGGTTAACATTGGTATAGTTTCTAAGATATTCGCGGCAAAATTACAAAAATTTAACCTTATACAATCATTTTACACCATTTTTTTATTTAAAATCGCTAAAATTTACATCATGACAGCTCCGCGGAACCTGCCGTTATACCGTCGTGGAGATTGAATGAATACAACCGACGACATTTATTATTAATTTTGCACCGCGAAAAAATTGAATACAGGCAATGGCTTCAGCAAAAAAATATTCCATTGACATGACCCACGGGCCGCTGACGGGCAAGATTATCGTCTTCGCCCTTCCGCTGATCGCGTCGGGAATCCTCCAGCAGTCGTTCAACGCCGTTGACGTGGCTATGGTGGGACGGTTCACCGGACCCGAGGCGATGGCTGCCGTGGGCAGTAACGGTGTCATCATCTCCATCCTCGTCAATCTTTTTCTCGGTATCGCCGTGGGTGCCAATGTGGTGATAGCCAATTATCTGGGTATGAAGAATGACCGGGCCACCGCCCGATCGGTGGCAACGGTGGCCGTGGTGGCGGTGATAAGCGGCTTTATCCTGCTCGTGGCAGGCGTGACGCTCGCCCGGCCCATACTCGAAGCCATGAGCGCGCCGCCCGACGTGATCGACGGAGCGACCGAGTATCTCCGCATCTATTTTCTGGGGATGCCGTTCATCATGATTTATAATTTCGGCTCGGCGATTATGCGCAGCCTCGGCGACACCAGGAGACCATTCTACGCACTGCTCGTGGCTGCGGCTGTAAATGCGGTGCTCGACTACCTGATGGTCAGATATGGCGGAATGGGGGTGGCCGGTGTAGCAATCGCCACGGTGATAGCCAACGGTGTCAACGCGGCCATCATAGTAGCCCTGCTGCGGCGCGAGCCCGAGCCGGTCACGCTCCACCTGCGGCGGCTGACGGTGTCGGGGGCCGACCTCGTGAAAATGCTTAAGATAGGTATTCCCGCCGGACTGCAGGGAATGGTGTTTTCGATCGCCAACCTGTTCATTCAGACCACGATCAACTCTTTCGGATCGGCCGCGGTGGCCGGGTCGGCGGCAGCGTTGACCTATGAGTCCTACTGCTATTTCATCATAAGCGCGTTCAGCGCGTCGGCCATTGCATTTACGGGCCAGAACTACGGCGCGGGCAACCTTGACCGCTGCCGGAAGGTGATGTGGATATGTATGGGACTGTGTGTACTCGTGGCAGGCGCGGCCAACCTTATCATCGCGTTTAATGCCCGATGGTTTCTCAGTGTCTTCACGAGCGATCAGGAAGTGATGAAATATGCCGTGGAGCGCATCAATTCCGCGCTCAGGTTCCAGTTCATCGCTGCGAGCTATGAGATCGCGGGAGCCTACATGCGCGGACTCGGGTATTCGATGACTCCGATGCTGCTGACGATTCTCGGCACGTGTGTGCTCCGGCTCGTGTGGGTCGCAACGGTGAGCGTCCGTTACCACACGTTTCCCGCCCTGCTCCTGGTTTATCCCGTTTCGTGGGCCGTGACCGGAATAATGGTGCTGACAGCCGCCCTCATCGTGACGCGCATAGTCAGGCGCAAGATGCACCCGCAGCCGGCGGTCAACCCGTCAGTGGAATAAGAATCAGAAACTTCCTTCGTCAAGGGCCTGCTCCATGGCGGCGACGCGGCGTATTATCCAGTCTTTCAGCTCGGCCACGTTGATGACGTTGTCAAATGACGAGCGAGGTTTCAGTATAAAATTCTTGCCGTCATATATCTCCGGCCATCGCAGGCCGTCGAGACGCGCACCGGGCTCTATGAACGATGAGTAGGTGTCAATCCATTCGAGCAGTTCGGGATACACCGTTGACTTGAAATATTCAAACCGCTCCCTGTACATCGGCAGGAATTTCGGGCTGCATGATATACAGTAAAGCAGTGAATTGAGCCACACGGTGCGGTCGGTGGCATTTTCGGTGGCGACGGGATTTCCGTTATAGGCAAGAATGTTGAAAGCGACATCGAAATCCCATGCCGGTCCGAATTTATACTTGTAATCCCCGCCGGTGGCCTCCTTGTAGAGGTAACAGCTCTTGGGGAAGCCTATCTCGCTGTTGCGGGCGAAGTTATAGAGTAATATGTAGTTAACCGCCGACTCCATGTCGAAATACTTGTCGACATCCTCCTGGCCCGGGGCGAGTCCGGTTCCTGATTCAAAGGCATCGCCTACGGCCTCGGCCACCGCTTCAGCCACGTTAAAGTCGGCCTCCCATGCGGCCAGCCGCTCGGCGGGAGTGGGGCCGTCAGGGTAATCCTCGGCAAGCTCGTCGAAATCAGGATCCTTTATCATGACCGGAAGACGGTGGATGGCCGAGCGGAATTTATAAGGTTCGTCATATTCGACACTCATTTCCAAAAGCACTCCTGTCGACTCGTCGATGTCGACCGATGCCTTGTTGATGCCCACCTTGTCGGTGAGCAGATACATTCCGGCATACTTACCGTTGACCGTGACCTGGCAAGGCATGAAATCGACCGCGCTCGACACTCCAAGTTTCTGCGCCACCCACAGTGCCGTGGCATTGTGCATCAGTGTCTGGTCGACATAGTCGGCGAGAAGCACGTAACTTTTTGCTTTGTCGAAACCGCATATCGAGGTTTTCTTGTCAAATTTCAGCCTCATCGGTTTCTTGGGAAATAACCATGTGGAATTGCCGCGTCCCTTCACGTTGAGCTGCAGTCCGGTGGCCGATTCTGTATAACCGGCCCCGTCAATGTCGAGCCCGGCGCGGATATAAGTCTCCTTTTCTGTCACCCACGATGCGTCGGGGTAGTCGGGAAACGCGAAATTGAGCACAGGCACATCGACGCTCCTCACCGTCACCGAGTCGATTGCATCTATTGGAACCTGCATGTCACCTACCGCAACCACCGTGTCGCCGCCCTCGGTACTGTGAACGAGCGTGGCGGTTCCGTCGGATGGAATTTGGTTGAAGTTTCGATCATTGCGATACATATATATCTTGTGGGCAGCGACCGGAAGGAGAGTGGCCGCGATCAATAGAAGGATATAAAGACGTTTCATCGGGTAGCAATTTTTATGGCCTTGCGGGAGTCGACAGTGATAATCACCACTCCGCCGGGCAGTTGATCAACAGGTATGATAAGGCTATCGGTCATGGAAAGGCTCAGTATCACCCGGCCAGAAATATCCACAACTTCGACCTGATGCCTCCCTTCGGCCTTGACCTCCACGCTCTCAGGGGTGAACATAAATGTAGGGACACCGGTAGCGACCGAAATATCTCCGATGGATGAGTCGCCGGATTTCAGGTAGGTAATACGGGCTACGTCGTCAAGTGAATATACCGCGGAATCATCACGGCCTGTTACGGTGAGTTCCGGGCCGTCAAAGGCCACTTTAAGGCCGTCAGCGACCTCCACCCGGCTGCTTTCACCCGAGTGAAGGTGTATCATCAGATGGGTCGCGCCAAGAGCCGTGACACATCCGGAGGTCAAGAAAATGAGTAAGGAAGCAAAACGGATAAAGGATTTATACATAAAAAGTTTTTCCTGATAGTTCAATTTTTTGCAAAATTATAAATAAATATCAGTTTTTCCGTCAGTTCGTTACATTATTTCGCTCACGTTACATCTTAAATAATCTTAATACCCGCGGGTTGAGGAAGTAATTGCAATGGCGTATTGTCACCGCGGTAATTATTACAGCAGTGATAAAGTTGAGCGGAGCAGGGCACGTAATTCCCGGGCGCATCACGAAGGCCGGTCTTTCAGATACGCCCGGAGTTGCTTGGGAGTAAGCCCGGAGTGTTTCTTCACATATTTTCCGAAGAAAGCGGGATTGTTGAATCCCAGCCGGGCTGATATTTCCTTGATTGAATCGTCGGTATGGATCAAGGAAGTGCGCACGTCGGTCATCATGGCTTCGTTGATCCATTCGGTTGTTGACTTTCCGCTGATTTGTTTCACGACCTTTGCAAGATATTTGGGCGTGACAGCCAGCGCTTCGGCATACCAGCTTACCTCCCTCGGCTTAGGATAGGACTCGACGAGCATGGTCGAAAACCGGCGGTACAACAGTTCGGCCGATTGACGCGGACGGGATTTCTCAGTGTCACTGCAGGAAATGTCGACCGAGGCAAGCACATCTTCAAGCAATGATATGATGGTGAACCTGACGTTGTCCATGCCCATCGAGTATTTCCGGCTCAACAGGTCGCAGTAGGCTTCAAGAAGGGCATCGGCACCCTTGTGGAGACTGAACACCTTGCAGTTCCCTTTCAATGACGACAGTTGCGGCACTCCCATCTTATTGCGGCTTTCAAAGGGTACCGTGGCCTCCAGGCCGCATAACATTCCGTCGCAGTCGGGTGATAACAGAACATCGGAGATAAAGTCACCTGCTTTGTAGAAAATGAGTTGTCCCGCTTCGGCCCGCAGCGAGATATCGTTGAGGGTGATGGCGATTTTACCCGAGGTGACGTAGGTGAATCCCACGAAATTAACCACAATCTTGCCCGTCAGTCTACGCAGGGCCGAAAAATCCCGATAGAAAATGAAGTCAGGACCAAACATCATCCCCGGCGCGGCGGAGTTGAGGTCAGTGATGGTCCATAACGGAGGTAGGGTATTTCGGGTCATCGTATAGCTTTTTATCTCAATAAACATTCCTTTCGTCACTTTAGTTTGCACTTATTTCAGGAAAATAATCAAGAAAATATTCTAAAGGGTGAATAGAATATTCCATAAGGGGCATTATCGATAGAATGATGAACCAATATATCCTGAGATTGGTTGAAAAAATGTAACTTTACAAAACCCCGTATCACAACGATACCGAAAAATATTAAACTATGGCTCAAGAATTCACTTCACGACACCTGATTGCCCCTGAATATCAGTTGCCGATCATCGATAAAAATTTTTGAGGCTTGTCAGGAACCATTTGACAAGAACCCGTTTGTATCGATGTTAGGCGCCGGCTCTGATCTGCCCGGATCGCGTAAGGTAACCATTACCGGCATGGACGGCAACAGCATCGACCTTTATATATGGCAACCCACCACACTGACCCGCAAGGGCCCGCTTCCCATACTTTATTTCATACATGGCGGAGGCTATCTGATGGGTGATGCCAACACAATGGCGACAAAACCCGAAGTGCTTACCAATGGCCTTCAGGCAATCCTGGTGAGCGTCAACTACCGCCTGGCTACTGTCGCACCTTTCCCTGCTGACCTTCACGACGCTTATTCAGGCCTGGAATATATCCACGATCATGCCGCCGAATATGGTGCCGATCAGTCGCGCATAGTGATTCTGGGCGAAAGTGCCGGTGGAGGACTCGCTGCCCGGCTTGCGCTTTACAACCGCGATCACGGCAGAGTGCCGCTGTGTGGCCAGGCGTTGACCTATCCTATGCTTGACTGCCGCACAGGGTCAGACAAAGATCCAATGCCCGATCCCTATGCCGGACAATTGGTGTGGACCCCGGCCTACAATCAGCTCGGATGGAAAACCCTGCTCGGAGGGCAGAAACTTGACCAAAGTCAGTTGCCCTACTTCTCGGCATCCCTCGCCACCGATCTGACCGGCCTGCCGCCGGCCTTCATAGCTGTGGGAACTCTTGACCTTTTCTGCATGTCGTGCCTGAATTACACCGCGCGCCTTACGTGTGCCGGCGTGAACGCAGAGCTCCACACTATTCCCGGAGTATTCCACGGGTTTGATATGCTGGTACCTGATTCGCCGCAGACCACTTTGTATAATCAGCTCCGCATAGCCCGGATAAAGCGGATGTTAGGTGAATGACAATAATGATATACATGATCCGAAATCATATAACAATTTAATAACCCCTAAAACTAAAAAAAAATGAGCAATTACAGCAAAACTCACGTGGAAGCCGGTGTGCCCCGCGTAGAACTGCATGACACCCTCTCACTCACGGGTGCCGAAGTATCGGTCAACAATCTTCCTGCTGGTACAGTGATTCCTTTCTATCATAGCCACAAGCAGAACGAGGAAATCTATTTCATCGTGAAAGGCAAGGGCTTTATGGAAATCGATGGTGAGAACGTGCCCCTCGAAGCCGGCGACTGGCTCCGCGTGACTCCCGCCGCAAAGCGCAAAATCCATGCCGAAACTGACATGACCGAAGTGTGCATCCAGGTAAAGGCCGGTAGTCTGACCGAGTGGACCGCCGAAGACGCCATCGTGTCATGACGGAGTAATATCAACCATGATCGGGACGCAGCCGGATTGAAACACATGGCAGCGTCCCGAATTCTTTTTGATCCCTTGCAGAGTCAGAGCGAGAAATAGTAATCCTTCAGCCGCTTTGCAATCAGGACCCTCCTCAGGGCAAGGAACGCGGGATAATCAGTCAGGGTCATGGTGGCCGTGGAGGCCGGGATGCAATTTTCCTGAAGATTCTTCTCAAGGTCAGCTAAGTCAGTGATGCCACCGTATTTACACTCCCCTCCGTTGCACTGCCCGTTGACGACATAACCGAGATAGTCGGCCGGAGCCTTCTTGCCGATCTTGATATTGATTTCTGACTGGACATACACGTAGTTAGCCACCTGATTGTATTGACCTCTTGAGAGCCCGTTGTCTTTGAGATACTGACGCGGGAAAATATGATGCACGTCGCCACGCTGTTCGATCAGGTCCTTCACGGTGATGTCGGTTGACAGGAATCCACGCACACCCATCTTGCACTGTGAGGCGAGAAAAACGTTGAACACCGGACTGCTTGCTATCGAAGTGTCGAGGCGCTGTATAAGCTCGACATCCCAGAACGCATCTGACAGGCGGGCGTTTTCCACATCCCTTAGGAAATCCTCAAACGGGCGCGAGTCAGTCTGCTTTATGTCGAAGTCAAACTGAGACTCGGGGCTGCTGCTGTACCGTCCCGTAAGAAATGACATGACTATCCAGCGGCGCACGAATTTCTCAATCTTATCAGGCGCATATTTCTGCGACCGCAGCTTGAGATACAGGATGTAGCCGAAGTTGAGCACGTTCTGCGACCTGATGAGTTTTGAGTGGCAGAATCCGGCTGAACGCACTATCATCAGGAAGCGCTTGAAATTAGTCTCGTTGATGAAGTCCATCACACCCGCTTTCAGCTGGCGGTAGGTGTTCTCCTCGATGCTTTGCTCAAATCCGCGGGTCTCGAAATTCCTTCCCGAGAGCAGGCTCACCAGGTCGCTCATCTTGCCGCGGCTGAACTTATAGGTGAACGCAACGCGAAGTATATCGACGTAGGACGGATCATAAATGTCGTCATTCTCATTGCGCAGCCAGCTGACGGGCTGGAAATACTCCGAGGCTACAAATTCAGTATCATTCTCCTTCAGCTTGCCGTAAAATTCAGGCTTTGCCGCCAGATGACTGAAGTGGTCGATGCACTTCCGGAGCAGATTGCCCCCGTAAGACTCATTGGCAGCGATCTTTGACATTACAAAGTCGGCCTGACTCAGCGGCACTCCCTGACTGTTGATGCGGATGAAAATTTCAGTCACGGCATCGATGTCAAGATTTCCGGCAAGCTGTATCACACCCACTTCCTTCTTCTTGATATCCTTAAGCCCTTCGAGAATATCCTCAAAACGGTCCTCGCTCATGTCGGGATTCAACTCGCAATATGAATCCCTGATTTCCCTCAACCGTTGCTGTCCGCTCAGATATGGAGCAATGTCGGCGATCCAGGTCACATCCTTTTCGATGGCCGGGTTGCTCACCTCAAACTTCTCTTCCTTAGGGTTGAAGGCAATTTTGATCCTTACGTCTTCATAATCAGTATTCTTGACCGTATGCCCCAGGATCGCAGCCGTCAATGCCGTGACGCGCTGCTGGCCGTCAATGAGAATCTTCTTGCCGGTTGAAGTAGAGCCGTCTTTCAGTTTCACGTCAGGATTCTGCCAGGTCACGATATAGCCGATAGGGTACCCCTGATACAGACTGTCGATGAGGTCACGCACCTTTGCCGCGTCCCACACGAATGGCCGCTGTATCTCCGGAATAGCAATCTCCTTATTGTCGACATAATTAAGCAACGCCGACACAAGATAATGATTTACTGAATATTTCTGTTCTATATCCATAGCCTGCTGATTATTGAGTCCATTGCAAAGGTAGTAAAAAAATTATTGCCATCAACCCGCGATGAAGGTTATAAGTTTACGCCCGTATTACTCCGGTCGGTAAAACACTCCGCCTGATATGTCGAAGAACCGATCAAAAAAATCCTTGAGTTTAGCGATTACTGACTTTTTCTTTTCAGCACGTTTTGCTCCGGCACCGCCGAATAATCCCATTGGTGGCAGGATTTCGACGATAGCGGTGCCGCTCTCTTTCACCTCACCTTCGCGGAATGATTGACTGATGAAATCGAGAGCCTTTTCGCGTTTAAGGTTTTCCGAGACGATAATCTCCTCAATCTGCTGCAGCTGACTCTGACGTACAAATTCATGCCACTGGTCGTGAACGTCATTTTCGGGCGTATGGCTCTCGATGAAATTTTCTATGAGCTCCTTCTTGTTGCGCAGGTCGGGCGAAGCCTCAATCGATTTCATGGCCTTTATGATAATCTCGCGGTCGTGGCCTTCATTACCGTCGAGTTGCCCCACAAGAAACAGAATGTAGTCGATATTGATTTCAATAGACTTCATCAGTTCCATTTCAAAGACGAGGTCGTCGTTGATATTGGTCAGCTCACCTTTTTTAGGACGGTATTTATCGTGCAGTTCATTATAGAATCCCCGATAATCTACAAAGTCATCATCAGAAATGATATGATTATCGGTAAATTCATCGAATGTGACGAGGATATTGTAGGCCCGTAGTATAGTTCCGAACAGCTTGATGAATTCCTTTTCAGCCGTTTCTCCGGAAATCGGGGTGCCGAGCGGAAATTTTGCGAGAAGCTCCCCGATAAGATCTTTCCACCCATGATGATGCGTGTCCGTCTCATCGTCATAGCCATGGAAGTACTCGTCGAATGTCTTAAGCAGAATAAGCCCGGCGGCATTTTTATTACCGAAGAGTTGAAGGCAATCGTTGGTTGCTTTTTCGAGATTGCGGAAGCAGACTATGTTGCCGTGGTCTTTAATGGAGTTGAGGATGCGGTTGGTGCGGGAATAGGCTTGCAACAATCCGTGGTAGCGCAGATTTTTGTCAACCCACAGTGTATTGAGTGTTGTTGCATCAAAGCCGGTAAGGAACATGTTGACCACAATCAGCAAGTCTACTTCACGATTTTTCATGCGGAGCGACAGGTCTTTGTAGTAGTTCTGGAATTTGTCGGCCGACGTGTCGTAGCTCGTGCCGAACATGGCGTTGTAGTCACCTATACATTTTTCAAGGAAATCACGGCTCGATTGATCAAGTCCTGCGGTATCCTCGGGTGTCTCGTCGTCAGTGTCGACATTAGGCGAGTAGCTGAAGATGGTAGCGATTTTAAGCCGCTTGTCGGGCGGAAGAAGCTCGTTTTGCTTTTGCAACTCGGTGTAATAGAGTTTTACAAATGGTATTGAAGCTACCGCCAGGATGGAGTTGAAGCCGGTGAGTCGAGTCTTGGTCTTGACTTCCTTGACCTTGTTACGGTCACGGGCGGTGGCCACCTCGTCTACATTGGAAAGTTTCGAGAAAGAGTAGCTCCTGGCATCCCGACGTGTTTTCTGAGCGAAATGATCCATGATATATTTCGACACGAGAGCGATGCGCTCCGGTGCCATTAAGGCCCGCTCGCGGTCGATGTTGCTGACCTTCTCATCGATTATTTCGTCTTCCTGGCGCATAGTGCGGATATAATCTACCTTAAACGGCAATACGTTTTGGTCGCGGATGGCATCGACGATGGTATAACTGTGGAGTTGCTTGCCAAAAACTCCTTCAGTAGTCGTAAACTCAACATCACGGATCGCTCCCGCGTTATCAGGAAAAATCGGAGTGCCGGTGAAACCGAATATATGATATTTCTTAAACTTCCGGATTATAGCCTTGTGCATGTCGCCAAACTGCGATCGGTGACATTCATCGAAAATCAATACCGTGTGCCGGTTGTATACCCGGTGTTGCGGATTCCGGGCTATGAAGTTGGATAGTTTCTGAATGGTCGTGATGATTATCCGGGCATCGGGATTGTCGAGCTGCTTTTTCAGCACTGCGGTGGAACCGTTGGAATTGGCTGCGCCTTTCTCGAACCGGTCATACTCTTTCATTGTCTGATAGTCCAGATCCTTACGGTCAACTATAAACAACACTTTGTCTATCTCATCGAGCCGCGACGCAAGCCGGGCAGTCTTAAACGAGGTCAGGGTTTTGCCTGAGCCGGTCGTGTGCCATATATAACCGCCTCCTTCACGCTTGCCGTAGGTTCTGGCATTGGTCGAAGTCTTTATCCGGAGCAGGATCTCCTCAGTGGCGGCAATCTGATATGGACGCATCACCAGCAGGAGATTCTCGGAAGTAAATACACAGTATCGGGTAAGGATATTGAGCAGGGTGTGCTTTGAGAAAAACGTGTGGGTAAAGTCCATCAGGTCATATACGGGCTCATTGCTCTTGGTGGCCCAGTAGGAAGTGAATTCAAACGAGTTTGACGTCAGCTTCTTTCCCTTCCCTTTGCCATTATTCTGATTGGACTTGCTGACGGCTTCACGGGTAGTGTTGCTGTAATACTTGGTCAGAGTGCCGTTGGAAATCACGAATATCTGCACAAACTCATATAACCCGCTACCTGCCCAGAACGAATCGCGCTGATAGCGGTCTATCTGGTTGAAAGCATCCTTTATGCTCACGCCGCGACGCTTCAACTCCACGTGGACGAGCGGAAGACCGTTGACCAGGATTGTCACGTCATACCGGTTGTCGTAGGCACCACCTTCAGGAACATACTGATTGATGACCTGGAGGGAATTGTTGTGGATATTGGTCTTGTCGATAAGCGAGATATTGATAAGCGAGCCGTCAGGTCGGGTCCATGACTTTATGTTATCCTCCTGTATGCTCCTGGTCTTCTCGATGATACCCATATTGGGGTTGCCGATATACTCATTGAAGAAGTCGAGCCATTCCTTATCTTCAAATTCGATTGCGTTAAGCCGTTCAATACGGTTTCGGAGATTGGCAATCAATTCCTTTTCAGAGTTGATGGTCAGATACTCGTAGGCCTGACGGGTGAGGCGATCTATGAAGTCTTTCTCCATCTCCGCTTCACTCTGATATTGAGCGGCACTGTAATAACCGGGTTCAAATTCGGCAACGACTGTCGATTCCGGATTTTCCGATACCATCTGATACGACTCAGCCATTATGATATTATGCGATTGATTTGAATGTTAAAAGTTTATTGCGGTAATATTCATATCTCTCCTTGACGGCGGCGATTTCGGCAGGTAGCCCTTTGGTAAGATCATTGACCAGAGTCTCGAAGCGGTCAAGGATCGATACGATTTTCTCTTGTAATTCAATCGGCGGGATGGGAAAAGGCATTTTCTTCAATTTACCCATGTCTACTGAAGCAAATCCCGACACGTTGGTGTTGCTTTTGCAAAATTCGTCAACTATAAACAAGTAATAATAAATGAATTTAGTCAGTAGCTTATCATGCAGCGATTTACGAACCTTTAGGTTCGTAAAT
>CAZJKU010000016.1:0-48703 GCA_964546905.1 uncultured Staphylococcus sp.
AAAATTTTAGGAAAGAATAAGGATAAATAAAGATATGAATATAGAGGAGTTTAGGAAGTATTGCCTTTCTCTACCTGAAACGACTGAAAAAATGCCTTTCCAGTCGTTTCAGGCGGCTAAATCGATACTCGCGTTTTACATCAACGGGCATATCTTCTGTTATTTTGATATTGATAAATTTGATGAGTGCACAATTAAATGTAAACCATCGGAGATTTCAATGTTGGAAGAAAAATATTCATCTGTCGGCGCTCCATATAATATGAGCCATAAATATTGGATTGGGATAAAATTTAACTCAGATATGCCTGACAATAAAATATTTGAACTTGTAAGACAATCTTATGAAATTGTAAAGGATGAATAATTCGCTATGAATTGGTTAATCTTGATCCTATCCGGATTAGTCGAAATCGGGGTAACCTTTGGTCTCGGTAAGGCATCCAAAAGTGTGGGAAGTGAGAAAATCCTGTGGGGAGCGGCTACTATCTGCGCTATGGCTTTGAGTATTTATCTTATAACTAAGGCTATGCGTACCATTCCACTTGGTACTGCATATGCAGTATGGACCGGTATGGGTGCAGTCGGAGCCGTACTGCTGGGCATTTTATTTTTCAAAGAACCTGCATCTTTTTGGCGTTTGTTCTTCATCTTCACTTTAATCGCCTCAATAATAGGACTAAAATTTGTATCATAATATGGAAACTAATCAAACAAAGGTATGGAAATACCAGAGTAAGGAGCAGGAAGCCCTTGCTCAGCACATCATCAGTCTCGAAAAGGGCGCTCTTGACAAATGGTTTAATGGTGATACCTCCGGTTATAGCAATCTCTGGTCTCATCATGACTTCTCCTACTTCGATGCAGTCATCAAAGAGCGAATCGACAGCCATGAAGAGATTGAAAAGGTCTTGGAAACAATCGAAGGCAAGCTCTTTGCAGACAGCTATGACTTCTGCAATCCGCGAGTGCAATTCTCAGACGATATGTCTATGGGAGTCTTGACATTCCAGCTTTATGCCAAAACGACTCTTATAGATATGGCATACAACTGTATCGAGGTGTATCACAAGGAGGCAGACGGAACATGGCATGTCGTTCACTCCACATGGTCGTTCATACGTCCGATGGACAGGAACTTTGGTAATGCGGTGCAAGTAGTCTAATATCGAGGAAGTTGTAAATATTACAAAGAAGAGTATCTCATTTCTCAATTCGAGAGAATGGGATACTCTTGATTCAATGTTGAATTACAATTGAGGAAGGACTGTTACAGTCCAAGCTCTTCACGTTTCTTACTGCTGAGATGGTCGACGATCAACTGATAGCCGCTGTGAATTAAATCCTTGATTTGACCATCAGGCATATCAGAGTCAAGTTTGACTCCGAGCCAGTGCTCCTTATTCATGTGCCATGCAGGAAATGCAGCTTGATATTTCGACTGCATCTCATCAATTACATCCGGAGCACACTTGATGTCAATGAATTTCTCATCAGGGTTAAACAGACAAAACCATTTTCCGCCTACCTTGAAAGTGATAAGCATCTTGTATTGGGGTTCGGTCCAAGGTTGGTTTTCTACCGCATCGGGCAGTGAGAGGCACTACTCTCGTAATTCTTCAGTATTCATAATTATCTTGTTTTACTGATTAAACATGAATAAAATCAGAAAGTTGAACCTATCATGTCTTTATCATGAATTGTATCATGATATTCCCGTTTTGTGCTATTCTCAATTTTCACGAGCGAGATGTAATTCATCCCGCCAGTAAGTTTCCACCGGTTCTTCATCATATTAATCATTCGAGCCGATAAGAGAAATCAAAGGAATGTCAACCGTTAAAAATCAAAAACAAATACTCGAAGTTGTTAATACTGCCCATCATATTGATATTCTGAGCATTATCCAACAAGGACATTGCTATTCTTAACATAATGAAGTGTACCCGCTGCCGCTTGCTGACTCATGATGCGATTTTTGAGTGAATTTTGGCACTAAGTATTTGTCTATTAAGAAAATTATTCGTAACTTTGCATTAAAATCAATACTAATCCAATTATTAATCCAACAAAAATTAAGTAAAGTTCAAATCGCGCGCAAAATCCTTAAATGATCTGAACTACATAGTACCATTATGATCGAATCCTCCGTTTTGTCGGGAAAGCAATACGAACAGGAATTATCTTCGAGCCGTTTTCCCGTATATTTCAGAGCATTGGCTTCTGCAATCAGAAACACAGTAGAAGTAGAGCCCAATGTTTACTCCGATAAGCCTTCAGGACCTATCGCTCACAGACTTATGTTATCAGCCGGCGGATTCGATTGACAACGAAACAAACAATAGTGTGATTATCAACCTGATTAACGAAACCATTTACAATTAAGCGGCACTGGCAGAATGAGATTCATTTCTTTTATACTCACCGTCTTGACGGCTTTCACAGTCCTCGGCTATACCGACGCCGATTCAGTGAAAGTCTATTTCCGTGTGGGTCACCGTCAGTTTGATCCCGCGCTGGGCAACAACCGAGCCGAGATGGACCGGTTTGTCGGAGAGGTCAGGGAGGTGGCATCCGCCGGTGACCTCGATCATATCGTAGTGCGTGCCTATGCTTCGCCCGACGGTCTCAACAAGGCCAATCAGCAGCTTTCGGTCAGCCGATGCAAAGTAATTGCCGAATATATCGCAAAACACACGGGTGTTAGCCCCGAGCTAATAGCGACAGAGCCTGGCGGTATCGCCTGGGACGAACTCAAAAGCCTTGTATTGGCCAACCCCGACGTTCCATCGCGGGAAAAGGTGCTCGACATCCTCGAAAATACCCCAGTATGGGTATTTGATTCAGCCGGAAAGATCATCGACGGCCGCAAGAAGCAGCTCATGGATCTGGGCCGTGGTGTCCCCTACCGCTGGATGCTCACCAATCTTTTCCCCGAGCTGAGAAATGCAGTTGCAGTATCGCTTTATGTCGTGGACAAAGTGGAGCCTCAGCCCGAGCCCATAGTTGAATCCCGACCCGAACCCGCAGTTATTGAAGAGACGGAGGTTTCTGACACCCGGGAAGTAACGGCTGATACCACCCGGATTGAAGCTCAACTCCCCTACCCGGCCAATGAAATTGCACCCATACCTGCATCTCCAAAGCCTTTTTATATCGCGCTGAAAACAAATATGCTCTTTGACGCCCTCCTTGTCCCCAACATCGGCGCGGAGTTTTATCTCGGCAAGAATATATCGGTCTACGGACAATGGATGTATGGCTGGTGGGACCGTGACCCACGTCACCGCTACTGGCGTCTTTACGGCGGTGACCTTGGCTTCAGGTTGTGGCTCGGCAAGAAAGCTCATGAGAAACCGCTCACGGGTCACCACCTCGGTGTCTACGGCGGCGTCCTTACGTTTGACTTCGAGTTGGGAGGCACCGGATATATGGGCGGAAAACCCGACGGTACGCTCTGGGACCGCTGCCTCGTCAATGCCGGTATCGAATACGGTTACTCCCTCCCCGTGGGAAAAAGACTGAACATTGACTTCACAATTGGCTTAGGTTTCCTGGGCGGTAACTATATAAAGTATTTTCCGTTTGACAACGAATATTATCGCGATAAGGAGTACAAGATGCGCTATTTCGGTCCTACCAAGGCTGAGATTTCGCTCGTATGGCTCATTGGCCGCGGTAACACCAACAGGCAGAAAGGAGGTGAACGATGAGACATAACCGTCACCGTATTTCCACCCCTCTGCTGGGCATCTTATCCGCGCTGTTGCTCGCCACCACTGAAGGCTGCACCCAGAAATCGCTCAACAACGACGCTCCCACCACTATCGCCGAGAACGTCGAGATTGTCTTTGACTGGAGTAAAGCTCCTGATTCCGAGGCCGGTTCAATGATCCTTTACCTCTACTCCGAGGAGCACGACGTGATGAATCACTGGTTCAAGAATCGCTTCGGCGGCGTCATCAAGTCTTACGGCGGCCGCCATACGGCAATCTGCCACACCAATGATGACCCCTACGTGCACCATCTTAGCAATCAGGATACTTTTGACGGATTCGAGATTTATACTGACAACACTACGGCTCTCGTAGGTCAGGGCATATCCACTTTCAGCCTACCGCGCGCCGAGGGTACCGAACACGAGCCGATACGCAACACCCCGTCAATGATTTACGGAGCCCAGCGGACCGACCTCGACATCAAGGTCTCGAAACTGCCTCAAACCATTACGTTCTATCCCGAGGAACTCGTGTGTCACTACTCGGTGGTGTTTGCCGATGTGGAGAACCTCAAGAGTGCCGACCTTCGTATTGACGGCACCATATCTTCGCTTGCAGGAGGCTATTTCCCCGGAAAGATGTCGCCTTCGTCAGATGCGGTTACCCACACCTTCACCCTCACCGCCGACGAGCAGATGACTTCCCTCCGCTCGGATTTCCTTACCTTCGGCCTACCCGTGGGCGAACCGCGAACCCACAAGATATGCCTCTATATCGCGTTGAGAAACAGAACCGGAAACTTCTATACTTTCGATGTAACGGATCAGGTCAACAATGCAACCGACCCCCGCAACGTCACCATAACTATCTACGGACTCTCATTGCCCGAAGTACCCGACGATCCACCGCCTCCTCCCGGCGAGGGCGGAGTCAGCGTGGACATCGACACCTGGCAGACGATCCATTATGACCTGAAAGTGTGACCGAAAATTAATCCGAATCAACCACCATTTAGAAATAATAAATCACAATCAATTTTCTTTAATACTTTAATCTTATGAACAAACTGTTTTTAACTGCAGTCGCAGGTAGCCTGGTAGTCCTCGCTTCCTGCTCTCAAGAAGATGTCACTCCCCCGTCAACACCGGGAGAATTACCCATCTCATTCCGTGCAGGTGTTGCCAGCCGTGTCAATCCTGACCTTGATTTCACCTCCAATCCCGCCACATTCTATGTGACAGCATTCTCCAACTCCCACAAGGCGGTCAACGGAGTCATCCCCGAACCTCTTTTCCAGGATGAGCCTTTCTACCTGATGGGTGCCAATCTTTATGCCAGCACCAGCAACCAGAAGTGGCCGTCGAAACAAGAAGCAAGCCAGGTGGAATTCTTTGCCTACGCCCCCTCTCTTGAAGAAATTCAGGCAGCTGCAATGACTCAGCTTGACCAGAACGCACAGAATTACGCTACTCTCTTCAACAACTACACCGAGAGTATGCAGTTCTTTAACCTTTGTCAGGACGATGTTCCCCTCGATCCTATGAATCAGACCACTTTTTCCGGTGTTCAGCTCTACAAAGGCTTCAAGCTCGGTCGTTTCTATGTAGCTACCGACATTTCCAAGCAGGTTGACTTCATCACCGCCCATATCGCTGCTGAAACTCCCGAAAAGGAAGACGATGCCAAACTGGGTGTCGAGCTGAAGTTCAAGCATCAGCTTTCCAATATCGAACTCCGCGCTTTCTCAGGCAACAAGGACTTCAATATCGAAATCGCCGGTGTGAGATTAGGTCGTCCCTATACCGGTGATGCAATCTTCAACTTCTGCGATGCCGAAGGCAATGCCTTCAATCCCGAAGGCGGACAGTGGGGTATCGCCAAGAATCCCCAGCGTTTCCCCGTGGAATATATCTATGGTGCAGGCGACGAAATCTACCGCATGGGTGTATTCAACAACCTTAACGGTACTCAGGTCGTGACTACCACCGCCCACACCACTGCAGCTCAGGCCCTCACTATCATGGGTCTCGGTGGCAACGCAATGGTACTTCCCACCAAGAACGGCGCATGGGCCGGCGAAGCCAACCCCTGGATCGCTCCCAAGTACAGTGCAGCCATGGACGGCAAGGACCCCAATCCCTGGAGTGCTGATAACGTTGAAGGTGACATGTACTTCAGTATCCTTCTCCGCGTGACCATGAAGCCTCAGGAAAATGAAGTAACCACTCCTCAGATCTACCCATACGGTAACAACACTACCATGAATGTCGTATACCTTGAGAAAGAGAAGAACTCCAATAAAATCGTAGGTCGCGTGCCCAGCAAGACCACTGCCGTAGGTGCCGACAACGAAATCGTTGAATTCGGTTGGGCCGCAGTTCCCGTCGGCGTAAACTGGGAGCGCGGTAAGAAATACATCTATACACTCGACTTCAGCAACGGTGTAGGTATTCAGGACCCCGAAGATCCGAAACCCGGTACTCCCATCATCGGTTCCGGCATTACGTTCTCCGTATCAGTTGTAGGCTGGGATGAAATCGACAACCCCACCAATGTCCCTAGAGACTAAACCGATACAATAATCATCCATTCGGGGGCGGAATCACTCCTCCCCTGCTTGTCAACTGAATTAAAAGTATATGAAGAAAATAAGAGTGACATATTTCGCTCTTGCAGCGCTTGTGTCTGCCGCCTCCTGCACCAGGGAGGCGGCAGACCCCGGCGACTACGACTGGGCCGACGGAGAGATCTACTTCAAGACCTCTCTCGCCGACGTGGTCTCGCGAGCTGATGATATGACTCTTGAACACCTTGAGTCATTTCAGGTGACGTGCTTTAATACAGGTGATACAAAAGATGTTACGAAAGGTTTCCTCTATCCTTATTTTGAAGACGCGACATTTGTCCGTCAATCAGGCCCATTCGGCATAACCTACGTTTCTTCGCCCGAAGAAGGTCCCCGTGACTGGCCTGCCAATGCAGGGCAGATCAGATTCTTTGCTTTCTCTCCTTCAAGAGATGTAATGTCGGCCGGAAATCCTGACATTACCGATGACAACCGGCGCAGTTTCTTCAGTCTCGTCAACAGTTCCACCTACTCCGGCAGGTCCTGTTCGGTAAGTTACCGTATGGGCAAGGTGCGCATCAAGACCGATATAGCCGATCAGTTTGACTTTCTGACAGCCGAAGCGACCGGAAACAGATGGCTCGATTTCAGTAAAGGTGTCGACCTTGCTTTTCACCATCAGCTCGCGCAGGTTGAGCTGAAAGCCTGGGGAGCCCCTGCCGACATCAAATTTGAGATTGCAGGCGTGCGCATAGGCAATCCGGCAATTGAAGGTACATTTATTTTCGCCGACGATGCCGCTTCCGGTCAGTCAGCACCAAGATGGAAAGTTGCCGATAACGCTCCGGGCAACAAGGTTGAATATCTCTACCGGGGCGCGGATTACTCCGAAGGTACAGGTGACAGGATATATTGCATCAGTCAGCAAGAGCACAACACCCCCGCCACAGCAGCCTCGCTGATGGGACGCGGCGGATGTGCCATGGTGATCCCCACGGTCAATCAGAAGTGGGAGGGACTCGGCGATCCACTCACCGGAGAGCCCGACTACTCGACCGAAAGGATGTATTTCAGCATCCTGATGAGGATTTCCTATGCCAATGATGACCGTCAGATCTATCCCTATCCCCGTCCGGCGTATAAGATGAACTTAGTTCATTATGCCGTAGACCGATCAGGCTTGATCGTGTCGCGCGTATATCCGGGCGAAGCTGAAGGCCAATACTTCACCGACAGCAGCCTCAGTCTCCCTTATACCGTTCCTGATGGAGTGGAAATCAGGCAATACGGATGGGCGGCAGTACCTGTCGACGCCGACTGGAGCGCAGGCAAGCGATATATCTATACCCTCGATTATTCCGAAGGAATCGGCATCCATGACCCTGAAGATCCCGAGCCGGGGAAACCCATCATCGGCAAGGAAACGATCAATTGGGGTGTCAGCGTAGGAGCGTGGAACTATGCCACCGAGGACGATGACTATCAGCCTGATGTCAATGTTCCGCCGGCTCCTGTAAATTAATCTGACTTCATCGCTTGCAAAGGACACCTTTCTCAACAATACCAACCATTACACAGTATTATATATGGATAAGAAAAAAATGATATATTTTGCCCTCGGAGCTTTGATCCTGCTACCTTCGTGCTCGCAGGACCAACCTTCGCAGGCAGAGTTGCGCGATGACGCCAACCGGATATATTTCCGTTCTTATCTTCCGTCAGTAACCACGTCACGCGCCGCTGTCGTTGACAACGACAACTTTACCCAATGTCAGGTCACATGCTTCAATCCCGATGATCCCACGTTGATCGATCAATCGACCAACGCCTTGAAGCCATACTTCACCGACAGGTCTTTCACCAGACAGGCCGACGGTAATTTCCTGGCCGATGGTAATGATTTATATTGGCCAAACGTAGACAGCAAGCTTCATTTCCTTGCCTATTCTCCATCGGTTGCCGGGATGAAAGAGACGTGCGGAGATGACTGCTTCAACCTTATCAACAGTTCCCGGGTATTACCCGACGGAACAACCGCTTTCGACTATCGAATTGAGCAATTCACAGTTGCTCATGAAATTGCCGATCAGGTAGATTTCGTCACGGCCCATGCCGTAACTTCACTTGGCGAGAACGGTAGCCCGGGAGTTGCTCTCAACTTTATCCACCGACTGGCCCGCGTGGAGATTTCTGCGTGGGGCGCAAATGAAAAATATGACTTCGAGATAGCCGGTGTACGCATCGGCAACCCTTTGATCCAAGGCGACTTCAACCTTTCGGGTGCATTGACTTCGACCGCCGGGACCTCCCTTTGGGAGAATACCGGAAAGCAGGGAGTAGTAGAGCACATCTTCTCAACCGGTGAGAAGATAGTCACCGTAGGTAAAGGCCGTCATGCCACCGAGGCAACCGCAGTATCGGTAATGGGTGAAACAGGTCCCGCCATGGTAATACCCATGACTTCACGCATCGAAGCATGGGAGGGAAAAAACGATCCCGCCATTACCGACACTGATTATACCACCGACCGGATGTATTTCAGCATCCTCGTCAGAGTGCTTAACCGTGACGGAGAAGTTGCCTATCCTTACCACAATGATCGCGACGGAATGGAGGTGATATATCTTGCAATCGACCGCAGCGGCAAGATTACAAGTAGGCTTTACAACATCAACGGCCGATATTTCACAACACCCGAGCCCACTGAGGATGATCAGGAATACATCCCCGGCGACTCTGAAAAAATCTGCGGATTCGGATGGGCCTCACTCCCCGTGGGCGCTCGCTGGGACGCAGGAAAAATCTATACTTACCGTCTCAACTACTCCGCCGGAATAGGATGGCACGATCCCTCCGACCCCCATCCCGGTGAACCTATCATAGAGCGCGGTCACATTCCTTTTGATGTGACTGTCAACGACTGGATTCCGGCTGAAGACTATGATTCTGACATCAACGTTCCCAAGCGATAACTACTTATTCTGATAATATTTGACAATCAACATATCACAATGGCATCTTACAGCACCGCATACCCTCTTCTCGCCTCAGTCCTGCTTTTGGCTTCGTGCTCCAGCGAGGAGATTACCGCCCCTGAAAAATCCACCAGGGGCAGGATCGAATTCAAGGCTTCGCTACCGGTAGTGGCGTCCCGCGCTATCGAGACCACCGCACCCGACATCGAAGTGATGACGGTGAGTGCTTTCACCGGTGCCCATGATTCCGAGACAACCTATTTCCTTGGCAAGGATTTCACAAGAAACGCCACCACAGGCTCCTTTTTCTCATTTGACCCTGAGTGCATCTGGCCCAACAACAACGACGTGATCCGCTTCGTTGCCTTTGCTCCCACGTGTAGCGAAATGCGCCTTGCGGGTGGGTTCTCCGATACTGACTTTACCTTTAGCGAGTCAGTGACAGGTGTCACTTTGACCGGCGATTACAAGCTCTCGTCAATGAAGATAGCAGCTGATATTGCCGATCAATTTGACTTCGTTACAGCCATTGGCACCGGAAACCTCTTAGATAATGAAGAGACCCCGGTAAACCTTAACTTAAAGCACCAGCTCAGCCGCATCGAGTTTCAAGCCTATGGCGCTTCAAGCAGTTTCAACATCGAGATCGCAGGCGTGCGTCTCGGAGGTGTGGGCGTCGAGGGAGAATTCAGCTTCGTGTCAAGCCCTGATGCCACTGCTGATGACGCTTCGCAGGCCGGGCAATGGACCTCGGTATCAAAAGGTAGCGTGGAATATATATACCGCGCCGGCGACAAGATTGTCCTTCTCGACAAGACGGCAGGTTCCCATTCCACTGCAGCTGATGCCGTTTCCATCCTCGGGAGCCGTATAGGTGAGGGCGAAAAAGCCTACGATAACTCAGCCATGATCATCCCCTCTGAAAATTCGGCATGGGATTACAAGGATAACGCCGATAACGGCGAAAATCACGCCGATGGAATGTATGTCAGCGTGCTAATGAGAGTTACCGACACCACTCCCTATGCACCCGACGATCCTGTCGTCTACCCCTATCCCGGCAACGAAGAGGGAATGGAGGTCATCCATTTAGCTGTCGACAATCAGGGGAGCGTTATTAGCCGTCTCTACCTGAACGAAGGCCGCTACTTCACCGACCCCGATTTCACTTCAGAATACACTCCCGAGGCTGAATCAGTTTCGGTCAAGACATTCGGCTGGGCATCACTCCCCGTGGCCGGCTCGTGGAATCCCGGATATGTCTACACTTATACTCTCAACTATACCGGCGGCGTAGGCCTCCGCGACCCCCGTGACCCGAAGCCGGGAACTCCTATAATCAGCGACAAGGTTATCATCAATGTTGATATGACGCCGTGGAAAACCGGTTCCAATAGTAATGTAACGGTGCCGAGAAGATAAATCAATTAACTGACCGGAAATGAACACAACTATAAAACCATCATACCTGTTCCTCGCCGCTGCCATGCTCATGTCAGGGTGCGCCCGAGACTATGATGTCGACTTACCCGGAGGTACTGATCCGGACAGCCGACAGATAGTTTTCCGCACTACCCTACCCTCTCCCGAGAGCCGGGCAACGATCACAACCAAGGACAATTTACCATATTTCCATGTCACGGCCTTCGATCCCGTCGACGGTTCAAAGGTGGTGAATGACACGTTGCAACCCAATTTCGCCAATGAATTGATTGAAATAACCGATCGCAACGGGCAATTAACCTCGCCATGGTGTGTATGGCCCGATATGGGCAAGGAAAGCCACATTGTCACCTTCTTCGGCTTCTATCCCGGTCTTGAAGATTTGGATGGAGCTGAACTTGTCAATGCTTCCACACCCGGCGCTTTCGACTATAAACTGACCGGTTTCCGCGTCGCTACCGAAATTGCCGATCAGCTTGATTTCGTTACTGCCTACACTACCGGCTCCATGGCCGACAATCTCTTCTCGGGTATCACTCTCCCCTTCGCCCATCAGCTCAGCCGCATAGAGATCAAGGCTTACGGGGAGCACAAGAGCTGCGATATCGAGATAGCCGGCGTGCGTATCGGCGGTACCGGAGTGGAGGATACCTTTGATTTCCGGCCCGTCGACGGAGGCGGTGTATGGACAGGCAATCCTGCACGTGGCATCGTGAAATATGTCTACGGTGAGGGTGATACGATTTTCACCTGCGGCAAGAATCATCCCGTTGTCTTTGATGATGCCGTCTCGATTATGGGCCGCAAGCGTTTTGGCCGCTACGACAACAGTGCAATGCTCATCCCGGCCGATTATGCCGAATGGGACTATAAAGGTGATCCGCGCAATGCCCGAAATCAGATGTATATCAGCGTGCTTCTCAGGGTTACTGATGCCACCCCTACCGCCGGCATTAATCCTATTGAAAGGCAGCGATTCCCCTATAAGGACCTTTCGCAGGGTGTCAACTCTCTGAATGTTCCCGTAGTCTATATGGCAGTCATAAAAGAATCGGGAGTTGTCTCGACACGTCTTTATAAAAACGACCAAGGCTTCTTCACCGACGAAAACTTTGAAGATCACTACGAATATCCGGACACTGAAGAAATCAAGGAATTCGGTTGGGCCGCTTTGCCCGTGACAGGTTCATGGGCACCCGGCAACGTTTATACATATACTCTCGACTATACCCAAGGCGTAGGTCTCCTTGATCCGGAGGTAACCACCACCTTGCCCGGCGCCGGCGACCCCGTCATCAGCGATCGAGTGGGCTTGTCCTACTCCGTCAAGGAATGGAATGTAGGCGGTGGCAGCGATTTCCCAGTTCCAGGATCTTAAGTTACCTATTATCCTATGAAACGAATAAATCATATACTCGCTATATCTCTCACCTCTCTCCCTCTACTCATGTCATCCTGCTCGCAGGATGACATGAACGATATTGCCATCATGACCGATGATGACGACATCTGCTTCATGGCCTGTATGCCGGGGCTTACTTCGCGCACAAATTATGAACTGATCGACAGTATACAGTCAGCCGGCTTTACTGTATCGGCTTTCTGCCCCGAGAGTAAAGCGGAAGCCAACGGAATTCTCAAGCCGCATTTCCAAGGCAGAACCGTCAGCCGTCAGGCCGACGGCGTTTTCCGTTCCGACGAGTGCAGGTGGCCGGGCAATGAGTATAAAACGCGTTATCTGAAATTCTTCGCCTTCCATCCGTCACAGGCCGAGATGATGAAGTGTGCCGGCGTGGGTGCCGAATGTTTCAGTTTCTCTAATGCCACTGTTAAGAATAGTTCCGGTGTAAACTACGACTATCGCCTGACCAAATTCCGCGTTGCCCCTGATATTTCCAGGCAGGTCGACTTCGTGACAGCCATAGGGGAAGGCGACAAGACCGACAACCTTTATTCAGGAGTGAAGCTCGAATTTGAGCATCAGCTCTGCGGGGTGGAAATCGGAGTGTGGGGAGCAAGTTCTCTCTACGATGTAGAAATAGCCGGCGTGCGTATCGGTGGCACTATTGTTGAAGCTGACTTCAACCTTTCCACCGAGATAATTAATCCTGTTGATGATGATAACACCGTCGGCTCATGGCTGATAACCGATTCATCGCTTTACGGCCATGTTGACTATGTATTCGCTGAGGGTGATAAAGTGATTGGTATCAACGCCAATGAACATAATTCCAAAGACCGCTACGCATCCATCATGGGCAAAGGCGGCAAAGCTATGGTCATACCATTCAAGAACGATAAGTGGGATTATGTCAATGACAGGGAAAACCATGACAATGGAATGTATTTCAGCGCACTCATCCGCATGACTCAGCGCGAAGGCGACCACCACCGCATCTTCCCCTCTACCGACCCCGCCTCTCAAGACTATCTGGTATACCTTTCGGTGCGTAAATCTGACGGCACAGTCATGAAACGTCTTGACAAGAATGGCAACGTCTACGGCACCAACACCAAGTATACAATCCCTTCCACTGAAGAACTCCGCCATTACGGCTGGGCGGCCGTCCCGGCTAATGTAGAGTGGAAAGCCGGTTATACCTATTCCTACATCCTCGACTATACAAAGGGCGTAGGCGTGCATGACCCCGTCGACTCCAATCCGGCTATCGCCATCATAGATTGGGTCGAAGGTATCGAAGTGGTGACGCCCGGCACTGAAAGTCAATGGGGTGACGGTGAGACTATCGAATACGGTGGATGGGGTGCCAATTCCAATAATACCGCACCGGATGGTACGGTTTGGTGGAAGTGATTATCCTCTTTCTCATATTCCTTACTTATAGAACCATAAACACTATGCACAACATAAAAAGTTTACTGCGCTTTCACTCGGCAATGATCATATTGCTGACTATGGTATTGGCAGCGTGTCAAGATGATATGATGTTGGCTCCGGGCAGTGAAAGTGATGATCTGGGACGCGAAGTTATGCTTCCCTTGTCTCTTGATGTAGAAGAGATGGTCACATTAAACTCCGTATCCCGTGGCGAAGATGGAGCTGATGATGATTATTATCCTATAGTTGAGCCCGCGGATCCGAAAATTTTAGAAGAAGAAACCCGACTGCACGACTTCTGGATCATTCAATATAACGATAAGGGCAATAGAGTGGGTATGCCATATTATCAGGAATACTCAGGTAAGGAGGGCGAGAAACGTCCTATTATCCCAATCTTGATTCCCACTCAGGAAGGGAAGAAATTCACTACCGTAGTGATTGCCAATACAGGTAATCCCTCTCTCTTTACTGATGAAAACTCAGCTACGGTAAGAGCAGTCAAGGATGTCCATAAACCAATGAAAAACGCCGATGATGTATGGAGCATCATCGACGGCGAGCGTTATCTCCCTATGAGTGGCAAAGTAGACGTTGATATCAACACTCTATCCTTAAGCACTCATATCCGACCCAATGTAGCTAAACTACACCTGTATTTCAAACTTATGAAGACAACGGATGGCGAGGGTGACGCCGGTGGCGGCAATAGCTGGGATCGAAAACGTAAAATCCTCGCAGTTAATTGGGGAAATGTGCCTGATATGCCATACGCCGATATTCTTTATGATGCAGACAACTACAATGACGATGACCACAGGTTTCCATCACCGGTAAATAAGGCCAAACTTAACCTCTTCCGTTTCACGGACGATACTGAGAAATATAAAGATATAGTAGGCTATTCTTTGGACATGTCTGACAAGCCCTCGACCATAGACGTATATCTTCCCCGAAATACACAAGGAGTCAATAAAAATACCGACCCCTATCTTAAGGCTACTTATGCCACGGAGAATGCCCTCTTTCTGGAAATAGTAAACTCTGACAAAGAAGAAACCCAGCAAAATAAATGGCGACGCATAGAGTTCCTTGTGGGTGGTAATGATGTAAACGACTACAATATCATCCCCGGGAAATATTATGATATTGATTTTACCTTCAGTAATTTTCCTATCGATGATGGACCGGTCAAAAAAATGTACCGCCGCTATCCTGAGGGGAATGCTTATATTGTAAATCCCAATGACACCCGCATCGTCAACCGATTCCCGATAAGCCCTGTCAACAACTATGCTACGGATTGCTACCCCGGCGGTCAGAATAAAACATACACCAATTGGGAGGAGGGATATTTTAGAATATATCTGCAGGAGCTTAAAGAGGTAAACAATGATGTTACAGGACAACTTACACAGGATCCTGCATCATGGAAACACCGTGCAGACTATTTTACAACTCTTACTGACGAATACCACGAACCTACTTTGGAATTTGCTATTACTCCTGACACTGAATGGGTAGCAGAGGTAATCTGGCAGGACTGCCCGGAAAGACTGATAAATTTCTGCGACTATTTAGGTTTGCTTACTAACAACGGCGACTTCTATGAAAGCGCCGGCGCCATGTGGCTACCCGTGAAGATTAATGATTTTAATATTTTTAAGCAAACATTTCTCCTAAAGGGGGGTACTACCAATGAATTAGACCCTGCGGCATTTAAGGATCCTTACAACGATAGAAATCCCACCCGAAGCGAGATCTTCTTCAAGACCACCGGAGCGGAAGGAAATGCCATCGTGGGAATTCGCAAGAAAAGCGAGGGTAGTAAGCCTGTGGAACAACGCGATTATCTCTGGAGCTGGCATCTGTGGATCACTAATTATAATCCCGCCGAACTCGGTCAGTCTACCATGGACCGCAATATCGGAGCTATGACGACCACTGACCCGGGATTTTACTATCAGTGGGATAGAAAAGACCCCTTCCCGTATTGGGGAGTTCCGGTATATGACATCAACGGTGTTGAACTGACGCAGCTGAGACACGAAGTAGGATCAGGTGAAAATAAAGTATCAGCCAGCATGCTCTGTTTTCAACATGCCGCCCTTACTACCACTCGCGACCTTAGGACAACACAAACAAATGCCGTAAAATGGCCTTACAAGCTGTTTTATCATACCGGTGGTAAAACTGCCACGACTTTAGCAAACAAGAATTATATAGGCCAGACCGTTCGTATAGCTGGTTCTTGGACTTTACCCACGTCTACAATTAATTGGACTCCTCAGGATCCATCACCACAAGGATGGGTGCTTCCTCCCGATGAAAAGCAACATGAAACCCCTCCGGGATCATGGACTATAATTTCCTCCTGGCAAGGCTTAGGAGAACTGCCTCGTGGTGGATTACGTGCTGATACATACAGATATACTACATTATTTGACCTGTATCGTGGTGAGAACGCCTTTCTTTGGGTTAAAACACCCGGTGTCGTGCAATCTAATCCTGCCCCAAATACGGGAACCTTTACAGCCCCTTATTACCCTGAAGGCGTGAAAAGTATGGTCGACGCCCTCCCCGTCCGCTGCACGAAAAGATAACCGCTATGACTCAATCGCCTCCCGCTCAGGAGGCGATTGTCATATCTATCTTTCGGTACAAATCTCTTATGAGTTGAGTTTCGTGCGGGTTTCCGACGGTGTCTCGCCATAACACTCCCGGTAGCAGCGGGTGAAATAAGCCGGAGTCGAGAAACCTATGTCGTAGGCTATCTCGCTAACTGACCTGTCGGTAGTCTTGAGCAGATGCCGTCCTTGCTTCAGGCGCAGGTTCTTGATCAGTTCTACCGGCGAGAAGTTGGTCAAGGCTTTTATCTTGCGATAAAACTGCGTGCGCTCCAGCCCCATGCTCGACGCGAGCGAGTCAACCGATAAATCTGAATCGCCCATGCGGGAGTTAAATATCTCAAGGAAACGGCGGTAGAAATCGTTGTCAATATCGGATGATGATGCCGGTTTCTGCTCCTTGCTGTCGGTCACAGCAGCGACATCGGTCACTGACTGACCTTTCCACACGTCCTTGATGCGCTTGCGGTTATCTACCAGCGAGGTGCACCGCGCGGCAAGAACATCGCCACTGAACGGTTTAGACAGGTAGCCGTCAGCACCGCTTTCATAACCCTGTACACGCTGCTCGTCCATAGAGCACGCAGTCAGCATCAGCACGGGGATGTGTGAGGTGGTGACCTCAGCTTTAAGCCGTCGGCAACATTCGAGTCCATCCATCACGGGCATCATTACGTCACAGATTATTAGGTCGGGAACATATTTCACAGCCCGGCGAAGGCCCTCGCTGCCGTCGGAAGCAGTAATTACATTGAAGCGGTCGGAAAGCAGGCGGGTGATGAGTTGCTGCAGGTCCTTGTTATCGTCAATGACGAGTAGAAGGGGCTTGTCGTCTCTGAACGGTATTTCATCCTCAATCACTCCGAGTTCAGCCTCAACGTCGGCTTGCGTGATCGCAGGAATGACATCACCGGTCGATGTCTCGACGTGGGTCACGGGAATGGTTACGGTAAATACCGACCCTTCATTCAGCTTGCTCTCCACTCTGATATTTCCACCGTGGAGTTCCACAAATGCCTTTGTCAACGACAATCCTATACCCGACCCGTTGGGATGCACCCGTTCCACCTGATAGAAACGGTCAAAGATGTTGCCGAGGTCAAGCTCGCTTATACCTTTACCGGTATCGGCAACCGATATTACAGCGTTGCCGTCGCCGACCTTGAAAGTAATGTGGATGCAACCGTTGTCGGGAGTATACTTGAACGCATTGGAAAGCAGGTTGAAAAATACTCTTTCCATCTTCTCAATGTCGACTGCAAGAGTGGGAGCCGGAGGCGAAGGCATAACGTCGGCCGTCAGCTTGAGGTTGCGGCGACGCGCCAGGGCTTGAAACGATTCAATCCATTCGCCAATTGCCTTTCCAAGATCTACTTCAGTCAGCGCGAGAGAAGTCTTGCCGTTTTCATACTTGCGGAAATCGAGTATCTGATTGATGAGGCGGCGGAGTATATGCACGTTCTTATCGGCAATCTTCATCATGGCCTGTTGCTCGGGAGTAAGATTGCGGGCCGATGCAAGCTGCGCCACCGGCTCCGATATAAGAGTGAGCGGAGTGCGCAGGTCATGGGACACATTGGTGAAAAACATCAGTTTTGATTGCGTGGCCTCCTCCAGTTTCTCATTCAGTTCGCGCTGACGGTCGCGCTGAGCCTCAAGCTCGCGGTTCTGCGACTGAAGTATTTCCTTGTGCTTCTTATTATCCCAGAAGGCCCTCAACACGAGGAATACAAGCACGAAAAGCAGCACTATAATCGCGACACAGGCATAGATAAGATTAGTCTGCGTGGAATACCGACTCCAATATGTATCTACCTTCTCCTTCAGTAGGCTCATTTTTTCCGTCTCGTCCTGCAACGCTACGTTCTGCACGAGCAGAATGTCAGCGTTGCTAAGGTCAACAGCTGATGCTGACGGCAGTATCGTCTCACGTTCATACGGCTCACCTTTCAGGATGGAAAATGCCGTGCGGATAATCCTGTGGCCCTCGGTAGGATAAAGGAACGTAGCGTCAATCACGCTGTCGGCCACGGCCTGAATACCTATGGTGGGAGCGGCATCCACTCCTATGATCTTAATATCGTCACGGCCTGAATTGCGTGTAACCATCGACGCTCCGATAGCCATGCGGTCATTGTGGGCGAAAATAAGGTTGACATCAGGATAAAGTCGCAGGAGCGAATCGGTAAGCGACACGGCCCGTTCCATATTCCAGTTGGCGGTCTCACTCGCAAGCACTGTTCCACCCCGCGCCGTGAACTCTTCGGTAAATCCATCGTGCCGTCCTTCAGCCGGAGTAGCTCCTCGGCGGCCATACAGTTCGATAGCCTTGGGCTTGGGTCCGGTTATCGATAGAGCGTAATGTGCCGCCGAGCGTCCTATCGCCTTGTCGTCGGCGCCGATACGTGCGGTATAGCTGTCACCGATTATGTTTCGGTCAAAAATAATCACCGGAATTCCCTTATCATACACCTCTTTGATCACGGGTGTAAGTGCGGGCGCTTCGTTGGGTGACACAATAATAATGTCAAAACCATTATCGGCAAAATATCTTATGTCAGCGATCTGCTTTTCGTTGCTGTCGTCGGCCGAGCGTATCTCCACCACAGCGTCGTCATGGAGCATGATCTCGCGGTTGATTTCCTCATTAAGTTTCATGCGCCAGTCGTCCTGACTGCATTGCGAGACACCGATGCGGTAGACAGGTGATTTATTGCAAGCTGCAAGACACAGGAGAAATATGACCGCGATGGCCGGGATTGACAAGAGTCGGTATATCGGTTTCACTAAGTTCTAAGGTATTAGAGATTGTTGGTTGCAAAAGTAAGAATAAACTATGAAAAAGCGTGCATAAAGTATTATTTTTTATCTTATGCAACATATTTCATAGTATAAGCAATAAAATTTATATATAATTCTTCAGTATTGGAGTAGTTTTGCAATATCGAAAATGACACGGAGGAAAATCCTTAAATCGAAAACATCACACCTCCGGTAAAGAAAAGATTTTGGGTACACATTTGGTTAGGTAAGATACGGTTTCAAGGGTAAAAAAGATTGTTTTAATAGTTCTAAAGATTACCGATTTTTCAATACAAGAAAACAATAACTAAAACGATGAAATACAGGTTAAAAAAAATCATGATGAGTGCAGCCGCCACGCTGTCGGCACTGTCGATGAGCGCCATAGACGGTGTCGAGATCGACCATCTCGGAGTCAACAATACGCTGGTACGTGTGACCGGCGACAGCCGCTACCTCATGCTCCCGGTTCAGGAGAGCAATGATGACGCTAAAATCAACGTGCTTGTCGACGGCAAGATCGCCGAGACCATCTATGTGCGTCTCGCCCGCACCCGCACCGACTTCTCCGTCCCTTACGATCTCTCGCCCTACAAGGGAAAGAATGTGGTGCTCGACGTTGTCACTCCCCAGAGCCGCAGCTCGGTAAGAGAGGCCAAGGGTGACGTGTGCTGGAAAAACATCTCGCTCACCGATGAAATCGACCTCACCGACACCGAACTCCAGTACCGCCCCATCTATCACCACACTCCGCAATACGGCTGGATGAACGACCCCAACGGCATGTTCTACAAGGACGGTTTATGGCATCTTTACTACCAGTGGAATCCCTACGGCTCCAAGTGGCAGAACATGACATGGGGACACTCCTCCTCGCCCGACCTGATCCATTGGAATCACGAGCCGGTAGCAATCAGACCCGACGGACTGGGCGCCATATTCAGCGGCAGCAGCGTGGTGGACCACAACAATACAGCCGGTTTCGGTGAAGATGCAGTAGTAGCACTCTACACTTCGGCCGGCACAAGCCAGATGCAGAGCCTCGCATTCAGCACCGACGACGGCCTGACTTTCACCCCCCTCGCCTCCAATCCCATCATCACCCTCGAATCGGAAGCACGCGACCCCAACTTCTTCTGGAACGAAGAGACCGGTGAATGGAATCTCGCGCTCGCCCATGCTCTCGATCACGAGATGCTTTTCTTCACGTCGCCTGACCTCAAGACATGGACACTTCAGAGTTCATTCGGCAAAGGCGAGGGCGCGCAGGACGGCGTCTGGGAATGTCCCGACCTCTTCCCTCTCACGGTCGACGGCACCGACAAAGTGAAATGGGTACTGATATGCAACATCAACCCCGGCGGACCTTTCGGAGGCTCGGCTGTACAATATTTCGTTGGCGACTGGGATGGCAAGACTTTCACCGCCGATACTGACGCTGACGGTAAGATTCCGACCAAATGGCTTGATTACGGTAAAGACAACTACGCTCTCGTAACATGGAGCAATGCCCCCGACAACCGTCGCACGGCCATCGGTTGGATGTCAAACTGGGAATATGCAGCCGAAGTTCCCACCACACAGTTCCGCAGCGCCAACACTCTCCCGCGCGAGCTCGGCCTTTTCGTAGGTCCCGACAATAATATCTATGCGTCGAGCGCTCCTTCACCCGAGCTTCTGTCACTCCGCGACCGCGCCGTAGCGAGCGTCAACAAAGCCACAGTCAACACCAAGGGACTCCGCTATTCGCTTCCCGCAGCCAACGACGGAATATGCGAAATCACGGCCGACTTTGATACCCAGTCAGCTGACTCCCTCTCGCTGACTTTCTCCAACAAGGCCGGAGATAAAGTTACACTCACCTACAACCGCCTCGCCCGCACTTTCAGCTTCGACCGACGCTCAAGCGGTAAGGTTGACTTCAGTGACGCATTCCCCGCCGTGACTACGTCGCCCACATTCGAGACCGACGGAAAGATATCGCTCCGCATCTTCGTCGACCGGTCGAACATCGAACTGTTCGGCAACGGTGGAAAATTCGTCATCACCAACCTTGTTTTCCCCACCGAGCCCTATTCCAATCTTGAAATAAAGACTTTCGGAGGAAAGGCACGCATGACCGATTTCCGCATCTATTCCCTCAAAGCCAATTGATAAACCGAAAAAAGTTACACTGCCATGTCACAGTCAATCGCTTCTGACCGCAAGTCGTTTGTCATCCAGATCATACCCGTGATGCTCTGTTTCTTCGCCATGGGTTTTGTGGACCTCGTGGGTTCAGCCACCAATTTCGTCAAGGCTGATCTCGGTCTATCGGGTGCGCAGGCCGGATTCATCCCGTCGCTCGTGTTCTTCTGGTTCCTGATTTTCTCAGTACCCACCGGAATACTAATGAACAAAATCGGCCGCAAGAAAACCGTGCTTCTCTCGCTTCTGCTCACTCTCGTGTCGCTGATAATCCCCATGTTTCACACCGGTTACTACACGATGCTCATTGCGTTCTCGCTTCTGGGCATTGGCAACGCGGTGATGCAGACTTCGCTCAATCCTCTCGTGTCAGGACTGATAAATCCCTCGCGTCTTGCATCGACACTTACCTTCGGACAGTTTGTCAAGGCTCTCGCCTCGCTTCTCGCCCCTTATCTCATGGCCTGGGGTGCAGCTGCAATGATGCCAACTTTCGGCCTCGGATGGCGCGTGCTTTTCCCCATCTTCGCCGCCATGAGCCTGCTTTCGGTTGCCGCCCTCGGCGCTACTCCCATCGAGGAAGAGCGACCCGATAAGGTGACCGGCTTCAAGGAGTGCCTCGTTCTGCTTCAGGTTCCCTTCGTGCTGCTCTGCTTCCTCGGAATCATGTGCCACGTTGGTATCGACGTGGGCACCAACACTTTCGCGCCCCAGATTCTTAACGAGAAGTTCGGCCTGAGCGTGGAGGACGCCGTGATAGGCACCCAGATCTACTTCTACTTCCGCACCGGCGGCTGCCTCCTCGGCTCTTACTTCCTCGCCAAGATTCCCGCCAAAACATTTTTCGCTTTCAGCGTGTTATGTATGTTGTTAGGAATGATAGGTTTATTCGTGGCTCCTTCTCAGGGTCTTGTACTCGCTTCGATTGCCTGCATAGGTTTTGGCAACTCCAATATCTTCAGCGTCATCTTCGCCCAGGCACTCAACCGCCAGCCCAACGAGAAGAATGAGGTATCAGGTCTCATGATCATGGGCCTCTTCGGCGGCACGGTTTTCCCTTTGTGCATGGGTTTCGCTCAGGACGCCGTTGGCGTGGCCGGCGCAGTCGCAGTCATGACTATCGGAGTGATCTATCTGCTCTACTATACTACTAAAATCAAATCAGTTAACGCATAAATACTTTAAACTCACCAATATATGAAAGACTTAGTAATAGGTATGGGAGAAGCCCTGTGGGATATTCTTCCCGAAGGTAAAAAAATCGGGGGTGCCCCTGCCAATTTCGCTTATCACGTATCTCAGTTCGGTTTGCCCAGTTGTGTGGTCAGCGCCGTGGGCGACGACGTACTCGGGAAGGAAATCATCGAGAATTTTACTTCCAAAGGCCTCAATCAGCTGATAGCTGAAGTTCCCTACCCTACCGGTACGGTACAGGTCGAGATCGATGCCGCCGGTATTCCTCAATATGACATTAAGGAAAACGTGGCCTGGGACAATATTCCGTTCACACCGGAGCTTGAAGAACTTGCCAAGAATACTAAAGCCGTGTGCTTCGGATCGCTCGCTCAGCGCAACATAGTGTCGCGCGACACCATCAACCGGTTCCTTGACACCATGCCCAAGACTGACGATTCTTTGGTAGTATTTGACGTGAATCTCCGTCAGGGATTCTATACCAAGGAAATCCTTTGCAACTCGATGAAGCGTTGCAACATCCTTAAGATTAATGACGAGGAACTGGTGATTGTAAGCCGCATGTTTGGCTATCCCGGTATCGACCTTCAGGATAAGTGCTGGATTCTGCTCGGCAAGTATAACCTCAAGATGCTCATACTCACCTGCGGCATCAACGGCAGCTATGTATTTACCCCCGGGCAAGTTTCATTCCAGCCCACCCCGAAAGTGGAGGTTGCCGACACCGTAGGTGCCGGTGACTCTTTCACCGCCGCCTTCATCTCAAGTATACTCAAAGGCAAGTCAGTGTCCGAGGCCCATCACACTGCCGTTGAGACTTCGGCATACGTCTGCACCAAGAAAGGCGCGATGCCCAACCTTCCCGAAAGCATCACAAAGGAATAATTTTTTCAATTATTACTGTCATTGCCCCGTTGCGCCGTGCAGCGGGGCTTTTCCGTTCCTGATTGAACCTTAGCAATGAAGGAGTGTTGTAATAATAAAAAATATTCTGAACATGAACGATATTAATCTCGGAGAAATACACTCTCCTGCCGACATCCGCTCGATGTCGATTCCTGAATTGAAGAAACTTGCCGCTGAAATGCGCGGTGCCTTAATCAAGAAACTTTCGGTCCACGGCGGCCACGTAGGTCCTAACCTCGGTATGGTAGAGGCTGTAATCGCATTGCATTACGTATTTGACACGCCTGATGACAAGATAGTGTTTGATGTGTCACATCAGACCTACCCCCATAAGATGATCACAGGCCGAATGGAAGCCTTCACCGACCCGGCGAAGTATAATGACGTGACGGGTTATACCAATCCTTCAGAGAGCGAATATGACCTCTATTCACTCGGTCACACTTCATCGGCAGTAGCTCTCGCCGCCGGTCTTGCCAAGGCACGTGATATACGGGGAGGTAAGGAAAACGTTGTGGCCGTGATCGGCGACGGATCCCTCAGTGGAGGCGTGGCTTTTGAAGGTCTCGACTACGGAGCAACGTTAGGTAGCAACTTCATTGTGGTTGTCAATGATAACCAGATGTCGATTGCCGAGAATCACGGCGGCATCTATGCCGACCTCCGGCTGCTCCGCAACTCCAACGGCACCGCCGAGCCTAATCTTTTCCGCGCCATGGGCTACGGTTACCGTTACGTGCATTACGGCAACGACCTTGCGAGTCTTATAGAAATGTTCAGGTCGGTCAAGGATATTGATCACCCGGTAGTCGTCCACATCAACACTATGAAAGGTATGGGACTTCCCGTAGCAGAGAGCGACAAGGAGACATTCCATTTCCAAGGCCCATTTGATCCCGAAACCGGTAATCCCCTACACGAAGAGGCGGCTGTCAATGAGCCCGAAGATTACAGTGACATGTTTGCCCGCTTGATGCTCAAGTACATGCAGGAAGATGAGAAGGTTCTCACCATAACTGCGGGAACTCCGGGAGTACTCGGCTTTGACAAGGCACGTCGCCGACAGGCCGGAAAGCAATTTGTCGATGTAGGCATCGCCGAGCAGGCTGCCGTTGACCTTGCTTCGGGGCTTGCAAAGGGAGGAGCGAAACCGGTGGCAGGATTCGTCAGTAGTTTCCTTCAGCGCGCCTACGACCAGTTCTCTCAAGACATTGCGCTTAACCGTCAGCCGGCCGCATTCGTGGTATTCTACGGAACAATGTTCGGCATGAACGATGAAACTCACCTCGGATTTTTCGACATTGCGTTACTATCCAACATTCCGGGGCTGCTTTACCTTGCTCCCACATGTAAGGAAGAATTTGAAGCGATGCTTGACTGGTCGATAAAGCAGAATGAAACGCCGGTCATAATACGCGTGCCGTGTGTAGCGACCCAGAGCCGGCCCGGAGTCAAGATTCTCGAAGATTATTCCTGTCCTTGCTACGAAGTTGTACGTCAGGGCAAGGATGTGGCTCTCATCGGTGAAGGGCTGATGCTTGGCATCATGGCCGAGGCTGCCGATAAGCTGGCCGAAAAGGGCGTGAACGCTACCCTTATAAATCCACGCAACCTTTCTACCCTTGATACAGCCACCCTCGATTCCCTGAAAGATTATAAAGTCGTCATTACGGCTGAAGACGGAATTGTCGACGGCGGATATGGTCAGAAAGTCGCATCCTATCTCGGCGAGGCTCCTGTCAAGGTGGTAAATCTCGGTCTTCCCAAAGAATTCCTGAATCGATACGACTACACCGAATTGCAGAAGCGTTGCGGTCTCACACCCGTGCAGATTGCCGATAAGGCTCTTGAAGAATTGTAATATACTTCTTTATACCAAAAATCATGAGACCTGATTCCCATTGCTTGGAATCAGGTCTCAAATTTTTATCTCCGGGCAAGCCGGCGGATAGTGCGACGGATCTTACTCCATTTCGGAAAGATTGCCCACGGTCGGAGCGGCCCGTAGCTCACTGCAATAACTGCCACGGAAATAAGGCCGGCAATAAGCAACCATCCGTAGATTTCTTTCATCGAAACGACAAGAGCCTGAAGCTGCACGAGTCCGTTAAGATCAGGTAAAGGAATCCTGACAACCGACTGATTGAAATCGGTCATGTTCATGCCTATCAAAGACACATTTTTCGCTACGGCATGACCAAACCACTCCCCTATAATGGCCGGTCCGAAAACGGCTCCCATCACAGCTCCGGTAAAACCGTTCACCGTAAGAGCCTTGGGAAATTCCTGAAACGACAGGCCGCTCTGCACTATCGATGTCAGAAACACAATCGAGATTATCACCGAGGCCGCGCCGCGCGTGAAAAGTGGAAGAAACAGCATCTCCTTTTCAACACCGTAATCTATCGTAAAGTAAAACCATGCCAGATATATTACTGCAAGAATGAATCCGATAAGCGTCATGGTCTTATACCTCCATTTGCGCAGGGCAAATGTCAAGTAAGTGAACGCGCAACCCGCTATGATTCCTAAGAAAACATACCAGTTGAGGTCGATAATATTGGTTTCGTCAAATCCAAGCACAGCCTCGGCATAACCATGTTCAAACACATGCTCAACGGCCATGAACGTAAAGAAAACGAGATAGACACACGTAGCCCTGACGACATTACGGTTCATCAACGCCCGCAACGAGATATAAGGGTGACGGAGGAAAGTCGCCCTCCACAGGTTTATAGCCGCAAAGGCAATGCACAGCCATGTAGCCCACACAATTTCAGAGGATTCCCACCAATCAAAATAATTACCGTAGACGCATATAAATGTAAAACTCAACATCGCGCCGCCCCATAGAACCGAACCGAGCCAATCGATACCGAGCAGAGGTATAAACATGGGCGACGGCTTGCGCTTCACCAAAATCATCACCATCACTATCAGCAGGATAAGCAGGGAGATCATGATGCGGTGCATGTTCTCCCAGCGGGCGAAATAAGCGGTGTAGATGGTAGCGATGCCGCTCAGCTGTATCACACTGTCGACAATGATATAGACGTAACAGAAGAATATAGCCATGTCCCTCACCGGGGTGAGCCACAACTGAATTGTGGAATTACACGCAAATGTCGCCTGCATCCTGAACCATCCCGCTACAAAACACGCAGCAACCATGACAGGGACACTCCCGGTGACAGCGCAGATATAGTTGGCAGCGATAAGCACCAGCGCACTGACAATCAACTGGTCGCGGGTAGAAAAACGGAACTTGATGCGAAACATCACCGCAAAGTTCAGCGACATTCCTACGAGCGAGGCGTAACCTGCCATGAGTATGTCCTGCTGCATGATTCCTGATGTTCCAGCCATATCAGTGGCAACTGCAAGATATATACCTCCCGAGAACTGCACTATAAGCACGAACAGGATAAACAGCCACGGCTTCAACCGTCGCGGAACATAATCAGGCACCTCCGGTATATCAAAGGGACCCTGAGGAAAATGATTATCTCCGGCCATATCAATACTTCACTTCACATTCCACATTCATACCGGCGCGCAGAAGCGAAATGTCTTCAGGGGAATTATCAGAGGTGAAAGCAATTCTTACAGGCACACGCTGTCGAACCTTTACGAAATTTCCGGCCGAATTGTCCTGCGGAAGAATCGATAACGATGCTCCGGTGGCCTTGGATATTGACTCGACCTTTCCGTGATATTCAACCCCGGGAACGGCATCTACCTTGATAGTAACTTCACTTCCGGGCCGGATGTTTTGCAACTGCGTCTCCTTGTAGTTGGCCGTCACCCAATAATCCCCGCTCTCGATTATGTCCAGAATCGTTTGTCCCGGCTGCACGAGCTGTCCGGTCACAATGCTCTTGCGCGAGGTGTACCCGTCACACGGAGCAGTAATCACACAGTAGGAAAGGTTGAGTTCGGCAGTCTCTACGAGTGCCTTTGCAAGTTCCACTCCGGCATCGGTCTGACTGATGCGGCCCCGGGTCTCGGACTCAACCGACTGCGAAGCCGTGAGTTGACGCGACAGCATCTCATAACGGGCCTTTTTCGTCTCATAATCGGTCCTGACGGCGTCGTATTGCTGACGGGTCACGGCATCCTTTTTCAGGAGGTTGCCGTAACGCTCGAAATCAGCGGCAGCCATGTCCATCACAGCTTTTGCCTCAACTATCGAGGCATCGGTCACGGCTACGTTTGCCGAAGCCACTCCCACAGTTCTGCCGGCAACATCGCGCCCTGCCTGAGCTGCTGCGAGGTCGGCGCGGGCGCGGGCGAGATTGAGGCGCATGTCGGAATCATCTATGACAACAAGGGTATCTCCCTTGCTTACGTACTGAAACTCCTCAAAACGTATTTCCTTAATGTATCCCTGCACGCGCGTATTGACCGGGACAATCTGACTGCATACCTGCGCATTATCCGTAAATTCAACATTGCCCGGATGATAGAATTTCAATCCCACCCATGTAAGCGCGATAATGATTACTATTGCCGAGAGAATGTAAGATATAACTTTTTTCGTATAGTGATTCATATTTTTCCTGATGTATAAAGAAGTTTATAGTAATAGAAGATAATATCGATACGGGCATTGACTAACCGTTGCTCGGCATCGAGCTGCGAATTGGCGGCGTCGAGCATATCCGTTATGAGCGCCATGTCCACTTCATAACGGGTAGCCACGACATCATAATTACTCCGGGCAAGCGCGACACTTTTAAGTTGAGTAGCATGTTCCTCAATCGCCTCCATGTACTTGACATAGTCATTATGCAGGTCGAGGTCTATTTCCTGACGGGTAGCCTCCAGCCGTTCACGGGCATTGGTCGTCGCGATGCGGCTTCTTGACAGCGACTTATCGGCCTTATATAGCGATGAAATATTATAGCTCACCCCTACTCCTACAAACCAGTAACTGAGGTTACGGTTGATGGGAGGCACTTCCACAAGGATAGGCCCGTCAAGATTCCATCCTGCCTGCAGTCCTATTTTCGGCAACCGCTCAGCCGCCGTCAGCTTCTCGCCTGTAAGATTTATCTCAACCTGTCGTCGGGCAAGATTCAATGCGGGAGAATTGCTTTCGGCCCATTCGCGCCACTGTTGCTCCTGATGATATGGGATGACTCGGGATAGAATAGTTGTGTCGGGAAGTACTATCGTTCCCTCGGGCAATCCCGAAAGGGTCACAAGATCGGCATTAAATACATCAAGAAGATTATTGACTTTAAGTAGCTGAAGTTCAAGATTAGCCACGAGAAGTTCATATCGGGTCACATCATTGGCGATTACGGTACCCTCTGCATGTCGCGCCCGCGTGCGGTCAAGCACCATCCGCGCCTGCCGCAGGTTACTATCGATAACTCCGGCAAGATTATGATATTTGTAGAGATCGAGATACAGACCGGCGAGCCGGAATCTCAATCCGGCCCTGCTATGGTCAGCCGCAAGGCGCGACAGTTCGCAGTAATTCCGCGCCTGCTCTATTCCGGCGGTTATAGAACCTCCGGCGTAAACGGGTTGATTGATGGTTACGGCAATTCCTGAGCCGAAATGAGGGATAGGAGCACGTTGGTAATCACTGAAATCGCGTTTGGTTGTAAAACCGTCGCCGATATAGCTGAGCGACAGCCGTGCAGAAATGTCAGGCAGGCGATTGGTCTTGGCCTCGTCGACGGCCTTACGGGCCTCCTGAACGGCGCTGAAATAAGGGCGCAACTGAGTGCTTCCGGTTTCGGCCACGCTGAATATTTCCTCAATGGAATATACTTCCTGACCGACCGCGCGCACCCCCGCACCCGACAGGGACACAAGCAGTATCCCCGCGAGCAATCGAAGATTGATCATCGGATTAAAAGATTGTAAATTGTTGTAATAATGTCAGTTTATGCCATGGCTGAAAGCATGGTCGGTTCAGCTGACCTCACGGTCGCTGACGATTCAGGCACTGACTGATGCCGTGCTTTTCCACTTTTCAAGAAAGCCCCGGTTCCTGACTTTAGCGCCGGACACGGATAAGATTGGATGTGATTGATACATATAAAGGTGGCTCTTTGTGAACCACGTTGCAAAATTAGCAATTATTTATGTGAAAGGAAAACTTTTTGCGTTTTTCGATTGTCAATTGAAAAATGAGCCGTATATTTACAACTTTAAACAGCTCCTGAGATGGACGACAGAAAAAAGAAAATATATAAGGTCACGCTGATAGGTACGATAGTCAATATTGTACTTGTCGTGCTGAAATTCGTTGCGGGTATTCTGGGACGGAGTTCAGCTATGATCGCTGATGCCGTCCACTCGCTGAGCGATTTCGTTTCTGACGTGATAGTGCTCATCTTCGTAGGCATCTCCGCCCGTCCCACCGATAAGGGACATGAGTATGGCCACGGGAAATTCGAGACATTCGCCACCATGATAATCGGTGTCATCCTCTCACTCGCCGGCATAGGACTATTAGCGGGAGGTATCGAGAAGATCATCCGGTCAGCCCGCGGAGAAGTCCTTCCGGAACCGGGCATGTGGGCCCTCATCGTGGCCATAGTGTCGATAGTGATGAAGGAAGCCCTGTTTCATTACACATATCGCTGGGGAAAGCGGCTTAATTCCCCTTCGGTCATCGCCAACGCATGGCATCACCGAAGCGATTCTATCTCGTCGGTAGGTACCCTCGTCGGCATTGCCGGAGCTATGTTTTTAGGCGAGAAATTCAGGATACTCGATCCGCTTGCAGCGATCCTCGTCAGCTTCTTCATCATCAAGTCGGGCTGGGATATAACCCGTCCTGCAGTCAATGAATTGCTTGAGGGATCGCTCCCCGAAGAAGAAGAAAAGAAAATACTCGATATAATCAACAGTGTCGACGGTATCTATTCGGTGCATAAGCTACGCACCCGCCGCATCGGCAACAATATAGCCGTAGACTTTCACGCTCAGATGGATGGAAACCAGACTCTCCGTCAGGCCCACGATTGTGCCACGCGGGCCGAAAAACGGCTTATGGAAGCGTACGGAGCCGATACGATAGTCAACGTCCACATGGAGCCGGCCAAGACTACCTGATGTTAAGCAATTTGTGAGTCTGGAGCGACAGTCGCCACTTGGGATGGCCGAGGATATAGGCTATACATGCAGGCAGATTTCTCGCGTTAAAATCTCGGTCGCGGTCACACGGCTGAAGGAAATAATTATCATCAC
This sequence comes from uncultured Staphylococcus sp., assembly GCA_964546905.1. Taxonomy (GTDB): domain Bacteria; phylum Bacteroidota; class Bacteroidia; order Bacteroidales; family Muribaculaceae; genus Duncaniella. The sequence goes on from CAZJKU010000016.1 coordinate 30,471, forward strand.
CGGTCGTCACGACACTTTCGAGAGCCTCGATATGGTCTGTGTGGTCGAGGTCAAAAATTACTTTAAGCTCATCAACGCGCTGTATCAGGGGAACTGCTCCATATTTGGGCGATACCGTCACCCAGTCAAGCGAAGATTCAAGTGTTCCGGTAAGTCTTTGCGTACCGTTGGTCTCTATCTGCACAAACTTTCCTGCTTCATGAAGGAGATCGACGAGCCGGTCATTAAGCTGCAGGACCGGTTCACCTCCGGTAATTATAACGTGCCGGGCAGGATAACTCAGCACTTCGCCGGCTATTTCTTCCTCGGTCATCACAGATCCTTCCTCGTGGGAAGTATCGCAGAAGTCACACTTCATATTGCATCCGCTCAATCTGATGAAGACGGCTGGAGTACCCGTAAAGCGTCCCTCACCCTGAAGGGAATAGAATATCTCGTTAACCTTCATGGTCATCCTTACAATAGATTGCTTCATTTCCCTCCGATTCCTGCACCGATACCTTGTAGCATTGAGGAATCTGGTCGGCAATCCACCGCGCAATATTTTCGGCCGTAGGATTAAACGGCAGCAGTTCATTGAAATTACCATGGTCAAGATAACCGTGGATCCTATCTTTGATATGCTTGAAATCCACCACCATTCCGTCGGCATTAAGCGATTGAGCGCGGCAATACACGGTCACAATCCAGTTATGGCCGTGAAGATTCTCGCAGCGGCTCTCGTAGGACAGGCTGAGGCGGTGAGAACCGGCGATTTCCATACGTTTCGTAACGTAGTACATTTTCTTTCTCCTTATCGTTATTTTCTTTACAAAGTTAATATTTCCACAATTAATATACAAATAATCGCCGACAACATGATTTTTTCGTATCTTTGCATGAGTAAATTTTCACTAACTTAATCACTTAAATCCATGAAAAAATCATTTCTCCCAATGCTTGTCATTGCCATGACAGCTTCAGGAGCATGGGCCGACAGCTTTACGGCGACCTGGCAGTTCAGTGATCCCGATAACTTGCCGGGGGTCACTGTCACCGGATCGGAAGATGCCACTGCTGTAATGACCGAAGGGTTCACTCTTGGCAGCAACATTGCCAAAACCCGTCAGCTATCCCGCTCAGGGGCCGATACAGGCCTTGAAGCCGTAGATTATGACCCGTCATTCACTGCCCTGACTCCTTCAACCAAAGTTACCTCTAAAACGGCCGGACACTGCGTGTCATTTACCGTCACCCCGGCCGCCGGACACTCATTCAAGCCTACGTCCATCGCGTTTGATGCCGTGAAAGTTGGTACCGACGCGGGTGCCATCGACGTGTATTATCAGATACAAGGTTCATCGGAGACAGCTGTCGCAACGGGCATCGCACCGCTCCGCAACAAGATCACGTCATCCAATACCACCGCTTATTCTCACCACGAGTTTACATTTGCCGACGTTATTACCGAAGGGAAACCGTTCACGCTGACCCTTTACATCATGAACATCAACGGTGTCGATAACTCCTCGCCCAAGGAAATCGGTTTCCGCAACGTGACCGTAAACGGTGCCGTGGACGAAGGTATTTATGATGTGAAACAATTCGTAACATCATTCACCTGCACCGGTGCGCCCAAGATAGGTGAGCCCGAGACCATCAACCTGCTGCCCCTCGTGTCGGGTCTTAAAAACGGCGAGGTTGCCGCTTACAAGACTAAACTTTTCGGCGAGCCTGCCGGATTCAACGTTACTACCAAAGCCGGTTATTCCGCCGATGTCGAATACCTCAACCGCAAGGCTACTGTAAGGATACTCCGCGGCGAGGAGGAAGTGCTCAATTTCGGGGTACGCTTCACTGTAACAAACCGCGGACCACGTCCCCAGGCAAAGCCTCTCAACCGTGGCCTGATGTCGCTCAGCCTCTCGGGCGCAAATATGGGTACAGGTAATCTCGTTTCATGGCGTCACCGCGAGGCCGACGGTTACGGAGTGAAATACAAACTCTACCGTGGCGACAGCGAGTCACAGGAAACTCCCCTTAACAATGATCTTTACATCATTGACCGCACCAATTTCCTTGATACCGATGGAACGGCTGATGATTACTACCGTCTCGAAACTTTCGATGACAAGGGAAACCTTATCGAGAATGAGGTCGGCCGAAAGACATGGGAAAATCAGGTATTTCACATTCCCACCAATCGGCCCGCTGACCGCGATGGAGCTTCCTACACCCCCAACGACGCAAGCTACTGTGACATGGACGGCGACGGAGAATATGAAATCATCCTCAAGTGGTCACCTTCCAACGAAAAGGATGCCGCAAGCACCGGTGCTACTTCTCCGGCCTATTTCGACTGTTACAAGCTCGACGGCACTCAGCTGTGGCGTATAGATGCCGGGCCAAACTTCTTCACCAGCGCCCACACTATGCAGTTCATCGCCTGGGACTTTGATGGCGACGGATATGGCGAATTCATGATGAAGACAGCCCCCGGCACTATTGACGGCGAAGGCAACTACGTGCTTCTCGGCGACGATGATCCCGAAGAGAATCTGCTCAACAGCCGTGGCAAGCAGGATCATGGCTCGGAATATATCACCGTATTTGACGGTCTCACCGGTGCCGAACTCGCCACAATCCCCTACCACACTGATTACAAGGCAGGCCTTAACTATTGGGGTGATTCCAATCAGAACCGCTCGGAACGCTATCTGGCCGCCCTTGCCTATCTTGACGGTCCCGATGCGAACCCGAGTCCTATCTTCGCCCGCGGTTACTATAAAGGTGCTTTCGTAGCCGCCTATGATTGGGACGGCAAGACATTGAAAGAACGCTGGGTGAGCCGCAACACTGAGAGCGGCAAAGGACTGTGGGGCGAAGGTGCCCACTGGATTGCCGTAGGTGACTGTGACGGTGATACCCGTCAGGAAATCGTATACGGTTCTGCCGCTCTTGATCATGACGGTTCACTGCTCTACCGCACCGGCTTGGGCCACGGCGACGCTCTCCACCTCGGGGATCTTCTTCCTGACCGTCCCGGGCTCGAACTTTTCATGGTCCACGAGGAAGGTTCCTATGGTCATGACCTGCGCGATGCCGCTACCGGACAACTCATTCTGCGCCAGACAGCTTCATCTGATACAGGCCGCGGTATTGCCGCACACTTCGATTCAAGCAAGGCTGCCTCGCAGTTCTCCACAAGTGCCGATCCCGGTATGCACGACTGTGTAACGGGCGAAAAATATACTGAAGGATGGAATCCCGGTGGAGGCGGTTCGATGAACAACCGTATTTATTGGGACGGAGACCTTTATGACGAGCATTATGACAAGAGCTGTCTTGCCAAATGGAATCCCGAAGCCGGCGGTTTCTGGCGACTGAAAGTGAACAATACCAACTACACCGTAGGTAAACTCAACAACAGTTCTAAATACAATCCATGCGTGCTCGGCGACCTCTTGGGTGACTGGCGTGAAGAAATCGTGCTGTGGGAAGAAGGTACTTGCGACCTGCTCATCAATGCAACGAGCTATACTTCCGACTACCGTATTCCCCACCTGATGGACGACCTTAACTATCGGGTGCAGGTGGTTAACCAGAACTGCTGCTACAATCAGCCTCCTCACCTCTCGTTTGATCCCGCCGTGGTTTATGCCGCCAATCCCAATGTCGCCGCTCAGGACGACGTGACAGGAATCGAATCCATCACTTCCGACTCCGAGTCAAGCGACAATTCTCCCATCTACAACCTTCAGGGTATCAAAGTTGACCACGCCACCGTGCCGGGCATCTATATCTCCAACGGCAAGAAGTTCATTGTGCGTTAAGAAATAAAACTATTAATCTAAATAAAAGAGGCGGTTCACATTGAATCGCCTCTTTACTATATCTAACCAATTATTTTATTCTTCTACCTTGCTGAACTGGTCCTTTCCTACGCCACACACCGGGCATACAAAACCATCAGGAAGGTCTTCAAATTTGGTTCCCGGAGCAATACCGTTGTCGGGATCTCCTACCGCGGGATCATATACCCAGTCGCATACGTCGCAAACATATTTATCCATAATCTTTCAGTTTTGAGGGGTTAATAATTCGTTTGTATTAACAACGCCTCGCAATAAAAGATTGTTTAGAAGAACGTATAGGAAAATTTAAGCTCGACAACGGGGTATACGGCAAGTGATTTCATGAAACCGAGATAATCGCCCACCTTACCGCGCACATTGACAAGCTGACTCATGTCTACACCCTCGTGATTGATAACCTTGGGACTTCCGCCCCACATCATTACACCGGCATCAACCGTGATATTCCAGCGCTTATCCTCGCTCATGGCGCCGGTGTAGCCGCAACCCACGTAGTAACGGAACCTGTTTACGACAGCGTCGGCCTTTACGGTGCCGTCCTTGTCGGGCTCCATGTAATAGGGAGTTCCGTCCTTGTAGTCGCCGATGTGAATACCGAGCCGGCCATAAGACTCAAGCCGGTCCTTAATCATGTCGGCCTGATCGGGATCAAGATATATGTCGTTCCAGATAGGATAATCGATGAAACCGTCGCTCACGGCGTGATCATAGAGCCTGTTATACATTCCTATCGCCAGGAGGCTCGGCATCTCGGTCATGGTGTTGATGGCCTTGGCCACGCGGCTCGGGCCTGTATAGAAACCGAGCGTGATATGCCAGTGCTTGTTGTTGGGAATTGGGAACACGTCTACGAGGAGTTTGAAATTGGTCATGCGGGGACTGCCGTCAACGTCCACCACATCATCGATCTCAAATCCCGAGATGTCATACATCATATCCTTTATCTTCGAGAAATTACCGCCGTTTACTTTTCCGTCGGTATAGGAAGTGATTCCGAAACTGAGGGGTACGTTAAAGTGAGGAATCACGGTGAAACCGGCCCTGAGATTGACCCACTTGGTCACCGGAGTGGCAAGTTCGAGACCGAGACCGGTCGTACCTATCGTTGCTCCGAGTTCAAGGTTATTGAAAACATTGCAGCGCTTGAAAAATGACTCACGGGGACCCGAAGGGATTTTGACCGGAATTTCAGCGACCTCAGTGCTCCCCTCTTTTTCAGGAGCTTTAGGAACCTTCACTGTATATACATATTCAGGCGAATCAGCAGCGATGGCTGAAAAAGCGGTGGCCGACAACAGCACGGCGGCTGCGATATTTTTCAATTTGATCATAATGTGGTTACGGATGATTGGTTAAGTTCGGTAATGAACCAATTAATAGCAATTTTCGCTGACCTTTCGGTCAATATATCCGCAAAGTTAAAGTATTTTCAGTCAATAGGCAAATAAAGTAAAATATTTCACGCGCGAAATAAATAAAAGTTGTAACTTTAAGGTCAAAATTATAAAATAATGGACTACACCAAACTGAAATTCACCCCCGAGAATATCACGCATCTTGACCGTGATGACGTGTTCGTGTTCGGTAGCAATCTCGCCGGATTCCACGGCGGAGGAGCGGCCCGGGTTGCGGCTGAACGGTTCGGTGCAATATGGGGCCGAGGCGTTGGACCGCAGGGACAATCCTACGCAATTCCCACAATGCAAGGCGGCGTAGAGACTATCAAGCCCTACGTCGACGACTTTATCGAGTATGCGCGCGAGTGTGACCAAAATACCTTTTACGTCACCCGCATCGGTTGTGGCATCGCCGGCTTTACCGACGAGCAAATCGCCCCGCTTTTTGACGAGGCGATAGATCTCTACAACGTCAGATTGCCCGAATCATTCGTAAGAATCATTCTTGCCAACCGCGCTGCCCGGGAGGAAAGGAATCAGAAAGAATTATAATGTACGCGAGTCTCGTCCCACTTGTCGCGCGGATGCTGTCCGGGCGCGGGATAACCTACCGGTATTAGATTGAACGGTACATAACGGTCAGGGATATTCAGTATTCCTGATACTGCCTTCATGCGGTCAGGATGAGGGTAAAGGCATGTCCACACTCCACCGAGACCCAGGGCGTGGGCTGCGAGAAGTACGTTCTCCGACGCAGCCGAGAGGTCCTGAACCCAAAGGGTGGCATCATCGTCTTCCAGAAAACGGGTTGAATCGCCACAAAGCAGGAAAGCCACCGGAGCATTTGCAACCATTTTGGCGTAAGGAAGTGCATCGGCGAGTTCCTTAAGCAAATCTTTATTATCTATAACCAGTATTTCCCACGGCTGACGGTTGACTCCCGAGGGAGCACTCATAGCTGCATGTAGCAATGTATCAATATAATCTTTATCCACCTTCGCATCGGTAAAGCGGCGGATGCTTGTGCGGCTCAATATGTCTTTGACGGTTGAATTATCCTGTATCATGATTCGAAGTGTTTATTTTGTTAATTTAACAACGTCAGCAATGTTACCGAAGTTCATTCCGAGAACAAAAAACGGTTGCAAGCCGTTATATTTTCAGAACAAAGAAAAAAACAATTTAAACAACAAATTATTATGGACTATACTGACGCTATCAAATCCACACCCGTGGTACTCGTGGAATTTTTTGCAACATGGTGCGGTCACTGCAAGGCAATGGCCCCGGTAGTTGAGCAGATTAAGGAGTTACTTGCCGGTAAGGTTGACGTATATCAACTTGATATAGACCGTAATGCCCGTCTGGCAGATATTGAGAAAATTACAGGTACTCCTACATTCATCATCTATCGCGACGGCAAGGCCGTTTGGCGCGAAAGCGGAGAAATGGACGGACAGTACCTTCTCGACAAGATCCAGTCTTATCTCTGATAACCTCAACTTTTCCAGACTCATGGCTCCTACCGCAAAATCTCCGCTTCTGATCAATGATTACCTGACGGCCCTGGGTGTGCCCCACACGGTTTACTATACATCTTCGAGAGTAAAGTCAATGCCGTTTCACACCTTGTTTGGCCTCGTCAAACTCCTTGAGGAATACGGAGTCAAATCGGAGGGGTATTATCTGAGCGACAAGGAAGAAATTTCATCAATCACCCCGCCGTTCCTCGCCCTTACCCCGGCAGGAACGGTGGTGGTGACTTCAGTCGATGATAAGAACATCGGCTACCGCACTTTGGGTGTCGACGAAACAGTTCCCCGCGAGGAATTTCTGAAAGCATGGGACGGAAATGTAGTTATCTCCTACCCCTCCCCTGATGCTTCAGAACCTGACTTTAAGGTCCACTCGCGTATCGACTTCCTTATGCGAGCCAAGGGCTGGGTATTGGCTTTCTCTTGTATCGCGTTACTCGTCTACCTGTTCATCGTCAACGGATTATACCGCAATGTTTCGACGTGGTTTGTGACGGCAATAGATATCGCGGGATTATATTTCACTTACCTGCTCGTGCAGAAATCCCTCAAGATTCACAATCCTACCGCCGACAAGGTGTGCCGCGTGCTGCAGGACGGCGGTTGTGACTCCATTCTTGAGATGAAGGCCTCGAAATTCTTCGGCCTTTTCGGATGGAGTGAGGTGGGGTTCGCCTACTTTTCGGTCAGCTTGCTGACACTTCTGCTTCTTCCCGACATGCTTCCGTGGCTCGCGCTGTGCAATGTGTGCTGTCTACCGTTTACAGTGTGGAGCATTTGGTATCAGAAATTCCGCGCCAAAAAGTGGTGTACACTGTGCGTGTGTGTCCAGGCATCACTCTGGTTGCTTTTCTTCAGCTACCTGTCGGGGGGCTGGATTAAAGACGCATGGCCTCTTTCACCCAACTTCTTTGCACTCGGACTGGCATATCTGAGCGTGATGCTCGGACTCAATGCGATCATGCCGCTCATTCAACGTAATCCTGACAATACCTCATCCGATGAACAAGATTAAGAATATACCGCATCCGCAGTTTAAGAATGCCCGACGCCTGTCGCCGCTTGAGCTCAATTCATTCAGGTGTGAAAAGAAACACACTCTCCTCTCTCCTGAAAAACTTGAGGAAATAGCCGAGGCTGCCCGGCAATCCACTTCTCAAAAAACAAATACATGACAATATATGGAAAAATCAGTCGAAACAACCCTGCTTGAACGCCGCAGCATCAGGAGGTATGAGCGTCAGGCCATTCCTGAAGAAGACCTGCAATTCATCCGCGACGCAATCCGTAACACTCCCACCAGTTATAACGGACAGCAGTTCTCGGTAATAGAAATTGCCGATCAGGGTATAAAGGAGCAGCTCGCCGAAATCACCGGTCAGAAACAACTTAAGACATCAGCCCGGGTATTTGCCTTCCTGAGCGACTATAACAAGATCGCCGAGGGTGCGAAGGCTGCCGGCCTTGACTACCCGGAATTCGAGCGCACGGCCGATGGCCTGATAGTGGGTGTGGTCGACGCCTCGCTCGCCATGATGTCGGCTATCGCGGCTGCTTGCTCTCGCGGACTCGGAACTTGTCCTGTAGGATATGCCCGCACAGCTGACCCGAAGCGTATCTCGGAAGTTCTCCGGCTGCCCGAGCGTGTATTTCTTGTTTGTGCTCTCGCAGTGGGTGTCCCGCGCGAAATACCTGACATGAAACCGAAACAGCACGATGATACCGTGATATTCCGCGACACCTACGGGACGACTGACCTTGCCGGAAAAATTCTTGATTATGACCGGGAATTCAAGGAATATCACCTTAACCGCAGCTCTAATCCGAGCGACAAAGGCTGGATTGACGAAATACTCGGTTATTACCGTGAAGGTCTGAACTACATGATGAAAGAGTCGCTGCGTGAACGGGGTTATGACTTTGATTGAGACATGCCTCCAAGCATATCCCCTATAAGATAATTGCTGCCTCCGATGAAGATTACATCATCGGGGGCGGCTTGCTTACGGGCTTGTGCAAGTGCTTCAGTCACGTCAGGAATCACCAGACCGTCAAGACCTTCGGACACGGCGAGTCGGCGCAATTTCTCAGCTTCAAGACGGCGTGGAGTTGAGGGTTCGGAGAAATAGAGTGACAGGCTTATGCCTTTAGTCCCGGCTAAGGATGCAATCATTTTCATTATTACGGATACATCCTTGTCGGCCACGAAACCTACGACGAGATGCAAGTGACGTGGAGCCAATGAGGCAAGCTGCTCAGTGACTATGCTCCATCCGCCGGGATTATGACCGGTATCATAGATGGTCAGCGGTCGGTCAGAGAGCCGGGTCCAGCGTCCGCGCAATCCGGTCAGTTCAGTCACCCTCCCGAGGGCGTCGGTCACTACTTCGGGCAAGAGCGTGAAATGTGATGAAAGGAGGTCAAGCGCGGTCAGTACCGTTGCCGTATTTTCTATCTGATAGACACCGGCAAGTTCTCCTCTGAAAGTTCCTGCCGAAGTATTGTGGTAAATGATTCCTGATTCAGCAGAAGTCGCCTCAACGGCCTTGGCAAAATGAATGGGAGAATTGTTCCTCTCCGCCGCTTTCTCAAAAACCTCCCTGACCGCCCTGTCATCGGCGCGCCCTATCACTACGGGCACTCCAGGCTTGATAATTCCTGCCTTTTCCTTAGCGATAAGAGCCGGAGTGTTACCGAGAAGCGATGTATGATCTTCCGATATATTGGTGATGATCGAGAGTAGCGGGGTTATGATGTTGGTAGTGTCAAGCCGTCCGCCGAGTCCGGTCTCGATAACCGCGACATCCACATCGGCTCTTGCAAAGTAATCAAACGCCATTATCGTGGTGAGTTCAAAGAACGACGGCGACACGTCGAGTTTCATGTCAAGGTATCGGTTCATGAAGTCAACCACTTCACTTTCAGGTATCATGTTACCGTCCACCCTTATTCTTTCCCGGAAGTCAACGATGTGTGGCGACGTGTAAAGCCCGGTCTTGTATCCAGCTGCCGACAGTACGGCGGCTATCGAATGGGCCGTGGAGCCTTTTCCATTTGTCCCGGCGATGTGAACGGTCTTCAGTCTTACCGACGGATTGCCGAATGCCGAGTCAAGCGCTCTGGCGGTATCAAGGCCCGGCTTGTAGGCACCTGCCCCTTCGCGATGGAACACCGGCAACTGACCGAATAAATATCCGATGGTGGAATTATAATCAGTAAACATTTTTTCAATAGATAAGATAACCCGCCACTCCTGCGAGACAAATAATTAGTATCGGGTGCCACTTCATAAAATACACCATTACAAACGACGCTGCACACAGCGCTATGCTCCATAGAATCTGCGAGGTCTCATATCCGAAATTCTCACCGTTCATCAGCAGCAATGCCGCCGATGCTATAAGTCCTATCACCACAGGCCGCAGTCCGGCAAATATCCCTTTGACAATTACTGAGTCACGGTGACGGGCAATCAGATGACTGGTGTAAATCACGAGCAGGAACGACGGCAGGACAACCGCAAGCGTACACAGGACCGAGCCGAGGATGCCCCACAGTGGAGAAGCAAAATCCGGAGAGTATTCTCCCGGGGCTACGTAACCTATATATGTAGCTGAATTGATACCTATGGGTCCGGGAGTCATCTGGGAAATCGCCACAATATCCGTAAACATCTGGGACGTGATCCATCCCGGTCCCACTATTTCCCGCTCGATAAGGGCAAGCATGGCATACCCCCCGCCGAAACCGAAAAGACCTATTTTAATATAAGTCCAAAAAAGACGTAAATATATCATTGCTTACTTTGATTTTGCCGGTCAGAATCTTGGTGAATAAGTCGCGATTGACGTGACAAATAGATATATCCCCCTATTCCGCCGAGGATTATGTAGAGTATCGGATTGGAAATAAACGGAATCTTCGACCATATCAGCAGGGCCACTACGACAGGAATGGCAACAGTGCGCCACGAAATCTTAGCTGCCTTGGCCGACGTGATCACCGGAGCGATGATAAGAGCCACCACAGCCGGACGTATACCCATGAAGATCCTTGAAATAGTGTCGTTGCTCTTGATAAGGTCGGGCGTGAGGAATATTGCTATTACAAGAATTATCATGAAAGATGGAAGGATCGTGCCGAGTGCGGCAGTAAGGCTCCCCTTGAAACCCCGCAACTTGTCGCCGACAGCTACCGAAATATTCACCGCAAGGATTCCCGGAAGAGACTGGGCGATTGCAAGCTGATCCAGAAATTCTTCCCTCGACAGCCAGCCGTGCCTGTCGACGATTTCTTTCTCAATGATCGAAATCATTGCCCAGCCTCCGCCGAATGTGAACGCACCTATCTTGAAGAACGTCAGAAAGAGTTGGAAAAAGATATTTTTCATTCAGTTAATGTAACTTTGATTATCGGGTGCAAAAGTAATGAAAAAAATTCACGTGATAAATAATTTTACACCCCCCGGCAACGTTTTAATTGTTAGAGCAATTGCGCTTTTTACAAATGTAAGATTATGAAATTTACCCGACTGACTATTTGGATATTAGCTCTTCTCGCGCTTACCGCGTCATGTAACACGGCCAAGCTCAAGACCGCCGACGAGCAGATGGCCCGCGGCGAATATTTCGACGCAGCCAAGACCTACCGCAAGGTCTACAATAAACTCAAGTCGCGCGAGCAGCGAGCCGAGCGAGGAGTGGTAGCGTTCAGGATGGCTGAATGTTACCGCGCGTTAGGACAGGATGCACGTGCCGCGGCGGCCTACCAGAACGCCATAAGATATGAATATCCCGACTCGATGGCAATATTGCGTCTTGCACAAAGCCTTCACGGTGACGGAAAATATGACCGCGCGATAAAAGCATATCAGGATTTTCTCGAACTCGCTCCCGGCAACCCCGTTGCGACCAATGGACTGGCGGGTGCGCGCAAAGCGGTTGAGCTGAAAAAGAATCCGACCCGATATGTGGTGAAAAATGCAAAACTTTTCAATTCGCGCCGCGCTGACTTCGCTCCTATGTTCAACGACGACGTGCTGTATTTCACCACCACCAACGAAAAAGTGACAGGAACCAACCGCAGCGAAATCACCGGAATGAAACGCGGTGATATATGGATGGTAAAGAAAAACGAGCGCGGCGAGTGGCAGCGTCCCGAGCCTGTGGAAGGTGAGCTCAACAGTGAGATGGACGAGGGAATCATGTCGTTTTCTCCCGACGGTTCAACGATGTATCTCACCCGTGCGCGTCGCGAACCGTCGCGGAGCACCGGGGTTGAAATATGGACTTCTACCCGCAGCGATGCAAAGTGGAGCGCGCCGGTTAAGTTTGAGGTCATAAACGATACCGTGGCTTCATTCGGCCATCCGGCAGTCAGTCCGTCAGGGACTTATCTGTATTTCACTTCCGATATGCCCGGCGAAGGCGGCAAGGACCTGTGGCGCATCAATCTGAAGGAAAGGGCCGGTTCTCTTGAAAACCTCGGTAAGGCTATCAACACCCCGGGTGATGATATGTTCCCATACCTGCTGACCGATTCAATCCTTTTCTTTGCGTCTGACGGTCATCCCGGCCTCGGAGGCCTTGACATTTTCCGCGCCACCATGACACCCTCAGGCGGTTGGCTTGTGGAAAACATGGGCGCACCCGTCAACAGTGAAGGTGACGATTTCGGTATCACTTACGCCACCCCATCACGCGAAGCAGGATTTTTCAGTTCCAACCGTGGCGACGGCCGCGGCTATGACCATATCTATTCATTTGAATTGCCCGATCTCAAGATCCAGATTTCAGGCTGGGTCCTTGACAAGGACGAGGAGCCTGTACCTGACGCAGTGATCCGAATCGTGGGCGACGACGGGTCCAATCAGCGTGCCATAGCCCGCTCTGACGGTTCCTTCTCGTTCCCTCTCCAGCGGGGAGTGCGATACGTGATGCTTGCAGGCGCGAAGGGGTACCTTAATGCGCGCCAGCAATTCACGTCCGACAGCGCCGAGGAGGATGCAGAGTATAACATCGACTTCATCCTTGCCTCGATTTCCAAGCCAAACATTCTTGAAAATATATTTTACGACTACGATAAAGCCACCCTGCGCCCGGAGTCGCGCACGGCACTTGACGAACTCGTGGCACTTCTCAATGACAATCCAAACATCACGGTGGAAATGGCGTCGCACACTGACCGTCACGGCTCGGAGCAGTACAACATCGACCTTTCGGCGCGTCGCGCCAAGTCGGTTATAGATTATCTTATCGAAGCCGGCATAGCAGCCGACCGTCTTCAGTATCAGGGCTACGGCAAGTCGAGGCCCAAGGTGGTCACCAAGCGTCTCGCGCGCGAGTTCCCGCAGTTCACCGAAGGCACCATTCTCAATGAGGAATTCATCCTGACTCTTCCCGAGGAGGATCAGGACGCTGCTGACCAGATCAACCGCCGCACTGAGTTCCAGGTTCTCTCGACTGATTACCAGATGTTTTGATACCCATGCAGTTTCGCACTGAATTATCGCTGCCGCGATCACTACATTCCATCGACCGGTCTTCACGACTGCTTCTTCTCGGTTCATGTTTTTCCGATGAAGTTGGGCAGCGGCTCGCCATGGATGGATTCAGCGTGACAGTCAATCCGTTAGGTCCTGTATACAATCCCGTTACTCTCGGAGAAATCATAATGCGCGCAGCCGGCGGAAACCTCTTCAACATTTCTGATCTCGTCGAAGGTCCGCGTGGCTGGCACTGCCTGACCTTTGCTTCGCGTTACAGCGGTCCTGACCCGGAGCAGGTGGTTGAGACTGTCAACCGTGACTTCATGAAAGTCGTAGATGCACTCACGGCCCGACCAACCGTACTCCTTACGCTCGGGACTGCCTACGTATTCACCCACACGTCTTCGGAACGCATCGTCGGTAACTGCCATAAACTCCATCCTGCCGAATTTACCCGCCGCAGGCTCAGCGTGCAGGAGGTTTCCGACACACTGCGCATCACCACCTCGCTGCTTCGTGAACTGGGATGCAGAGTGATTTTCACCGTGAGTCCAATCCGTCACCTCGCCGATGGATTCCATGGCAACACGCTGTCGAAATCAACTCTCCACCTTGCTGCCGACAGTGTGGAAGATGCTGAATATTTCCCTGCCTACGAGGTTCTAATGGATGATTTGCGGGATTACCGGTTTTACGCCGATGACATGAAGCATCCGTCGCAGGTTGCCGTGGATTATATTTATGATCTTTTCTCGCGTTCCTACTTCACCGACAAGACGATAGCTCTTGCAAGGGAGGCGCGGGCTCAATTCAAGAAAAACAATCACCGCCAGATTCTCACATAATGTATATCAGAAATATTTCCCCTCTTTATATCCGCAAAGGTTCAACCTACGATTCATCAAGAGAATACAAATACCTTCTTGCCGACAGCCGCGCGGTATTTGATCCGGAAAACACCGTGTTTGCCGCCATCCGCACCGAGATTGGCGACGGTCACCGATATATTCCGCAGCTCGCCCAAGCAGGAGTGAAGACTTTTATTGTGGAGGAGATTCCCCCTTACTGCTATAATATCGATGCCACATTTATAGTAGTGGAAAATGTTCCGGAAACGCTTACGCGATTGGCTTACAGCCACATCAGAGGATTCCGTAACACAATTCTCATCACAGGAAGCAGGGGAAAGACTGTGACGAAAGAGCTTCTCTACAACTCTCTTAACCGTTTCTGTCGCGTCAGCCGCAGTCCCGGCAGCTGGAATTCCCGCATAGGGTTACCGCTTTCCGTGTGTGATATCAATGATTACAAAAATATTGATGCTGCTATACTGGAAACCGGAATTGACGGTCCTGACCAGGCCGATTCACTACTCGCATCGCTGCCTTGTGAAACAATGACAGGAATCGTCACTCCTATAACTGATGAACACGACGGTGCCTTTCCATCCCACCGAGACAAGATCATCGAGAAAGTAAGACTGCTTTACCGATGTGACAACATATTTTATGATGCCAGCGATTCAGAATTGAAAGAAGTTCTGGAAGAGAATACCGAAGCGAAGCTGCACCCGGTCACCACAGGTGAATTTCCGTCGATATATCATGCTCTCGTCGCTGCAGTATTGAGATTCATGGAGTTTGACGACAGTATTGTTCCCGAGATTCCTCTGATCGACAAAAGGCGAGAGATCTACGAAGGAGAATTTGGCAATACTCTCTTTCACGATCATTTCACCCCTGACCTCCGCTCACTTCGCGAAGCGCTTGATTTCTTCAGGCGACACTCCTCGTCAGGTCGAAGCCGCGTGTTGTTCCTCGGCGACCTCCTGCGTCCTTTCGGTTGCAAGACGATCGGCGATATTTTCGCAGTCTACCGTGATGCTTTCGAGATGGCAAAATCATTCGGCGTGGAAAAAATCTATTGCGTGTCACGGGAACTGGCTGAAATCAGCGAGTGGTGTGACATTCCTGACTATGTGGAACTCTGCACTCCGATATTGCCTTTCATCTTGTCGGGCTACCAGAACGGTTCGCTACTCCGAGAAAGCCAGATACTGCTTTTCGGACAGGCTGGTGGTCCGCTCGCAGAGTTTGCCGATATAAGCATGACAGCCGGGCATGATACCGGGCTTGAAGTGGATCTCGATGCACTCGCCCACAACTTCAATTATTACCGCTCGCTTTTGCCCGAGTCCACGCGTCTGGTCGCCATGGTTAAGGCATCGGCCTACGGAATGGGGGCTGTGGAAATCGGCAAGGCACTCCAGAGCCTTGGAGCGGCTTATCTTGCCGTTGCCGTCATCGACGAGGGTGTGAAACTCCGCGAGGCGGGTATCGTCATGCCCATAATGGTGTTGAATCCGATCACCAACCGCTACCCTGCCCTCTTTGCCTCGCAGCTTGAACCGGCCGTGTTCTCGCTCGAAGAACTTGACCGGCTTATCCTCGAAGCCGAGCGATACGGTACCGTGGAATACCCTATCCACATCAAGCTCGACACGGGGATGCACCGCGTGGGTTTCACGGCTGCTGATCTTGATAAGATCGGTGAGCGACTCGCCTCGACAAATGCAGTGAAAGTCTCCTCGGTATTCAGCCATCTCGCCACTGCCGACTGTCTCGACAAGGACGACTACACGACCGGACAGCTTGAGCTTTTTGAATCCATGACTTCGCGCCTCGGTGAGATAATCGGTTATCCTTTCATGCGGCATATCCTCAACACTGCTGGAATGATGAGATTCTCACGCTCCCGACGTTATGATCTTGCCCGGCTCGGAATAGGACTGTATGGCATTTCGCCCGTCACTGAAAATTCCCATCTTAAACCGGTGGCCACATTTTTCACCCACATCATTTCGCTTAAGAATTACCCTGCCGGGGCGACCATCGGCTACGGTTGCCGTGGAGTAACTGAACGCGAAAGCGTGATTGCGACAATTCCTGTGGGATATGCCGACGGTATCAACAGACATCTGGGTAACGGCGCGGCCAAATTCAGGATAAAAGGAATCGACTGCCCCACGATAGGAAATATCTGTATGGACCTCTGTATGGTCGATGTGACCGACGTATCGGGCGTTAAGGTTGGCGACCGGGTAGAGATTTTCGG
The DNA here is from genome assembly GCA_964546905.1 of uncultured Staphylococcus sp. Lineage (GTDB taxonomy): Bacteria > Bacteroidota > Bacteroidia > Bacteroidales > Muribaculaceae > Duncaniella. Next base: position 46,858 of record CAZJKU010000016.1, read on the forward strand.
AACACACGTCCCTGTGGAGCGTATCGCCGCGACTCTTGACACGATTCCCTACGAAGTATTGACCTCAGTGTCGCCCCGTGTAAAAAGAGTGTACGTAAAAAGATAAATAACTTTGCAACATATTATCATTTCGCGTAGGCTATTTTTTTGCTAACTTTGCAAAAAACATTTACGACATGGCTCAGGAAAACAACCGTCAATATACCAACACCCGTCAGCAACCCAAGAACAATCTTCAGGACTACGGAGGCCGCATCCCGCCTCGCGATAAGGATCTCGAAGAGGCGGTTCTCGGTGCACTTATGCTTGAGCGTGACGCCTATTCGGTAGTATGCGACATCTTGAAGCCGGAGTCATTCTACGACCCGGTGAATCAGAAAGTCTATGCCGCCATTCAGTCGCTCGGTGCTTCACAGCAGCCCATTGACCTTCTGACTGTCACCGACCAGCTCCGCCAGATGGGTCAGCTTGAAGAAGTAGGAGGTCCCATTTTCATCTCGGAGCTGACATCGCGTGTAGCTTCCGGCGCCCATGTGGAATATCACGCCCGCATCGTGGCTCAGAAATACCTCGCCCGCGAGCTTATCAAATTTGCGTCGCAGATCGAGGCTCAGGCTTTCGATGAAACCTACGATGTCGACGATCTGCTTCAGGAAGCCGAAGGGAAACTCTTTGAAATATCCCAGCGCAATGTAAAGAAAGACGTCACCCAGATAGATCCCGTGATCGGGCAGGCCATTGACCAGATTCAGACGGCGGCCAACCGCGCCACCGGTCTTTCGGGCCTCGAATCGGGTTATCATGAGCTTGATAAACTGACCTCAGGCTGGCAACCGAGCGACCTTATCATCATTGCTGCCCGCCCCGCCATGGGCAAGACAGCGTTTGTGCTTTCAATGGCCAAAAACATGGCCGTCTCGTTCAATACTCCCGTTGCCATTTTCTCGCTTGAAATGTCCAATCTTCAGTTGGTCAACCGATTGATTCAGAATACATGTGAAATCGAAGGCGAAAAAATCAAGAGCGGACAGCTGTCGCCTATGGAGTGGGACCAGCTTATGTCGCGCGTCAAGCACCTCTATGGCGCTCCACTCTTCATCGACGACACCGCATCGCTATCAATTTTCGAGCTCCGCACCAAAGCTCGCCGCCTGGTCAGGGAACATGACGTAAAGTTCATCATCATAGATTACCTCCAGCTGATGAACGCTTCGGGAATGAGGTTCGGCTCGCGCGAACAGGAGGTCAGCATGATTTCCAGGTCACTCAAGCAACTTGCCAAGGAACTCAACATCCCTATCGTGGCGCTCTCGCAGCTTAACCGAAGCGTGGAATCCCGCGGAGCCGACAGCAAGGACGGAAAGCGTCCTCAGCTCAGCGACCTCCGTGAAAGTGGTGCAATCGAACAGGATGCCGACATCGTGTGCTTCATACACCGCCCGGAATACTACCTTCGATCGGGAGTTGATGCTGCCGGAAACGACATACGCGGTCTCGCCGAATTTATAGTTGCCAAACACCGTAGCGGTCGTGTCGACGACGTCAAGATGAGATTCAAATCCAAATATGCACGGTTTGAGAACTGGGATGACTCCCCGGCCACCACATCATCAGTCACCGTCGGATCCAGAATCAACACCACTTCAGGCGATTCCATGCCCGGAGGACAATTCGCAGGTTATACAGGGCAGTTTGGCGGAGGTTCGGCCGACATTACGGCTGCCACATCTGATGAACTCGCCCCCTTCTGATACCACTACCCTTAGGTCAAATGTAAAAAATCGGCTGAAGCGCAGATTCTAGCTGCAAGTGCAAAATTAGGCAATAAATTTGAAGAACTCGGCGA
>CAZJKU010000017.1:0-47250 GCA_964546905.1 uncultured Staphylococcus sp.
GGCGACAATATCCACGAGACGCGCGAGTGGATCATACGCAACTGTCCCGTGCCGGTGGGCACTGTGCCTGTCTATCAGGCTCTTGAAAAAGTCAACGGCGACATCAAGTCCCTCACCTGGGAAATTTACCGCGACACCTTGATAGAACAGGCCGAGCAGGGTGTGGACTACTTCACGATACATGCCGGCGCGCTCAAGGCTCATGCCTCGATGGTACAGGAGAGGTTGACGGGAATAGTGTCGCGCGGGGGCTCGATCATGACAAGCTGGGCCGTGATGCACGATGAGGAGAATTTCCTTTATACCCATTTCGACGAGATCTGCGAGATACTTGCGCGTTACGACGTGGCCGTGTCGCTCGGCGACGGACTCCGTCCCGGCTCAATCCACGATGCCAACGACCGCTCGCAGTTCCTCGAACTCGATGTACTCGGTAAATTGACCGAAATTGCATGGAAACACGGAGTTCAGGTGCTTATCGAAGGTCCCGGTCACGTGCCCATGCACAAAATCCGCGAGAATATGGACCGCCAGATCGACAAGTGCCACGGTGCTCCGTTCTATACCCTCGGGCCGCTTACTACCGACATCGCCCCCGGTTACGACCACATCACTTCGGCTATCGGGGCCGCTCAGATAGCATGGATGGGTACGGCCATGATATGCTACGTCACCCCCAAGGAACACCTCGCCCTCCCTTCGCTCGAAGACGTGAGGACCGGAGTAATCACATATAAGATTGCCGCCCATGCCGCCGACATCGCCAAGGGTTTCCCCGGAGCAACCGTGCGCGACAACGCCATGAGCAAGGCCCGCTTTGAATTCCGCTGGAAGGACCAGTTCAATCTCTCGCTCGACCCCGAGCTTGCCCGCCGCTACTACGTGGAAAGCCATGAAGCCGACGACCATTTCTGCACCATGTGCGGCCCTAATTTCTGCGCCATGCGCATAACCCGCAGCCTCGTTGACGACTGTGCCAAATGATCACGATGTTCTCTGAAGAATTAAAGAAATATGACTGGGACGGCACCACACGGGAGATCATGTCAATGACTTCCCGCGATGTCGAGACGGCTCTTTCCAAAGAGCATCTTGAAATCCGCGACTTCATGGCCCTAATCTCCCCGGCGGCCTCATCCTATCTTGAACCGATGGCTCAGTTGAGCCACCGCTACACGATGGAGCGATTCGGAAAGACGATTTCGCTCTACATCCCCATGTATGTCTCCAACGCCTGCACCAACCACTGCGTCTACTGCGGGTTCAACCACAGCAATCCGATCAATCGCGTCACATTATCGCTCGACCAGGTCAAGGCCGAGTGTGAGGCGATAAGGAAACTTGGTCCGTTTGAGAACCTGCTCATCGTGTCGGGAGAGTTTCCGTCGGTCAACGGCGTGGACTATCTGGAGAAAGTCCTTCAGGTAGCGCGCCCTTATTTCAACAACCTCACTATCGAGGTAATGCCCATGAAGACGGAGAACTACCGACGGCTGACGCGCAGCGGCCTGAACGGCGTGGTGTGTTTTCAGGAGACTTATAATGAGGCCAACTACAAGAAATATCACCCTCAGGGCATGAAGTCGATATTTGACTGGCGTGTCAACGGTTTCGACCGCATGGGTCAGGCCGGAGTCCACAAGATAGGGATGGGTGTCCTGATAGGTCTTGAGGACTGGCGTACCGACGTAACCATGATGGCGCGCCATCTCCGCTACTTGCGCCGCAACTACTGGCAGACGCGTTACAGCATCAACTTCCCCAGGATGTGTCCTGCCGAAGGAGGCTACCGTCCGTCGGTGGTGATGACAGACAGGGAACTCGCTCAGCTGACATTCGCTTTCCGTATCTTCGACCACGACGTTGACATTTCCTATTCTACCCGCGAGAACCCGCGTTTCCGCGCCAACATGATGAAGCTCGGTGTCACCTCAATGAGCGCCGGCAGCAAGACCGAACCCGGCGGATATGTGTCGACACCCGATGCCCTCGAACAGTTTGAGGTATCTGACGGCCGCTCACCCCGCGCTGTCGCTCAGGAAATTCATGACCTCGGTTATGAAGCCGTGTGGAAAGACTGGGATAAAATATTTGACTGATATGACAATTGACCGTTCCATCCGTCCGGCAGTTCATCCCATGCCGGAACTCATAATGCCTTCTCCCGAAATAATCCGTCTTCCTTCGGGTGCTACAATTCATCATTATAGCGGGGGTGAGGCCGACGTGACACGTATCTCGGTGTCAATCGACAGCGGAATCATCAACTCGCCCTCGCCCGAGACCGGAGCGTTGCTCGCACCCATGTGGGTGGAGGGGACGGTCGGAATGAGCGCTTCGGAGATTGCCGATTTTTTTGATTACCGCGGGGCTTGGATCGACTCAAATTTCGGGATCCGCAGCATGAATCTCACAATCATGGCCCTGAACTCGACCATGCCCGATATTCTGCCGGTTCTCTCTCAGCTGCTTTCCTCCCCGGCATTTCCCGAGGACAGGCTCGAAGCCGTAGCGCAACGCACGGCGGCCGCCCTTGGAGTGCGACGCGCTCAGGTGAGCTGGGCAGCCGCCGACTTGCTCAACCGCCTCGTCTACGGCCCCGACCACCCGCTGAGCCGCGATGCGTCGCCGGAACTCCTCGAAAGAGTAAGTTCTGCTGACCTGCACCATTATTACCGCTCGATATTCACCCGGAAGGGAATGAATGTTTTCGTAGCCGGGAAACTCCCCGAAGGACTCATTTCCGGCCTGACCGACGTTATCGAATCTTTATCCGATACCGGTAATAATCCGCCCGTAGCTGTTCCGGTTTTTCAACCCTCTTCCACCCGTTCCGGTCACGTGGAACGTAACGACGCTTCGCAATCATCAGTACGGTTAGGGTTGATTCTCCCCGGGCGCGACAATCCTGATTTTGTCCCTTTGCGGTTGCTCGTGGCTGCTCTGGGCGGATATTTCGGCAGCAGATTGATGCTGAATATCAGGGAGGACAAAGGTTATACCTATGGCATAAACGCGATGCTTTTAGGTTATCCCGAGCAATCGGTCATGGAGATTTCAGCCGACTGTGATCCCGCTTATGTAGAGCCGCTCATCGAGGAATGTCTGCGCGAGATGGAGCGCATGAAGGACGCCGGATCATACACTCCCGAAGAACTTGACCGCCTGCAACGCATCACCCTGTCCAACCTCGCCGCAATGCTCGACACTCCTTTTACCATCATGGACCATTACAAGGCTTCGCTTCTTGCCGGTGCAGGTGAAAGATACTTTGACCGTCAGCAGCAGGCTGTCAGAAATCTTTCGGCCCGTCAGCTTGCCGACCTTGCCGCGAAATATTTTGACATTTCCCGCGTTTATATTTCAACTGCGGGTAAATAATGCAGCAAATCATTCATCCAACAATTAAATTAACACCAATGAAAAGCGATCCGAAAGACTGTCTCTATTGCACCAACAACGAGACTCTCCACAACCTGATGATTGAAATCGCGCCCCTGAAAGTGTCGCGCGCATTCCTCTTTAAGGAACAGACCTATAAAGGCCGTTGCCTTGTGGCCTACAACGGCCATGTCAATGACCTCAACGAACTCTCGCCCGAAGAGCTACATGCCTTCATGGACGATGTGGCCAGCGTGACCCGCGCGATGCAGAAAGTATTCAACCCCGAGAAAATCAACTACGGTGCTTATTCCGACAAACTCTCTCACCTCCATTTCCACCTTGCCCCCAAGTATGTCGACGGTCCCGACTACGGCGGCACTTTCCGCATGAATCCCGGTGAAGTGTATCTCACCGACGAGGAATATGCCTCGATGATCGACGCTATCCGCAAGGAACTCTGATCAGACACCTCTCATGCCGTTTTGACGTGAAAAGGCGTTATCCCATCTGAGATAACGCCTCCTCACGTTTCAACTATTTATTTATGAGAGCCTAAGAGCCCGGTTTCACAACTCGACCCTTAGGACGAGGGATGCAAAAACTACATTCATTATGATGAGTTCCTACTTGTGTCAGTAGCTCTACTTCATAAATACACTATTATAACACTCGGGCAGTCATTTTGTCGCATTTCACAATAGCTAAAAAACTTGAAATTCCGTTAAATCTGTCGTTTTTTTATTTATCTTTGCATCCAAGATGGCAACGAGTAATGAAATAAAATACCCCGTAGGAATCCAGAGCTTTTCCGAAATCCGCGAGCGTGGCTTCTTGTATGTCGACAAGACTGCCTTCATCCACGAGCTTAAGAAAGGCAAGTACTACTTCCTTTCCCGCCCTCGCCGGTTCGGGAAGAGCCTCCTGCTGTCGACTCTGGAGGCATATTACCGGGGGCGGCGTGACCTTTTCAAGGGGCTGTCCATCGACTCGCTGACCGATGAATGGGATCCCCATCCCGTGATACACATCGACCTCAACAACGGGCTGTATCAGGATGCCGGTTCGCTCGTCAACACGTTGGCCTACAAGCTATCGGAATATGAGAAGCTGTATGGTGTGGACGAGGTGGCGCTCACCGTCCACGAGCGGTTTGCAACCGTGATCCGCGCGGCCTTTGAGGCTACCGGAAAGAAGGTGGTCATACTCGTGGACGAGTATGACAAGCCCATGCTCAACGTCATCGCCAGCGAGGAGCTGGTCGACCTATACCGCGACCAGCTAAAGGCGTTTTATTCCAATCTCAAGACGATGGACCCCTATATCGAGATCGCGATGCTGACCGGAGTGGCGCGCTTCTCGAAAGTGTCCATCTTCTCCGACCTCAACAATCTCCGCGACATTTCCTTTGAAGAAAATTTCGCAAGTATATGCGGCATTACCTCCGGCGAACTCGATCAATATTTTGCCGACGGAATCAACCTGCTCGCCGAGAGAAACGCCATTTCTGCCGAAGAAGTCCGCTCCCTTCTCAAAAAAAATTATGACGGCTATCATTTCTCTCCCGATTCTCCTGACATCTACAATCCTTTCAGCCTCGTAAATACATTTGCCAAACTTAAGTTCGGCCATTACTGGTTTGATTCAGGCACCCCCTCTTTCCTTGTAAAGATGATACAACGCGAGGAGTGGAAATTAGATGACATATCACCGGTGGAAGTGGACGCTGACAACCTCCAGTCGGCAGGAATCATGTCCATGAATCCCGTTCTCACGCTTTATTTCTCAGGCTATCTTACAATTAAAGAGTATGATTCTTTCCTGAATACTTATACTCTCGAATATCCCAATGAGGAGGTGCGACAAGGATTCCTCAAATTTCTGATTCCTTACTATGTTTATCCCCCGTCGCGTCCCGGTGTGTTTCTTATCGGACGCTTCCTGAAGGAAGTCAACAGCGGTGATGCCGAGGGCTTCATGAGCCGCCTTGAGACTATGATTGCCGGCGTGCCATATTCCGAGAAAGGATCAGCCGAAGCTCATTTTCAGAACGCGATGTATCTGCTGTTCAATCTCTTGGGATTCTACACCTCGATGGAATACCGAACATCGTCAGGCCGCATAGACCTCAAGGTGGAAACCGACAGATATATCTATATTTTTGAGTTCAAGGTCAATTCCACCTCCATGGCCGCAATGGAGCAGATTAAGGAAAAGAAGTATTGGCTCCCCTACTCAATGAGCGGAAAGGACATAATACTCATCGGCTCCAACTTCAACACTGAAACCCGCACCCTCGACAGCCCGGTCATAGAGATTGTCCCAGCTGACTGAATTATCTTCCAACCGACATGAACAGGAATATTTATGAACTTCGCCGATACGGTTTTATTGTCTTCATTGTGGTTTCAGCCATAGTGGTGGCAGGATTCCTGTATTATTCCAATCTTCTGGTCAAAGACCTGTCGGAGCAGGAACGTGCCCGAATGCAGATATGGGCCGATGCCACAAAGGAAATCATCAACATTACCTCGGTAAACGAGGACGGCGAGGTCCCGGCAGGAAATATCGATTTCCTGCTGAACATCATCGAGGAAAACCGTTCAATTCCGGTCTTGCTCACCGATGACGAGGGAAACATCCTCAATCACCGCAACTTTGATCTGCCCGAGCCTATTGACTCCACGATGCCCTATTCTTATCTGAGCGACGTGAACCATAAGTTTCTCCTCGGGAAACTAAGGCAGCTGAAGCAGACGCCCAATGTCATCAACATCATAATCACCCCGGCCAACTGCCAGCATCTATATTACGAGGACTCGAAGTTGCTTAAGAGCCTGAGCCTGTATCCTTATATCCAGATTGTGGTGCTTCTCGCTTTCGTGCTGGTGGTGTATTACGCCGTATCGTCGACCAAGCGCGCCGAGCAAAATAAGGTTTGGGTAGGTCTTTCCAAAGAGACTGCTCATCAGCTCGGCACTCCCATATCCTCGCTAATGGCCTGGATGGAACTGCTCGAAAGCATGGGAGTGGACAAGGAAGTGGTAACAGAAATGGATAAGGACGTGAAGCGGCTGTCGACAATCGCGTCGCGTTTCTCCAAGATCGGCTCCCGCCCGAGCATGGAGACTGACAATCTCAACGAAGTAGTCGAATCGTCGGCATCCTACATGAAGACCCGCATTTCGAGCCGTATCAAGCTGACAGCGACGCTCCATGACGGGCCGCTCTTCGTCAGCCTGTCACGGCCGCTGATGGAATGGGTGCTTGAAAACCTGATAAAGAACGCTGTCGACGCCATGGAAGGCTCGGGATCTATCCATATCACGACAGGGATCGACAAGTCGCGGGCTTTCGTCGAGGTCAGGGATACCGGCAAGGGCATACCGAGCCGCAATTTCGACACAGTGTTCAATCCCGGCTACACCACCAAGAAACGCGGCTGGGGACTCGGCCTCGCTCTCGCTCGCCGCATCGTAGCCGAGTATCACGGTGGACGCATATTTGTAAAATCCTCGGTTCCCGGTCAGGGAACCGTGTTCCGAATCGAACTTCCTTTAGCTCAATAAGTCTTGCACCATGAAGATCCTGAAGATGTATGAGTCGAGCATCAACGACCGCTTTCTCGACGAAATAACCGACACGCTCCGCAACGGCGGTGTCATAATCTATCCCACCGACACTGTCTATGCCATAGGGTGCGACGCACTCAATAGCCGTGCAATAGAGAAGGTATGCCGCATCAAGGGCATAAACCCCGATAAAAACACCCTCTCGATAGTAGTAGGCAGCCTGTCGATGGCCGCCGAATATGCCCGAATCGACAACAAGGCTTTCCGTCTGCTTAAGGACAACACCCCCGGCCCCTTCACTTTCATACTGCCGGCTTCAACCACCCTCCCCAAGGCATTCAAGGGCAGGCGCACGGTGGGTGTGCGCCTTACATCCAATCCCATAGCCGGAGCCATAGCCGATGCACTCGGTTCACCCATCCTCTCCACATCGATTCCCGAGCGGAGTGACGGCTCCTACCCTGTCGACCCTCAGGAAATAGCCCTCGAAACGGGACGTGAAGTTGATATTGTGGTCGACGGTGGTGATGGAGGCGAGCAACTCTCCACAGTCGTGGACGTTACTGATTCCTCGTCACCCGAAATAATACGTCAGGGAGCGGGAATCCTGAATTAACAGTCCTTCATTTTGAAATCGGCACGGAATTTTGTATCTTTGCAAATAAATAACACGAAATTCCATTACCCAACATGCGCAATTCCGACGAACTTGCCGGCGTCACACTCCTGGGGAAATCGGCTACTGAATATCCGTCGTCCTACTGTCCCGGGATTCTTGAGACCTTCGATAACAAGCATCCCGGCAACGAATATGTCGTGACCTTCAACTGCCCCGAGTTCACGTCCCTATGTCCCAAAACCGGCCAACCCGATTTTGCCGAAATAGTTATTTCTTATATCCCGCGGTTCAAGATGGTGGAGAGCAAGAGCTTGAAACTATACCTGTTCAGTTTCCGCAACCACGGTGACTTCCATGAAGATTGTGTCAACATCATCATGAAGGATCTTATCGCCCTTATGGATCCCCGCTACATCGAGGTGACGGGATGGTTCACTCCCCGCGGAGGCATTTCGATATATCCGTTTGCCAATCACGGCGACTCCGAGCATGAAGACCTCGCCCGCCGACGTCGTGAAGCTCAATTTCAAAACGTCCTGAGCCGAAAATGAAACACTCCCTTATCGTACTGTCGGGCGGCATGGATTCCGTCACCTTACTCCATGAATTTGCATCAGAGATAGCTCTCGCAGTGTATTTCAACTATGGTTCCAATCACAATCTCCGCGAGCGCGAGTGCGCGCGGCTACACTGCGGCCTGACCGGCATCGAACTCGTGGAAATCGACCTCGATTTCATGGGACGTTACTTTGAAAGCTCCCTGCTTCAAGGTGGTGATGCCATTCCTGAGGGTCACTATGAGGATTCCAACATGAAATCCACCGTTGTTCCGTTCCGTAACGGTATCATGCTTTCCATTGCGGCCGGACTGGCCGAGAGCCGCGGCCTCGACACGGTCCTTATCGCAAGTCATGGAGGGGACCACGCGATTTATCCCGACTGCAGAGCTTCGTTTATCGAGGCTATGGCCGGAGCCGTTAAGGCCGGGACCTATGCCGGAATCAAGATCCTCGCTCCCTACACCGGTATCACAAAGGGTGAGATTGCCTGTCACGGGCGTGACCTGGGTATTGATTATTCCACCACCTATTCCTGCTATAAAGGAGGCGAGAAGCATTGCGGAAAATGCGGCACATGCGTTGAACGCCGTGAAGCTCTCGAATATGCCGGGATAAAAATTGACGATTGATGACTAATCCACCTAAAAGACGCAAAAAAGTCAGGCGCAAGTTCAGCCCCAGGAAGACACTCCGGCTTCTGCTCATCGTCATCCTCGTGGCGGGAGGACTCACTTTCATGTGCCGCCGCTCATCAGGAGATCCTTCCCCAGGCGACACTGTCCCGGGACAGCCTGAAGAAATCGCTGAAGAAGTGGAATACATCGACATCACTTCCGCCGCCCGGCCTGATGTGACATATCTTCCCGACGCTCTTGAAGACATGCCCGAGCCAACAGTCAAGATGAAGGTGAATTACTTCGGAAGTCTCGCCAAGGCGTTCAATGACAGCAACCACGTGCATTTTGCTGAAGCCCGCGAACTCGGTATCGCCCCATTAGGCGACTTGCGTTCCCACTGGCAGTTGCGCCGTCCGATAGTCAAGGTCATCTCATGCGCCGATTATTACATTGACAACCTGACCTATTCCCGTCCTTATCTCGTGCCCGAGGCCGAGGAGGCCCTCAGGGAGATCGGTCGCCGTTTCCGCGACACCATCCAGGCCCGCGGCGGAGGAGATTACCGCATTAAGGTTACAAGCCTGCTGCGCACTCCCGCGTCGGTCAAACTGCTGCGACGCCGCAACCGCAACGCCGTCGATTCCTCGGTGCACCAGTACGGCACTACATTCGATATTTCCTACGCCCGATTCATACCCGGCTCTGACTCCTTGCCACGCAGCGTCGACGACCTCAAGGGTGTGCTTTCCGAAGTGCTTCGGGCTATGCGCGAGGAAGGTAAAATTTGGGTAAAGTATGAACGCAAGCAACCTTGTTTCCACATCACTGCAAGGCGTCATAAATCGTAATAAACTCATAATCGACCATGGACTATAAAGATACCATCATCCGTTACCTGAAGTCGGCCGGCACTTCGGAATTTCATCCCCGCGCCGCTCTCATCGACATGGACGGCACGCTATATGATTCAATGCCCAATCACGCATCGGCATGGCACACTCTCGCCGGCGAACTTGGTATTGAGGCCTCTCGCGACGAGTTTTTCCTTTACGAGGGAGCGACGGCTGCGTTGACACTCAACATCCTCTTCAACCGTGCTTTCAACCGCGACGTAACTCCCGAGGAAGTAAAGAAGCACTATCAACGGAAAACCGAACTTTTCGCCCTACTGCCGCCGATCTCGCTCATGCCGGGAGCTCACCGCCTTCTGGAGTTCTTTAAGAAAAACGGCACGAAGCGCATTGTGGTGACCGGATCAGGTCAGCAGTCGATACTCGGACGTCTTACCACTGACTTCGCCGGGCTCATCGACTCACACGACATAATTACAGCCCGCGACGTGACCCGCGGAAAACCTGATCCCGAACCTTACTATAAAGGGATGGAACGTGCCGACGTCAATTACAACGAGGCTATCGTGATTGAAAACGCTCCTCTCGGAGTAAAGGCAGGCCATCGTTCCGGTGCATTCACGGTAGGGATCACGACAGGCCCCATTCCCCGCGCAGAGCTTGAAAAGGCCGGGGCCGACGTAGTCTTTGATTCCATGGAAGAGTGTGCCGATGCCATGCCGGAGCTTTTCCGTCAGATGGAGATGACGAAGTTATGATCGGCGACAGCAAGATATTTTACTCTCTCGATGTTTCTTCTGAGCTGAGAAGCTTTGTCAACTCACTGTGTCCCAAGGGGGTATTCGTGATTGCCGATTCCAATGTGGCCGCTAAAGTGATTCCGGCTATCGGTCTGCCTGCTGAATGGAATATCCTCACGTTTCCTGCAGGAGAGGAGTCCAAAAACCTTACTACCTGCATGAAGTTATGGGCAACCCTAACCGGTCTAAAATGCACCCGCAGCTCACTGATAATCAACATAGGAGGAGGAGTGACGACCGATATGGGCGGATTTGTTGCCGCTACCTTCAAGCGGGGCATAACTTTCATCAATGTTGCCACTACCCTTCTCGGGGCTGTTGATGCCGCAATAGGCGGCAAGACAGGAGTGGATTTTGAAGGATTGAAAAACCAGATCGGAGCGTTTGCTCCGGCTTCGGCTGTATTTATCGATTCAACGCTCTTTTCTTCACTTCCGCGAGAAGAACTGCTCTCAGGTTATGGCGAGATGATAAAGCACTCTTTGCTTCATTCGCGGGCGATGCTCGATGAAATCCTTGAGCTCGATATCGAATCAGTCACTCCCGGTCGGCTCAACGACCTGCTCCGAAGAAATATCGCCGTGAAATCGGCAATAGTAAAAACTGATCCATTTGAAACCGGTTTGAGGAAATCACTCAATCTCGGTCATACATTCGGTCACGCACTGGAGACCTTTTGTCTGAAAAAGGGCAATGGGATTCCTCACGGAATAGCCGTGGCCCACGGACTTCTCGTGTCACTGATCCTTTCCCACATCAAGCTCGGGCTGGATTCCGGACTTATCCAACTGATTGCAACCCTGCTGCGCAACAGGTTCAACAGCGTTCCCGCCATATCATGCAAAGACTATGAAGAAATAACCGGCCTAATGGCTCACGACAAAAAGAACATTGAACCGGGACATATTCTTTTCACCCTCCTGCGCTCTCCGGGCGAGCCTGTGACCGATGTTGCAGTCGATACCGAAACCATCTCTACCGCCCTTGATATTTACCGAGATCTCTGCGGCATCTGATCCTCACCATTTATTCATGTTTTCCCATGGCAGTTAAAAAAAACAACACTTCCAAAAAGAAATCCACGCCCCACATCAGCCCGTCACGCTGTCCTGAAGGCATGACTCCCCAACAGTGGCAACGCTCCCTGCGCCGCCAGATTGCCGAAACGGAAAACTTCGGTATATATCCGCCCGACCACGATGGATTGCCTTTCATCGTCAGGAGTCCCAAGACCGGCCGGCGGTATCGCGTGGCATATTTCGGAGCATGGTCACCTTACAACCGATGCGAGTGCATGGACTTCAAGACGAGCCGGCTGGGTACTTGCAAGCACATCGAGGCAATAGGCCGTTATGGCGGCGGCAAATATAACCGTAATTCGGTGGTCCGACCGCTCCACACTTCGGTATACGTGGATTATGTCGATGGAAGGAAAATCAAGATATGCTACGGAAGCGACTCCACGGGCGACCTTCGCGCCATAGCGTCGGAACTGTTTGACCGCAGGGGCGTGCTTCGCGATACTCACTGCGATCCGTCGGAATTCATCCGCAAAGCCCGCATGATGGATGCGGATTTTGAATGGGAATCTGATGCCATGAATCTCCTTATCGAACACCGTGACAGGGCTTTGAGAGAGAAAATCGTTGCCGAGCGTTATGCCTCCTCACTGTTTGACGGTCTCCTCAAGACTTCCCTCCATCCTTATCAGGCCGACGGTGTAAGATTCGCTTTCACCAACGGGCGCACTATCAACGCCGACGAAATGGGCCTCGGCAAAACCGTCCAGGCCATTGCCACCGCCGAACTCCTGCGCCGCGAGAAGTTGGTCAGCTCAGTTATCATCATCTGCCCCACTTCGCTCAAATATCAGTGGTACTCCGAAATCAAGCGTTTCACTGACTCGCCCGTCGTCGTGGTTGAAGGGTCACTGCTTGCCCGAAAGGAACAGCTTGATGATCAGCGCTACTTCTACAGGATCTGCTCCTTCCACTCTATAAGCAACAATATCAAGGCCGGTTACATCCCACGGGCCGACATGATCATTTATGACGAGCTGCAACGCCTTAAAAACAAGGAAACCAAAATGGGACAGCAGCTGCGCAAACTTGAGTCACAATATGTAATGGCTCTTTCAGGCACCCCGCTTGAAAATAAGCTCGACGAACTCTATTCGGTTACTCAGCTCGTTGACCAGTTTGTCCTCGGGCCCTATTACAAGTTCACGGCCGACACTACCCTTACCGACGAAACCGGAAAAATCATCGGCTACCGTAATCTCAATACTATCGCCGAGCGTCTCGTCAACACCATGATCCGTCGCCGCAAGGCCGACGTGAAACTCCAGATGCCTGCCCGCAGCGACAAGAACCTTTTTGTGCCGATGACCAAGGAGCAGCGAGTCATTCACGACGAATACAAGTTTCAGGTGGGAGTAATCATCCAGAAGTGGCGACGGTTCAAGTTTCTGAATGAGAAAGACAGGCGGCGGTTGCTTCTTTTCCTGTCGATGATGAGGATGGTGTGTGACAGCACCTTCATCCTCGACCAGACTACCCGCCATGACACCAAAATAGACGAGACTCTCGCCATTATCTCCGACCTGCTTGAACAGCCCGACGGCAAGGTAGTGATATTCAGCCAGTGGGAACGGATGTTGCGGCTTCTCGCCGAGTCGCTTTCGTCGGCAGGAATCGATTTCTGCTTCCTGCACGGAGGTGTGCCCTCGCCGAAACGCAAAGATCTCATCGACCGCTTCACAGGCGACAAAAATTGCCGCATATTCCTGTCGACCGACGCAGGAGCCACCGGACTTAACCTTCAGGTGGCATCCCTGCTGATCAATCTCGACCTGCCGTGGAATCCAGCCGTTCTTGAACAGCGTATCGCCAGGATTTACCGTCTCGGTCAGGCCAATCCGGTGCAGATAATCAACATGATAGCTCCTGATTCCATTGAGGAGCGGATGCTGTCGACACTTGCCTTCAAGTCCAATCTCTCAGCGGGTATACTTGACGGCGGCGATGACGCTATTTTCCTTGAAAACTCGAAATTTGAGAAAATCGTTGAAATCGTCGACAATGTCGTCGCGGAAGAGCCGGAGGTTGTTACAGCCGCTAAGAATGAACCTGAAATCAAGGAAGACAGCTCCAAATCTCCTTCCAAGAGTGAAGCAGCCCCTGAGCCACCGGCACGGAAAGCATCACCTGCACCTGCGGCTGAAATGTCGGCTGAAATGTCGGGGCTCGTTTCGGGAGCAATAAAAGCGATAGGTCAGTTTGCCAACGCCCTGCGTCAACCGGGAGCAGCCGAAGCCCTTGCCGAAGCTCTTGTCAAGGAAGATCCCGAGACCGGACAAACGACACTTAACATACCCGTACCCGATAAATCGACCGTCGTCAATATCTTCGCCGCATTGTCCACCATCCTCAACCGCTGAACTATTTTTTAGCTCCTGAAATATTCTACCGGAAAAAATCACTAAATTTGGGCCATGGATAAAGTGAAGGACTATATCACACATCACTCCCTGCTGCCGGAAAGGGCCGATGTGGTGGTGGCGCTGAGCGGCGGAGCCGACTCGGTGGCGCTACTGATGATTCTTCACGACATGGGCCACAGCATCACTGCCGCCCATTGTAATTTTCATCTTCGAGGTGCAGAAAGTGACCGCGATGCGGCTTTTTGCCGCTCGCTGTGCGCTTCGCTCAGCGTTCCTCTGCGGGTTAAAGACTTTGATGTAGCAGCGAGGATGGCTTCAACCGGTGAATCGGTGGAAATGGCTTGCCGGAGCCTGCGCTACCTATGGTTTGACGAAATTCTCGACGCAAGACCGGGCGCGGTGCTTGCCGTGGCCCATCACCGCGACGACAATGTTGAGACATTCTTCCTCAATGCCTTGCGTGGCACGGGAGTGGCCGGATTGCGCGGCATGTTGCCCCGCAACGGGCGCATCATCCGCCCGATGCTCGATGTGACACGCAGCGAAATCGAAGATTACCTTAAGGAACGAGGGACCGGTTACATCGTCGACTCTACCAACCGCGAGAACACTTTCCGCCGTAACCGCTTGCGCAACATCGTGATTCCTTGCCTTCAACAGCAATTTCCCGACGCGACTGAACGCATTTCTTCCACGATGGAAAATTTGCGCGCCGACTCCACACTGCTGTCCGACTATGACTCCTGGCTCGCCGGGCGCTATATTGATGCCCACGGAACTGTTGACATCACTTCCCTATTATCCTCCCATCCCCATCCCCGCGAAGTACTCTATCGGCTGCTCCGTGCCGACGGTATCTCACTCTCTCAGATTGACGCTATTCTCGCCCGCCCTATGGCAGCCGGTCTGAGATACGGACCCTATACGCTCGACCGTGGAAAAATGCGCCATCTCTCCGAAGACTCATTGCAGCCCGTCACCGTGACTCCCGGCGTTGCACCGCTGATGATGCGCCGCCTCTCTCCTGACGAGTTCAAGCCCGTGGCCGACCCGACACGGATATGGCTCGATGCCTCGGTACTGGCAGGAAATCCGGTATGGGAACTGCGACCTTGGCACGTAGGCGACCGCTTCAAGCCCTTCGGAATGAAAGGGACCAAAAAACTAAGCGACCTCTTTGCGGGTCATCATCTCGACGAAAATGCCAAGCGGCTCACACCCGTCCTCACCCGCGACTGTGAGATAATATGGGTGGCGGGACTGCGGGCATCGCGCCTTTTTCCTGTAACGGAATCCACCACCGAAATAATTGAACTAACCCTAAAACTCTGAAAATCATGATTGACGAAATCCTCGCTTACAACCGTCGGTTTGTCGACTCACATGCCTATGAGCATTTCGTGACCTCCAAGTTCCCCGACAAAAAAATCGCCATAGTCACATGCATGGACACCCGGCTCGTGACGCTCCTCCCTGCCGCTCTCGGCCTGAAAAACGGCGACGTGAAGATAATAAAGAACGCGGGAGCAACTATTACGAGTCCTTTTGACTCTACGATGCGTTCCATCCTCGTGGCGGTCTACGAACTGGGCGTAAATGAAATCATGGTCATCGGCCACACCGGTTGCGGTGTCCAGGGCATGAATGCCGCCGAAATGCTCCACCTGATGAAAGAGCGTGGCGTGAGCGAGGAACACATATCACTGATGCGCCATTGCGGTATCGACCTCGACAACTGGCTCCACGGCTTCGAGGACACACACGCGGCCATCGCCGAGACTGTCGACCTTATCCGCAACCACCCGTTGATGCCCTCTGACGTGCGCACCGCCGGCTACATAATGGATTCCACCACCGGCGAGCTTGCAAAGGTATGAGATTCTTAACACCGTTATTGTTTCTTATCACACTGATACTTTCAGGCTGCTCTCCCGAAGGGGAGAGTGGCCAAACCGATAATGATGACAAGGCACTCGCCAGAGTCATCTACATCCAGCAGCTCTACAATCTCTATCCCGGCGGTGACATTGTCCCCGAGATGGAAGCCGTCGTCGACAGTATGAGGAGAGAGGGACGCAATCCCTATTATTATGCTGCTGTCAACGTGCTGATCGACCGACTGTTTTCCGAAGGACATTTTGCCGAAGCCGATTCCCTGGCCGTCAGGATGATGGAGGAAGCCACGGCCGGGTCCGATTCTCTTTCACTGGCTATGGCCCGCAGGGTAAGGGCTCAGATGTTCTTCAAGCTGGCGCAGTCGGCTCGTGCCCAGCAGGAACTTGCCCCGGCAGGTCATTATATCTCCGACCCCTATCGCAGCGGCCCCGATTTCGGCACAGCCGCAAGTATTCAGGAATGGCTGTGGATAATCGCCCGCGAGCTCCGTGACACTGTAGCCATGAATCAAGCCGGACGCAATTACGCCCGTCTTGTCAAAGAAAACGGAATCATAAACAACTGGACCGACTCCACCGGTCACTATCCGGTGAGTGCACTGGCATTCAGGGCCGAGGAAGCGTTTTCCAAAGGCGACATTCAGCTCGCGGGAAGATTGCTCGACAGTGCCGGTATCATGATTCTCCCCGCCCTCCCATCGAGAGCCTACGAGCACTTCTACACCGTCAGGTCCAAAGTCAGGGCCACCGAGGCCGACTGGGCTGGAGCGATAGCCGACGCCGATACCTTGCTCGCAACCCACAGGGAATTTCCTTGGTTTTATCTCAGGGATCTCCTCCTTAAAGCCGAGATTCTCAATCAGGCCGGAAAGCACGAAGAAAGTGCCGCGGCCTACTCGGAATATGTATCATTTCACGATTCACTATCCAACAGGATAACTGACCGTCGCCTCCATGACCTGACGCTACTCTACCGCACCGAGCTTGACCGCGAGCAGCAGAGGGCGGAGCGGTTCAGGATGTTTGCCTTCGGTGTAGTGATCCTCTTGCTGATCATGCTCCTGATCATCGCCATCCTCAATGCGGCGAGAGAGAAGAAACGCAACCGCCTTCTCGTGAAGCGTCTTAGGGAGCTTGACCGTGCTACGGGCTCGGTATATCAGGTAGAATCGAAAAATGTACCGCCCGAGCAGCCGTCGGTGCTCGACACCCTTGACCGGCACATGTTTATTGACCGGCCTTACATCAACCCGGCCCTGGGCCGGAAAGAACTGGCCGAGTACTGCGGCATCGCTCCCGATGCCCTCGGCCACCTCATCAAGACTGAGAAAGGGCTGACGGTGGTGAATTACATCAACTCGTTCCGCCTTGAGGAGGCGCGGCGCATACTCGGTTCCGACTCAACCGAAACTGTCGCCGACATTGCCGTCAGACTCGGATTCGGCACGGTAAGGACCCTTCAGCGGGCCTTCAAGGAGAGGTATGACATGTCGCCAACGCAGTATCGCGACACTTCCAACGAACTGGAATCTTCTACAAACCAGTGACTTGTAAAATTGTCGCACGTTACGGATAATATTGTCGCATAAAAAATAGCGCTTCTCTTGATGAGGAGTGCTATATTTGTATTCTGAAAACACAGTAACGTCAATACAATGAAACAGTTTATTTATCTCATGTGCGCAGCATCGCTCGTTGCAGCAACTTTCACGTCATGCAGCGACGATGATCCACAGCCGGCCAATCCGGCCGGAAGCGTAGAAGTCACCGATCAGGGAACGGTGACACGATTCTATCTCGCCAACCCCACCGACACTTATCTGAGTGAACCCGTGGAAGTGGTATTCGATGTCGTCAATACAGCCGAGGAGACGACCGTTTCCTTCACCGGCAACGTGGTGAGCGTCGACAATCAGATAGTCGACGGGCAGCGAAACACCCTTGAGTGCACCATGGTGCTCGGAGAAGACCGCCTCGCCGACGGATATTATTTCGTCAGCGTGCTTGTCGACGGCGAGCTCCGCTACGGTCCCTTCTACATTTCGGTAAAGGATCACAGTATCACGCCCGTCAAGTGCACTCAGTTCTCCTACTCCGCTCTTAAAGGAGCCGGAACTAAGGAGAGTCCTTACAAGATTGCGAGCCGCGAAAACTTTGAGTACTTCCTGAAATCACTGAAGGAGGATATGTTTCAGGGCTACGGTCAATACTTCGAGCTGACTTCCGACATAACTCTGAGTCCTTACACTGACGATCTTTCACTCATGGACGCAGTGTTCCAAGGAACATTCAACGGAAATAACCACACCATAACCGGACTGAAATATGACGGAAGCCGTCACTTGCCTAAGGCTGATGTAGGCCTCTTTTCCCGACTTTCCAATGCCGAGCTCTACGATCTCACACTTGACGAAGTGATGATCAATGCCGTTCATGCCAATGGCGGCGCGATTGCCGGCAGTGCCAAGGGACGCGTGGTGTTGAGCAACGTCAGCGTGAACGGTTGCGTTTACGGCGACCTCAACATAGGTGGCCTCATAGGTAGTGTCGACGGCGAGCTCCACATCTCGGGCGGTCACACCGACGTGATACTGATGGGAGGGGCCCGCACCGGTGGCCTGATCGGAGCCTTCGCCCATTTGGGCAGCGGAACATCGGAGTTTTCAGATGTCCATGTATCCGGTCAGGTATACGGAACAAGCTATACCGGTGGCATGATAGGTCTGCTCAAGGCTGAAAAGACTCCCAAAATCGGTGGCATGAACGTAGATACTTACGTCAAGGGCACTGAAGATGTGGGTGGTTTCATAGGTAACATCTACAAGTGTACGGTGGAATTTACCGCCGACAATCTCTTCAACGGCTCCCGCGCTCCCCGCTACTCAGTCGAAGGTACCACCAATGTGGGAGGCTTCGCCGGTACACTTGATCTCGACAATAAAAACTCGCTCGTCATCGACCCGTATGCTCTCAACCTTAACATAGGTGTCCATGCTACCGAGCGCAATGCCGGCGGAGTGATAGGACTGGCTAAGGACGGTACGATAAAGATGTACAAGATCAATGTCAACTATCCCAATTCTATCGTAACGTCAGATGGTGAAAACGCAGGCGGATTCATAGGACGCATGGAAAGCGTGTACCTGAAGGGCGGCCACACTGTCAATGACAAGAAGGAACTCCCCCAGCCCGGCACCTACACCCCGCGCGTAGCGATCCCCGTCAACGGTGTCACCTGTGTGGGTGGTGCAGTCGGAACTGCCCTGTGGAGTGATGGGGCCGATGCTGTCAGCCATTGCGGAGGCATATATGGAATTGTGAGCAAATGTGACGTGAAGGCATCCGGCGAGATTGCAGGCGGTATCGTAGGATGGTTGACAGGCCAGATGAACGACTGCGTGTCACTCGGCAGCGTACAGAGTGCCTCATCCGGAATCGTTGGAGGTGTCATCGGTAAGGCTGAGACCTATGTCAACGTTGAGAAATGCATCAACCATTCATCCATCACCGGTGGCAAGTATCAGGGCGGAATTTGCGGCTATGCCAATCCTGCCAAGAAAAGCGGCGATGAATGGTGGACCTACTTTATCAGTTGCTACAACATCGGTAACCTTACCGACGGCATGACCGTAGGAGGAATCGTGGGCTACGCCGGTCAGAAAGACGGCAACTGCAAATTACTCATAAGAATGTGTGAGAACTACGGCACGGTTATGGCAGCCGGCAACGGTGACCACTCCGTCGGCGGTGTGGTTGGCGATGTCGACAATAATCTGGCGATCGTGGAATGGAGCGCCAACTATGCCAATGTCGGGAGTAAGAAAGTGCAGTTCACCATAGGTGGTGTCGTAGGCAAGATAGGCCGCGACCAGGTCCTTATGAACGATGTCCACGTGACCGGATGCACCAACCTCGGTACCATCACATGTGATGACTATGCCACCAAGCTGGGCGGAGTCGTAGGTCAAATGATGCGCGGCGATTCAGGCTACCTGTCAGGTTGCGTCAACTGGGGTTCAATTCCCGGTGATCAGAAATCCGACACCGGAGGTATACTCGGCTGCGCGTCGCTATTTAATTACATCCACCGCAACTGGAACAAAGGAATGGTAAGCCACGGCAACGCCATTATCGGCACCCACACCTCAGGCAGCTCCGTAAGCCACTCCTACAACTATTACCTTGAGGGCACCGGCGCAAACTGGCCCGATGCAGAATCGGTTGCACCCAACAGGATTACTGTACAGTCCTCCTTCCCCCATTTCCCCTGGGGACCCGGTCAGGATTACGTCGGATATACCGGCGAATGGTACCTGATGTCATCCGAAGGCCCCATCCCCATGTCATTTGACTTCATCCATTGGGACGTTGAGCGTCTGCGTCCCGCCGGATGGCACATTAACCGCTGATCACAGCCACTCCGTAAGACCCGAAAAAATATTTGGCCGTCTCGTCCAAAACCATTAACTTTGCACTACAATTGACACCGACACGTGTTGTTGCCCCTGTAGTTTAATGGATAAAATGGAGGATTCCGGTTCCTTTGATAAGGGTTCGATTCCCTTCGGGGGTACAAAAAGCGCCTTGTAAAGCAGATGTTTACAAGGCGCTTGCTTTATCCAATAAGCAACCGTTAAGAAACCTTTGGGGCGTGCGGGGCACGCCGAAATATCGTAACACCATTCGCCGGAGCTCGCGGAAGCGATTGGTGCTGAACGACAGTTCCCTCCCTATCCTCACGCCTGCGGGGCGTACTGAACCATGGGTCAGAGGATTCTTAAGATTGGTAAACACTGGGGCGTGCAGAGCACGCCGAAGTATCGTAACACCATTCGCCGGAGCTCGCGGAGGCGATTGGTGCTGAACGACAGCTACACACTAAAGGCGTGCAGGAGCACGCCGAAACGGTGGTCATGCCAAGATGTCAGACCATCCGTAAGAAATATAATTAGCCAATTAAACTCAGCGCAATAACTTTAATTCTCAAGAAAACATGCCGAAGGCACGTCAGTACAGTGATCGCTGAAAATTCCCGTTGATATGTTAGGTCAGAAGTCGCGGCGGAGGGCTCCGATGAGGCTTCCGATGAGGTTGCCGATTATTGAGAATACCGCACCGATGAGAGAGAATACCAGGCCGAACATGCTGTCGATAATATCGTCATTTGCCATTGTGATTGGGGATTAAGGTTAGTAATTGCTGCAAATGTAGGAATTTTCCTTCATTCATGCTAATTTTTATAGATTAATTTCATCGCACAGGCATCAGAGCAGGTTGTGGCATCGACATCGGATTTGTCATATTTCTTATTAGTGTCGTCCCATCCGCCCAGCGAGCCGGAATCATGAGGATTGAAAACGAGTGTGAAGTAATTGATATCCCACACTGCGTAATCAGGGTGAGGGAGTTTGAGGGTAGAGTTATCCTTCGTTCCGGCCTTGGTCACCGGTTCCTTGATCCAGTACAGTGCGCCCGGACTGCGGTAAAGGTTGTAGGTCAACGGGCGGTTGCGGTTATTGGTTCCGGTGAGGACCTGACGCATACCTCCATAGGAGAGAGCACCGGCTCCGGGGTCGGCAAATGGAGCACTGCTGTTGCCGTAGGGTGCCGTTCGAGGTCGCCGTGTCTGGCCGGTAGCTCCGAGGGGGAAGATTATGTTTTTGCCGTCAGATTCATCGTAGACAACACAGGCACGCACACCGCGAGAATTATTGGGATCGACGTCATCCTTGCCATCGTTATCATAGTCAGTGAATCCGTTGGCCTTGCTGAATTCAGTCTGGGTGGATTTGGCACCGTCGGCATAGACGATACCGTAACCGAACTTGCAGTTAGCAAGTAACGAGTTGAAATTGTCGGCCGTGGGAACGGAAAACTCCTCGTTATCCCGGAAACCACCTTTTGCCGTCCACGTATCAGCCCACTTTTTGGAATATCTTTGAGCCATGGTGGCATTAGCCTTAAAGTTGGTCCATCCATATCCCTGAATATTCTTCCATTGCGCTCCGCGGGTGTCTACGGTATTGCTGCTCGTGATATAGGCGGTGGAAAGATCTATATCGGTTATAGACTTGAGCCAACCGTAACTTTTGTTATTCTCTTCCCTGATTCCGTAATTGTATTGGTTACGCTTGTAAAGGGAGCCGACCGAGAGGGGACTGCGTGTAAGAGCGACCGGTACAGAATTCTCGTCGCCGGGAGCATAGCTGTCGCGGTTGTTTCCGCCCCTTGAAGTGGCATATACATTGTAGCAGCTCCACTTGGCGTTGCCAAGCTGCACGCCGGCATGATAACCTTGCCTTACGAAGATAAGGTGGACGCAGTTATAGTCATGATATTCAACCTTAATGATACCGGAGCGGGTACGGTTGTCGGCAATCGTTCCTTTGGGTTTGTACTTGAACTCAATGGTCTCGTCGGTATGTCCTTCGATGTATTCACCCACCTTGTTACGGGTGCGACCGTTACGGTCGATAAGTTCGATAAACTCTTCGGACTGACACATTATCGATGCGCGCCACGGGCCGTCAGACTTAAACGTCTGATAGGTCGATGTACCGGCCTGAGGCAGTATCATGAGCTTGATTTCAAACTCATCATCATTGCCGGCATCGCGGTAGATGGCCTTGGGGTTCTCGATTCGCTGCACCTGATAGATTGTAGCGAGTCGCTCGGTCTCCCATTCTCCTTCTTCATTCTTGAAATCGATAGGCTTATTAGTGTCCTTGCTCCAGAGGGTGAATCTCACCTTGGCATAACGCGAATAGCAGTTAAACGGGTTATTGGCAGTGAAATCTGATGACGGCACCATCTCCTTGTTACGGGTATACATGGGAATCTTCAATCGCACCGATCCGTCGATGGGATTCAATGATGCTTCGCTGCCGGTAAGTTCATAGGAATTCACGGCAAGGTTATTAGACTCGTAATAATGCTGCAGATACTTATTGGCATTGGTGCCGTAACCATATTGGTCAAGGGCCCCGGTGTAAGCCTTGACCTCGGCATCGGTACCTATGATGTCGGCCTTGTTTGGGCGCAGCGAGAGGAAGCCTACATAATTACCACCCTGATAAGGATTGCCGTTGTAGGTCTTGCTGTCGTAGGTCACGGCAGGGAAATTGGCAAGCGAAGCCTGATTCCATGCAAAACCGTTGATGTCGGTAGCCGGACCCACATATTCGGACGGACGACCACCGGTGCTGTCGTTAAGCGCGCGGTCCCAGGGCCACCAGTTGTTTTCCACGATCTCAGCCTTCACAAAGTACTTCGACTTATCCCAATCATCGGGCAGGATCACGCGCGCGGGGAAGTCCATCTCCTGGTCATAGAGATAGGAAATGTAGTAAGGCTCGGGAGTGATGAGCGTAGGGATGTATTCCTTATAATGAATGTGCCAGTCAGCTTCGTTGGCATATCCGCGCAGTTTCAGGGTCAGCTTATAGTGATAGTTACGCTCGGCATCGTAATTATAGGTAATATTCTTGCCGAGCATGAAGCGGTACTTGATGGGCCCTTGCGAGATCTTATCCTTATTGCGACTGTCATAGTAAGCCTCTACTTCGATGTAAGTTCCGTATTTTATACGGTCCTTGAAATCGTTGGGTTTGCCCGATTCAGTCGTTCCGGGCTCGTCGATGGCACTTCCCACCCGGTCCTCGCTGTCTTCATCGGTGATTTGACTCTTGAGGTAATCCTCACCTTTTCCCTCCCAGTTACCCTGCATATTCTCGTAGAAATATAGGGCACGATCGGTCTCGGAATGCGACACCTCGCCCTTGGGACCTGAGCCTTTGGAAAGAACCATCGACCACTTTTCGTGATCGGCATTGGAAGCTGTCGCGGCGGTGTAGAACTTAAACGATTCTCCCTCCGATATAAGCGAATCGGGATCAAGGGGAGTGTTGTACTTACCGAGCGTACAGGCCATAGGGATGTCGCGGATAGTGATGCTCTTGACATAGACACGCACCGATTCCTTGAGTTCGCTCACGTCAAACGACACTGTCACTTTCGACACCAGCCTCCTGATCCACGAGTGGAGACTGAGGGTAACGTCCTTGACGGTGATGATGTCGGCCTCAAAACCGCCTGAACGGCGCTTGTCGTCGAGCGTGAAGAAGCCAAACATCTGGTTATCCTCCTTTACATCGGTCTTCCACTCGCAGCGGTATGACCGCAGGTCATCCTCGGTCATGCAGATGTCATCAGGCAGATTGTCGATATTGGCCACGGCATAGATCTTATAGCGGCCATAGGGCACGCCGTTGATCTTGAAAGTAGCGCGGGGAGTGGAATCGGCCACCGGCTCGATGTTACCGCCGAAATTCACGTCGCCGGGATACACGGGAGCATCATCGGGCTGGGAATCGCCGCCGGTGTCATCGACATTCTTTACCTCATAGCCGGGAAGGCCGCTGGCGAGTATCTTGCGGAAAAGAGAGGTATTGCCCTCGCCATCGACCTGAAACATCACTACCCAGAGGTTGTCGATATTCTCCACGGCATTGCCTGCCGAACGGGAGTGGAGCGCGGGGTCAAGTGAATGGAGCGAGATCTCCATGTCGAGACAGGACATGCCCTCCCCCGGCAGCTGATCGTCGAAAGGCAGCTTGTCCTCGCAGGCGGTCAGTGCGGCAAGGAGTGCTATGATGATGCAATTAATATATCGCTGTAAAGTCATTTTCAATGCTTGAAACTGTTAAGTCATGAATTAGGGACTATGCCCGGCAGCTCGCCGGTGCGGTCGACACCGAAATAGGGGTCGAGCACGCAGCCGATGTAAGGCACGAGGTCAACGGTGAAGTTCATCGTCAGTCCCACGTCGTTGACGCGCAGCGTGTAGATGTGGTTGCGCAATATCGAGTTGCCGAATTTAAACTGAATGTCGCCGTAACCGGTCATGGGGACACTGAACGTCCTGATCACCTCGACCTTACTCTCAAGGTCATAGAACGCCACGTCGATGTCAAACACCGGCATACCGTAAGCCACGTTATTGTCGGCATAATTGATCCTCTGCTCGGGCACGAAGCCTATGAACGTGTCGCCGGTGCGGTCGGCAGCCGGGGTCATGGACCACTGCTGAGGAATGATACCGAGGGAGCTGATCGACGCGTCGCCACGCGTCAGTTCATCGTCGGGGCGGTATAGGTTCGTCGTGTGGACCTGATTGCCGTTCTGATAGTTGAGGGCGTCAGCCGGGAGCACCATGCCGTCGGCCCGCGAGCCGGTAAATCTCACGGCCTTTAGCCGCGGATAGCCCTCGGTCTTGAGCCTGATATTGTCAACTACCCTCACCTTGGCCACCGCACGCAGCAGATCGACCTCGCCGAGATACACGGGGTTCTCGGGGCGGCTGTAATACAGCAACGACTCGGTGGTGGAGAAAGAGGTGGTGCCGAACATCGGCAGCCCCTTGGCCTTCTTGCCGTAAAGATCGGTAGCCGAGGTGCCTCCGGCAGCGTCGTAGAAATCGTTGACAGAATAGCTCCATGAGCTTAGTTGCGAGATGACTTCTGGGTAATCCTGCCCTGTCACGGCTTCCCAGGCCTCGTCGCGCTCGTCATCGCCGGCAAAGCTGTTGGTCACCATCAGCACCCGGAATGTAATACTACCCTTTCCCTCGGGCGTCAATTCATAACCGCCCAGGAAATCGGCAAATTCCTTCCTTAATAGGGTCAGATTGATGATGTAATTGCCAGGGGAGCCGAATATCGCCACGCTTCCGGCTGAGGCTGCGGTCGACGCGGGAGTGAAGTCGGTGATCTTCAACAGCAGCTTCTCGTCGCCGCCGTTGCGTCCGGCAAACACGAGCAGGGCGAGGTCGCGGGTATCTATCGCATCTTCAAATGCCGTGTACTCGCTCGAAGTCTCTATGTGGTTCTGATCGTCGGCGCGGGAAGTCAATGTAGTTCCCTGCGTAGTCATATTGAAGCTCAGGGCCACCACGTCGCTGACAGCATCCTGACCGGGACCGTCGGTCCGGTCGGAGCAGGCCGCGAGAAGCAGGAGCACCGGCATTATCAATATTTTGGCAAGATACTTCATTGAATCAGCTGAGGTCGATGACCGGGAGAGGAGATTATTATAGTGGGTTCAGATAATTTCTTTATTTGGTATATACTGAATTGGCATCAGTTATTTTGCTCGGGCACTACTGCCCAGCCGTTGATATATATTCCTGCGGCCACGTTCCAGCCCAGATCGTTACCGATCACAAACATGGCCGAGTAATCGCTGCGGCGGTCAAGATACTCCTGATTGCCGTAGTAGTTGAATCGCTCGCCTTTCTCCATCTCGAAGTATTCGATGAGGGGGAAGTCGGGGATGATGCGCTCGCCGTCGGTGTTGCGCACCACGTTGAGCATCGCTTTGCCGCCCGAGATGAGCCGGCTGAGGGAGAGCTCATAAAGGAGGGTCGAACGGAAATATCTTCCGTCGGCCGGGGAAGTGCTGCCTCCGTTCATGCCCCAGGGACGGTAGGTCACCTCGGGAGATTCAGGCATCACTGCGTTGTCCCACGCCAGCCACGAGTCGGCGTAGGTGATGGTTACGGTGAAATCGTTGATGTCAAGGGCCGTGCCGTCCTCATTGACGAGCATTATGGCAATGTCGTTGGTATCCTTGATCAGCGGAATGGTGACGAGGGTTATCGACGGCACCAGATGGTCAATCTTATATTCCACGCCGAATTTACGGCCATAGTATAGTCCCTTGAAATGTGACGAGCTGATATCAAGACCGTCGCTCTCAAGGGTAAGCAGCTTCACTTCGAGTTCCTCCATGCTCGCGGGCTGATAGGTGGCAAGCTCGAAATCGGCGTTGCCGTCGAGTCCGCACCATGCCACGAAGTCGTAAGTCCCTTCGCCGAGAGTGGTCTCGATCTTGAAGTCGCGGTCGGCCAAGGGCGCGCCCGAGGCAGAACCTGACCAGACGAAACGACCCGTTTCGTCGAAAGCCCATACGTTGACACTGCGTATCTGTTCGGCGAAATCTTCTCCAAGCACTTCACCGCGGTCAAGGGTGTAGTTGAACTGAAAATTCACGCTCAGACGTGCGGGACATTCGGGCAGGTCGTCATATACCATCCCGCAACTGCCGGCAGCGGCTGAAAGGGCGGCAATAGCGAGGGTCCGGAGCAATGTGTTGCGAAAAAAGGAGTGAAGCATAGTATAGGGGAATTGTTTAAATATGGTCCCGGAGGGCGGAGTTCCCTCCGGGACCGTTCCTTGCGGAATAAAGGGTGAAGCGGCGTCAGGCCGCCGGGTTACTTATCAGAGTTTCACGTCCTGCTGGGGAACGATGGCCCACTTCAGGATGTGCACGGCATAGGCCACGTAATATTCTTCGGGAGTCGTCGGAGGCACGATGGGGTTGCCGTCGTCGCCGATACCAAGTGCGAGACCCTTGATTTCAGTCACGTTGACCTTGTAGCTGTGGTTGCGGACCATACCGAAGTCACCTACGCGCACCTTGTTCCAGTTGATTTTGTCCTTGTCCTTCTGCTCGTTGCCGTTGCGGTACCAGCCATAGTGCTTCACGGGAATGTTG
Source organism: uncultured Staphylococcus sp. (assembly GCA_964546905.1). Taxonomy (GTDB): domain Bacteria; phylum Bacteroidota; class Bacteroidia; order Bacteroidales; family Muribaculaceae; genus Duncaniella. Next base: position 27,291 of record CAZJKU010000017.1, read on the forward strand.
AAGTAGGAGTGACCGAGAGTGTAGTAGTAGGAGAAACCTACCTGACCCATGATAGCGACATTGGCCTGAGCGAGAGAGATTTCGGTGGTAGGATCGGTGACGTTCTCTACAATCTTCATGTAACCGCCGGCTGTAACCACGTAGATTCCGTCAGCTTCATCCACGCTCTTAAACTGCAGTGTGCGCGAGTTGTTCTGGAGTTTCAGTTTGGTGTTGAGATCTCCGTCATAAGCAGTCTTGACTTCATCGCTGATTTCGGAAACTTCAAGAGCATCGGTGAGCATGTTGAGATCTGAAGTGTTCTTGACCGTGAGGCGGGTATAGACACCGGCTTTTTTCTCCTCTTCGGTCACTGACTCACGATAGAGAATAGTTGACTGAGCGAAGAAACGGTAAAGCATACTTTCACCACCGGCAATCACACTCTTGTTGGAGCCTTCCTGATTGTCGAAATAGATATAGGGGCGATCCTCATCCACACCTTCTACCGGACCGGGAAGATAGGTATAGAAGCTGGTGCCGTCCTCAAGATCCTTACCGTCAAGATTCAGCGTATACTTACCTACATAAATCACCGAAGCGACAGCTGCTTCAGGGTTCTTGGAGTTAAGAGCCTTGGAGCCTACGGTTGTTTCGCGGAAATACTGAGGAGTAGTGTTGGTTGCTTCGAAACCTTTTGTACCGGCCTTCAGCTCATCGAAAGAAATATACTTCTGGTTGATGGTCAGACCCATTTTCTCAAATTCCTTCAGGTCAGAGGAAACTTCGGGATATTCGGCAGTAAAGTAAGCAGGCGACATGCCCCAGTAAGAACGGTGATAGGCGGGATTATCCCACTTCCACGCTTGAGTTGCATAATCGAGAGTCTCAACCTCGCCGGATTCTGAGCCGAGAGTGGGGTAAACCCATGTCTGCTTGGAATCATCGTAATCCTTCGGGTTGATGAATGAGTTGAGCGTACCCCAGCTGTAGTTGTGGGCAAGTACCTCACCAAGCTCGCTTTCCTGACGGAACGACTTGATCACATACGTCTCCCTTGACTCGGCATTTACAGCCCAGTAGAGAGGATTGAACTTCAGGGTAACATTTTTGGTTACAAATGTGCCGTCATCGTTATACACGCGGGTAGCGGTCACGTAATCGTCAGGTGTCACTGAAGTGAATTTCAGCTTTGAAGCGTAACGCTCTACATAGATATTTACAGTGTTTTCAGTTCCGACAGCAGCTTCGGCGGCCGACTCGGAAGTATAGAGGGCAGTGGCTGGAATAGATACTGCAATATGAGGCTCGGCATTGTCGGCGGGCTTGTTGGTCTGACCTTCAAAGGGATAAAAGACCGAATTACTCATCGCGAAGTAAGGAACGTCGCCAACAGTACCGTAGGTTGAGGGACGTTTCTCAGTCTGAATTGCACCAAGCGGCTTCAAGAGCTCACCAGGAGTGATGGGATTGACATAGCAGATTACCTGAGCAGGGGTGAGCTGACCCTTGTCAACCTCGACTTTAACGACCGAAGTATAGTACTTCTCGATAGTCTCGTTGTCAATCGCCGATCCTACGGTCCAGTGCTCGATATCTACGTTGACAAGTTTACCCACTACGTTGCCGGCAGCATCGTAGAACACGAAGTAAACATTGTTTATACCGCTCTCTTCTTTTGTACCGTTCTCGAAATCATCTTCCCAGTAGGGTGAGCCATCGTTAACTGCGGAACGGGAACCGGAATTGTCGTCCCTGATGGTCATTCTGACATAGAAAGTCTGGTCGACTCCCAGCGGTTCCTGACCGTCAGGCACCGAGAGGTCGTCGGAGCTACATCCGCCGAGGATGAGGCCCATGGCCATTGCTCCGTAAAGAAACTGTTTTTTCATTTGTAAGAAATATTAAATTGTTTATTATGTAATAATCGGTATATTAATCGTTTTCGATGAGATATTCCACCGTGGGGCGCGCAAGGATGGCCTGTATCTCCTTAAGGTCGGCGGCAGCAGGAGCGTAACCCCTGTCGGCGGCGAGACGCAGCAGCGACTCGGCGCGGGCGAGGTCGCCGGTGCGGGCGGCATAGTTGGCCTTGGTATAGATACCCTCGGGCGACGAGCCGAGGCGGTTGACGTATTCAAGGGCATCGTCCATCTCGCCGCGCGTCATCAGGATGTTGGCGGCATTGACCAGGGCCTCCTCGTCGGTAGGATATATCTCGGCAGCCTTGAGCATCACGTCCTCATAGTCACGGCTCCCCGCGGGATAGGACTTGGCGATCAGGTAGAAATCGACGGGGCGCAGGTGGGAGGGATCAGTTTTGTAGCGCTCCTTGAGGCGCTCCACGTCAACATCGGTCTTATAAGTGTAGCGGATGGTGTAGTCGGAGTGGCGCAGTGCCGGGTACACCTCTTCGAGCAGCTGCCTGTACTGGACGGGAAACTGCCGCTGTATCTTGGTGTTGCGGGGGTCAGGGGCGATGGTGGAGTCGCGGGCTATGGCAAGGATTTCGTCGCGGTTCCTGATGTCGTGACTTTCCAGCCAAGCTATCAGGCCGCCCCAGTCCTCAGGTTCGTAATCATAGCGTATCACCCGTGTATCGAAATCATAGCCGCGGCGGTTACACTCGCGTATCACGTAGTCGCGCAGGGTCTGAGTACGGCCCATAGCGAGGCGCACGTTGTTGTCATACGATCCTTCGGGCGAAGCGTAACCCTTCACGGTGATGTCGGTGATCTCCACGTCGCGGTCAGTGGCCACGCCGTCGATGGTGCGGAGGATCTTGTCGAGTTCCCCGCGGTTGCCGCGGTAGTCAGGCTTAAGCTCGGTGCGGTTGACCACGAAGTCAATGAAGGCCTGCCCCTTGGCCTCGACGGTGATGGCCGAGTCGCCGGTGAGGGCCACGTTGAGCGGTGCGATGGCAAACTGCGGTTCGGAGTAATTGTGGCGCACGGCGGGAGTGGTGGCCGTGACCACGGGGGCATCGCAACAGGATGCCGAGGTGGTGATGAAGGTAAGCTCGCTCTGCTCCATCCAGGGTTGCCAGGGAGTGGAGAAAGCATATTTGTAAACTTCCTGCGAGCCACCGCGGAGCATCTTCTCTCCGGCGGGAATGTTGCCGTTGCGAAGGTGGGCGAAATAGCGGCTGCGGCCGGCGATCATCACCGTGGGAAGTAGCAGGGAGTCAGTGCCCTCGGTTGAGCGGAGCACCGGTGTAAGAGTGATCTCGCGGTTGCGGCCCGGCTTGACCGTGGCGGCGTTTACGTCCATCATCAGCACATAGTTACCGTCGGCGCGCGAGGAGCTGATGTGCTCCACCCCGTCGACCCGCGGCTGAGCCTGGAGATAGCATCCGGCCATAGCGGCGAGCGCGGTTATCCACAATATTCTTTTGATTTCCATTGATTGAGATTAGCTTGTGAAAATGAGTCGGCGATGCGACCCGTTAGAAAAGATACACGATGTTGACGGCGGCTTTGGTCACACCGGTGTAGTGATGAGGGATGTTTTTTTCGAGCACCTTTCCACACTCGGCACAAGGGTACTTGTCGCTGCGTGAGTACACGTAGCCTATGCCTATCTCTGCCTCAAGGTTCCAGCGGGTGTTGAGTACCCAGGCGTAGCCGTAGGTGAGACCCGCGCCGGCCATCCATCCCTGATAGCGGTGGTCGCGGAGCAGGGAGAAGTCGGTGCCGAGAAACTTGAAGTCAAGGTCGAGGTTGCCGAGGTTGAACTGTCCGCCGAGCAGGTGGAGACCTACGAAGTGTCCCGCGAAGGCGTCGCAGGTCCAGTAGCGTACCTCGGGCCTGACAGCCCAGTGCTTCCAGCGGTGGCCGTCGATGGTCCAGGCATTGAGATTGCCCGAGAGTTCGACGGTCCATTGAGGAGCGACTTTAGCCTCCACTCCGACGTTGGGACTCAACGCCACGTCGGAGAGGAGATTTGTCTTAAGCCCTGTTTTCTGGGCACTTGCCGCGAGTGTCCCCACCGCGGCAAGGATGAGAATTAGAATACCTTTAACTTTGCGCATCGCACGTAAAAGGGGGAGTGTGAAAATTTTATCAGATGTTTTTCTTAGCTTCAAATTGTGTGCAGTAAGAATACGACTTTTCCGCGCTGCTTCCTCAGCAGGCGAAAACGTAATTATCCAAATTGCGATGCAAAGGTAGAGAAAATAAAAGAAATTACCCCCCCCCATTTGTTAAAATTCATTAATTCTTGTTAACTATCCAAAACCGTCATATTTCCGCCGCCCGCTCTCCGTTTATCTTACGGCAGCGCGGCAAGTCGCCCTTGAACACGCCCCGACGGGTCAAAAATGTAATGGAAATTCGTGTCATGACCCGATTTTACCCCAACTGAAGGGCGTTTTGAGCTGTTTTTACCATAATTTTACCTGAAATCACCTTTAATTAATAATCCTTACAGCTATCTTTGCTATCAGAAATTTCAACCTAAACCCAAACCAATTTCCATGAAAAAAATCACAGCAATCATGGCTGCTGCCGCCCTCGCTCTCGGTGGCATGAACACAGCCGAGGCCAAGAAGGTCCACACTGTAGGTGACTCCACCATGGCCAACTATGATGAAAACGCAACCGTAACCCGCGGTTGGTGCCAGTATCTCCAGCAATTCCTCGAAGGTATCGAAGTGAACAACCGCGGCAAGAGCGGCTCGTCGAGCAAGAGCTTCTATCAGGAGGCGGCTTACTGGACTTCGGTAAAGAAGCAGATGCAGGAAGGTGACTATGTCCTGATCCAGTTTGCCCACAACGACGAGAAAAACGGCGGTATGGACGGCAACGAAGTTAAGGATTACTACACCGCCCAGGGCAACACCGAACTGGCTGCCCAGACCGACTACCGAGGCACCTGCCCCCACACCACTTATAAGGAATATCTCCGCAAGTATGTCAACGAGACCCGCGAGGCCGGCTGTACACCTATATTGGTGGGCGGTATCTGCCGCATGTATTTCTCGGGCAACACAATCCGCCGCAACGGCCGTCATGACCTCGGCGACAGCTACTCCGAGCTCACCGCCGACGGCGTGAAGACCGGCCGCAGCGTGCCCGCGTCAGACCACTCGATGGACTATACTTATCAGATGAAGCTCGTGGCCGAGGAAATGAACGTGCCTTTCGTTGACCTCACCTCTGCCACCGCCGACCTCTACGTGAGCTACGGCGACAAGGATTGCCACGCTATCTTAGGTGACGGCGACGGCTCCACCCACCTCAGCGCTACCGGTGCCGCCCTCATCGCCCGCCGTTTCGCTCAGCTCTGCCAGGAGCAGGGTCTTCTCTCGGAGTATGTACACCTCACAAGCGAACTCTCCATCACCCCCAACAGTGCCGACCTCGGCCAGGGCTACAAGGGACAGTCGATGACCAAGGAATTCATGGTGACCGGCTTTGACCTCACTCCCGCTGCCGGCAACGTAAGCATCTCAGCTTCAGGCAACCTCAAGGTGTCGACCGATCAGGCCGACTGGCAGCAGAACGTATCGGTAGCCTACAACGGCGGAACTCTCATACAGCGCTTCTATGCTCAGATGCCCATCGAGAACGAGGGTGTCAACTCTGCCACCATCACCGTGGTAGCCGGCGACAAGTCACTTGAAATCCCCGTGACCGTGACAGGCGTGCAGCTCAGCGGCGGCACTGAAGTATCGGCCTACTGGCGACTTGAAAGCAACGACGAGTGCGTGACCGAAGGTCCTGTTACCGTTATCCCCGAGTCGTGGCATGAAATGTATGTACAGCGCTATGCCAATCCCAACGCCAATACAATCTGGCCCGACTACACCGGTTTCGACGCTTCGCGCAAGACCCAGCGTAACCTTATCGAAGGCGACAACTGGCCTGAAGGTGAAATCGACGAGGTTTCGACCCGCTACATCGAGTTCGGCATCACCGCTCCTACCGACACCGAGCTCAACATCGACGAGATCAGCTACTTCGTGTGCGGCTGCGGCGGCAACGGTATGTGTGTTCACGTATGGTATTCGATCGAAGATGACTTCTCCAATGCTACCATGATCTTCTCCATGACCAAGATGCCCGCCAACAACATGCAGGACGGCAAGGTGCAGCCCGTCATCAAGCTCACCGAGGGCAAGTCACTCCGTCTCCGCTTCTATCCCTGGTACAACGGCAAGGCCAGCGGCAAGACCATCTGCCTCTCCGACGTGAAATTCCACGGCTATGCAATGGCCTCCGACCCCTCAGGCATCGGCGAAATTGCGTCTTCAGCCGAAAATGTAGTGTCGACCACATATTATAATATTCAGGGCATGGAAATCAGCGCTCCCGCTGCCGGCAACGTCTACATCAAGTGTGACCTCCACGCCGACGGCTCCATGACCTCAAGCAAAATCCGCTTCTGACCATTAACCTTAACAGTATATTACCCATGAACAAAAAAACATTACTCGCTGCCGCAGGAGCAATCGCTCTGTGCGCCTCGGCAGTGCCGGCCGGTGCCGAAAACCTTGCCTCATGGACTTTTGAGACAGGTTACACTGTTACCGACCTCGGCGACAACCATTTCCGCTACACTCCCGACGAGTCACTCGCCTATGAGGAAGTGACCGGATGGAGCAACAGCAACATTCCCCTGATCCTCCCTGAGCAGGCCGCCGGCGATGCCGCCGACTACTACGTATCGGCTTACAGTGAAGGCCGTTACTGGCAGTTCTGCAACGGCTGGGAAACCAAGGTGCTCCGCGTAGATAATACCGTGGAAAACGTCACCACTGACTTCACCAACCCCGCTAACCACAAGGTTTACTACGAGCTTTCCTTCCCCACCCTCGGCTACAAGGACGTAACCATCACCTACGCCATCGCCCCGGGCAACAACACCGAGACTCCCGTGGAACTCGTGGTGTCGACCGACGGCGGCCAGACATGGTTCGATGCCGGCTCTCAGAACACCTCTGGCGTATGGTTCCAGTATGTGGACCGCACCGTGGCCCTTTCAGCCAACAACAAGGCGAATGTCCTCGTGCGTCTCCTCCCCGTTTCAGGCACTACCAACTGGAACCTGCGCAACATCTCCATCTCGGCTGAAAAAGCCTCTGCCCTCCCCTCGGTCAACAATGCCGATGTAGACTTCGCTTGGCCCATGGGTTCGGTTAATCCCCAGCTCACCGCCACGGCTTCACATCCCGACGTGTTCGGCGTGTATGAACTCGCTATCGGCAAGGGTCTTACCATCTCCAAGGTAGGCACCGTGACCGGCGGTTCTCCCCAGACACTCTTCAAGCCGTCAAACAATAACTCAACCAATTTCTCAGAGGACGATGCCCTCATCATGACCGTCATCCCCAAGCGCGGCATCACTTTCAAGCCCACCGCATTTGCCTTCCAGGCCAGCAAGCACGGCACAGGTGGCGGTAACATCGGTCTTGAGGTGCGCCAGGGCGACAATACCGTCATGGTCAACGACGCCCTCAACCCCGAAAGAAGTGGCAGCGGCGACAACGTATCTCACTTCAACCTGACCCTCAATGGATTTGAGGCATCTTCTGAAGCTGTTACGGTAGTCCTCTACATCAACAAGCTCGCTACCAACAAAGAAATGGGTTTTGCTGACCTCACCCTCTACGGCGTAGCCGACGGTCAGGTACTCGCAGTGCCCGTATACTCCTTCACCCTCACCTCAGCTATGGAAGGTGCCGGCGCGCTCTCTTGCGCTCCCGCCGGAAATGAGTTTGACGAAGGTACCCGCCTGACTGTATCGACCACTGAGAACTTCGGTTATCACTTCACTTCCTGGACCGATGCCGAAGGCAACGTGCTCTCTACCTCCAATCCCTATACATTTGACATCGTGGCCGACACCCACATCGTGGCCAACTATGACAAGAACGAAGTATACGCACTCAACCTTGAGCTCAAGGGCGGTGCCAACGTAAACCTCGTGCAGTATTCTCCCGAAGGCCATGTGGTTGACGGCGTTCACTACTACGAAGCCGGTACTGAAGTGCGCCTCAGCACCTACAACAACCGCATCCTCACCTTCACCAACTGGGAAGACAACAGCACTGCTCCCACCCGCGACATCGTGATGGACAGCGACAAGGACATCGTGGCTGAATTTGCCGCCTGCGACTACATCGTAGGTTGGGATCTCTACTTCGACCAGCCCGCCGGTGAGCGCGCAGGTGACTACAAGGACGAGACCGAAAACGCCGGTCTGCTCAGTCTCCGCGACCCCGAAGGCAACACCAAGACCTGGCTCACCCGCGGTATCGGCAACGGTGCTGAAAACGGTAAGTGGGCTGCACGTATCTGGAAGCTCCGCAGCGAAAACCTCTACTTCGAGATCTCGTTCTCGACCGTAGGTTACAGCGACGTGACCGTGGCAGCTGCCCTCGGCATCCAGTACAACTCCTACTCTGTCAACAACATGCAGTACAGTATCGACGGCACCAACTTCACCACCGTCGAGACCTACAACCTCATCCCCGGCTGGACTTCCAAGGAAGTTGCCCTCCCCGCCGACGCGTCCAACGCCCAGCGCGTGTGGGTACGCTTCATGCCCGACCGCGAATCTCCCCTCGTAGGTAACGCCACTGACTACGACGGTCTTGCTATCGCCGAAATCTTCGTGCTCGCCAACAAGGATGCTGCCGACGACAACACAGCTCCCTCGGTAGTAAACGTAATCCCCGCCGACGGCGATAACGGAGTTTCAGCCACCGGCTCGATCATCGTGACCTTCGACGAGAAGATCCAGCTCGGCAGCGGCGACGCTACCCTCAACGGCAACGTCCTCACTCCCCGCGTAAGCGGCAAGAGCGTCGTTTATCCCTACGCCGGTCTCGACTACGCCACCACCTACACCTTCAATCTCCCCGCAGGTGCCGTAACCGACCGCTCAGGCAACCCCTGCGCAGCCATGACATCGAAATTCACCACCATGGAGCGCGTGCGCCCCGAGGCCCGCTTGTATGACTGCATAATCGCTGCCGACGGTTCAGGTGACTATACTTCAGTTCAGGAAGCTGTGGACAACGCTCCCGCCGACCGCATCAAGCCCTACCTTATCTTCGTGAAGAACGGCGAGTACAAGGGACACGTCAACATCCCCGCCAACAAGCCCATGCTCCACTTCATCGGTCAGGACCGCGATAAGGCCGTTATTCTTGACGACCGCACCTCGGGCCCGTACTCTACAAGCGACGGCGCAACTGTCACCATCTTCTCCAACGATTGCTTCTTCGAGAACATCACTATTGAGAACTCTCACGGTCACATCCAGCAGAGTGGTCCCCAGGCTCTTGCCCTCAACACTTCGGGCGACCGCACGATCTTCAACAACGTGGCCATGCTCTCCTATCAGGACACCTGGATCACTCCGTCGACCTCCAATTACCGCGCCTATGTCCACAACTCCTTCATCGAGGGTGCCGTAGACTTCATCTACAACAGCGGTAACATCTATATCGACAACACCATCCTCTACATCACCCGCAAGAGCGGCGGTTACATCGTGGCTCCCTCACATGCTGCCGACGTAGAATGGGGTTATGTATTCAACAACTGTACCATCACCGCTCCCGGCGTGCCCAGCGAAACTTCAGTATGGCTCGGTCGTCCCTGGCACAACTTCCCCAAGACTGTATTCCTCAACACCCGCGCCGAAGTGACCATCCCCGCTACCGGCTGGTATGAGACAATGGGCGGTCTGCCTGTAATCTGGGCTGACTGGAACACCACCGACGGCAACGGTAACCTCGTCGACCTCTCTCAGCGTCGCGACACTTACTACCGCACCGACGAAAACGGTAACAAGGTTTACGGCACCGCCAAGAATCACCTCACCGACGAGGAAGCTGCCGAATACACCGTGAAGAATGTGCTCTCAGGCTCCGACAACTGGGAACCCGTTGCGAAGACCGAGGCTTGTGCAGCTCCCGCTCCCGTGTTCGATGCCGGCAACATCACCTGGGCTCCTGTTGACTACGCTATCTGCTACGTAGTGACCAAGGGCGACAAGGTTGTTGACATCACTACCGATCCCGCTACCGTGGTGACCGACAGCACCCCCGACAAATACTTCGTTCAGGCCGTCAACGAAAACGGTGGTCTCAGCGAAAAGGCTCCCGTGAAGGACGCCTCACTCGTGGGTATCGACACTGTCGCCGCTGAAAGCGAATATACCATCGAAGGCATCTATAACCTCAACGGTATCCGCCTGTCAGATCCCGCTACCGGTGTCAACATCATCCGTATGCGCGACAACGACGGTAACATCAAGGTTCAGAAGATAGTTATCAAGTAATGTTAAGTTTATAATTAAGGTTGGTCGGCCCGGCATCACATTAATGCCGGGCCGATTTTTTTGCTCATTTCATCTTTTTGGCTAACTTTGTGGCGAAATGAAAAACTTCGCCGCTATTCTCATATTTCTGTTTTTCGCGCTTGACGCTGCCGGCCAGGCATATAGCACCGTGACCACCTATGATGAGGACTCGGGACTGTCGCAGCGCCTCGTCAAGGGAATCGTGCAGGATAATGACGGCTACATCTGGATAGGTACATGGAACGGTCTCAACCGGTTTGACGGCAAGGAATTCGTCACCCTCAGGCCCGATTATAACGACGAGGCTTTCAGATACTCCAACCGTATCAGTGACCTTCACCTTTCGCCCCGTGGCAACCTGCTGTGCCGCATCGACGACCGCATTTCGCTTTTCGACGTCCACTCGTTCCGCTTCGTCGACCTCCACTCGATGATCGAGAATGAAACCGGAGAGACATTTGTATTGAAACAGAATCTACCCACGGCAGGCGACGAGATAGTGCTCGCGACCAAGGACGGCAGGTATATACTCATACCCGACGAGGCCGATGTGACCGGCACAAGGATCCTCGACTCGCTCCCCGCCGTGAAATACCGTCCCCGCTCCACCAAGCAGACCGGTGACGTGGGACCTTATCGCGTGCAGGACCTCGCCATGTCGCGCGTGGATTCCACGGGCACAATCTGGCTCATCACCCGCAATGGCGAGATCATTTCCTCGCCGGGCGCTTCAGGCCCGTTTACCGTGCATGAGCGCATTGATGCCGTGCCCGGGTCAATGTTTTACTGCACTACCGACAAAGCCGGAAACGTATGGGTCCGCAGCTCGGAAGGGGCCCACAGGATAGTGACCGGACATCGTCCCTACTCCACGGTCACGACCGGGGAAAATTCTCAGGTGCGCACTTCAATGATCGACTCCCGCCACCGCATGTGGCTATCTGAAAGCGACGCGCTCGCGGTATCGGTCACCGACCGCGACGGAAATAAAAAGTATCTCGACAGGAATGGCTCACTGACGCCTTCCTTCACTAAATTCGGGGTTCCGGTCTACGCATTGGCCGAAGGTCCCGACGGCACAATATGGCTTGGATCAAAACCCGACGGTGCTTTCAGGCTGACGCCTGCCGATAACGGCGGCTATCGCGTGGATCATTTTGACCAGGGCAATGTCTATGACTTTCACTTCGACCCGAAGGGGGCGATGTGGATTGCCGTCATGGGCCGGGGACTCGTGTATTGTCCCGATCCGTCGGCGCTGCAACCACGCTTCTTTCCCCTCAACAGCAAGGAAGGATATCCTGACGGCGCACGGATGATAAGACACATTGCCATGGCCGGCGACACAATGCTTCTCGCCTCGACCACGGCAGGACTTCTTGTACTCGACACTCGCACGGTCGCTGCCGACAGCCTGCGGGCCTCGCTGCTGACGAGCCGCCCCGGTGTGGCGACATCATTAGGAAATATTGCGGTAATGGACGTGACCGTGGCAAGCGACGGCACGATACTTGTAGCCACCGAAAGCGACGGTGTAAATATCGCCGTACCCGCCGCTATCGACCGCCCAGATGACTGGACTTTCACTCATCATAACGCTGAGTCGGGCCTCACCGACGTAGCCCTCGCGATAGCCGAGACATCAATGCCTGGATGGTATCTGGTAACGTCAAACAAGCGTATATACCTCTTCAATCCCTCCTCGGGAAGGAAGATGGTTTACGGTCAATGGTACTGGGGTGACCGGTTGAGATTTACCGACGCGTCGCCCGTGGTGACAGCCGACGGCCGCTGGCTCCTGGGCCATGACTCGGGTGCTGTCGTCGTAGCAGCCGATACGGTCATGCACACTACTGACGTGGCTCCCGTGCTTTTCACAGCGGCATCTATCGAGGGTGCGCCCGAACTGTTGCTTTCAGCCCGCACCGACTCGATAGTACTCGGAAAACATGACCGTAACCTTACCGTAAAGTTTGCAGCCCTTGATTTTTCAGGCAGCGACGACATCGAGTACTCTATCAAGCTCGACAACGATGAATGGGTGAATTTAGGCCGGCAAAATTCACTTACCCTTCTTGATCTTGCTCCGGGAGAATACATTCTCGAAGTAAAGGCGACTTCAGCAGCGGGAAGCATCCTTGACCGCACTGACCGCATAACGATAATAGTCACCCCCACTTTCTGGGAAACTACTTTTGCCAAAATACTCTATGCGGTGGCGATACTGCTCTTTGCAGCCGGATGCGTGTGGATTGTGGCCTATATCCGGGCCATGAAGCGCAAGCAGCGCGAAATCCTCAACGCTTACCTAAGTCTGGTGAAGTCATCGGGCGCCGGCGACACGTCGGCTGAACTTAGCGAGGGCGAGGATCCGGCCTATGCTACCGGAGATCTTCCCCTGACCGGCGAGGACAAGATCCTGATGGATGCCGTAACTGCTTTCGTCACCGATCATATCTCTGATCCTGAAGTGACGGTAGATGATCTGGCTCAGGCAGTGTCATTGAGCCGCAGCAGTCTCAACAGGAAAATGAAATCTATCATGGGGGTGAGTCCTGCCGAATTCATCCGCGAGAGCCGGCTGAGCAAGGCCGCCCGGTTGCTGACTGAAACCGACATGTCGCTCAAGTCGATCGCCTATGACTGCGGATTTGCCGACTTCAGTTACTTCGGAAAGTGCTTCAAGGCATCGCGCGGTGTCACACCGGGTGCTTACCGGAAATCAGAGGTGAAATAAAACACCGTCACGCCGTCGCGCGTGTCACAGCTCTTCCGGTCAGATTCATAAACTTTTGAAAGGCTGTATTTTTCGCCATATTCCTTCAGGAACCGGTCCATGCTGCCACTGTTGACCATCACATATCCCATGCGGGGCGAGCGACCCTGGAGCGGAACCACCCGGTCATTGAGATAGAATCCCGCCGTGTAAAATCTCATCATGTCGCCGGTGATATACTGGTAAACTGTCTCGCCGGGCGACGCATATTGTTCCACGATCCTTACTATCCTGATGTCGCTCTTTGAACTCAGTATTGCCGGCAGTATGGTCGACGACAGCATCCAGTAAATACCGAAAGTTGAGGCTATTCCCCACCACATGATTTTCCTGCCGTTGCCCCGGCTGATATTGACGAAAGTATAGAGGGCGATGATGCAGGCGGCGAGTATACATATCCATCCGGCCAGTGAGATGGACCGGGAATGAAGGGCGGCAACAAACACTCCGTTTTTCTCACCCGCTGCCTCTTCAAGAGCATCGACCGGCCCGGCGTTGATTATCACCGTCAACGCAGCCACAAGCAGGGCTATCAAGGCGATAAATCCGGAATATAGGGTGATGATGCGCCGCGACATCGTCGAAATCCGTATCAGCAGCAACGCCATAAAATAGCTCAGGAAAGGATAAAGCGGCAGCAGATACACACTGCGCTTGCTGGCGGGAATGGTATAGAACACCAGCGTGACCACTACCGTGACGAGCGAGAGCAGCGATACAGGTTCAAGATTCCTGATACGGCTCCACAGCCCTGAGATTCTCACTCCGCGCCATCGGGCAATAAACAGTCCGCCTATCGCGGCAAGCGTATAAGGCACCATGCCGGCAATAATGGTTATGAAATTGTAGTAGAACGGATTGACATGGCTTTCGTAGGACATTGTCCCCGTCATGCGTCCGATGTTTTCTTCCCACATGAGGTCGAAGAACCTGTCCCCTCCCTGCTTCAACGCGAGAAGGAACCAAATTACATAACCCGCAAGCGACACAATTCCACTGAAACACAGCACCAGAAATGATCGCACGAAACTTTCGCCACGCATCAGGAAATATATCCCTAAGACAAGACAGGGTAACACCATCCCGACAGGGCCTTTGGTCAGTACCGCACAAGCCATCAGCACTATGCCGAAAACCGACACCTCGGGGCGACCCGACTCCTCGCGCCGGCGGTTGAACAAAAGGATCGCTCCGACGACGCAGGCTGTCAGCACCATGTCGACCCTACACGCCGTCGCAGCACGAAACACCTCAAAGGCGGTGACGGTGACTGCCGTCGACAGCACGGCAATTTCCTTGGCCCCGCTGCGGTCACGCAACCGCCTGTATATGAACAGATAGAACCCGGCAGCCATCGCTATCGTAGCCAGTGCCGACGGCATCCGGGCCGAAATTTCATTAACACCTCCCGTCAACCACGAGCACGCCACTATCAGCCACGCGAGAAACGGCGGCTTGTAGGGTATATCACCGCCGAAACTCGATGGCAACAGGTAATCTCCCGAATTAATCATCGAGAGCGCGACGATTGCTTCGCGGGGCTCTCCCTTGGTATTGAACAGTGTGTCGCCCAGCCACGGCAGAAACGTGAACAGCAGGGCGGCAAAGAGTAAAAATGTAGCGTATCGTTTCATTCTTTATCATTAAGCAGCCGATCCGAAACATTGTCGGCATCGGCTTTCATTTCCTCTATTATGGATTGTGGCAGTTCTTTCTCAGCCTTTACTCCAAGCGCGCGCAGGTTCTCGGCACGACGCACGAGGTTACCCGTGCCCGTGGTCAGTTTCTTCATAGCTTCGTCATAACTCTTGCGGGTGGAAGTGAGACCGCGGTCGATACTTTCGAGGTCCTTGACAAATCCCACAAACTTATCATACATCCTGGAAGCCTCCTGTGCGATCTTAACCACATTGGCCGTCTGCTGCTCGCGTCGCCACAGCTGCTCGATGATCTTAAGGGCCGAAACCAGATGGCTCGGAGAGACGATCAGCACCCGGTTGTTGTAGGCATGTTGCCACAATCCGGGATCAAGGCGCATCGCTGCCATATAAGCAGCCTCGGTGGGAATGAACATCATTACGAAATCGACCGATGAATCGCCCATCACGTCGGAATACTTCTTGCCTGCAAGTGTATCGGCATGGCGTCGCACCGACTGCACATGCTCCTTTCCGGCAGCGGCACGCTCCGAATCGTCGGTGGCCGACGAGTAGCGCAGAAATGCAGTCATAGAAGCCTTGGAGTCAATGATCACCATTCGACCGTCGGGGTAGCGTACCACAACATCGGGACGCATACGCGAGCCGTCCTCTCCGGTGAGCACGCGCCCGGTATCATCGCGCGTCACCTGCACTTCATATTCATATCCTTTCCTGAGGCCAGATTGCTCAAGGATGGTTTCGAGCACCATTTCGCCCCACTGTCCCTGCACCCCGGTATTGCCGCGCAATGCTCCTGAGAGTTGCTTGGCCTCGCGGCCCATCATCTCTCCCAGTTCCCGCAGGTCCTTAAGCCGCTCCTTGAGCGAGAAAAGTTCACGCGCCTCCTCGCTGTAAGTCTCGTCGACCTTTTTCTTGAAATCATCAATCTGAGAGCGGAGGGGTGACAGGATTTCGATGAGACGTTCCTCATTCTGCTGCCTGAAGGTCGACGAATTACTTTTAAGTATATCGTTGGCAAGATTCTTGAAGCGTTCCTCGGAAGCCGCCTGCATCTGCTCGAATTTCTGCTCAAGCATGGCGCGCTGCTCGGTAAGAGCCACATTCTGCTGCTCGGCTTTTGCCAACCGTTCAAGGACTTCCGTCAGCGACGACCTGGCTTCATCGCGCTCCTCCACCAGTCTTGCGGCATACTCGTCGGTAGCCTTACAGGTGGCCCTCAGTGCGGCAGCCTCGTTATTGGCCTCGCCCAGAAGCGACATTGATTCCGACAGGCGTGAGGTCATTACTCCAGCTTTCTCTTCGGCTTCAGCCACACGTCGCTCCAATTCCCGTGTCAGGGTATCGGCAGCGGCGAGCCTTGACCTGACAGCTGCAAGCCGGGTATAGCAAAATGCCAAAGCCGCGACTGATGCCACGGCTATGAGTATCAACAGAATCTCCATCTTATTTAAGAGGATTAATCAAGTTTCAATACTGCAAGGAATGCCTTCTGAGGCACTTCGACCGAGCCGATCTGCTTCATGCGCTTCTTTCCTTTTTTCTGTTTCTCAAGGAGTTTGCGCTTTCGGGAAATGTCACCGCCGTAACACTTGGCCGTAACGTCTTTCCTGACTGCCTTGATGGTCTCGCGGGCTATGATCTTGGCGCCAATCGCGGCCTGAATGGCGATGTCAAACTGCTGTCGCGGAATGAGTTCCTTCAGTTTCTCACACATTCTTCGCCCGAAAGTGACCGCATTGTCCACATGGGTGAGCGTCGAAAGCGCATCCACGCTCTCGCCGTTGAGAAGGATATCGAGCTTGACGAGCTTAGACTCCCTGAAATCATGAAGATGGTAGTCAAACGACGCATATCCTTTCGATATACTTTTCAGTTTGTCATAGAAATCAATCACGATCTCTCCCAGGGGCATGTCAAATATCATCTCCATGCGGTTACCCGAGATATATTCCTGCTTTACGAGTTCGCCACGCTTGGCAAGACATAGCGTCATGATCGGACCGATATAGTCGGCGGCGGTGATTATCGATGCGCGTATGTAAGGCTCCTCGATATGATCGATGAGCGTGGGCTCAGGCAGACCGGAAGGATTGTGGACTTCAGTCATGTTGCCGTGCTTGTCATATACGCGGTAACTTACGTTGGGGACGGTGGTGATGACATCCATGTCAAACTCGCGGCCGAGCCTTTCCTGAATGATTTCCATGTGAAGGAGGCCCAGGAATCCGCATCGGAATCCGAATCCGAGAGCCATGGATGACTCGGGCTGGAATGTCAGCGACGCATCGTTGAGCTGCAGTTTTTCAAGCGATGAGCGGAGATTCTCGAAATCCTCGGTCTCGATGGGATATACTCCGGCAAACACCATCGGCTTCACTTCCTCAAATCCGTCAATGGCCTCGTCACACGGGCGGTCGACATGGGTTATCGTGTCGCCTACCTTCACTTCCTTTGATGTCTTAATACCTGAAATAATGTAGCCCACGTTACCGGCCGAAAGCACATCGCGCGGACACATGTCAAGGCGCAGGATGCCTATTTCATCGGCATTATATTCCTTACCCGTGGCCACGAATTTCACGAAATCGTTTTTACGGATGGTGCCGTTTACAATCTTGAAATAGGCTATGATTCCGCGGAAGGGATTGAAGACCGAGTCAAATATCAGTGCTTGCAATGGAGCCTCCGGATCACCCTCGGGAGCGGGGATGCGCTTTACTATCGCTTCAAGTATCTCGGGAATACCCACGCCCGTCTTCCCGCTTGCACGGATTATGTCGCCCGGGTCGCAACCGAGAAGATCCACTATCTGGTCCTCAACCTCTTCGGGCTTGGCGCTGTCGAGGTCAACCTTGTTTATTACCGGGATGATCTCCAGGTCATTGTCGATGGCCATGTAGAGGTTGGAAATGGTCTGGGCCTGAATACCCTGTGACGCATCCACAATCAGCAACGCGCCCTCGCAGGCGGCTATCGATCGTGACACCTCATAGGAAAAGTCAACGTGTCCCGGAGTGTCGATGAGATTCAGGGTGTAATCCTCGCCGTCGTGACGGTAGTTCATCTGGATGGCATGACTCTTGATCGTGATTCCGCGCTCGCGTTCAAGATCCATATCGTCAAGCACCTGAGCCTGCAGGTCCTTTCCGGCTACGGTGTCGGTATATTCAAGCAACCGGTCAGCGAGAGTGCTTTTCCCGTGATCGATATGAGCTATGATGCAGAAGTTTCTAATATTTTTCATTACAATGGATTTTCTACTGCAAAGGTAAGAATTTTTAGGCTAATTTCTATCACACTGAAAATTTCAGCCGATTTTTTTGAAGTTTAAGAAAAATACCTTTATATTTGCCGATAGAATTACAATATCATTTTAATATCATATCAAAATCATGAACGAGAAAAATTATGAATACGATTACACCGGCAAGACCTACAACGGTTTCCTGATGCTCGCCGTAACGCTTATCCTTATTCCGGCCGCGATATTCGCAGTACTTTACTTCGCCCCCGACCTTGAGACGGCATGGCCCTGGGTCACGAGCGTCGCTCTTTTCATTGGCTTCATAATCATGACGTGTGGATTTTTCGTGCAGCAGCCCAATCAGGCGCGTGTCATGATATTCTTCGGTAAATACAGGGGTACGTTCCGCTCCACCGGCTACTACTGGGTCAATCCATTCATGAGCGTCAAGAAAGTTTCGTTAAGAATAAGGAATCTTGATGTCGCCCCCATCAAGGTCAATGACAAGACGGGCAATCCGGTAATGATAGGCATGGTTCTCGTGTGGAAGGTACGTGATACTTACCGGGTGATATTTGATGTCGACACCGACATTTCCGAGCCTTCGGTCACCACCGATGCCAACGGCAACGTCACCATGGGCAGCAAGACAGGGAATGACGCGCTGAGCAACTTTGTCAAGGTGCAGAGCGATGCCGCCTTGCGCGAGGTTACGGGACACTATGCCTACGATGATGAGTCGGCCTCAAGCAACGAGATAACACTGCGCAGCGGCAGTCATGAAATCGTGGAACGGCTCGAAGATAAGCTGAACGAGCGCCTGTCGATGGCAGGAATCGAAGTTGTCGAGGCCCGCCTTAACTACCTTGCCTACGCTCCCGAGATCGCAGCCGTAATGCTTCGCCGCCAGCAGGCTTCGGCCATAATTGCTGCCCGCGAGAAGATAGTGGAAGGTGCCGTTACGATGGTGAAGATGGCACTGAACCAACTTGAAGAGGAAGAAGTGGTAAGGCTCGACGAAGAGAGGAAGGCATCGATGGTGAGCAATCTGCTCGTAGTGCTCTGCGCCGACGAAGCCGCGCAGCCCGTGATCAATGCCGGCACCCTCTACAATTAATCACCCGATGGCCAAAAAAGAAGCCACGAAGAGTTTCCTGCTGCGCCTCGATGCTGCCACCATGGAACAGGTCGAAGCCTGGGCTGCCCGCGAGTTCCGCTCGGTCAACGGTCAGATCCAGTGGATTGTAGCTGAGGCGTTGCGACGTCACGGTATTAAACCGCGGCAATCACCGGTCGACGACAAATAACCGACCCATCGGATTTTTCCGCTAAAAGATTACTGCATGACTGACTTTTCTTAACTATAAGGTAAAAAAACCCTTTTTTTGTGTACCTTTGCATTATCGAAAATATTTGATCATTCATACCAAAGATTTATTATGAAAACTGCATTAGTCACGGGTATTACCGGTCAGGACGGAAGTTTTTTGGCCGAGTTCCTGCTTGAAAAAGGCTATCAGGTCCACGGTACTATCCGCCGTTCATCGGTAGACTTCCGCGAGCGCATCGCCCATCTCGAAGGACGCCCGGGCTTCCATCTCCATTATGCCGACCTCGGTGACTCAATGAGTATCATTCAGGTACTCAACAAAGTGCGTCCTGACGAAGTTTATAATCTCGCAGCACAGAGTCATGTTCAGGTATCATTTGACTCCCCTGAGTTCACTGCCGATGTCGACGCTACCGGTGTATTGCGTATTCTTGAAGGCATCCGTCAGGTAGGACTTGCCGAGAAGTGCCGTTTCTATCAGGCTTCCACCTCCGAGCTTTACGGCAAGGTTGAGGAAGTGCCTCAGAATGAAAACACACCCTTCCACCCCTATTCACCCTATGCCGTGGCCAAACTCTATGGCTTCTGGATCGTGAAGGAATACCGCGAGGCCTACAACATGTATGCCTGCTCGGGAATCCTATTCAATCACGAGA
>CAZJKU010000018.1:0-46009 GCA_964546905.1 uncultured Staphylococcus sp.
TGGCCGCCGACATCGTCAGCCGCGCCGACACCGGTTTTGAAAACCTCTGGGGCCTGCAGGACTGCGCCGAGACCATCTATGAGTTTGCCGACGAGGACCAGAAGAAGCGCTTCATTCCGCGCGTGTGTCAGGGCGAGACCATGTCGATGGACCTGACCGAGCCCGATGCCGGCTCTGACCTCCAGTCAGTGATGCTCAAGGCCACCGAGCAGCCCGACGGCACCTGGCGCCTCAACGGTGTGAAGCGATTCATCACCAATGGCGACAGCGATATCCACCTCGTGCTCGCCCGCAGCGAGGACGGTACCAAGGATGGCCGCGGCCTGTCGATGTTCATCTACGACAAGCGCGACGGTGGCGTGACCGTGCGCCGCATCGAGAACAAGATGGGTATCAAGGGCTCGCCCACATGTGAGCTCGTGTTCAAGAACGCCAAGGCCGAACTCTGCGGCAGCCGCCGTCTCGGTCTCATCAAATATGTAATGGCCCTGATGAACGGTGCCCGCCTGGGTATCGCCGCCCAGTCGGTGGGTGTCAGCGAGCTCGCCTACCGCGAGGCCCTCGCCTATGCCCGCGACCGCAAGCAGTTTGGCAAGGCCATCATCGAGTTCCCCGCCGTGTATGAGATGCTTGCCGTGATGAAGGCCAAGCTCGACGCTTCGCGCGCCCTCCTCTACGAGACCTCGCGCTTTGTGGACATCTACAAGATCTACGACGACATGGCCAAGGAAGGCCCCCTGTCGCCCGAAGACCGCAAGGAGGCCAAGGCTTATGCCAAGCTCGCCGACTCGCTCACTCCCCTTGCCAAGGGTATGGGCAGCGAATACTGCAACCAGAACGCCTACGACTGCATCCAGATCCACGGTGGCTCGGGCTTCATGAAGGACTATGCCTGCGAGCGCATCTACCGCGACGCCCGTATCACTTCGATCTATGAAGGTACTACCCAGCTCCAGGTCGTGGCTGCTATCCGCTACGTGACCACCGGCGCTTACCTCAACCTCATCAACGACTACGCTTCGCGCGAGATCGCTCCCGCGCTCCAGCCGCTGAAGGACCGTCTCGTGAAGATGACCGAGGCATACGCCGCTGCCGTGGAGAAGGTGACTTCGAGCGACAACAAGGATTACAACGACTTCATGGCACGCCGCCTTGTGGAAATGGCAGCCGACATCATCATGAGCTACCTGCTCCTCTTTGACGCTACGCGCAACGAGTCGTTCACTCGCTCGGCTAACGTCTACCTCAACCTCGCCGAGGCTGAAGTGACGAAGCACAGCGAGTTCATCAGCCGCTTCGACGTGGAGGAACTCGCCGCCTACAAGGCCGAATAATTCCACTGATAACTAACCCTGTACAGGCCGACGGATTCCACGCAAGTTCCGTCGGCCTTTTTCTCACTATGGACTTCAACGCTCTCAGACTGAAATACCACGGCGACGCTGTAAAGATGGAGGAAATCCTTCAGGCCGAGTGCCGCCACAAGTGCGCGCGGAAACTGCCGCGCACCCTGCTCCACGAGGATTTCCGTTTCCCCTCCACAGCACTGGCCGAGATGGCTACCGCCGAGCCGGTGGCCGACTTCCATGCCCGGCTCGCGGGCGATGCCGCTACGGTGCTCGACATGACTTTCGGCTTGGGTATCGATGCTTTCGCCATGGCGCGGCGGGGAGCCGCCGTGACCGGCATCGAGCTTGACAGCCATGCCGCCGAAGTTGCGCGCGGCAATGCATGCGCACTTGGGCTCGACGTGGAGATAGTCAACGCCGACAGCGTGGAGTGGCTCAGGCGGAGCGACAGGCGGTTTGACCTGATTTTCATCGACCCGGCCCGCCGCGACGGCTCGGGACGGCACTTCGCGCTTGCCGACTGTGCGCCCGATGTCACGGCAATCCTTCCGCTGCTGCTCGACCGCGCCCGGCGCGTGATGATAAAGTGCTCCCCCATGCTCGACATAACTCAACTCAGGGCGGAGACTATGCCCGATGCCGACGTGGTCGTGACCGGGACACGGCGCGAGTGCAAGGAAGTGTTGCTGATACTGCCGGGCTCGGGATTGACAAGAGCCGTGACTGTCGACGACGAGGGAGAGATACCGCCCACCCGGGGGACAGTGTCGCCTATACCGTCGGCTCCGGAACCCGGCGCATGGCTGCTCGAACCATATCCCGCCGTGATGAAGGCCGGGGCCGCAGGATTGCTCGACGGCTGCTTCGGGTCGTGCCGCCTCGCTCCGTCGACCCATCTTTACTGTACAGCCGCCGTGCCTGAGGGCTTCCCTGGCGAGGCATTTGAGATAGTGGAAGTGATGGAGTTCAACAAGCGGTCGGTCAAGGAAATCGGCCGCCGCTCCCCGATGCTCAACGTCGCCACCCGCAATTTCCCCCTCACCGCCCCGCAGCTCGTCAAGAAACTCGGCATAAAGGAAGGCGGCGACCACCGCCTCTTCGGCGTAACCACTGCCTCAGGCCATCGCCTCCTGATCATCACCAAGCTATGACGATACCCACCTCCGACAAACCTGCTACCGCTTTAAAGCCGCCATATTTATTAATCTGTATCTTATTTTATATAAAAAATTTGGAGGCGGAGGGAATTGTAAGTATCTTTGCTTCACTACACTAAATAGATAATTCCAACGATGAAGCGGGTTATGACAAGATTCACGGTTTTACTCCTTGCCCTGGTGGCGGCTCTTGAAGCAGTGGCCTACAGGCCGCTCGACCCGTCGCAGGCGGTCACGATAAGCGGTGACACCGTCAGATGGGGCGATGTGGAGTTCCGGCCTTCGCCGCGCGAGTTTCTGGTAGACATGAGTCTGACAGCCGAAGAAGCGGCGGCTCTCCCCTATTCCTTCACTACATTTAACGCCGCCATGGAGCATGTCACCGACAGCGTGACGGTCTACATTGCCCCGGGGGTGTATTGGGTGGACGATCCTGACGATGAGGAGATGCGCACGGGCCGCGACGGGCGCGAGCCTTTCGGTCTCGTCATCAAGGCTAATAGTCTACACCTCAAGGGGCTGACCGACGACCCGCACAACGTGGTGATATGCGCCGCTCGCGGGCACACTCAGGGCGCATGGGGCAATTTCACGATGCTCGACATCACGGGCGACGATTTCATGGCCGAGAACCTGACGTTGGGAAATTTCTGCAACGTCGACCTGGAGTTTCCGCTCGACTCGTCGCTCAACCGCCCGAAGCGCAACAAAGCCATCACTCAGGCCCACGTGGCTTATCTCCACGGTGACCGCGCAGTGGCGCGCAACGTAAGGTTTATCTCCCGTCTTAACATGAACCCGCTCAACGGGGCGCGGCGCATACTCTTTGACCGCTGTCACCTCGAATCGACCGACGATGCCCTGACCGGGACCGGCGTATATCTGAATTGCACGCTCGACTTCTACGCGCCGCGCCCATTCTGGAACACCCATGAATGTGGGGCCGTGTTCCTCAACTGCGACTTCACCGTCGCCCACAGGTCGGGGCGGCAATACTTCTGCAAGTCGGTGGGGCCGCTAAGCATAATCGACTCGCGCTACCACACGTCGGTGCCCACCTACGCGGGGTGGACCCACTATCCTACCGCATGGCTCCGCTGCTATCAGAGCAATGTCGAGATGGACGGCGAGCCTGTGACCATCGGCGCGGAGCGGCCTGAAAATACGGTCGACATAACTAATCTGCCGCAGATAGAAGCGTTCCGCATCGTCACCGGGGAGGGCGACACGATCTACAACACCTTCTCCCTGCTGCGCGGCGACGATGGCTGGGACCCGATGGGCGTGGCTCCGGTCATCGAGCGGGAAAGCGCGCGCCGTGGACATGACATTTCGGCTATGCCCGTGATGCTCGGCGTCACTCCGCGGTCACCGAAGGTCACTGCAGGCGACACTGCCGTAGTGCTCACGGCCCGCGCGTGGCGACACGCCGGGTTTGAGGCCGCGACGCCCGAAGTGACGTGGAGCGTGGCGCCGGATGCAGGGAAATATATCGCGATCACGCCCGACGGTGCCGGGTGCAGGGTGGTGTCGGTCAACGATACCGATTCAGCCGTCACGGTAGCCATCACGGCCACGACCGCGGCAGGACTGCAAGGCGTGGCCGAGGTCACGGCGCTACCGTCGCCGCTACCGCAACCAGCCGTGACCCGATCGCCGGTGATTAAGATAGACGGCACCACCGCACGGCTCGACTATTCACTCGACCTCAGCGGGCGCGACGACCGCTCCGTAATCACCTGGTATCGTTCCACATCGCCGTCGCTTGCCGACGCGCGCCCGATAGCCGTGAGCCGCTACGGTAACCCGGTGAGGGAAATACCCCTCACCGCAGCCGACGCCGGCAGATATATCCACGCGGTCCTCACCCCGGCTCATGCGCGCTCAGTAGGGACTGACTCGGTAGTTTCACCGGCAGTGAAGGTCGCTGTGGACCACGTCGACACCGCGCGATGCCTCGCGACCGATTTCTCAACTTTCCCCACCGCCGAGTCGGCCCTCATCACGCCGGGATTCTGGACTGTCGGGGGTTACAAGCCGCTCGATACCGAGGAATTCAAGTGGATGCCCGAGGAGGGGGAATACTGGTATTACGGCACGGGAATCAACGGCGCCACAGGGCGCGGGCTCTCGCAGCGCCGCAAAGGGGCACGGCTCATGTACACGCCTGTCCACAGCGGCAGCGGCGACATGTCGCTGACCCTGCTCGTTGACCCGGCCAAGACGGCAGGACAAGGATTTGGCAGCGCGACAGGCCAGTATCTCGATGTTGCGATAAAATTTGATACCTCGACGCTGACAGGATATGCCCTGCGCATAATCCGCACCACGCGCCACAGTAATGCCGTGGACTTTCAGCTGATCCGCTACGACAACGGCGTTACTACGCCCGTGGGTGAGGCCGTGACAGGCTCATGCTACCGCACAGGCTGTACAATTGCCCTTAGATATGCCGGCGGACGGCTCTCAGCCGACGTCACCACTTCCACCCCGCTTCAGCAGCCCGACGATCCCTCGGTCATGACCGAGATCCATCTTTCAGAGACGGTGGAGGCCAATCCATTCGGGGGCATAATGATACAGCACACCGGCTCAACCGGCGAGAGCGCAACCATGCTCCACCACCTCTCCGCCGAGTGGGAGTGACAACGCCTCCCACCCAGTTGCCCCCTAAGCCCGCACGGGGCGGGGCGGCATAACCATCGTTTCGGCGTGCGCTGCACGCCATTCCGGGGGGGGGAGTAACTCGTTGAGCACCAATCGCCTCCGCAAGCTACGGCGAATGGTGTTACGATGGTTCGGCGTGCGCTGCACGCCCCCAACGTTCTTACCGGTCAATGCGTAGCCTGCGGACATGGCGCAATGTCCCTACGGGATTCTCCCCGATCGGTATACAGTTCTCGGAAGCCCGGGACGGGCTTAATCTCACTAACCGGGGGTGCTCGCCACCCCCGGAGGCGTCCTCCGCAAAACACGCACCCCGGAGGGGGTGCGACATTACCATCGTTTCTTGCGCTGCACGCCGCCAACATACTCTTAAGGTCAATGCGTAACCTGCGGACATGGCACGCGGAGTAGATCTGATATCGGGGGGGGTTAAAGTGTGTTAAAGGTGTTGCGGGGGCGGGGGGAAGGTTGTAATTTTGCAGCCGATAAAAGAATAGTGGACAAATTTGGCTGCTTGCAACCACTTCAAAAAATGCTAAAACCGCCCCTGCCGCCGTCATCGTGTCCGGAGGGTTAGATCGTTGCTCATCAGGATGATGAAGAAACGGATTTTTTTGAAGATGTTGAAAAACGGGCGCTGATTTTCCACCGCAGTTTTTCGACATTTTAATTTTTTACCCGATATGAAAACTTATCTCTTTACTTCCGAAAGCGTGTCGGAGGGGCATCCTGACAAGGTTGCCGACCAGATTTCCGACGCTATACTCGATGAATTCCTGGCTCACGATCCGGAGTCGAAGGTTGCCTGCGAGACTCTTGTCACCACCGGCCAGGTGGTGATTGCCGGCGAAGTGAGATCGAAGGCCTACATTGACCTTCAGGATGTGACGCGCCGGGTGATCAAGGGGATCGGCTATGACCGCTCGGAGCTGAAATTTGACGGCGAGGCGTGCGGCATTTTCTCGGCGCTCCACGAGCAGAGCCCTGACATAAACCGCGGCGTGGACCGCGAGAGCAAGGAGTCGCAGGGCGCGGGCGACCAGGGCATGATGTTCGGCTATGCCTGCAACGAGACCGAAAATTTCATGCCGCTCACCATCGACCTGAGTCACAAGCTGATGGAGGAGCTTGCCGCGATACGCCACGAGGGGAAGGAAATGACCTATCTGCGCCCCGACTCCAAGAGTCAGGTGACGGTGGAATATGACGAGGCCGGCCATCCGGTGAGGATCGACACCATCGTGATCTCTACGCAGCACGATGAGTTCATCCTGCCGTCAGAAACCGTCAGCCAGGAACAGGCCGACTCGCTGATGCGCGACGTGATAGAGCGCGACATCCGCGAAATACTCATCCCCCGCCTGCGCGCCAAGCTTCCCGAGCAGGTCAACGCGCTGTGGGGCGACGACGTGACCCTACACGTCAACCCGACGGGAAAATTCGTGATCGGCGGCCCTCACGGCGACACCGGCCTGACGGGACGCAAGATTATCGTGGACACCTACGGCGGTCACGGCGCCCATGGTGGCGGCGCTTTCTCGGGCAAGGATCCTTCGAAGGTCGACCGCTCGGCAGCCTACGCGGCGCGCCATATCGCCAAGAATCTCGTGGCAGCCGGCGTGGCCGACCGCGCCCTGGTGCAGGTGGCTTACGCCATAGGCCGCCCCGAACCTGTCAGTCTCTGCGTCGACACCCGGGGCACTGCCCATGTGGACCTCTCTGACGGTGAGATAGCCGAGGTTGTTAGGAAAATGGACTGCTTCGACATGCGCCCCTACGCCATCGAGCGGCGGTTTGACCTCCGCAAGCCCATCTATGCCGAGACGGCGTCATACGGCCACGTAGGCCGCACCCCCCGCAAGGTGGTGAAGCACTTCGAGTCGAAATATGAAGCGCCCAAGGATATCGAGGTGCAGCTCTTCGGCTGGGAAAAGCTCGATGCCGTTGACGAAGTCAAGAAGGCTTTCGGACTCTGACACATTCCGCATAAACCGAGTGCCGGGCGTGACTGAATCAACAGCAGGCCCGGCACTTGCTTTATCATCAACCGGTTCAGAGCTGGTCGATCAGCGGCAGGCAACGGTTGAAATACTCGCGGGCGGTGGCCCAGGGCACATACAGGGCCGTGCGGCCGGGGATGATGGGCACGGGGGTCTCGTTGAGGTCGAGGCGCACGTAATATTCGCCCTTTTTATTCTTGAACAGGATGAGCTGGATGTTGGAGGCCATCGGCACCACATAGAAGTCGCGCCAGTGCAGCCCGACGGTGTCGAAATAATTGGTCATATAGTAGCAGCCGGGCACGTGCATCAGGGCCAGCAGCGGCATCAGCGTCTCGGCGTGGCCAAACCTCAGCTGCACGGCAGCCGGGTTTTCGCCGGCGATAAAGGCATCGGTGGTGCTGATGATGTCGAGCAGCAGCCGGGCATCCATGTCGGCCACGGCCGACGTCAGCGTGGAAGCGGAATAAGTCAGGTAATGATGCAGGTTCTCCACGCGCCACATCGCGTTGTATTCCTCAAGCGACAGATATTTCTGCCACTCTGAGTCGACCGACATTGCCGAGCATCCGGCAATGATCTTGTACATTACCTTGACCAGGTCGCGGGCCTCACCGTCGTCCATCGGATAGTCCTTGCCCAGCAGGCGGCGCACCGGCTCAAGGGGCAGCGTGGCGTCGGCATACCCGGAGTAGACCTTGCGCCAGCCGTCGCTCTCGATATAGGCGCGATAGTCGGCGTCAACGTCAAAGGCACGCAGCAGCGCCGAGTTCTGCCGGCCCGACGAGGTATAGATCTCCACGTGATTGTCGAGCCGCGCGAGCTGATGGGTGAACTCGTCCATCGAAGCTATGGCGCGGGGCGAATAGGACGCAATGGCGTTGACGCGCGCATTTTTCACCACCTCGGGAAAGGTCATGAAAAGGCGCGAGGCTATGGCCCTCTGCTCGGCCATGCCCAGGGAGTCGAGGGCTCCCCAGCGCGAAGCCGTGCGCGCCGTGATGAGGTCAACAAGCTCGCCAAACCGGCGGCCGAGCGGTGTCAGTGTCCCGAGCGAGTCGGCGCGGTGGAGGGCGGCCGACATGGTGCGCGTGTAGCGGGCCGACGACAGGAATCGCGCTCCGTGACGGCCCACGTGGTTGATCATCACCGCCTCAAGGGAGTCGGGCGCGGCAACGCGGGTCACGTCGACGGGATAGGGCATCGATGAGCCCTGACACTCGGCGGCGGGATAACCGGTATCGGTAGGATCGGCGGCTGAGACTGCCACGGCGGAGAAAATGGCGGCCAACAGCACGGAAATCATTCGGAAGCGTTTCATCATTCGGGTAATAATTTTTATTTTTGCAATGTCGTTACAATCGATATAACGTATAATTATTGCCCAAAGTTAATGAAATAATGTCGCAAATTCAAAATATCGAGCATCTTATCTCGGAATCACGCCTTGACGAGGCCCTGAGCGCCCTCGACGCGCTGATCGCCGCGTCGCCCGCCGACGCCCGCGCCCTTTTCCTACGCGGAAAACTCCACTGGCGCATGGGGCGGCGCAGCCTTGCCACGACCGACTTTGCCGCGGCTGCCGAAATAGACCCGACATCACCGGCCACACGTGCGCTCGAACATGCCCGCGATGTCGAGTCGTTCTTCAACCCCGACCTTTACAATCCCTGATCGGCGAAAAGGCTCGGATAGCCTGAGGCCACCGGAGCGGCCTGCACCGACTGCCGGCGCAGCATGACATCGTGGCGCGACGTCCAGCCCTCCGAGGCATTGCGGAGGCGGATGGTGATCAGGCCCGCCATGTCTTTCATAATATTGTAGATGTATTCAAGGACTTCCCTGACTGAGCACATTCCGGTCATGCGGGTATTCAGGCAGGTGGTGCCGTGGCGCTGCACGGTAGCGAAAATCGTGTCGGTTGCGGTTATCTTATTCATCTTCATGAGGAGTTATGGATTTATCTTTTCAATGCAAAGGTATCTCCTCACATGTGCCACATCCCCGCCCACTTTCATTAAATAAATAAAAACAGCGCGTGAAGTGCAGTGACTGTTACTGAAGAAATAAACAGTCGCCTGATGTCACTGAATCGGATATCACTCCGAGTGTATCACGTAAATTCATCACAAATCGCGTCTCCTCGATAAGAAAGACTGTCGCGCGCAGTGATGTTTATTACATCAGCATTTGCAATAGCGTCAATTAAAAATTCATCTTCTTCTTAAAGTCAGCTATCACTTGTTTTTTAAGAGCGGAAATGTAATTACACATTAAATCGAAATCAAGTTTTTCAGACCCGGAATTTACAACCGGAAGACTTACCTCCATATCGGCTGCAATCTCTCGCGTGAACTTATCAGCGTAATCAAATAGGCCCTTTGCGCCTTTCCTAAAGCAAGTTACGAAATAAAGTAACGAATCCTCACGCCACGCAGATTCTTCGTAGGGATAAAAACCTTGAACGTGAGAATATCCCACAAAATCAAATGGCTGATAAAATATCGCATCAGAAGTGGTGGTGTCGCTATACGTGATGCGGATTCCGGTCTCAGTAGGCTCAAGGTCAACCCAACCGCCTATACCGTTGTAAACTCCGGAATTGCATACAACCGGCACTAAACCCTTGGTTTCATATAGCTTATCATTAGTTAAACCGTAACTTTTGGTAGGATGGATATCAAAAAACCTGCCAATCTTGAATTTCTTATAAGTAACCGATCCGGTGCTTATCAAATCGATAGCTTTCCTTTCTTCAGATGTAAGTTGAAGGGAAGGATACCCGAGGCCATTATATGGAATTGAAGGAAAATCAATTAATACCGATGAAAGCCATTTGATATAATCACGGACAACTGAAATAAAATCATCATTCCCAGGTTGCAAATTAACGGGCTTATGTTGCCTATAAGTCCAGTCTGCACCTGATAACGATATTGGTTCCTCAATATAGCAATCCCGGTAGTAATGTAAATTGGAATCATTAACTCCTCTACCGAATTTTACCAATTTTATAATTTCGGCATATCTGTCGCGAGCATTATCTACATCCCGGAGATTAACACGCTGGCTCGATTTTTTTCTATTCTGACGTTGGTAGCCATCATTTGTGAAATCGATAAATTTTACAATATCTTCAGGCTCGTGAGGTCTACCGACGTGAAATACATAAATAGCTGTACTGACACTTGCTTTGCCGCAAAATATATCACTCATTTTAATTGAAGCAAGCAAGGTGTTATTGTTCAAAATATTAGCGGCATAGGGAAGTCCTTGACCTCTTCCTGCGTTTTCTTGAATCAACACGGCAGCCATGCCTCCCCGATTCATCATACCAAGTGCCTTATCCACAAAAACCATTCCTTTTCCGTCGGCTGAATACGGGGGATTCAACAAGAATACGTTTGCGGGGAACATCTCACCTCTAAGAGATCCCTGTTCATATCGTCCTTCAAAATTACGAAGAGAATCGCCGTGAATCAGATTGGCACTGCCGTCTTTCATCAATATCATATTCAAAACGGCCAACATATAAATGTCGGGCAGTTTCTCTATACCCATAAGCTGTTCCATTTTGATATGGACAATCTTAGAGTCAAGTTCAGAGGCACTATGGATTCTTTTTTTCGCATCAGCGATCATCTGGTGCATTGCTGAAATTAAAAAACCGCCTGAGCCTGTCGCAAAGTCCCAAACGTAACTATCTTTATTGACATTACATAAAGCAGCCATCAGTTCGGTTACGTATCGAGGGGTTAAAACAACATCATTTTTTGCACCATCAGGCACGTCAACCCAATCATTAAGGACATTGAATAGCCTGCCTGTAAAATCAATATTATGAAGTTCAGAGGAAAGGAATGGCAGGATATTATTTCTTACCTCAATGTATAATTTCCTTAGTTTGGATTCACCATTTTCAGGATGGTCAAGTTTTGAATGAATAAAAACGACTCCAAGAACATTTTCAATCATTTCAATCTTTTCTGACGGAAGATTTTTGGCGGAAAGATAATCAGAAATCTTATTCATAATCTTTACGCCATCATTAGAGTGGGTGCCCAATTCTCCCGTCAACTCATCGATGCGCAGAGGACTAACTTTGCCAGGCACACCTAATCCGGCCATGACCAACCCGGTAATAAGTTTGACACGGGCACCTACGACAATATCTAAATCTTCTTCCATTTTTTGGTTGATTGCCTTTAGCTTGCGCTCGATATCATCCTCCAGATCTAATTTCTTAAGCTCCAGTTCTTCTTTTGAGAGTTTAAGATTATCAACCGATGTCAGGAAAGATGACTGGTATTCAGGAAAAAGGAAACTCAAGTCAGCAAAATCTCCGACTCTGAGGGGCACAAACAGATTATTTTTTGATATATAATAAACTTCCACCTCATACTTACGCTTTCCGTCAGGCAAATCATATCCATTTACGCCCACAGCAATTACTTCGTCATACGAAACCGCGTGATTGAGAATAGCATGAGCATAGTGAACTGCGCCATTCACTGCATATTTGGCTATATTTGAATATTGAGGTTCTCCTTTAGAATCAAAGTTAGCGACTACACCATTAGTCATCTTGACTAAATCACCTTTTGTTCCTTTAACCTCAATCATTACAGGAATCCTCCGCAGTTCGGGAGTCTCAATGAAGCATTTGAGGTCAGGGAAATTGTTTCCCTCACCACCGCTTTTGCTGGGTGCATCATTCAGAGCTTTCTCTATTTCCTGATTGATTGGCTCGGTCTTGGCAAAGACTTTAATCTTGCCTTGAAGTTGATTTTTACACCAAAACTCAACTTGCTCCTCGATGCTTGGATTCCTTTTGGTTGCCATAATTAAACAAAATCTTTCATTTGTAGTATCTGAAGGCTGACCAAAGCCTGATGATTTACCCGGGAGCTTCAAAGGGTTTCAGCGCCCGCGAAATGTGCCTTTTTGTTAATTAGCCATAAACGGATTGACGTTACCTTCAATTATGCAAAGTTAGAGAAAAAATTAGAAAATTTGATATTCAGGGGCAAAGATACTATGACACATGAGCCATATTTGAGCACAGGTTTCTTAATTTTCATAAAGTTTTTTTTACTCTAATTGACTAACTCAGAACCGGTATGCAGTTATCAAAGAGGGCAATAGTTATCCCACATATCGGTCATAGACTGATTAATAGCAAAATCTATTTTAGAATACCTCGCTCATAACGACAAGCTGTGCACCCGGGGACAAACAGCGTCGCTGAGGGGAGGGACTGTAATTTTCCGCCGGGGGGAGTGGCGGGGGATTTTAGCGGATGTTAATGATTGCAATATCTATTGCGGGGAGGAGGTTTTTGTATTATTTTTGTAGAAAATTTCAATACCATCAGCTTTCTCATGCATCCATTTGTCCATCTCCACGTTCACAGTCAATATTCCCTTCTCGACGGCCAGGCTTCGATCCAGGCTCTGGTCGACAAGGCGCTCGATGACGGGCAGCCCGGACTGGCGCTGACCGACCACGGCAACATGTTTGGCGTAAAGGAGTATTTCAATTACTTCAACAAGCTGTCAAAGAAGTTCAAGGGTAAGGTGGCCGAGGCGCAGGAGAAACTCGACGCGGCCACTACCGACGCCGAGCGCGAGGCGGCGCAGAAGGAGATCGACAAGTATAAGCGGAAGATGGCTTTCAAGCCTATATTCGGCTGCGAGATGTATGTGGCCCGCGGCAACAAGCGCGAGCAGCTCGACCGCCGCGACACGGGCCGCCACCTGATCGTGCTGGCCAAGAATCTGAAGGGTTACAAGAATCTGATAAAACTCGTGTCAGACGGTTTCACGGAGGGATTCTACTCTCATCCGCGCACTGACCACGAGTCGCTCGCCGCCCACCGCGAGGGCCTGATCATCGCCTCGGCCTGCCTGGGCGGGGAGATTCCGCGCCACATTATCAACGGTGACCTTGAGGAGGCTGAGAAGACGATGCTATGGTACAAGGAGACTTTCGGCGACGACTACTATGTGGAGATACAGCGCCACCGCACTGACGTGCCGGGCGGCAACACCGATGTCTACGCCACCCAGCAGCGGGTCAACCCCGTGCTCATCGACCTGGCCCGCAAGCACGGTATAAAGATCATTGCCACCAACGACGTCCACTTCACCAACGAGGACGACGCCGAGGCCCATGACCGGTTGATATGTATCTCGACGGCCAACCTGCTGAGCGACGTCAACCGAATGCACTACACCAAGCAGGAGTGGCTTAAGTCGACCGCCGAGATGAACGGTATCTTCGCCGACATCCCCGAGGCTCTCGACAATACCCTCGACATCCTCGACAAGGTCGAGACCTATTCCATCGACCACGCCCCGATCATGCCTTTCTTCGAGATTCCCGAGGAATTCGGCACCGAGCGGGAGTATCGCGAGCGGCTGACGGAGCAGGATCTCTTTGACGAGTTCACACGCGACGAGAACGGAAATGTGGTGCTCTCGCCTGAGGAAGCCGAGAAGAAAATCAAGAAACTGGGCGGGTATGACAAGCTCTACCGCATCAAGTTTGAGGCCGACTACCTGTCGAAGCTCGCCTACGAAGGGGCGACGCGCCGCTACGGCGACCCGCTCTCGGCCGAGCTGAAGGAGCGCATCAACTTCGAGCTTTATATCATGAAGACGATGGGCTTCCCCGGCTACTTCCTTATCGTGCAGGACTTCATCAATGTCGCCCGCCATCAGTTAGGCGTCAGTGTGGGTCCGGGCCGCGGCTCGGCTGCCGGCTCGGTGGTGGCCTACTGCCTCGGCATCACTCAGGTCGACCCCATAAAGTATGACCTGCTTTTCGAGCGATTCCTCAACCCTGACCGTATCTCGCTCCCCGATATCGACGTGGACTTCGACGACGACGGCCGCGCCGAGGTGCTCCGCTACGTGACCGAGAAATATGGCGAGGACAAGGTGGCCCACATCATCACTTTCGGCACCATGGCGGCCAAGAGCGCGATCAAGGATGTGGCGCGTGTAGAGAATCTCGAACTACGCGAAAGCGACCGTCTGGCCAAGCTCGTACCCAAGCGGATGCCCGACGGCCCTGACGGCAAGACGCTGAAGACCAATCTGGCCAACTGTTACAAATACGTGCCCGAATTTGCTGCCGAGCTCCAGAGCCACAACCCGACGATAGTGCGCACGCTCGAATATGCGCGCCGCCTCGAAGGCAACGTGCGCAACACCGGCGTCCACGCCTGCGGCGTGATCATCTGCCGCGACCCGATTACCGACTGGGTCCCGGTATCGACCGCCGTGGACAAGAGCGGCGACCAGAAGGAGAAGCTCATCGTCACGCAATACGAAGGCTCCATAATCGAGGACACGGGACTGATCAAGATGGACTTTCTGGGACTAAAGACGCTCTCCATCATCAAGGAAGCCGTGGCCAACATCAAGCACACCACG
Source organism: uncultured Staphylococcus sp. (assembly GCA_964546905.1). Classification (GTDB taxonomy): domain Bacteria; phylum Bacteroidota; class Bacteroidia; order Bacteroidales; family Muribaculaceae; genus Duncaniella. The sequence continues at coordinate 14,613 of CAZJKU010000018.1, forward strand.
GGAAAGGATATTGACATCGACTCGATCGACATCACCGATCCCGCCACCTATCAGCTCTATTGCCAGGGCCACACCACGGGTACATTCCAGTTTGAATCGGCCGGAATGCAGAAGTATCTGCGCGAACTCCAGCCCTCGACCTTCGAGGACCTCATAGCCATGAACGCCCTCTACCGTCCCGGGCCTATGGACTATATCCCCGACTTCATCGCCCGCAAGCACGGCATCAAGCCCATCGAGTATGACATCCCCATCATGGAGAAGTATCTCAAGGACACCTACGGAGTGACCGTGTATCAGGAGCAGGTCATGCTCCTGTCGCGCCTGCTGGCCAACTTCACCCGCGGCCAGAGCGACACCCTGCGCAAGGCGATGGGTAAGAAACTCATCGACAAGATGAACGAGCTTGAGGCCCTGTTCATAGAAGGGGGCACAGCCAACGGCCATGACCCCAAGGTGCTCGCCAAGATATGGGAGGACTGGAAGAAATTCGCATCCTACGCCTTCAATAAGTCCCACGCCACATGTTACAGCTGGGTCGCCTTCCAGACGGCGTGGCTCAAGGCTAACTATCCGGCCGAATACATGGCCGCCGTCCTGTCGCGCAACCGCAGCGACATCACCAAGCTGACCGGATTCATGGACGAATGCAAGCGCATGAGGATAGCCGTGAAAGGTCCTGACGTCAACGAATCCGTGACCGACTTCGGTGTCAACTCAGCCGGCGACATCCGTTTCGGTCTCGCCGCCATCAAGGGCGTGGGCGAGAACGTGGTCAAGGCCATCATCAGCGAGCGCGAGGCAGGCGGTACATTTGAGAATATATATGACTTCGTGGAGCGCGTCCCGTCGGGCATCATCAACCGCCGCGTGTTTGAGAACCTTGCCCTGGCCGGAGCATTTGACTGCTTCAAGGACGTGAAGCGCGAGGACCTCATGGCCCAGAACACCCGCGGCGAGTCCTACTCCGAAATCCTCCTGCGCTACGGCCAGGCCTATCAGGCCGACAAGATGAAATCGGCCGCCTCGCTCTTCGGCGACGACACGTCGCTCTCCACCGCCGGGCGTCCCGAGACCGTCCATGCCGCGGAGTGGGCCCTGTCGGAACTCCTCGACAAGGAGCGCGAGCTCGTGGGCATGTATCTCTCGGCCAATCCCCTTGACCCCTTCTACATGGAGCTCAACTACGGCACCGAGTGCACCATAAAGGGTTACAACGAATTTGAGCCCGTGGAGAACGTCGAGCTGACATTTGGCGGAATGGTGATCGACTTCCAGTCCAAGGCCGCGCGCAACGGCGGCCAGTTCGGCATATTGAAAATCGAGGATTATACCGGCACAGCCGAGTTCCGGCTTTTCGGCCAGCAATATATCGACTTCAACAAATATGGCGTGAAAGGCGCGCCGATCCTCGTGACCGGAAAGTTTCAGAGACGGTATGCCAACTCCGACATCAACTTCAACATCACCAACATCCGCCTGCTCAGCGACGTTAAGGGCACGCTTGTCCACAGCATCACCATCGACCTGTCGACTGACCGCCTCTCCTCCCACCTGTGCAACCTCCTGAGCGAGCATCTTCAGCCGGGCGCGCCCGGCGGTGACCTGTCGTTCAGGATGTTTGACCCCGGCATCAACCGCTCGCTGACGCTGCGGGCCGGAGTGCGCATCCCCATCACGCGCGCCCTGGTCGACACCCTTATCCAGGAAGACATCCCCTTTGCCATCAACGGACGCCGCGCGAGGGTGTGAGACGTGTTAAATTTTGCTAACAGGGTTGATTTTTATGGAAATTTGATTGGAATTTGCCGAAAAATGTGTACTTTTGCAGCAGTTTTTCATGGTATTAGATTTAAGGTAAGAAGATTATTCGTCGTGATGACGGATAATTTTTTTTATTTTCATATCTCAGAGATTTTGCTTAATTTTGGGGTGAGGGTGCTCAACTTTCCTCCGCTTAAGTTTGTTACCATATAAAAACTAATAATCATCAACGGTTTCAACTAAAATATTTTACTACAATGGCAACTGAAAGAAAATCCTCGGGTATTCCCAAGCAGATGCGTTACATCTTCGGGATCATCATGATAATCGTGTATATAGGCGTAGGAGTATTATTTTTCACCGGCTTCTTCGAGCCCGTCTACGGCCAATGGACGTGGGTGCGCTGGGTTGCGGGCGGAATGTTTACGGCCTACGGTATATGGCGCGCCTACCGCCAGTTTTCGGGCGTGGATGCCGAGATAGGTGATTCTTATTAATCCCGCAAATATCATTCACGATGAGAAAGTTACTGTTCACCATCGCGGCAGTTGCCGCTGCAGGCGTGGCACTGCTTACGGCGGGCTGCTCGAAATATGGCGACAAGAAGCCTCAGCCTATCGCCAAGATTGCATGTGACGCCTCGTTTGAGAACATCCTTGAGCAGGAGATAGACGTGTATGAATACATCTATCCCAAGGAGGATGTGATAGCCTACTACGTCGACGAAAATTCAGCCGTGGATTCACTCATGGCCATGAACGGAATCCGCACGGCGGTGATTACCCGCATGTTGACCGAGCAGGAGGTGAATTATCTCAAGAGCCACCGCAACTCGGTATATCAGAAGAAGATCGCCGTGGACGCCATAGCAGTGATCGTCAACCCCGAGAATCCGGTCGAGATCCTGTCGCTTGAGGAGCTTACCGAAATCCTGTCGGGCAAGTACACGTCGTGGGACAAGATCGAACCCACCAAGTTAGGCGATATCAACGTGATCTTTGATCATCAGGGATCGTCGGTAGTGAACTACATGCGCGACTCGGTGATGCACGGTCAGCCTTTCGGCCCGAACGTATATGCCCAGAAGTCAAACGAGGACGTGTTCAAGGTGGTTGCGTCCAACAAGAACGCCATAGGTATAATCGGCGTCAGCTGGATCACGAGCGACATGTCGTCGCGCCATGCCTCGGTCGAAGAGCTTGCGGCAGCCTCGCAGGCATCTGACACCACCCGCGTCGACTTCAACTCCGACGTTAAGGTGCTCAAGATCCGGGGCAAGGGTGAGGTGACGGCCTACCGTCCTTACCAGGCCTACATATTTGACGGCTCCTATCCGCTCCACCGCTCGGTCTACATGGTGACCACCGGCACCGGCGCCACCACGTCACACCGCTTCTTCAGCTTCGTGACCGGATTCCAGGGCCAGAAGATAATCCAAATGACAGGCATACTTCCGGCTACCGTGCGCCCGCGCATGGCTCAGGTAGAATGATCACCGTGACTTAACCGAAAAATATTGACCCCATCACGCTCGGGGCGGCAATAAACACCGCCCCGGGCACGTTTGCTAAAAACCATACTATTGTCCAACCGGAAAATAATCTAAAAAATCGTCTCATAAATCAAGCAATGAAACTGAAACACTTCCTTTCAATCGTGCTGGGCGGCTTAGCCCTCTCGGCTGCAGCCCAGGGTGGCTATCAGGATGGCGTGGACTACTACAACGCCGACCGTTTTGAACAGGCCAAGATCATCCTCGACAACACCCTCAACGATCCGTCGACCAACAAGGCCGTTTCTTATTACTATCTCGGCAACATCGACATCCAGAACAACGACTTTGCCGGAGCGAGCGCCAACTTCAACCGCGGTATCGAGATCGACCCCGCCTATCCGATGAACTACATCGGTCTTGGCGAGCTGTGCCTGCGCAACGGTGACCGCCGCGGTGCCGAAGACCTCTTCAAGGATGCCCAGAAGAATGCCAAGAAGGATGCCCGCGTGTCGACCGCAATCGCCCGCGCCTACTTCAACGCCGATCCAGTGGCTTACAGCAAGGAAATCGCCAAGAACGTGGAGAAGGCCCTCAAGGATTCCAAGAACAAGGAAGCAGCCGTCTACGTGCTTCAGGGCGACATGGCCAAGAGCGAGAACATAGGCCAGGCAGCAGGATACTACGAGCAGGCTATGGTATATGACGAGGAAGCAGGCCGCATCAACCCCGAGGCCTACGTGAAGTATGCCAACCTCTACAACAAGGTCAATCCCTCATTTGCTATCAACAAGCTCAAGGAACTCAACGCCAAGCTCCCCACCTCGGCCCTGGCCCAGCGCGAGCTCGCCGAGAAATACTATGACGCCGGCCAGTTCACCCCCGCCGCCGAGCAGTATGGCAAATACATGTCCAACCCCAACCACTTCCAGCAGGACGAGCAGCGCTACTCCGGCCTCCTTTTCTACGGCAAGAAGTATCCCGAATCGCTCGAAATCGCCAACAAGGTGCTGGCCAAGGACCCCGATAACGTGTACATGCAGCGCATGGTGATGCTCAACAAGGCCGCTCTCGAAGACTATGAAGGCGCCTACGCCGCCGGCCAGAAGCTCTTCGCCCACAAGGGTGCCACCTTCACCACCAACGACTACGGCACTTATGGCGACGTGCTTGCCGCCCTGGGTCGCCCCGAGGAAGCCATCGTGGCCTACACCAGCGCATTTGAAATCAATCCCGAGAAGAACAAGGACTACCTTGCCAAGATCTCGTCGATGTATACCGAGACGCAGGACTATGCCAAGGCTGCCGAATACATGCAGAAATTCGTGGACCTCGGCGACGCTTCGCTCAACGATTACTTCATCCTCTCCAACCGCTACCGCAACCTCGCCCTCTCTCAGGAAGAAGGCTCGGAGGAACGCAAGGAAAGCGCTTCCAACGGTATCAAGTATGTCGACATGGCTCTTGAATCGGCCGCCAACAAAGGCCCGCTCTACCGTAACCGCGCTACACTGCTGATGGTGCGTGACGGCGCTGCCGAGATCACTCCCGAGCTCGTGGAGACCTACACCGCCATGATCGAATCCTACAACGAAGATCCCGAAGGCAAGACCAAGTATGCCGACGCCTACAAATCGGCCTACAACGCCATCGCCTCCTACTATCTCCAGCAGGGCGACAAGGACAAGGCTGTGGACTACTACAACCTCTTCCTTGAACTCGACCCCGACAATCAGGGCCTCCGCGACTACATCGAGAAGCTCAAGAAGTAAGTTGCCGGAATAAACCGGTAATCGACGGTTCATTACCACAGGGACCTGCCTCGCCGGCAGGTCCCTGACTTTTTTCGGTCAACCCGGGCGATGAGATTTAAACAATTTTCACGCCACGATGTTAATTATATAAAAGAACATTAATAGAAACAAACTAAATTATTACGACAATGAAAAATCTCCTTTCATCATTTCTCGGTACCAGCCGCTATTGGTGGGTGGTGCTTGTAGTAGGTATTCTTATGGTAGTCAGCGGTTTCGCTTATTGGTTCTGGCCCATGGCAGGCTATGCTGTCGCCTCAGTGCTCTTCGGCTGGATGCTTATCTTAGCCGGTATCGTTCAGCTTCTCGTAGCCTCGGGTCCTGACCGCGGCCGCGGATGGGGCTGGTGGATAGCCGGCGGCGTGATCGACATCTTTATCGGCTTCATGCTCGTGCGCAACGTGCTTCTCGCCGAAAGCGTGTTCCCCTATTTCTTAGCCCTCATCTTCGCCTTCTGGGGTATCAACGCCCTCTGCAACGGCGTGGCACTCAGTCGCCAGAAATACTGGTGGATCTATATCATCAACGGTATTCTCCTGCTCGTCATCAGCTACTTCTTCATTGAAGCCGGATGGGTACAGAACATGGAAATGGTCAGCCTGCTGACGTCGCTTGCCTTCATCTACTGGGGCTTCTCGATCTCGGCTGTTGCATACGAGCTCAAGCCCGGACGCCGCGACAGCTCCGATGCCGAATAAGCTTCCGGCAGTATTGATTAAATGACATTAACGCCGTGGGCGGAAAGCTGAACTTCCCGCCCACGGCTACATTTTATCATGTCCGCCACACATCTCACGGTAGTCAGGGAAGGCTTAACTCGCCTGCAAGCAACCAGGAAGCGGTGCGGCATAACCACCGTTTCGGCGTGGGCTGCACGCCCATGCTGCGAAGGTCGAAGTGATGCGCGGCGTATGGGGAGCGAGGATGGGCGCGGTGCAAAACTTCCGCATCGGCTTGGCCCACCATCCTGATGGAGAGAATCGGCTGCCCCATCTTTTGTAAAAAACCTTGCAAATCGAAAGTGTGACTTTCGATTTGCAAGGTTTAAGGCTTTTTTCTACTTTTGCACCGATAGCTTTTATTCTGAACTTTATGCCCCACATCGATCGCCGGGAGAGACTCAAGGCAAGGATCTGCTCAACATCCGCGATATATAACATTGCTGCGGGAGCGGCGCAATTTTAGCATAATGACTGAACGATTCAATACTTATATCAACAACATTGAAGTTGACTTCTGGAGGGACCTCTGCATCAATGAAGGTGAACTTCATGTCTACACCAAGGGCCGGGAGTTTGTGAAAGCTGGCACCGTAGGGCGTTATATCGGATATGTGAAGTCGGGGACGCTGAAATATGTGGCCTTCTCCGACGACGGGACCGAGCATGTGATCGGACTTGAATTTGCAGGAGAGTTCGTGACCGACTTTCCTTTCTCGCTCTACGGCAATAAATCAAGGGTCTCGATCATAGCCGGGTCAGACTGTGAGATATATTGCGTCCCCGTCAGCAGGGTAAGGGAGCTGATGGAGACCGACGGCAAGGTAAAGGAGATCGTAATGCGTTCCACCGAGGCCATCTTTTCTACGGTCTATGACCGATACGTAGCTCTTTATACCCAATCGCCTCAGCAGCGGTACAATGAACTGATCAGCCGACATTCCGACCTATTCTCGCTATTCTCACTCCGCGATATAGCTTCATTCCTTAACGTGACTCCCACCCATCTGAGCCGGCTGAGAAAAAATATCTGAGCCGGGAGTAAGATTTCAACATTTGTCGAGAATTATTATTTCCGTAGGCTGTAATTTTGCGTCATAAAAACCATTCAGTCATGACCAGATACAGCCTTTATATTCTGTATATCCTGTGGATTATAGCGTCATTGATGGGCTTCGTCTCATGCACGGCCCACAGGCTGCCACCGTTTTCAGTTCAGCAGTGGCATGTTGACGCTCAGAGCGGCAACGCCGTCAGCTCATCGGGACTGGAATTGTCATTTGGCTGCGAGTGGATGATTACCGACTCCTCGCTGATCCAGTCGCCCGGACACATCGCCGGTTTTCCCAAATTGGCTGAGCATCTTGCCCGCGGCATATCCCGGTTTCCCGAAATCGAGGTGGATTCAATACTGTTCTATAACCCTCATCGCGGACTTTTATTCGCTACCTACCATCAGGTCAAGCCGTTGAAACCGTCATCGGAAATATGGCTGCACTGCGATACGACGGGGGTTTACAGCAACGAATACGCCCGTATATACGGAATCGAATCCACTCACATCGACGATTCAGGCTGGGAGAACGGCCCTACCGTCTCGGTATACACCAATGTGCATTACCGTCCTGAGGAGAAGCAGGCGGTGCTCGTGCAGCGGATACCATACGGCAGTGAAAATATCGCCGTGTTTCAGATCTGGGCCTCCCGTCCCCGAGGTGGCAAGTGGTGGGAAGAATATCCGCCGGGCACATTCCGGAATGCCGACTTGGGCAATCCTGACAATATCCAGCTGATCTCAAATTCACTTCATGCCTCGCGCAACATAGCGGTGGAAAACCTAAAGCTATCCTTGTCAAGACAAGAATAACCTTAAACCCCTGTCGCCTCACACCAACTTTAAAATACCGGTGATGGCGGAGACTCCCCGCAGGTCTACGGATGACTGACAGCCTATTTCATACAATATCCTTTGAATCCCCCGGCAGTGATGCCGGGGAATTTTTCGTTTCGTCGGAAGAAAAATTTGGTAGAGAAGGATATTTTTCTTACTTTTGTAAATATCATTTCAATGAATGTTATACCCTATTTTAAGGCTTTATTATCATTATGGTGACACTTACAAACAAATCATTGGCAACACCCGATGTAATCCTGAATCTCGGGGCGAGGTTCCGCGACTACAGGATGCGGCTGAGGATGACCCGCAAGGAGGTATCGGAGGCCGCCGGGGTAGGCATGACCACCCTCTATAAATTCGAGTCGGGCAATATGACCGACATTTCTCTCGGCACTATGCTCAGATTGTTGCGGGCGATAGGACTCGGCGGAAACTGGGACTCACTGCTGCCGGAACTGCCCGAGTCGCCATATCTGTATGACGACAATGACAGGAAGATGCAACGGGTCCGCAAAAGCAAGAATCTTCCATACTGAATGACGAAACATTTCAAAACTCATCCAACCGCCTATCATGAAGCACCTGAAAGTCAAATTATGGAATAAAGAAATAGGACGCCTCACCTGGAATCAGGCCACACGAATGGCTCATTTCACGTACACGCCTCATGCAATGGACAATATACCCGACATTTCACCACTTCTTTCGCCGACAGGAAGCAGAAATGTTTTCTTACCTGTGTATGGTGACGAGCGACCGCTATATCAGGGATTACCTCCGTTTATAGCCGATTCGCTGCCTGATTCCTGGGGTAACACACTGTTTGACAAGTGGATCAAGCAGAATAAAATACCGCGTAATAAAGTCACCTCCCTCTACAAGCTGATGTTTATCGGCACCCGGGGAATGGGAGCGCTCGAATATGAACCTTATGCTGCTGATCTGACCCATTCACGCGAAGTGGATATAAAATCGCTCTACAACATGTCGCTGAAAATCCTTGAAGACAGGGACGACATCACGCTGAATCAAGGCGACGGCCTGACACTCCAGGCCCTCCTCGCAGTGGGAACTTCGGCGGGCGGACGGCAGATGAAAGCCATACTCGCCATAAATGAAAATACGGGAGAAATCCGCTCCGGGCAGACCGACGGCCTTGAGGGATATGGTTACTACATCATGAAATTCGGCGACAGGACGATGCCCGCGGCTGAGATCGAGACAGCCTACTACGACATGGCTGTCGCAGCAGGGATTGAGATGAGAGAATGTAGATTGTTTCCGGTTGAAGGTGTTAACCATTTCCTGACGCGACGTTTTGATCGCGAGGACGGCAAGAAAATACATGTGCAGTCACTTGCAGCAATCAACCCCGATGCCCGCAGCTATGAGGATCTTGTGGCGACCTGCCGCGAACTGTCGCTACGGGAATCAGAGATCGAACAAATCTTCGCCCGAATGGTGTTCAACGTCATGGCCAACAATACCGATGACCATAACAAGAACTTTTCATTCATGCTTAAGGAGAATGGGAAATGGCAATTGTCGCCTGCCTATGACATCACCTTCATATTCAATAATAACGCAACCGGTCCAAATACCGAGCGCAGGTTTAGTGTCGGAGGCAAGATTAGTGACATTACGAAATCCGATCTCATTGATTTTGCAAGACGCAACGAGATCAAGAATGCCAATGCAATCATGGACCGTGTAGCCGGGGCCATCGCCGGCTTCAGCAAATATGCCGTGCATCACGGGATCCAGCAACCGTGGCTAAGCATCATCCAGAAGACACTAAACGACAATCTTGTAGCCTTCGGATATCTGGAGCCGACCGATGGCAAAGACGCGGTATTTCACGACTTTCGCGGAAGGACCGTGACCAATCTAACCATAAGCGTCAACACCAAAGGGCATTATGAAGTCTCAGCCACGATAGACGGGAGGCGTCAGCGAAGATTCATCAGGCCTAACATGGACCTTTACTCAGAAATGACCGGGCTCGACATCTTCAATCTCCCGGTCGAGGTAAAGATAAGACTGACGGAAATTCTCTTTCCTGACATTCTCCCCGGCTGAGGGGGGATGGAAAAAAGTTTTTGCATGGGGAGGGATATTTTTGTATCTTTGCGGTAGTAACTATTTCACTCGGCAATCTTTCCATGAAGCGACTGATTCACATTTTCATAGCTGCGGTCGTGATGACAGCTGCGGCAGCCTGCGGCCACACGGCGGGGAGCAAACCGGCCCTTACGCTCGACCCATCGGGCGATCCGGGCGCGCAGGCGGCTGAGATCGTGGCCGATCACTCACCTCGCCCGGCAGCGCGGCTGCTCGTGGAGTGGCTCGCGCAGACCCCGCCGGAGGAGCGGACATTTGCCATGAACCTGTCGCGCGAGGTTTACCGGCTATATACCGAGTCGGCTGATCCGGGCGCGCTTGAAGCATTTGCCTCCACGCTCGAACAGGCCAAGGATTCACTTCCGCTTGACCGCCAGGTCAACGTGTTCATGGCTGTATCCACGCCCGGAAATCTCGGGCGGATGCTGCGCAACGATCCGCAGGCCGACACGATAGCAGGTATGATCGTGGCCCGCTATGGCGGCGACTCCACCAGTATCGCTTCATTTCTTGATGCCTTCCGTTCACGCTAAATTCCCAATCACCGATGCTTTCACTTCAGGAATACCGCCGCATGGCCGAGGATGCCATAGCGCGCCTGTCACTTCCGGCACGTCCGGCCGGACTTTACGAACCTATCCGCTACATGCTCGACGGGGGCGGCAAGAGACTGCGCCCGGTGCTGACGCTTGCCTCGTGTGAAGCGATGGGCGCTGACCCGATGCGGGCCATCCATCAGGCAATCGCCATCGAGATGTTTCATAACTTCACGCTGCTGCATGACGACATAATGGATAACGCCGACGTGCGGCACGGCCGACCGACGGTCCACCGCCGCTGGAACGAGGCCACGGGAATACTCTCGGGCGACGCGATGCTCACCACGGCCACCATGCTCCTGGCCATCAAGGCCGACCCGCATCTGAACGATGCCCTGCAGCTCTTCAACGGCACGGCCATGAACATTTATGAGGGCCAGCAGCTCGATATGGACTTCGAGTCGCGCATGGACGTGACGGTGGAGGAGTATCTCGAAATGATAAGGCTGAAGACGTCGGTGCTCTTGGGTTGCGCCTGCTCGATGGGCGCGCTTATGGCCGATGCCGATTTCGACACCCAGCTGCAGTTCTTCAACTTCGGGGTCAATCTGGGACTCGCATTCCAGCTTCAGGACGATTATCTCGACTCGTTTGGCGAAGAAGCCACATTCGGCAAGGCCATAGGCGGCGACATACTCAACGACAAGAAGACCTGGCTCCTGATCTCGGCCCTGCGCGACGACACTTCGGGCCGTCTTGCCGAAATCATAGCGCGGCCCCCCGAGGCGCAGGCCAAGGTCGCCGCCGTCAAGGAAATCTACACATCGCTCGGCCTGGTCAACGGTATTCAGGAACTTATCCGCGCCTATACCGACACCGCCATAGCATGTCTCGACACTCTTCCCGTCACTCCCGAGGCGCGCGCTTTCTTCATGCGTCTGGCTCTTGAAACCGCTTCCCGCTCGAAATGATAGTCGACACTCACTCCCACCTTTACCTGCCTGAATTTGACGAAGATGACCACGGCGCAGCGGCTGTGGAGCGAGCCATTGCGGCAGGAGTGGAGAAGATCATCCTCCCCAATGTCGACGCCGGCACCGTGGAGCCGTTGCTGACGCTCACGCGCCGCTTCCCGGGCCACCTTTATCCTGCCATGGGACTGCATCCCACCGAGGTGACGGCTGAGAGCGACGCCGTGATCGACATGATGGAGAAGATGCTGTGCGAGCAGAACGGAATGAGCTATGTGGCCGTTGGAGAGATAGGCATGGACCTGTATTGGGACAAGACTTTCCGCGACGAGCAGGCAAGGGCGTTCAGCCGCCAGGCACGGCTCGCAGCCGAGACGGGGCTTCCCGTCATCATCCATTGCCGCGAGGCCCTTGCCGAGACGCTCGAAGTCCTGAAATCGCTGCCCGAAGTGCCTCGCGGAGTGTTTCACAGCTTCACGGGTACAGCCGATGACGTGGAAGCGATCAGGGAGACGGGCGACTTCTACTTCGGTATCAACGGCATAGCCACATTCAAGAAATCTACCCTCCCTGAAGTGATTCCCGTGATAGGCCGCGACAGGATCCTGCTTGAGACCGACGCGCCCTATCTCGCTCCGGTGCCTCACCGGGGCAAGCGCAACGAGAGCGCATATATAGTCAATACCGCCGCGGCAGTGGCGGCAGCTCTGGGCATTACGCCCGACGAGGCGGCCACCATCACGACTGACAATGCCAACCGACTCTTTAATTTGCAATGAAAAGACTCATCATAATCATTCTCGCCCTGACGGCACTTATTCAAGCCCGGGCAGCCGAGCCGGCCGATACCGCTTGGGCGCAGGTCACCATCCCCGTGGCCTGTATCCGCGAGAAGCCGTCGCACTCGGCCCAGCTCACCTCGCAGGCCATCATGGGCACTCCGCTGCGCGTCACCGGCCATCACGGCGACGAGTGGCTTGCCATCGAAGGACCTGACGGCTACACGGGCTACATGATATATTCATCGGTCAGCCGGCCCGGGCATGAGGAGATGCTCGCTTGGCGGCGCGCCCCGCGCCTCGCCGTGACCTCGCGCCAGGCCATGGCCTACACCTCGCCCTCGTCGCGGTCACCGCGCGACGTGCTGACCGAACTCGTGGCGGGGTCGATCGTGGAGGGAACGCTTGCAGCCGACAGCGTGACAGCCATAACGCTACCCGACGGTCGCCGCGGCTGGATAGCGACCGGATCGTTGGTGCCCCTCGAAGAGTGGGCGTCGCGGCCACTCGATACCGATGCCGTGGTCATGACGGCTTATTCGCTCATGGGTACGCCCTACCTGTGGGGCGGAATTTCGACCAAGGCCGTAGACTGCTCGGGGCTCGTGGGCGTGGCCTATCAGTCGCAGGGCGTGATACTGAGGCGCGATGCCTCGCAGCAGATCCACACCGGCAGGAAAATCGCCCCGTCGGCACCGGTCGACTCCCTGCGTCGCGGCGACCTGCTGTTCTTTTCCTACACTCCCGGCGGACGCATAAGCCACGTGGCCCTCTATGATGCCGACTCGACCTATATCCACTCCTCGGGCCGGGTGAAGGTCAACGCCATGCGCCCCGACGACCCCGATTTCAGCCACCGCACCTACCGCGGGGCCTCGCGCGTCGACGGCATGATTCCCTCGGAGGGAATCACAACCTTCCGCCTGCATCCGTGGTATTTCTAAACTTAAAATCAATAAGATAACAATGATAACATTCATCATCTGCCTCGCGGCACTCATCACCGCTTATTTCACCTACGGCACCTACCTGCAGCGTCAGGCCGATACCGACGACAAGAACACCACACCCTGCTTCAGGCTCGGCGACGGCATAGACTACATGCCGCTCCCCCGCTGGCGCGTATTCCTTATCCAGCTCCTCAACATCGCCGGCACCGGACCGATATTCGGCGCGATACTCGGCGCATGTTTCGGCCCGGTGGCCTTCCTGTGGATCACGCTCGGAGGAATATTCTTCGGCGCGATGCACGATTATCTCTCGGGCATGATGATATTGCGCGGCGACGGCCGCTCGCTCCCCGAGATCGTTGGCGACTACATGGGCACTCCCATGCGCCACTTCATGCGCTACTTCTCGGTTGTACTGATGGTGCTTGTGGGGGCGGTATTCCTCCTCAGCCCCGCTCAGCTGCTGTCGTCGATGGTGAGCGGGTCGTCAACGTCGATGTGGGTGTGGATCATCCTCGCCTACTATGTCCTCGCCACCATGCTGCCGGTCGACAAGCTCATCGGACGCCTCTACCCTATATTTGGCGCAGCACTTATCGCCATGGCGGCTGGACTGCTCATTGCCCTCTTTACGTTCAAGTACCACGTGCCCGAGCTGACCACGCTCCATAATTTCCAGCACGATACCGAGGCGCTCCCCATTATCCCTACCCTGTTCATCACCATAGCCTGCGGCGCGATTTCAGGCTTCCACGCCACCCAGTCGCCCCTGATGGCGCGATGCGTCCAAAGCGAGAGCCAGTGCAAGGCGGTGTTTTACGGCTCGATGATTTCCGAGAGCATCATAGCCCTGATATGGGCCGCGATAGCCATGGCATTTTTCGGCGGAGCATCACAGCTCGGCGATGCCCTGGCCGAGAATGACAACAACGCCGCGTGGGCGGTCGACGTCATCTCCCGCTCCACCCTGGGCCATGTAGGCGCTATTCTTGCCCTGCTGGGAGTGGTGGCCGCCCCCATCACGTCGGGCGACACGGCATTCCGCTCGGCCCGCTTGATAATCGCCGACATCTTCAACCTCGACCAGCGTCCGATTCTGAAGCGATTCCTCGTGTGCATCCCGCTCTTCATAGTGGGCTACGGCATCACGCTCGTTGACTTCGGCATCGTCTGGCGCTACTTCGCGTGGGCCAACCAGACCCTGGGCGCAATCGTGCTGTGGGCAATCTTCATCTGGCTTTGCCGCCGCCGACGCAACTACTGGATTGCCCTCATCCCGGCGATATTCATGACATTCATCATCACGACGTTCATCTACATCTCGCCCCAGTTCTTAGGCATCGAGTCACGCCCGGTATCCTACACCCTTGGCGCGCTGACCACCGCCGCCGTCACCGCCTGGTTCCTCCTCCGCCGCAAGACTTATAGCACCGATTCCACACACTAAACATCGACAATATGGACAAAACTCAAAAAAGACTCGAAAAATTCTGGGATTCAGCTTTCGGTGGCTTCGGAGTATGGGCGCTTTCATTAGTGCTCGGTAACCACCCTTTGGTGACGACAGGCTTTCTGTTCACCGTCATTCCATCGTTAATTGTGTTGTATCTATCAATAAAACTCTCAGTAATGGAATGCAGAGCGGCCCGGGAGGTAGAAAAAGACCTTCCGGCAGATCTGTCGGTGAAGGAAAAAGGCGAAAAGTTACACGAAATGGGCCTGTTCAATGGCCCGCAAAGTGTGTTTAGAATCGTGGTATTCCTTGCCGCCATGATCGCTGTAAATATATTCTATGTTCCTGACGTGGTTCAGAGGTGGAATGAGATAATGAATTGAGAGTCCGCACCATTTATTGCCGTTGCGGAAAGGCGAGGAATTGAGCTGAAAAACAAGCCCTTGATGTACGGACATGCCTTCGGCATGTCTCCCCGACACTGAGCAGGAATGTAACTTTTCGCCGCGATAACGTGGTATTTCGTCGCAAGGTTTTCGCGTACAAAACGATTGATTAAGGCATGAATGAATCTTGACTTAAGATTGGAGAGCAACCTCGGGAGTGGCATATTCCTTAACAAGATTAAGGCCGCCGTTGCTCAGAAAAGGAATTTAGCACCGACCGTCAATTGGTAGTAACTGGAACCGGCCACTGTGTAATTATATTTTCGATGAATCAGCGGAAAGAGACCGATGTGTAGCAATATATCCGCCCTAATGAAAGAGAAGCCCCATTCTACGCCCATCACTGCCGCCAAGTTCCACCGTCGCCACAGTTCCGAGGAGGAAATATTATAGAAATGCTCAAGGTTTTTGCATCGCATTGACATGTTTCCGATGATTTCTATCCCTGCTTTCGGGCCAATGCCGAGTTGGCCTATCAATGACGGATAATACCATCCTCCGGTAATGGGTAGCGAAATGCTCAGGCGGCGCAGCCCGTAAACGGGTTGATCAATGTCGGCCGGAATGACTTGGGCGGAATTATAGCCAAAGTTAAGTCCCGACTCTATCCACCAGCCCCGCTTCCAAGACAGACGCACTCCGGCCCCCAACACTCCCCCCTCCTCGGAGGGACCGGAATAGATCGAATCGTCATAGCGGTCGTCGCTTCCTATATCACCCACGGGCATATTAAAGCTCCATGCCCCGTTGACGGTCCAGATCAATCTGCTGCCACTGTCTGTTGCCCGGTCAGTGTCCTGAGCCTTACCGACGAGGGCCAACAAGGAAATGATCAAAATAACCAATTCACGCTGCATTCTACGGAAATAAGAAAAGGTCTTGGAACATGCTGCTGTATAAGTGTCTATACGCGTCTATTTCACCCGGTCAGGGTTGCGGGCTATGAAGTCTTTCCACGACTTGGGGCCTGCCGGGGCGGCAGGGCGTGAGCTTTCATAGAAGTGGCACATGGCGGCGGCGAGCGCGTCGGTAGCGTCGAGTTCCATGTCGAGGCTTTCGGCAGGGATTGCCATGGTGCGCCGCAACATCTCGCGCACCTGCTCCTTGGAGGCGGCTCCGTTGCCGGTTATGGCCATCTTGATCTTGCGCGGCTCATACTCGTGGATGGGAATGTCGCGCGACAGGGCGGCGGCCATGGCCACACCCTGGGCGCGCCCGAGCTTGAGCATCGACTGGACATTTTTTCCGAAAAACGGTGCCTCGATGGCCATCTCGTCGGGGAGGTATTGCTCGACCAGGCCGAGCACGCGGTCATAGATGCGCGACAGGCGCAGGTAGTGGCTCTCCATGCGCGAGAGCTTGATCACGCCTAAGGCCACGGCCACGGGACGGCGCGCCTTGATTCCGACCACGCCGTAGCCCATCACGTTGGTGCCCGGGTCGATACCGATTATAATGCGGTCCCACTCGCGCAGGGGTATCTCAGGCCGGAGGTCGCTCATAGGGGGAAGTCCTCCATCGGGGTGGTGAAAAAGAGGAGCCGGTGGCCTATGTGCCGGGCCACGGGTCCGGTCTTTATGGCGGCGAGGGCATCTTCCCAGCGGGCTATCGCTTCGTCGGCCGATACACCGGCGGGTGCCTCGACTCGCAGCGAATAGCTCGTCAGGCCCTCCTCCACGGTCATGAGCAGGCGGGAAAGAGCCGTGACGGTCCACTCGCCGCCGGCCACGAGCGAGGGAGTGAAGTCGTGGCGCAGCCAGTGGAAAAATTCAGCGTCGACCGATGAGTCGACGTGAAAGGATGTGTTTAGGGCTATCTTGTTCTGTTCCATTTTCTCTTAAAGTCTCTGATTAAAAACTTGAAGTGACGCGCCACTGTGGGGACGGTACCATAGTAGCGGCACATGATGCGGAACCGCTCCCAGAGCGAGGCGAGGCGGTTGCGGGTGGTGAGTCCCTCGTCGAGGTAATCGATTATCACTTCGGGGATGTAGACATTGCGGCGCGAGTGCTGGAGGCAACGGATACACCACTCGTAGTCGGCCGAAAAGCGGTAACGGGTGTCGTAGTTGTCGACGAGCTTGCGCAGGGCTACAAATGCCTGATGACACACCACCATGCCGTCGGCAAACGAGTCGACCGTCAGCACCTCGGGGGCCTCAAGATGGCGGGGGCCGGTGACATGGCGCAGCGAGTCCACAAGGCGAGTCTGTCCGTAGACCACTCCGGGATAATCATTGTCGATGATGGCGTCGGCTATCATCGCGAGGGTATCGTCGGCAGCGAAAGCGTCGCCGGCATTGAGGAAAATCACGTAGTCGCCCTTGGCGAGGCTGAGGCCCTTGTTCATGGCATCATAGAGCCCGCGGTCAGGCTCGCTGACGATGCTCGTGGCCGGGGTCGACAGCCTCCGCGCTATCTCGACGGTGGCATCGGTCGAGGCCCCGTCGACCACTAAGTGTTCATACAGGCGGCACGACTGGGCGGCGACGCTCTTCATGGTCACGGCCAAGGTGGGAGAGGCGTTGTAGGTGACGGTGATGATCGAAAACAATGGGGCCATAGCTTTTCGGGACTGATGATATTGTTGAAAACAAAGATAAGCAGATTTTGTGAAATATGGCGTGATGTTATACTATTTTTCACAATTGCTCGTTTCTATTGTGTATGCTCACTGTGTCAATCGTCACATACCACACTGATGACGACGAATTGAAAGAGTGCTTTGCCTCGATTAACTCGCCACTGGTCGATGAAATAATCGTCATCGACAACTCGCGCACCCCCTCCACGCGCGAGATATGCCTTGCCACACCCAAAGTGACTTACATCCCTCACGACAACATAGGCTACGGAGCGGCCCACAACATTGCCCTGAGGCAGTCTATCGCCCGCAACCAGCGCTATCACCTGGTGCTGAACTCCGATGTCAGCTTCAAGCCCGAGATATTACAGCGGATTGCCGACTACATGGATGCCCATCCCGACACCGGCACCCTCCAGCCTGCCATATTTTACCCCGACGGACGGCCCCAGTATACCTGCCGCCTGCTCCCAACTCCGGCCGACCTGCTCATACGACGATTCATGCACGGAAAGCTCGTCGACAAGATCAACCACCGGTATCTGCTCCAGGCCAGTGACCGCGTCCACACCCTCAACCTCCCTCAGCATCAGGGAAGTTTCATGTTCATGAGGGTCGATGCCCTGAAAGACGTAGGCATATTCGACGAGCGGTTTTTCCTCTACGGCGAGGACGTGGACCTCTCGCGCCGGCTTCACGAAAAATACCTCACCATATTCTGGCCCGAGGTGGAAGCTGTCCACAAGCACCGCGAGGAATCCCGCTACCGCTTCCGCCCCCTCATGCGCCACATCGTCAACCTTTTCCGCTACTTCACAAAGTGGGGATGGGTTTTCGACAGCAAGCGCCGCCTCTACAACGACCGCGCCATCCGCGCCCTCGAAGCCGAAATCAATCAATCCTGATCCCCCTGAAGTCCTCGGGGCGGCCTCGACAAAAGCGATTTTTTCGACCGAAATATGTTAATATTGGTTAATTTAGCAGGAATCTTTTGCAGATTCCGAAAATTGTCATACCTTTGTAACAGTTTTTCATGGTATTAGATTTAAGGTAAGAAGATTATTCGTCGTGACGACGGATAATTTTTTTGTTTTTACGGTTATCCCCGGTCCTTCGAAGCCATCAACTCCCGGTTATCGGGACGCCTGAGAATTAGACGCCGTACACAACCGCGCCCTCATGATGTACAGACGTGACTTTGGCGCGTGTCCCTCAGCTACTTACACATTCTTTTTCCACAGGGTGTGATGCTTCTCACGGAAGCCCGGGACGGGCTTAATCTCACTAACCGGGGGTGGCGAGCACCCCTGGAAGCGTCCCTCGCAAACATGTACCCCGGAGGTGGTGCGACATAACCACCGTTTCGGCGTGCCCCGCACGCCATTGGAGGGGGGCCACTTTTAGCACCAATCGCCTCCGCAAGCTACGGCGAATGGTGTTACGATGATTCGGCGTGCGCTGCACGCCCCCACACGCTCCTGCCGGTCAATACGTAGTAAGCTGAAATGGGTCTGCACGCCCCCACCCTCCCTGCCTGTCAATGCGCTGCCGCGGACATGGGGCTGCACGCCCCCCTCCCTTCCTGTCAATGCGCCGCCGCGGACATGGCGTGCTATTAAGGGTGACTTATATATAATTTCTGCCGGCAAGCTGTTGCTTGCCGGCAGAATCAGGAATGAAAGGGGTAAAGTCTTGACTGCGGCATCAGAACGTCACGGCAAACTGGGCCTGGATGCGGTTGACATGGAGACTCGCGCCGTCGACGGCCTTGCGGTGGCCGTAGTCATATTCCACTCCTGCTGACACGAATTTATTGATGTTGTAGATCATGTTGACTGCCACATAGTCGCCGTAGCGGTAGGTGTCAGATGCCGTGGCGGCATCGTCGGGGAACCAATTGGTGACGTGGCTGTAGACGGCGTTGGCGCTCAGCCGGGGAGTGACGGAGCATGAGAGTCCTCCGGTCACGCCCATTGTTTTGACTGCTTTCATCTTACCGTCGGTGCCTACGGCTATGGCATCGAGACCGAGGCCTTCATCGTCCTGAATATATGATCCGATGCCGCTACCGTAGGCGGCGTTGAACTGGACTGAAAGCGGGCCGGCAACCTGGGTCATGCCCGAGAGCTGCACGCCTCCGCCGAGCACTCCGTGGTTACGGCTCTCGACGAGGTTGCGGTATTGCATCGGGCGCACGATTCCGGAAAGACGCACGTGGGAGTTGCCCCCTGCCCAGGCATACTGGACGTAGAGGGGTATCGAGGGGGTGCGGGGATTGACGGAGGAGGTCACGGAGTTGGTGGTCAGCGATGTGGCGGGTGCATCGATACCTATGGCGCCGCTCCAGTTCTTATTGAATTCTTGAGTCCAGTAGGCTGTAAAGAGGGTCAGGTAGGGATAGCCGTTAGGTCCCTCGAAATCGATCGTCATAGGCTCGGCGGCTCCGTCGCTGAAGAGGCTGGTGGTGTAACCTGCCGTCAACCCGCGATACTTGGCAAAGAGGTGATAGACGTTGAAGCTGTTGTTGCTGCCGAGGAAATTGGCCTTGAAGAACAAGCCTACCTGATTCTCACTTCCGGGCATAGCCACGAAGTTGGCGTAAATCGACGAGGTCTGCCATCCGAAGCTCATCCCCGAGCCGTTGCCGGGCGATGACTTGGTGAAGGCCGACGGGGTGAAAAGGACGGGGGAGCCGACGTTGTCGCCGAAGTCATACACGGCCTCGGTCAATACCTGCGCTCCGATACCTACATAGAACTGACGGTCCTTACCGACGATTGCAAATCGCGGGAGTCCGTTGTCCTTGGGCGATACGGGCGCTACTTTCTTGAAGGCTTTCTCTACATGGGTCACGTCGGCGGTGTCATTATTTACCACTGTGACCACTCCGGTCTCGTGAAGACGGTTGTCGCGCTGGGCCGATGCGCTGAAGGCGCATCCTGCGGCCAGGGCGGCAATCAGGATGAGTTGCTTGTTCATAATCTGAATGTCGTTAATTTTTGTTCTTGTATATTGATATGAAAAGTTGCGTGAGTGACTTTATATATAATACAACCGACAGGGCCAAATGGATTAAACGGCAACGTATTTTCCGTATTTTCGAGCAGTTGTGATGAACCTTTCTTGTCACAAAACGTTAATATATGAAAAATGCGGACATCACCCGCTTGGATAATCAAATCAAACAAAACAAACAAATTATTAAATCTTATGGACAAGACAATCACCAAAGCGCAGATCAAGGCTGCGGTAGATGAAGCCTATTCAGAGAGTAAAGGCATCACGGGCGGTCACAACGCCGACTATATCCCGTTTTTGGCCAACATTGACCCGAACCTATTCGGTATCAGCGTGACGCTGCTTGACGGCACGACCTACTCGGTGGGCGACACATCCTACAAGTTCGGTATCGAATCGGTATCAAAAGTGCTCACCGCCATCCTCGTGCTCAAGCAGTATGGCGCGGAAGCGGTGCTGAAGCAGATAGGCGCCGATGCCACTGGCCTGCCGTTCAATTCAATCTTCGCTATCCTTCTCGAAAACGATCATCCCTCCACCCCGCTCGTCAACGCCGGTGCGATCACAGCCTGCTCCATGGTTGAGCCTAAGGGTGACTCCTGGGGAAAATGGGAGGCTATCATCAACAATATCAAGGCTCTCTGCGGCAGCGAGGCCCAGGTGCTCGACGAGCTCTACCGCTCGGAAAGCGAGACCAACTTCAACAACCGCGCAATAGCCTGGCTGCTCAAGAATTACAACCGAATATACGATGACGTGCCCATGAGCCTGGACCTCTACACACGTCAGTGCTCGGTGGGTATCACGGCCGAACAGCTCGCCATCTGCGCCGGCACGATAGCCAACGGCGGCCTTAATCCTGTAACGAAAGAACAGGTGTTTGACAAGGATCTTGCTCCTAAGATCACTACCCTTATCTCCAGCGTAGGTTTCTATCAGAATACCGGCGACTGGCTCTATACCTCGGGAATCCCCGCAAAGAGCGGTGTGGGAGGCGGAGTGCTCGGCGTGATGCCCGGCGTGATGGGTATCGCTGCCTTCGCTCCTCCATTGGACGAAGCCGGCAACTCGGTCAAGGCTCAGGCCGCTGTGAAAGCCGTGATGAAGAAGCTCGGCCTGGGTGTGTTTAACGGCGACCGCGTCACCGTGACCGACTAAATAGCTCCCGCTAAATCTCTAACTCATTTTCAACTCACACTGTAAATATCATTAGTTATGCAAGTTCAAACTGGTAAAGGCACCATCTCCATGATGGTGGTCCTCGCAATATGGTCACTTTCGCTGGCCGTCGACCTTCCCGGTCTTGCCGTCACACCTATCGAGGGACAGCTTCATGATATATTCCACGACGCGACCGACTTTAAGATTCAGTTGCTCACCGTACTCCCCAACCTGGTCATCATCCCCTTCGTGCTGCTGTCGGGTAAACTGTCGGAGTCGAAACACAAAATCGCGGTAATCACCGCCGGCACGGTGCTCTACATCGCCGCAGGTGCACTCTCGATTTTCTCAAGCTCGCTCAACATGCTTATCCTCCTGAGCTGTCTGCTCGGTGCAGGTTGCGGTCTTATCCTCCCCTTCTCCACCGGCCTTATCGCCGACGTATTTACGGGCAAATACCGCATGAAGCAGATGGGTATCATCTCGGCAATCGGTAACGTGGCCCTCGTGCTCGCCACATTCGTAGTAGGATTCCTCGCCGCCAAGAGCTGGCACCTCCCCTTCCTCGTGTATCTGCTCCCGCTCCTTTCGCTTATCCTGATACCCTTCCTGCGCAAGATTCCGCAGAGCGACTATGCACAGCAGCCCGCCCAGGCTACCGACGCTACGGCTCAGGCAGCCAAGGCTCCTGCCACAGTGCCCGCCGTTGACGCCGACGGATTCTCAACCAAGGGTCAGACCGTGAAGGACGGATTCTACGTAGGCCGCACGATATGGCTGCTCTTAGCTTACTTCTTCTTCGTGTTCGCCACCTGTATCCCCTCCTATTATCTGCCTAACTTCAAGTGGATCGACGCCGAATCGGCCTCAACGATGACATCGGTATTCTACTTCGCAATGTTCGTTGTCGGACTGGCACTTACCCCGGTCATGAAAATGTTCCGCAAGACAACGTTCATCGCCGCCACGGCAATGATCGTAGGCAGCTTCGCCCTCTTCATCTTCGTCCCCGGCTCGACAGTAGTCTACATCATCGCCGCCGCCCTCTGCGGTCTCGGCAACGGTATCGCCCAGCCTATCTTCTACACCAAGGCAACTGAAGTGGTGACCTCCGACAGCAAGTCGACCCTCTCGCTGGCCTACCTTCAGGTAGCCAACTACGTGGCCATCTCGCTCGTGCCCGTAATCATCGGTGCCGGCCAGAAGATCTTCAACACCACGTCGACCATGTTCCCCTTCATCTTCGTGGGAATCGCATCGGCCATCGTGCTTGTATTCGTAGTGCTCCGCGCCAACCACTTCGTATTCGGCATGAGCAAGAACTATTATGAATAAATAGAACATAAACGAACAAACTTAAAAACAAACAAATCATGGCAACTACAGCTAATCGCCCCAGAATTCTTATCATCTATACCGGCGGAACGATCGGTATGGTCGAGACCCCCGACGGTCTACAGCCCTTTGACTTCTCACATCTGATGGACAACGTGCCCAAGGTGGGCAACCTCGGCTACGACATTGAAAGCGTCCAGTTCCCCCAGCCCATCGACTCATCCAACATGAATCCTACCTACTGGAACCAGATAGTGAAGGACATAGCCGACCGCTACGACGAATTTGACGGTTTCGTGGTGCTCCACGGCACCGATACCATGGCCTACACCGCCTCGGCCCTCTCGTTCATGCTCCGCAACCTGCGCAAGCCTGTGGTGATCACCGGCTCGCAGCTTCCTATCGGCGACACCCGCGAGGATGGTACCGAAAACCTCATCGCCGCCCTTGAAGTGGCAGCGGCCAAGGACGAGAACGGCGACCCGATGATTCAGGAAGTGGTGATAGCCTTCCAGGACTACATCGTGCGCGGCTGCCGCTCCACCAAGTTCACCTCCACGGGATTCCACGCCTTCAAGAGCTTCAACTACCCCGTGCTCGGCACCATCGACCTCCACATCGAGTATGCCAAGCCCTACCTGATGCGCCACACCACAGCCCTGCCTCTCGACCCGTTCTACTCGATGGATCCCAATATCCTCGTACTGTGGCTCTATCCGGGCATCACCGAGGACGTGGTCAAGGCACAGCTCGCCACACCCGGCATCAAGGCCGTAATCCTGCGCACATTCGGAGCCGGCAACGCACCGACCGAGAAATGGTTCCTTGACGCAGTAGCCGAAGCCGCAAGCCGCGGACTGATCCTCTACAACGTCACCCAGTGCCTCAACGGCGGCGACGAATCAAAGCGCTACTATACCGGCGACATGCTCACCAAGGCAGGCGTAATCTCGGGCTACAACATCACCATCGAGGCCGCCGTGACCAAGATGATGTACCTGCTCGGCTCAGGCCTCACCACCGACGAAATCAAAAACTACCTCACCATACCTATGGTAGGCGAGATGGCCGACTGATGACACTATCGCAAAATGCCCCGACAACAAGTCGCCGCATTTTGAACCGATTCGGGCTGATTCCCCCGCCGCGGGAATCAGCCCTTTATTCTTTTCCCCCGGGGCAAGAATCAAACGCCCCAGCGCAACATTAGCGGCAATCAGGAGTCTTACTTCAGTTTGGTCTGAGAAAGAATATAGTTGAACGAATATGAACGGTCAACGAGAGTGTGCGAAATCAGGACATAGCGCCAGGGCTTTCCTCCATTTTTGGCGGTAAACTCGGTGGCACGACGGCAGAATTCTCTTGCTGCTTCAGCTTTGGCAAGAACATCTGCGTCTTTCATATCTCCCTCCGCTTTAGTTTCGCACATATAAATAGCATCGTCAGTTTCCACAATGAAGTCCGGTTCGTATCGTTTAGCGCCATTAGCCCAATAAATGTTGAATTGGTTTGGCACAGGACGTATCCATTTCTGAACTTCATTGCTCGTCTCCAGCACAACTGCAAAGTCAAGTTCGGTGGAACTGTCGAAACGATATTTGGTATAGTAGGATTTTCTGAAACCTACATACACAAATTTTATAATATTCGATTTCTGCTGAGGCACAGGTTCATGATAATCCCGCTCACCCCAGTTGTTTACCAAAATGGGCTGATCAAGAATCTTCGAGAACGGAAGAACCTTATTAACTTTATACTCACCAGGTTCAATACGATAGTGCATCTTCATCTGCTTATAGATGTTATCAGCAATCATTTGGCGGTATGGGTGTACAAGCTCGTTGAGTTCATCACCGTTAGAGATATTGTTTTTCTCACGTACAGCATCAATGGCTTGCTCAATAAGTTTATAGAGCATGTCCGAAACTTCGTCGTAGTCGATATCGTCTTTGTCTATCAATTTCCCAAGAATCTGTTCAACAGCAGGACGCTTAGAACTGCCGGATTTTCCCTCTATAATCTCGAAGTCGGTGGTATCATGTAGACCTTGACGAATTATTTCTCGATTCAACTCAGCAAGTGTATATCCTTCTGTAGTATCAAGGTCAAAGTCATCAAAGAAGGCATTTACTTCCTGTTGCTCAATCACGATACGCGGGATCTCAATCACGTTTTTCTTGAAGTCCTCGACAATTATGTTGATAACTTCATCAACCTGAGCAATCTGAGCTGCGGCTTCTTCTTCGGCAAAGAGTGACTCCTTAACACTCTCTTTGATTGCCGCTACTGCTTGCTGTCGTATTTGAGCTTTAACTTCTTTCTTTTGAAGGACTGAGAAAGAAGATACTCCGGGCTCAGTAATGGAAGCAATTGCCTCCTGAACAGCTTTCCCAACCTGCTTTACAACCTTATCTGCTTTCTCGCCAATCTGGTCCTTAACATTGGCAATGTGCTGCTCAATCTTTTGTTGAGTGGTAGTAGGCGTGGTCTCCACCTTTGCACCACGGTCCCGCTCGTCGGGTTCGTCGAGTTCAATATACGAAAGCCTTTGAAGCACCGAGTTGCCTTTCTGCGCTGCTTCAATTACTTTCTCGAAGTTGTCGTGGGCGATAACAGTGAGGGTGTCCACTTCTTTATTGCCGGTGCGACATCCTCCGTATGGGAGACGCAGTCCGCGCCCGATAGTCTGCTCAATCAGGACTGCAGCTTCAGCTGCACGAAGCGGAATAATGGTGTATAGATTATTCACATCCCAGCCCTCTTTGAGCATATTGACATGAACGACAATTTCAATTTCATTGTCGGGCGATTCAAGAGCCACAAACTGACGGGAAATATCATCGTCTTTTTTTGTTGAGCTGTCAATTTGCAATACTTTTCCACGATATTTTCCGTGGAAAATACGGTCGCTCTCCAAAAGTTCCTTTACGGCTTGTGCGTGAGCAATGTCTTTGCAAGCAACAAGTATAAAAGGTTTTACAACCGGCTTGCCATATTGTCGGGCAAAGAGTTCAATAACAGCTTTTGTCCGCTCATGCACAGTAATACCGTCTTCGAGTTTGATTATTTCAATTTCATCAGGTGTGAAATTAGCCTTGTTGAAATTTCTTGACTTGGCAATAGCAGGTTCCTTTACATAAAGCCCCTCGTCGAGTGCTTCGGCAAGGTTATATTCATACACTATATTTTTGAAAGCCTTACCCTTTTCATCAAAAGGGGTTGCAGTCATTTCCACTCCGAGGATCGGACGGAGTTCGTTTATAGCTTTCTTGGAAGCGTCGGCATGGTAGCGATGCGCTTCGTCCATAAGCACGACAAGGTCGGGCAGTCCGGCAAGATAGGAGAAGTATGACTCTCCGAGGTATTCGGAAAGACGACGCATTTTAGGTACGCCTTTACCTCCCTCCTTACTATCCTTGTTAAATTTCGAGATATTGAATATGTTGATCTGGACCTGATTGGGATTGAAAATATTTGTTATCTGCTTACCTTCATAATTATCGGCAGTGACAATCTCTGGTGCCGTAGCCACAAATTCAGCGATACCTTTGAACACATATTTATCGTATGTTTTATCGCCAAAGTCGCGTATCAACTTCTCGTAGAGGGTCAGGTTGGGAGCGAGTATGAAGAAATGCTTTATACCTTTCTTCAAATAGAGGTAGGCTATTATTGCACCCATCAGTCGGGTTTTACCAATGCCTGTGGCTATGGAAAATGCGAGCGAAGGAAAATCGCGGTCAAAACTTTTGACCGAAGGCACGACAGATTTTACTTTTGCGAGTTCTGCGGCGATAAACATTTCAAGCTTATCCGAATCGGTCGGCGGCTTCTGCAAGGAAAGCATGTCGGTCAGTCGGGAAGTAAGATCGAGAGCCTCAGCCAGCGGCGTGCGAAGTGAGAGTCGCTGTTTTATCTGAGTTGCTATATTATTCATCTTCCAATTGTTTACGTCCTCTTTCTATCTCGCGTTGTAAATCTTCAGTAGAAGGAAGTTCAAGTAAATATTTTGAAGCAAATACCTGTTTGGCATCATTGAGCACGGAATATTTGGCAATCGCCTCATTACGTTCCGAACACAAGATTATACCTAAGGTGGGATTGTCGTCGGGATTACGGTAGAGAGCGTCAAACATTCTGATATAACTGTCCATCTGTCCGACATCACGGTGACTTAATTTTCCTAATTTCAGGTCAATCAGCACATGACATTTTAAGATACTATGATAGAACACCAAATCTATATAGAAATCCTCGTCTTCAAAACGCATACGCTTCTGACGGGCTACAAAACAAAATCCCCTTCCCAATTCAAGCAGAAAATGCTGCAATTTATCGATAAGAGCTTCTTCTATAGTTGATTCACGCAGAGCCGGATAATCCTTAAAATCGAGAAATTCCAACACGTATGGATCCTTTACAAACGTTTCAGCCTCGATTAAGGATAATTTCTCCTGTGCCTCGGTAATCACTTCCTCTCGTTTAACACTTCCACGGAGACGACGGTAATAGAGTGTCGATATCTGGCGGTCAAGTTGGCGCGTAGACCAGCCGCTGTCGGCGGCTTCGTTCATATACCACAACCGGGCCTCTTCATCCTCCACTGCAAGCAACCTTCGATAATGAGACCAACTCAATTCGGGACGCAGCGTGTCCCGAATTGGAAATAAACGATAAAACTGGCACAACTTCCGTAATTCGCGTTCATCAAACCCTTTGCCAAATTCTGCTGTTAGCTTAGAGGCTAACTCTCGCATAACTTGCTTACCATATTCAGCCCGGTGTTTGCCCTCAAGCACGGAGTCGGTTATTAATCTTCCTACACTCCAATAGGCCTGAGTCATAATGAAGTTTATGGATGTGTATGCTTTTTGCCGTCCATTCCTCAGAATCTCAACCACTGAAGAATACAGAGTTCTGAAATCTTCCGACTTTAGCACTTCATGATTTTCAACTTTCATATTACCTGAACGTTTATGATTCTATTTCATTATCAATATCTTCCCATTCCTCATCAACAATATCGGGTACTGACACGATATTGAGGGAATAGTCATCGCGGTCGAACTCGCAGGTGTCGAGAAGCACCTTTGGAATCTTCTTTATTGTGATGTTGGAGAATCGATTGCGACATTCGGGCTGAAACTTTGTGCAGCAGATAAGAAGCGATTCATTCTCTCCCATTTGCTCGTGAATAGTGTCGAGGGCTTCCGAGGTCAGAAGTTGAGTGGTCGTGAAGATAAAGTCATGCTCGGAGCTGCGTCCTTGCTTCCAATACAATTCCTCGTCGGGCGAGTATGTGAAGCCTTGATGTTTAGCCATAGCAGCGGCAAGCATATCGGCATTATATTCCTTATTGATAACAAGGGTACCGTGCTTGTCGTGATTGAGAAGGCTCGGAGCGAGTTCGTAGAAGTTGAATCCACCACCACCTTGCCAATTTACTGACTTACTTATTCCAGTAGAATCATTGTCGTCAACTATTCTTTTTAATCTTGGAATATCATGAGTAAATATTTGATTACCCATTTCAATACCAATCCATCTGCGTCGCATCTTGTGCGCCACGGCTGCAGTAGTTCCACTACCAAGGAAACTATCAAGAATTATATCATCTTTCTTTGAAGCTAGTTCAAGACATCTTTTAATTAGGCGTTCCGGTTTCTTTCCATTCTTAAACTCTACTAATCCTTCATTTGCAATTCCTGTCCAACTAATATCCGTCCAAACATCTGTAATGATTTGGCCAGGAACTAAGACTCCATCAATATCCTTGAGACGATTTGAATAGAATATTATTTGTTCACCATTAAGAATGTAAAAGCCTTCAACATCCTCATTTGGATGAACAAAGACCTTATTGCGTTGCTCCTTAGAAAGATTAATAGTTTCTTGTCGCTTTATTTTTGCTCCGCCACCAATTGCCGCGGTACGAAAAACTCTATCGGCATTTTTAACTGCATATTCTTCAATTAGTCGTTCTAAAGCATCACCCGAATACTTCTTTTTCAGTTCAGAGTTTGATATACCCTTAGCTTTTGCTATTTCATCTGCAATAGATGAAAACTGCCACTGTGAATAATGTTCGGTCGGGTTTAATAATACTTTTGAATATGCCTTGTCATATCCTTTTTCTATATATACTTTTGCGAGATTACACTTGGACTTATTTTTTGCATAACATAATATATAATTCGCTGTAGAAAAGATTGTTGCTGAAGTAGCTTTAAAGCCTGAAGGCTCATTTGTAGTCATAGTAATAGTATTAAGATAATTGGCTCGACCAAAAATCTCATCAAGAACTACTTTACAATAGGCGAATTCCGTATCGTCCAAATGGACGAATAGGACACCATTTTCTGCAAGAAGATTATAAAGGCTATGAAAACGAAGCCACATTAAATTGAGCCAAATGGAATGCTCTAATCCATCATCATAATGCTCAAAAGCATTTCCTGTGTTAAAAGGCGGATCAATAAATACGCACTTAATGGAATTCGCAAAATTTTGTTCAAGGGCTTTAAGCGCGAGAAGGTTATCGCCGTGAATTAGCATATTGCCAGGCCACGGCTTACCATTGGGAAGAGTGCCGGTTTCTACTTCTCCATAACTACATTCAGGATCATAGAGAAGTAAGCGTGGCTCAACGGCAAGTGGCTCATCATCTTTTCCAATCCACGTAAGTTCCAGTTTATTCATATACTTTTAATTTTTCATTAAAGTTGTCATTAATACTGCGATACTCAAAATCCAAGAGATTAATTATTGTGGTTTTCAGAGTCTCTTTTAGATGCGAGTCAATATTTATAGATTGTATCAACCTTGAACGAATGATTGTATTTGCATGAGCTTTGATATTCTCATAATACTTGTTCTCCTCAATTATTTCACAAATACTTTTAGGAGGATTATACCCAGGTATTTGTGAGAGATTTGGGACTGTATTTACTTCAATGGCTTTGTTATTTTCAACTTCACGAAGGACGTAGGCTTTTACTAATTTTTCATTTTTTGGCATATCTTTCATAAGGTCGATGAAGAAAATGAAATCACCAATGAGAAGCCCATAGTCATTATACAACGTATTGAATGTTCTGTCGTATTCCTTAATATATTTGGATTTTGGAATTGGCTTTAAGAGAACATCAATCTTAAACCCTTTCATATCAACGTCCCTCAAAAGTGTATTTAACACCTCTTGATCGGAAGATAAATATTGACCATTTAACATTCGCTCTGCGACCTGGTTTATAGTCATAAAATTAAACGAGGCTTGGAAATCAACCAAAGCATCGGCTAACTTGTCAATTTGAGCCTTTTCTTCATTATTAGTAAGGGTTGCAATTTGCATAACTGCATTACATAAATTTTCTTTATGATTTTGGGCAAGTTGTCTATCTAAGACATAAAGCGTAACACCAGCCATAATAGTTGAGCCAATATATCCTCCCCAAAAACTAAGCCAAGCTGAACTTCCGGCTACATTAAAAAAAGGAACTGAAAAATAGCACGCAACTCCTAATACGATAGGAATAAGAATAAGCGCGAGCACAATAAATTTGTACTTAATTATAAAGGATTTAAAGTAAAGATTTGGTTGATTTTCCTTTGTCATATTATCCTCCAATAAAAGGTTACTAATTTTGATTGCTCAATCTTTTGGGTGAGCAGGGCTTCGACTTTTTCGAGCAAGGTTTCCTTGCGGGAATCTACATAATTATCGGTTTTACACAAGAAATTACCTTGTGTGGTATGGTCTTTGAGCAGCATAGCGAGCAGTTCGGGAGACGTTCGCAAAATGTCATTCTCTTGTATGTCAACCTGTATTTCTTTCATATAAAGTAAAAACATCAAAGTAGCATCTGAGGGGGCTTATCGGGGGATTGGCGATTGCGTGTAATGATTACATGGGTTTCACAAGGGGTTTGGGCCGGTGGCGTGGGGATTAAGGTTTCTTTGCCGGGGCAATGCGACCAAAGGTCGATGAGGACATTTTCAGATGTGGGGTACTTAAGTGCAAATGTAGAACATTTTTCTGAAATTATTGCTATGGGGGAGTTGGAAATTGGGGCGCAGAGGGCTATGGATAAGGGCGGTTGGGTGTGTCTGAGAGGCGAAATTGAGCGTCGGGAGCTGGCCTCTCTTTCAGGTGGTTACGGTACTCGACAGTGAGAGTGACGGCAACGGAGTTAAGATTCTTGGGATATGGATTTTCACTTGGCTCACCGGAGGCAGGGGATAGCCGGGAGGCAGGGATTAAAAAAGAAAATTGAGAGTCAGGTGGATTGACTCTCAATTAGTTGCAGTCGGGGTGAGAAGACTCGAACTTCCGACCTCCACGTCCCGAACGTGGCG
>CAZJKU010000019.1:0-29951 GCA_964546905.1 uncultured Staphylococcus sp.
AAATATACCACCCCACCCACCCCATTCCCAAATAACTGATGTTAAATTATGTTATCTAACTTAGCAATATATCTTTACACTTCAGGTGGGGATTGTCCAGATACGGTTGAGGATGTCAATGTAAGGATTGAGGATGTGGCCTATCTGGAGACCGTAGAAGTATGTTCCGGCTGCCTGCTCTTCCCTGATGGCTTTGAGGGTGGCCGGGAGTGGCCGGGCGAAGGCAAAGTCGGAGATAATGAGCACGTCGGCCATGCGGAATGTGTCTGTTTGAAGTTGGGTCAGGGCATCGTGAAGCATCTGCTCGCCGTTGGTGCCTCCTGAAAAGGAGTCGGCGAGGAAATCGTCGAGCCGTGAGGGCGCACCCGGTTCGGTAAGGTCAATCGACTTGCTTCTGACCGAGTAGGTGATGAGGTAGCAGGGCCGCTTTTCGCGTCGGGCTATGGCGATGAGCTGATAAAGGAGCGCGTGGGAGATGTCGGCAGTGCGGCCGTCCATGGAGCTGCTTGTGTCGAGACTGACTATTATGGGACCTTTGGCGAGGCGGGACGACGGGGTGGCGACGGGGTCCTTGACGGCACTATCGGCTCCCGGCGATGAGAACTGACTTAGCCTGCCTTCGGCAAACCGCTGATAGAATATAACTTCGGTCTCCTCGCGGGCTAAAAATGAAAACTCGGCTGGGATCACGAACTTGAGGTCGTTGCCGGTTGTGACGCGGTCAACTTCGCGGCAGGCGGCAGGAGTTGAGATGATGTCGGGCAGATAGCGGGCGGTAAGGAGCGAAGTCGCATCAGTAGCCGAGGGCAGGTGCTGACCTATAACGGCGGCTATTTCCTCAAGCACGGGATAGGTTTCAGTGACCCTGCCGACACGTTTACGTTGCAAGAAATCTTCGCTGCAGTGAGTCCTATATTCCCGCTCCCACCCTGGAGCGGCGGCATTGAGCATGGCTCTTTTCTCGCTCCGGGCGCGGTGGCCGATGGCATCGCTCCACTCGCGGGCAAAGATGTCAAACACCTGCGTTTCGCCCTCGCTGTCGATCTGGGCTTCAAAGCCGTCGGTGAACAGCTCGGAGGCATCGTATTTCTCCCGGGTCATGGCAGCCACATGCGGCCACATGGCGCGCCTTTCGCCGGGGGTGCCGCGCATGAACCTCATGCACATCATCCGCTCGGTCTCGCTGTGGCGGTCGACAGCCTCAAACCGGTCGATCATCTCGCTCAGAAAGGCGCGCATCGAGTCCTTGAAGGCCACCCGGAATTCCGGGTCGGCACCTCCGAGCCCCGGATTGCGCTCAGCCACATCGCGCACGTATTCCGCCAGCAGGTCGTCGGCTCCGACCGGACCTGCAGGCGGGCGACCTCCTGCCAAAAAGACATCGAACCCGTCGGCAAAAAGTTCAGGTAGGTTTCCTTCTCCCTGGAGGTCATGACAGGATGAGCTGAACGTTTCCGACCTTGATGCGCGTGCCGGCTATGGAGCGGTCGACCTCTTCCATCGCTGCCGACACCATAGCAATATCGGTGCTTGAGATGAAGATATTGGCTTTCATCGCTTTAAGCAACTCAGGCTTGCTGCGGTTCCACTCCTGTGAGAGCCGGTCGAGACGGGTGGCAAGCCGGTCGATTTCGGCGGCGCGGGCCGACGGTAGGGCCTGCGGCTTCAGTTGCCCTCCGCGGCGGGTCAGGGAGTAGGGAACGTCGTCGATCATCACCCCTCCGTTGCATTTCTGGAGCTTAACCTTGCGTGGTTTTCCCGAGTTGGAAGCGAGGCTGAAGGCGGAGTTACGGTTTTCGATCTGAACCACGGGCATACGCAGTGAGTGATCCACCGTCACCGTACCGGGCATAGTCTCCATGTAGCTGAGTTTCTTGTAGTCCCATGACGGGATAAGTGTGGTGGCGGCTCCATTGAAGTTCTCGATGCCGTAATAGGAATTATAGAACACCGTATATTCTGTCTCAGCAACGAATTGCGCTGGATTGTCGTTGCTGCGGGAATTTTCATCGGGCATGACGAGCGACCGCAGGCTGAGGTCGATTGCGGCTGTGTCGCGGGTGATGTCGGACCAGAGAGATTCTGCCACGATACGGTTGACGTCGCTGCGGCACTCAGGCGTGTTCCACAGGCAATGAATCAGAATCACGAGGTCAGAGCAATCGACAGCGGCGCGTCCGTTTAGAAACGCCGAGGTTTTCAGAAGTCCGAAGATCTTTTTCCATCGGCGGTCAGAGATATAGTAATCGGGATTGATCTTGCCGTCGGCACCTTCGGCAAGTCTGCTGAGGGCGTGACGCATTGACTTGAGGGCCACGAATACGGGTTTTCCCACCTCGATCCCGGTGGCCCGGCACTGCCAGTCGGCATACAGGCCGGGCGTGATGGCAATGTCATCGCCGGCACGGCGGTCAGAGGCCACAGGAGTTGTCAGCATCCGCTCGAAGTTGTCATCGTCGGCAATGCTGTTTGACACCATCCTGACGAGAAACCTGTCCCACAAGGCTTCAAGGCCCTCGTTTTTCGGCGGAAGTTCGTTGCCGGCGGCTATCAGCACCTTCATCGGGAGCGACATGCGCCGGGTGCCGTTATAATAGATGTGTTCGTTGATGGCGGTAAGCAGGGTGTTCTGTATCGACGGTCCCGCTTTCCATATCTCGTCAAGAAACACTACCTCGGCCTCGGGGAGGAAGCCGGTGGTAAGCCGCTCGTAACTGTCGCTCTCTTTGAGGCGCGAAATCGAGATTGGGCCGAATATCTCGTCGGGGGTCGAAAACCGCGACATGAGGTACTCGAACACATGCGCATCGCTGAACACTCCTTTCAGCCTCCGCGCCACGAGACTCTTGGCCGTGCCGGGAGGACCGAGAAGAAAGATGTTTTCCCCTGCGATGGCACACAGCAATGCCATTGCTCCGATCTGCTCTTTCTCATACAGACAGTTGGTGATCCACTCCACCAGCCGGCGGGCGTGGTCTCCAACCGTCAACGTATGCTTCGCTCTGCTCATAAGTTGCCTGAATTTTGTGCAAAAATATGCAGCCGGGAGGCGCAATGCCAACCCGCCTGCATTAAAAAATCTTAAATCGCCACTTGGGAGTTGCAGCGACAGGCTTAGCCCATCATTCCCCCACTATAAATTTAAATCTTGAGTTCCTTATGATTCGGGTCAACAGCATGGCGACAGCGCCAAACAGGAAGAAATTTATCGACAGCACGATGTAAGGATTTAGATCCTTGAAATAGTTATAGGTAATATAAATCAAGGGACTGTGAAACAAGTACACCCCGAAACTCAACACGGCTACCGTTGTGATAATTCCCGATGTAGTGTCAGGCACGATAAGATAGAAACACGGAATAAGCAAAAGTGAAACCGGAATGGAAATCCTGGTTGTACACGTTACCCCCACCACTATGAGCGCTGTCGCAATCAAGGTAACCACAACCGGATGCAATCTCTTCCTGTATGATTCCAGAAATTTCCATTGGTTAAGCAGGCCCCCGAAGTAGAAAAATACCCAATAATAAGCGGTAGTACTTATCTGGAAACTCTGGGGGAGACGCCGGCTGCCGTATGAAAGGAATAACAGAATAATCAAAAAGAAAATCTTCAGTTTCGGATTTTTCAATCTGAACGGAAAATAATTAAGCAAAAACAGGAAAAACAACACCGGGAGAAACCATAGATGCCCCAGGTCCTTTAGGTATAAGTTATTCTTAATTATCGTCCCCATTGATTCATATCCCGGCACACCAATAGCCCATTTCAACGGATTGGAATAAAGCAGCAGCACTATCAGGAATGGAATCATGATGCGTAAGACCTTACTCCTTAATATATCTCTCAGTCCATGCCTGTTCACTGACCAATAGTAGAGGTATCCCGAGATGGAATAAAATAGCGGCATCTGAATAAGGTTAATGATATGCTTAAGGGTCACGAATGGCGCATAAGATTCCGCCGGTTCATAAATAGGCCATGACGGATCATATAATATAATGCTATGTCCCAGCACTACCAGCAAGATAGCAAAAGACCGCAAGTTGGTAATTATCGCCGTGAGCTCACTTTTGTTACTCATAAAAAGTTTTTTACGAAAGTAGCTTAAAAATTACCCCCCCCAAATAATTAACACTTGTTAACACAATTTAATGCTATCAAACGATAATCCCGCGGAGGACGGAATTTTCCGATCCTCGCGGGCACCAAGTTTACAAAGGGCATGATCAGCGACCTGCAAAGTGGGAGCGGATCATGCGTAACAACCGCATAAGCATGGCGACGAAGCGGGCTACGCGCCCGGGAAGGTTCTTTTTCATAATATCAGTTTAAGATGTTAACGAAGATTACCCTGCAAATTTACAACCGTCAAAGCGGTGACGGTTGCGATAATCACCGTTGCCCGCAGCGTGGGCGACATCAAAGTGACCGACTGAGATCGGCCGCGGCCCGACTGGCGGTTTCGCTCAGACGGGTCACGGCATCGGCCGAGGGATCTGTCCCCGACAGCGTGGAATATAAAGCGTCAAATACCCCGTCTAAAGCGGGCGACGGCTCTACCCTACCGCCTACTCCTATGAGCGTCGCCCCGCGGGATCGGGCGTATCGCGCCAGTCGTCCGGTGATCTTCCCCATGACCGATTGCGCGTCGATACATCCCTCGCCGGTGATCACGAGGCGCGTGGTCATGCTGTCGACCCCCGCAAGGTCGAGTATCACGTCGGCCCCATACTCAGGAATGAATTTCGTGATAAGCGCGGAAATCAATCCACCCCCGGCACCCGAAAACGGTGCATCGGTCCCTGTCAGCCGACTCCAACGGCTCATGGCGCGGCGTAACGCATCACGGTCTTCATCGCGCAATCCTTTCTGCGGGGCAAACGTCATGGCCGAGGGAGCATCGCCCTTACCGACGAGCGGCACATCCACATCACACAGCAGCCGCATGGCTGGAAGCGTTATCATCGTCGAGAGGTCCACGCGGTCGATATTGCCGAACACTGCGGGACTGGCCACACTGTCGATTCCGACGAGCGTTGCGCCGAGGGCCTGGATCATACCTGCCCCTCCGTCGCTCGTGGCCGTACCTCCTACACCCAATATGATTTCAGAGGGTGATTCTACCGAAATAATGTCGCTGATCAACCGGCCCAATGGTGCCGAGGACAGCCGCATGGGGTCGCGGTCAGCTTCATCTACAAGCGTCAGTCCCAGCACCGTAGCCGAGTCAAGGGCCACACGCCCACGCCCATCGGCATAATACTCAGCCGTGACCGGTTTTCCTGCGACATTCTGCCCGGGCAACGTAAATCGTTTCATTCCCATCAGGGAAGCTATCACGCGGGCAGTCCCTTCTCCCCCGTCGGCCACGGGGATGGCCACCACCTCCTCGTCCGGAAAACAGCGCGCGAAAGCGTCGCGGATTATTTCCGTCGCCTCGGGGGCAGTCAGTGTACCCTTGAATTTATCAGTCGCGATCAGTATCATGAAACAAAATTAAACCGTCCGAGAACGATATTTGACTGATTAACATTATTTAACTACATTGATTACTTATCTTACAAAATACAATAAGCGGTCGTTTTAACCCCGTTTTACCCGACATATCAGCAGGTTGCGTTACGGTTACGGGTTATTGTAATCGTAACACTTACAATATCCTGCCCGTCACAAGTGACTGAGGCGCCAAAAATGGTTTTAAAACATATTCCGGAATTTTGAAATGTCAGGGAAATATCATTAAATTTGCAACGAAACACTAATCACCATGACAACTCCACCCCTTGCCAACAATCACATATCGGTCGACATCGTCATACTCGGGTTTGACGGCACGGATCTTCGCGTCCTGCTTCTCAAGCGCCGCGGCGAGGACGAGGGCGGCCAGTTCAGCGACATGAAACTGCCCGGCAGTCTGATATATCAGGACGAGAATCTTGACGAGGCAGCCATAAGGGTACTCAATGAACTCACCGGCGTGCAGGGGCTGAAGCTCACCCAGTTCAAGACTTTCGGTTCAAGCAACCGCACTCGCAATCCCCGCGACGTGGTGTGGCTTGAACGCGCCCAGCAGGCCCGCGTGGAGCGGATTGTCACGGTGGCGTTTTTCGCCGCGGTCAAGCTCGACCGCAACATGGAGCGTGCACGCGAGGACAACGTGTGGGTCGACATCACCGCCCTCCCCACCCTCGCCTTTGACCACAACCAGATCATCAGCGAGGCGCTGACCGCCCTCCGTCGCGAGGCTGTCCACAACCGCGCGCTCGTCTACGAACTGCTTCCCAAGAAATTCACCGCCTCCCAGCTCCGCCGCCTGCTGGAGATCATCGACAACCGCCACTACGATGTCAGAAACTTTCACAAGAAGATGATCCAGACACCCTATGTGGTGGCACTCGACGAGTTTCAGCAAGGAGTGGCCCACCGCGCGGCTCGTTACTACAAGTTTGACCGCAAGATCTACAATTCTTTCCGATAATTCTCTCACAGTATACCAACCATCTAAACCATTTCGATATGTACCTTTTAGGATACGACATAGGAAGTTCATCGGTCAAGGCAAGCCTTGTCGATGCCGTCAGCGGCAAGACAGTGGCAAGCGATTTCTATCCCAAGACCGAAGCCGAAATCATCGCCAACCGTCCCGGATGGGCCGAGCAGCATCCCGAGCAGTGGTGGGACAGCCTGCGCCACGCCACTGAGAGCATCCTCGCCTCAAGCCGGGTGAATCCCGCCGACATCAAGGCCATAGGCATCTCTTATCAGATGCACGGCCTCGTGCTCATCGACCGGCAGAAGGAAGTGATACGCCCGGCCATCATCTGGTGTGACAGCCGTGGAGTTCCTTATGGCGAAAAAGCGTTCAACGAGCTTGGCCACGAGCGCTGCCTGTCGTCGATACTCAACTCTCCGGGCAACTTCACCGCAACGAAGCTCCGCTGGGTGAAGGAAAACGAGCCCGAGACGTTTGAGAAGATCTACAAGGTCCTTCTCCCCGGCGACTACATCGCAATGCGCCTCACTGACAACGTATGCACCACCCTGTCGGGCCTCTCGGAGCAGATGCTCTGGGACTTCAGCAAAGGCACCGTGGCCGAGTTCCTGCTCGACTACCTCGGATTCCCCGAGTCGATCCTGCCCGAAATCGTGCCCACATTCTCCGTTCAGGGAACACTTACCGCCCGCGCTGCCGCCGAACTCGGCCTCAAGGAAGGCACGCCGGTGAGCTACCGCGCCGGCGACCAGCCCAACAACGCCCTGTCGCTCAACGTGTTCAACCCCGGTGAAATCGCATCCACAGCAGGAACCTCAGGAGTGGTCTACGGCATCAACGGCGAGGTGGCCTACGACCGCCAGAGCCGCGTCAACAACTTCGCCCATGTCAACCACAGCAATGACCTGACCCGCCTCGGCGTGATGGTGTGCATCTCCGGCACTGGAATCCTCAACTCGTGGATGAAGCGCAACGTAGCCCCCGAAGGCATCTCTTATAGCGAGATGAACGACCTCGCCGCCAAGGCCCCCATCGGCTCGGCAGGTGTTTCGATACTTCCTTTCGGCAACGGTGCCGAGCGCGTGCTCGCCAACCGCGAGATAGGATGCTCATTCCACGGAATCAACTTCCTTATCCACAACCGCTCCCACCTGCTCCGCGCCGCTCAGGAAGGCATCGTGTTCTCCTTCATGTGGGGCATGGAAATCATGCAGTCGCTCGGAATGGACATCACTAAGATTCATGCCGGCCACGCCAACATGTTCCTCAGCCCCATCTTCCGCCGCACGCTGGCAGGAGTCTCGGGCGCTACCATCGAGCTCTACGACACCGACGGATCGGTAGGCGCAGCCAAGGGTGCCGGAATCGGTGCCGGAATCTACCGCGACAATACCGAAGCCTTCGCCTCGCTCGAAAAAATCGAGATCATCGAGCCCGATGCAGCCGACCGTCAGGCCTACGTCGACGCCTACGAGCGCTGGAAGACCTACCTCAACGCCGAGCTTAACGCCTGAAAATCACGCATATCATATTAATCCTATAAATCTATAATCATTCAACCTTTTTTAACTATGGCAGTAAAAGAATATTTTCCCGGAATAGGAAAAATCAAGTTTGAAGGAAAAGACAGCAAGAACCCCCTGGCCTACCGCTACTACGACGCTGAAAAGCTCGTTCTCGGCAAGCCCATGAAAGAGTGGCTCAAGTTTGCCATGGCCTGGTGGCACACCCTCTGCGCCGAAGGCGGCGACCAGTTCGGTGGCGGAACCAAGAAGTTCCCCTGGAACCAGGGTACCGATGCAGTCGAGATCGCCAAGCAGAAAGCCGACGCCGGCTTCGAGTTCATGGAAAAGATGGGCATCGAATACTTCTGCTTCCACGACGTAGACCTCGTTGACGAAGGCGCCAACGTAGAGGAATATGAAAAGAACCTCAAGGAAATCGTAGCCTACATCAAGCAGAAGATGCAGGGCACCAACATCAAGAACCTCTGGGGCACCGCCAATGTGTTTGGCAACGGCCGCTACATGAACGGCGCAGCCACCAACCCCGACTTTGACGTAGTGGCCCGCGCAGCCGTACAGATCAAGAACGCCATCGACGCTACTATCGAACTCGGCGGCAGCAACTACGTGTTCTGGGGTGGCCGCGAAGGCTACATGAGCCTCCTCAACACTGACCAGAAGCGCGAGAAAGAGCACCTTGCAATGATGCTCAAGCTCGCCCGCGACTATGCCCGCTCCAAAGGCTTCACCGGTACTTTCCTCATCGAGCCCAAGCCCATGGAACCCTCCAAGCATCAGTATGACGTAGATTCCGAAACCGTAATCGGCTTCCTAAAGGCCCATGGTCTCGACAAGGACTTCAAGCTCAACATCGAGGTGAACCACGCTACCCTCGCCGGTCACACTTTCGAGCACGAACTCGCCGTGGCTGTCGACAACAACATGCTCGGCTCAATCGATGCCAACCGCGGTGACTATCAGAACGGCTGGGACACTGACCAGTTCCCCATCGACAACTACGAGCTCACCCAGGCCATGATGCAGATCATCCGCAACGGCGGTCTCGGCAACGGCGGTACCAACTTCGACGCCAAGACCCGTCGCAACTCAACCGACCTCGAAGACATCTTCATCGCCCACATCGCAGGTATGGATGCCATGGCCCGCGCCCTCGAAAGCGCTGCCGCCCTGCTCGAAGAATCTCCCTATAAGGAAATGCTCCGCGCCCGCTACGAGTCATTCGACGCCGGCAAGGGTAAGGAATTCGAGGAAGGCAAGCTGACTCTCGAAGACGTATACGCCTACGGCAAGGAAGTCAACGAGCCCAAGCAGACCTCGGGCAAGCAGGAACTCTACGAGGCTATCGTGGCAATGTACTGCTGATCCTCAGCTTTCAGCCCGCGTTTCAATCCGTAAGAAAACGTCAGGGGGCCGCATCCCGGCCCTCTGATTTTTCAGTTTTTCCATCTCCCACCAATCTTATCACAACTCCTTTACCATGGAATATCCTCAAAACGGCAGCCGCGCCTATCTGGCGGGTATAGTACTCGTGGCAGTAATGGGCGGCCTGCTCTTCGGCTACGACACCGCAGTCATCTCCGGCGCCGAAAAAGGTCTTCAGGCCTTCTTCATGGGTGCCAAAGACTTCGTGTACTCCGATACCATCCACGGCATCACCTCATCATCGGCTCTCCTGGGCTGTATCATCGGCTCGGCCCTCTCGGGCCTCTGCGCCGGCTACCTCGGCCGCAAGAAATCACTCATCATCGCCGGTATCTTCTTTTTCCTCTCGGCATTAGGCTCCTACTATCCTGAATTCATGCTCTACGAGAAAGGTGTCCCCACCATGAACCTTCTCGTGGTCTTCAACATCTACCGCGTCATCGGCGGAATCGGCGTGGGCCTCGCGTCGGCGATATGCCCCATGTACATCGCCGAAGTCGCCCCCTCCAACCTCCGCGGCACACTCGTGTCATGGAACCAGTTTGCCATCATCTTCGGTCAGCTCGTGGTCTACTTCGTCAACTTCCTCATCCTCGGCGAGCACACCCAGCCCATCATCGAGTCGATGGGCGAGACACTCTACCGCGTGTCGCCCGACTCTGACCCCTGGACCATCGAGACCGGCTGGCGCTACATGTTCGGC
The DNA here is from genome assembly GCA_964546905.1 of uncultured Staphylococcus sp. Taxonomy (GTDB): domain Bacteria; phylum Bacteroidota; class Bacteroidia; order Bacteroidales; family Muribaculaceae; genus Duncaniella. Next base: position 10,149 of record CAZJKU010000019.1, read on the forward strand.
TCCGAAGCCTTCGTGGCCGGCCTGTTCACCCTCCTCGTGTGCTTCGTGCCCGAGTCACCCCGCTACCTGGCCCTCATAGGCCGTGACCACGATGCCCTCATGGTCCTCTCCCGCATCAACGGCTACAAGCAGGCCTGTGAAATCCTCAGTCAGATCAAGTCGACAGTCGAAGTCAAGAGCGAGCGTCTCTTCTCATTCGGCATCATGGTGGTATTCGTCGGCGTCATGCTCTCGGTATTCCAGCAGGCAGTGGGTATCAACGCCGTCCTCTACTACGCTCCCCGCATCTTCGAGTCAATGAACATGGGCAACCCCATGGTACAGACAGTCATCATGGGTATAGTCAATATCGCCTTCACCCTCGTGGCAGTGTTCACCGTCGAGAAACTCGGCCGCAAGCCCCTCCTCATCTGGGGATCGATCGGCATGGCCATCGGAGCACTCGGCGTATGCTTCAGTAACCTCGTCACCGTCGCCCCCGTGGTCCCCGTGATCTCCATCATGGTCTACTCAGCCTCGTTCATGTTCTCATGGGGTCCCATCTGTTGGGTACTCATCTCCGAGATATTCCCCAACACCATCCGCTCCCAGGCCGTCGCAATCGCCGTAGCCTTCCAGTGGATATTCAACTTCATCGTGTCCTCGTCGTTTGTACCCATGTACAACATGCGCCTCGGCGACATGGGCGAAAGTTTCGGCCACGTATTCGTCTACGCCCTCTATGGCGTGATATGTATCGTCGCCGCATGGTTCGTCTACCGCCTCGTCCCCGAGACCAAGGGCAAGACACTCGAAGACATGACCGAACTCTGGCGCAAGCGCGACGGAGTGAAAAACTGATCCCCCTCTGCACAGCAATCATCACACCTATGAAGAATCAAGGCCACCCGCCCGGCCTTGATTCTTCATTCTCATAAAATACCCTGAAAGTTGAAAATCACCCTCATAACCGTAGGCAAGACCACGACCCCCTACATCACCCGCGCCATCGACGAATACGCCTCACGCATCAACCGCTACATGAAATTCGAGACCGCCGTGATCCCCGACATCAAAGGCACCCGTTCACTCTCCCCCGAGGTCCAGAAAGAACGTGAAGGCAAGGCTATACTCTCCCTGCTCCAGCCCGGCGACGCAGTGGTGCTCCTCGACGAGCGAGGCCGGGAACTCACCTCGCGGCAGCTGGCCGAAAGCATCGACACCCGCGCCATCAGGGGAGTGAAAAGACTCGTCTACATCATCGGAGGGCCCTACGGCTTCTCACCCGAACTATACTCAGCCGTAGGCGACCGCCTCTCACTATCCCGCATGACCTTCACCCACGAAATGATACGACTGTTCTTCACCGAGCAACTCTACCGCGCCATGACCATAATCCGTGGCGAGCCCTACCACCACGACTGACCCCCACCCCATCCCACATATAGCGTGCGCAGCACGCAAGACAATGACTTTTCCCATTGTCGCAACGAGATGGCGTGCTTGCACGCCAGCCAGCGGAAGGCAGTACCGGGCGTGCTTGCACGCCGAAACGCAGCCCATGCCCGGAGCAAGAAAGAGCCCAAAAATCCACATAGGAAATCACTGTACGGACGTCGCTTTGCGACGTTTCCACTGCGCAGCGGCTGAGTGGTAATTTCCCTGCAGCGGAAGAATACATCTTTGCTCCGCATTGGGGGAAACATGCCGAAGGCATGTCCGTACTTCATTCGCGCCAACAACCTCTATTGCAGTAATATCCTTCCCCGACGCAATCAATCATTTTTTAGGCTCTTCTTCAGTAGATTTGAGGAAGACGACAGGGATTATTTCGCCTGAGATGCCGCTGCCATAATACAAGCCCGGGGAGGCGCGGTGTGGTGCGTCTCCCCGGGTGAATGGATATCGGGTCAGATGGATGATCAGAGGCGATTCTTGATGGCTGCGGTGGCTTCTTCGTAGCCGGGTTTTTCGAGGAGGGCAAACATGTTTTTCTTGTAAGCCTCCACGCCGGGCTGGTTGAAGGGGTTCACGCCGAGCATGTAGCCGCTGATACCGCAGGCTTTCTCGAAGAAGTAGATGAGCTGGCCGAGGTATTTTTCCTCAAGGGCGGGCAGGGAGATGCGGATGTTGGGGACTCCGCCGTCGATGTGGGCGAGACGGGTACCGAGTTCGGCCATCTTGTTGACCTGATCGATGCGCTTTCCGGCGATGTAGTTAAGACCGTCGAGGTTGGCGGCATCGGTGGGGATGGTCTTTTCGTAACGGGTTTCCTCAACTGAGATCACGGTCTCGAAGATGGTGCGCTCGCCGTCCTGGATCCACTGACCCATTGAGTGGAGGTCGGTGGAGAAGTCGACGGCTGCGGGGAAGATACCCTTGTGGTCCTTGCCTTCGCTCTCGCCGTAGAGCTGCTTCCACCATTCGCCGAAGTAGTGGAGCTTGGGGTTGTAGTTGACCAGTAATTCGATCTTCTTTCCGGCAGCATAGAGAGCGTTGCGGGCTATGGCATAGGTCAGAGCCTCGTTGGCTTCGGAGGGGGTTGCGGTTGCTTTTTCCATCTCTACGGCTCCGTCGATGAGGGCGCGGATGTTATAACCGGCCACGGCAATGGGGAGGAGACCTACGGGGGAGAGGACAGAGAAGCGGCCGCCTACGTTGTCGGCGATAACAAATGTCTTGTAGCCTTCCTCGGTGGCGAGGGAGCGGAGGGCGCCGCGCTTCTCGTCGGTGATGGCCACGATGCGCTTGCGGGCTTCGTCGACGCCGAGCTGACGCTCAAGCTGCTCCTTGAGGAGGCGGAAGGCGATGGCGGGCTCGGTGGTGGTGCCTGACTTGGAGATCACGATGATGCCGAAGCGCTTGTCCTTGAGATAGTCCTGGAGTTCATACATGTAGTCTTCGCCGATATTCTGGCCGGCGAAAAGCACCTGAGGATCTCCGGCTACACCGGGACGCAGCGAGGCGAAGTTGCTCGAAAGGGCCTCGATCACGGCCTTGGCTCCGAGGTATGAACCGCCTATACCTATGGCTACAACAGTATCGCAGGAGGCGCGGAGGGCTTCGGCGGTAGCTATGATGTCGTCGAGGTGGGCATCGGTGGTTTCGGTGGGGAGCTGGACCCATCCGAGGAAGTCGTTGCCTTCGGCGGTAGCGTTCATTACTTTGTCGAGAGCGTCGGCTCCGGCATGTTCGAGCTTGGCAACGGCGTCATTTCCTAAGAATGTCTTGACGTTGTCGATGTCTACTTTGATCTGTTTCATGAGATTTAAGTAATATGTTGGGTTACAAGTTATATTCTGACGGTTACTTGAAAGTGGGACCGAGGGCCCTGATGGCGCGCTCGGCTTTGTCGTGGCAATACAGGATATCGTAGACGGCTTCGAGGATGGGCATGTCGACGCGGTAACGCTTGTTGATCTCGTGCATACAGCGAGTGCCGTAATATCCTTCGGCGGTCTGCTCCATCTCCATGCGTGCGGTCGACACTGAGTAGCCTTTGCCTATTATCGAGCCGAAATTATGGTTGCGTGAGAACCGGGAGTAGGCGGTCACGAGCAGGTCGCCGAGATAGACAGAGTCGCATATACAGCGTGGACGCGGACAGGCGGTGTCGACAAAACGCTCCATCTCGCGGATAGCGTTGGACACGAGCATGGCCAGGAAATTGTCGCCACCCTTCATGCCGTGGACAATTCCGGCGGCGATTGAATAGACGTTTTTGAGCACGGCTGCATATTCGATTCCCTCCACATCGGTCGACGTGATGGTGCGGGTATTGCGGCCGGCGAGCAGGCGGCTGAAATCATCGGCATTGCTTTCGTTGTGGCATCCCACTGTAAGGAAGCTGGGACGCCCGAGGGCAACTTCCTCGGCGTGACAGGGACCTGAAACCACGATGACTTTCTCGGGGTCAACACCGAAACGGTCGGTCATGAAATCCGATATTATCTGATTGCTGTCAGGCACGATACCTTTCACGGCCGAGACCACCGTCTTGCCCGAGATGTCCACATTGATCTTCTCGATGTGGCTCTTGAAGTAGGGCGACGGCATGACGAGCAGCAGCACGTCGGCCACCTCGCACACGTGGTTTATGTCGCTCGAAAAGTCGATGCGCGACACGTCAAACTCCACATCGGTCAGATAGGCGGGATTGTGACCCAGCCGCTTGAAATCATCAATGCGGTCATCGCGGCGCATGTACCAGTGGATGCGCCCGCAGTTGTTGAGCAGCAGCTTGGCAAGCGCGGTGGCCCAGCTTCCGCCTCCCATGACGGCGATTGAGGGATAGGAACTCATCTTATATCGCGATTTAGTTTATCTTGGCCTTGGCGACTTCAACCCAGCCGGCAACCTCATCCTGCGAGGGATTCTTCAGTTGGAGCTTATATTTCTTGTTGATGCCGCAGAGATCCTGGAAGAGTTTTCCTGCCGATGCCACGGCTGCGAGCTGATCGAGGGTGTTGATACCGCTCTTGTAGAGAGGGGCGACCCATTCGGCCGGAACGCCGGCGGTGGCAAACACTTCCTCCTTGTCGCGGCGCACCACCTTCTCGGGACGCATCTGGGGGAAGAAGAGCACTTCCTGAATGGTGGTCTGGCCCGTCATGAGCATCACGAGGCGGTCCATGCCTATGCCCATGCCCGACGTGGGGGGCATACCGTATTCGAGCGCGCGGATGAAGTCATGGTCGATGATCATGGCCTCGTCGTCGCCCTTCTCGCTGAGGCGCATCTGCTCTACGAAACGCTCATACTGGTCGATGGGATCGTTAAGCTCGGAGTAAGCGTTGGCAAGCTCCTTGCCGTTGACCATCAGCTCAAAACGCTCAGTCAGCCCGGGGTTCTCACGGTGGCGCTTGGTAAGGGGCGACATCTCGATGGGATAGTCGGTGATAAACGTGGGCTGGATGTAGGAACCTTCACATTTCTCGCCGAATATCTCGTCGATGAGCTTACCCTTGCCCATCGTCTCGTCCACTTCTATGCCCAGCTTGGTGGCTGTGGCGCGGAGCTCGTCCTCGTTCATTCCCGAGATGTCGATTCCCGTATGGTCCTTTATGGCCTGGAGGATGGGCACGCGCTTGAACGGAGCCTTGAACGATATGATATTGTCGCCCACCTTCACCTCGGTGGTGCCGTTGACGTCGAGACAGATCTTTTCGAGCAGACGCTCGGTCATGTCCATCATCCAGTTGTAGTCCTTATAGGCGACGTAGATCTCCATGCAGGTGAACTCGGGATTATGGGTGCGGTCCATGCCCTCGTTGCGGAAATTCTTGCCTATCTCATACACGCCCTCAAATCCGCCCACGATCAACCGCTTCAGATACAGCTCGGTAGCGATGCGCATGTAGAGGTCGATGTCGAGCGAATTGTGGTGGGTGATAAACGGACGGGCCGAGGCACCTCCCGCAATCGACTGCAGTATAGGGGTCTCCACCTCCATGTATCCGGCGGCGTTGAAAAACTCGCGCATGGAGTTGAATACCTTGGTGCGCTTTACGAAAATGTCCTTCACGTTGTCGTTGACCGCAAGATCAAGATAACGGCGGCGGTAGCGCAGCTCGGGATCGTCAAATGAATCATAGGTCACGCCATCCTTCACCTTGACGATGGGAAGGGGGCGGAGCGACTTGGCGAGCACGGTCAGCGAGCGGGCATGGATGGTCACTTCACCCGTCTGGGTGCGGAACACGGTGCCCTTGACACCCACGAAGTCGCCTATGTCAAGAAGTTTCTTGAACACCACGTTGTAAAGGTCCTTGTCATCACCGGGGCAAAGCTCGTCACGGCTGACATAGACCTGAACCCGGCCATGTGAATCCTGAAGTTCCATAAATGAAGCCTTGCCCATGATGCGGCGGCTCATGATGCGGCCCGCAACCGACACTTCGCGCTCGGGCGCACCATCGACAAAGTTCTCAACAATTTCGTCGCTGTAACCGGTCACTTCATATTCCGCGGCGGGATATGGATCGATACCGCGCCGGCGCATCTCGTCGAGGCTGCCGCGACGCACAATTTCCTGTTCGCTCAAGTCGAGGATATTCATAGCTGTATAATGATAGTCTTAACTAATATATTCCTTTGTCAAATGCGGTAAGTGCCGGTCTGACACTATTCCCACAACTGCAAAGGTAATCATTCACAGCCAAAACATCAAACTTTAATATGTAAAACTAAGTTAAGAGCACGATTCAGGGAGGCGGAGCGGCGTGAATATGAGCCCCGCCCCACAGGGCAACCTCATCGGTCGCCGGTCAGTCAGTGGATCCGGAGTCCTCGGAACCATCGGTCGTGGAGGAGGATGAACCTGATTTATCAGATTCACCGGATTTCTTGATCAGATGGGCGTGGCGCTGGACGTAACTTGTGAGGTAGACCGTGAAGAGGGGAAATATAATCATACCCATAATCGGGAGGCACACCGCCACGATCTTACCTGCTACCGTCACGGGATTGATATAACAGCCGGCGGTATTCATGTTCATGAACGCCCACCACAACGCGGTCCAGTAGGTGGTGACCTGCGGGTTGACGCCGTGTTCGCGCTGGTAAAAAATCAGCGATCCGAAATAAGTGACCATGAGCATTATCACTATATAGGAGGCGAAGAGCGACGACACGGCGTTGCTCGACACGTAGCCCATCACTATCGATAGGGCGAGCGCTCCGCGGCACAGCGGGATGAAGCGGAGGAAGAACAGGATGTCGGGGGTGATGTGAAACATCGTCATCACCGGCAGCAGGTTCAGGTAGGGGATAGAGAGGATAAGGAAGGCGAGGCGGTTGCGGAAGTATCGCCACTTGTCGGGGGCATAGATCATCTCGACAAAGAAGTCGATGATGAAGATGATGCACACCCAGAGCTGGAAGGTCATGTAGCTCTTGTTTTCGAGAAACTGCACGTCGTTGAACGTGTCGATGGAGATATACACTATCAGCGCTACCGACAGCACCAGCACGGTGAGGTGCATGAAATTGAGCACGTAGCGTGCCGTCTTGTCGGGATGGGATATGGGAGTGAGAGCCGAGGTTGACATGATGAAGTGATGATGTTAGTTAGAAACGCGGGGTATCGGGTTGTAATTTTATAACGGCACCGGACGGGATAAAGTTCAGGCGGAGCGCATGATTGCGTCCCGCCTGAAGTAATGGTTAGAGTGGCGCGTCAGCGTGTCCAGGAGATGTCCCAGATGGCTACGCGGTCCTTGTTGGCATCGGCTTTGGACGGGCCGAGGTTGGTAATGCGGATGCGGAATATTCCGGCCACGTCAACGTCTTCGTCGAAGGTATAGACAACTTGCTTCTGCGCCGAGTTGTTCTCTACGTTAAAGGATTTGACTACTTCTCCGGCTTCATTGAGGATTTCCACAAGCAGACCTATCTTGTTATCGCCGTAAGGCAGACCATAGTTGAAGGTCAGTGTGCCGCAGCTGTTGGCGATCAGGGGGGAGGTCAGCACGCCACAAGCTCCGGCCTTGCCGTTGAGACAGGCGGCCATGACGGTGGGATCGGTGGAAATGAACGAGAACGTGGGGTTATTGTTGGATGCACCTCCCGAGAGGGGGAGCGAGTAGGTCGCTTCCCAACCCTGAGCGGTGGTGTAGGTTCCGTAAGGGCTTTGGGCAGCCTTGCCGCCGTTGAGGGTATTGAGGTCGGCCGAGGTTACGTCAAGTGCGGTATCGGACGAAGGAGGAGTGACGGGGTCATCGCCACTGGAAGGAGGTGTCACGGAAGGTGTCCCGTCGGTCTTCACCACGACATTCTTAAGCTCCCAGGTTCCGGCCTTGGTGGCTGTGGAGGTGTAGTGGAATCCGATCTCTACATCCTTGCCCACGAATGCCGACATATCTATGTCGCCGGTGGCCTCGATGGTCCAGCTCATCGATGAGGGATAGTTGGGGATGGTCAATACGGTCCAGACGGTGGTTCCGACCTCGCGCACGGCTACGGTAGCCTCGGTCTTTGCCTTGTCGATCGATGAGAAGAAGTTCAATGCCTGCTCAAACGACAGGTAGGCCGCAGGAGCACCCTTAAGTGAGATCACCGGTGAGATAAGCCAGGCGTCGGCAGCTTTGTTTTCCTTAGATGCGCTGACGTAGGCTGTGGCGATCATGTACTTATACTGCGAGTCGTGTTTCCACACCTCAAATCCGGGATTGGTCACGGTCTCGACCTTAAACTGGCCCTGACCGGTAGCGAAGGTTTCGGAGAAGATGGTGCCGGTGACGCCGGGGGTGTCACCTCCCATGTCCACGCCTTCGATAGTGAATGTTCCGGCCACGCCGGTGGTGGTCACGCCGGTGGTGGAGAGCACCTTGCCGAGATTACCCTGAAGGGTGATGGCCTTGCCGTAGTTTTCGGGGTGGTCGAGGAGGTTACCGTAGGTGCGGAGCGCCGAGCCCTGAGGCAGAGTGACGACGAGGCACTTGGTATAGTCCTTCACGTCGGGGGCAGCGGCGATCACGAGGGTATTGTCCATCGACACGGCAGAGAGGAATTCGATGTCGGCATTGGAAGTTACAGCCGATACACCGGGGGCCACGGCACCTACGATGAAGCCGGTGGTCCACACGTCGTTGGCAGCCGTTCCGGCATTGATCACCTCGATAGCCTGCTCTACCGTGAAGGGCACCTCGGCGCTGCCGGGGTTCTTGGTAGGATTGCCGAAGTTCATGCAATCATTGTAGGAGTTCAGGAGGAGCTGCCATTCAGTACCGTAATATGAAAGGATACCGGTCACATCGCCGCGGCCGGCGGGGAGAGTACGGCCCCAGAAGTTGGAGTAGCCGCTGGTGCGCACGATCAGTGTGGTACCGTCGGCGAGCTTGAGGTTGCGGTTGGTGGTGATCTTCGAGCCCTCGGTAAAGGTAAGTTCGCCACCGCCCTCAAATTCGCAGTCGTTGATCCTTACATATTGGCTCTGGAGCCGCTGGAGGTTCTCGGGGGTGCCCGACTGGAGGTCGGCACCGGTAATCTGGATCACCTTGACGGCATCAGGCTCGGGCATACCGTTGAGCTGGATATGCTGCTTGAAGAATTCAAAGGGCATGAAGGTTGCCTCCCAGCCATACTGCTCGGTGTAGTTGGGGAAACCGAGCTGCTGGAGACCGTTGTATTTTCCTATCCACATGTCGGTGAGGTCCACGAGAATCTCCTGACCGATGCGGTAGGTGGTATACATGGAGTTGGCGTTGATCGACATGGCCAGGGCGGCAGTCTCGTCCTGGATCACGAGGCTCTTGTAGATGTTGCCCGAAGCGTCGGAGCTTACCACGCGGCCCTTGATTATGATGTGCTCGCCATCTTCATTGAGGGGAATGGGTGAAACTACATCACCGCTTGCGGGATCGTTCCAGATATAGTTGCGGTCATCGCTCCAGTAGTCAGCCTTGACCTTGGCGATAGTGGTGTTGGCCCTGAGGGTGGCCACGGGTTCCGTGACGACGGGGGCATCGAAGTCGTCCTGACAACCGGTCAGCGACACAAAACCCAGAGCGAGGAGGCCCGTATATTTGAGGATATTTTTCATAACTTATATTGTCAGGGAGATTATTCGGTTATTTTGAGATTCTTGATTTCCCACTGGTCAGCACCGGCATCGGAGCAGCCATATTTAAATGCAAGCTGAATCTTCTTGCCGGCGTAGGCCGAGAGATCGATGTCGCCCGACGATACGAATGTCCAGCTTCCGGCTGCGGGCCACACGGGGATAGTGAGCTCGGTCCATTCAGCGGCGCTTTCGGTTCTCACCACTACGCCGCAGAGCTGCTTGAGGGTAGTCTGGAACTTGGCGGTGTGGTCAAACGTAAGGATGGCCCGGGTGGCTGAGGTGAGGTCGATCACGGGCGACTCGGCGTAGGATGTCTGGCCGTAGAACTGGGGCTTGTTGAAGGCGCTGACGTTGAGATAGTGCTTGCCGCTGTATTCGGCCCACGACCATATATCGGTGTTGGTGAATGTCCAGTCGATGCTTGCAGCGTTCTCATCGAGGGCTGAGTAGAGAGTGCCGCCAACCGGTTTGGCAGGTTCCTGATCAGCCTTATATCCTATCTTGACATTGTCGACGCGATAGGTGCGTGACTCGTCGGCGTTGGAGGCGGTGTAGAGCCATGCGATATATTTCACTCCGGTGAATTGCGACAGGTCGATCTCACCCGAGAAGAGGTAGCCGGTCGAGGAGCCGTTGGCGTTGGGAGTCTGCTTGATATAGGTAAGTTCCACCATCTCGGCGCTCTTGGGATCGGCGGAGTTCATCACATAGAGCTGGAGGTCAGAGTCACCGGTGTACTGGATTTCGGTCTCGAAGCTCATGGTCTTCTCGGTCATCTTGTCGAAGTCCACGGGAGCGGTTATGAGCCAGGAGCGGAAGCCGTCGGCTCCGGCGGTGCCTTTGTAGGCCGAGCACTGCACGTAGTAGTTGCTGTTGAATTCCTTCACCAGCCTGTTGCGGTTACCCGAAGTGACGGTCTCGGTCCAGCCGGTGGGGAGTGCACCTGACTCGAAGTCGGCACTGAGCTGGGCTGTCGCGTCGCCGGGATCGCCGGGAGTACAGGGTACTGAGGGCTCACCCATGGGATCGAAGCCTATGCAGTCAGTGGCGGGGTCGCTGATCACGAGCTGCCAGTCAGAGCGGTAGTAGCTGAGGATTGCGCGGACGGTTCCGGTACCGGTGGGCATCGTGGTGCCCTTGAATGTACACTTGTTGCTTGTGTTGACCACCATGCGGTTGCCGTCGGCATCCTTGATGTAGCGGGTCACGTAGGAGTTATCGCTGCTGTCGCCGAAAGGCTGCTTGCCTGCGTCGACAAATTCCACGTTTTCGAGCGTGATGAAGCGCGATTGCCAGGTCATGAACTGGGTGACGTCAGAAGTGTTCAGGCCGTTCATCTCGGGGATGGTCACGGTATAGTCAGCGATCTCGCGGGCATCGGGGAGACCGTTGATTTCGGTGCGTGAGGTCATCACGTCCTTGTCCATACCGCCTATGCCGCCGTTGTAGTCCACGCCTATCATGAGCCATCCGTTGTAGGTACCCATGAGAAGACCTGTCACGTCGATGCGCACTTCCTGTCCGTAGTGGTAGCTTTCATAAAGTTTCGTGGCGTAGACACGCACGGGGATTGCGGCAGTCTCGTCCTCGATGATGATGCGCTGGTATACGTTGCCACATTCGTCGCTCGACACTACCCGGCCACCTATGATGATATGCTCGCCGCCGTCGGTCAGGCCTATCTCGGTCATATAGGAACCGGTACCCTGCCAGTACTTTTCCTTCAGGTCAAGGATGGTGGTGTTGGCCTGAATGGTGGCTTCGGGGACTATCACCGGCGGACGGTCAAAATCGTCGGAGCAGCTCACGGCGGCTGCCGATACAGCTGCTACCGCGAGAGATATGAAGAAATTTCTAATTTTCATGATTCGGAAATTAATATTTTGTCATGGATGATCAGAAGCGGACGCCCACGTTGAAGTAAACCTTGATACCCTGAGCGTAGAAGTAACGGTTGGGGTACTTGTTGGCGTCGTAGTTGGTATAGTCGAAACGGCCCTGCTGGTAACCGTAGGTCTGAATCTTGCGGTTGTTGAGGATATTGTCGACGTTGAGGTTAAGGTTGAGCGACACCGTGCGGTTGATGTAGATCACCTTACCGATCGATGCGTTGAGCACGAAGGCGTCGTTGAGCTTGTCCTGCGATGCGAGCTCGGCCATCTTGGCTTCGAGCACCTCGGGTTCGGGATACTTCTGCCAGAGATTGGGGAGAGCTTCGTGACGGATAGGCGAGAGATTCACATAAGCATCGTCCATCCACGAGCAGTTGATGTTGAAGAACCATGACTTGGGTGCGGCCCAGTCGATACCTACGTTGACAGCTGTCTGTGGAGTGCCGCCCACATAGAAATTCTTAAGGTACACCACCTGAGCGGTATCGGGCATCATGCCGTTCTCGTAGGAGCGGACACCGGTGGGACGGTTCTTGTACTGGTAGCGGGCAAATGTTCCGGCTGCAGAGAGGGTCACCGAGGGAGTGATCTTGAAGGCCATGCCCACTTCGACACCCTTATAGCTGCGGTGAACGCCCTTGAGCACGTAGTTCATGAACGTGGAGTACTGGTCGTCGTAGAACGAGGTGCGCTCGGTCATGTCATACATTTCGGTCCAGAATCCGGTGATTGAACCACGGAAGCGGCGGTAGTTCCAGATATAGGAGAAGTCGCCCGAGAGGATGCGCTCGTTGGCCAGGCCGTCGATAGCGGTGTCCTTGATACGGGGCGAGATATAGGCATACTCGAAGAGCGGGGCGCGGGTCTCGTACTCGGCATGGGCCTGGAAGTAGTTGCGGCCGTCGAGCTTATAGGTGGCGCCGACCTTGATGCCGGCATTGTCGAAGCGGTGGACGTCGCCCTTGCCGTAGGAATTCTCGGGGGCGCGGCCATTGCGCATCTTACCGTCGCGCTGGAACTGGGTGTAGCTCATCTTCAGGCCGTAGTTGATGTCCCAGTGGGGCAGCGTGATCTGGTTCTGCAGCCATGCGGTAGCCTGAATGGCGTTGATGTAGTAGTCGTAGCCGAATGTATCGCCCTTGCCCACCTTTCGGTTGGGGTTGTTGAGGTCGTTCTGGAGCATGTCGGGCTGATCGGGGAAATCGCGCTCGCTATACTGGTCGAGGTCCATCCAGTAGGCACCGCCCAGGAGGTCGCGCACGGTCTTGTAGTAGTGGGCGCGGGTATAGTTAAGCGACACGCCACCCTGAAGGGTCATGTACTCATTGAGGCGGGTGTTGAGGGTCGACGAGAGGATGAAGTTGAACTGATTGCTGTGACGGTTTTCGAGGATGTAGCTCGACGAGAGGTTGTCGGGGTTGTTGCCGCGGCCAAACTCAGCGTTGAGGGCATTGGTGTGGTAGAACTTGCCCCAGTCGAGCTGACGGAACGACTCGTTTTTCCACAGGTCAGTGTAGAGCTGATAGGCCTCCTCATCATCCTTGTAGTAGGAAGGAAGGTAACGGTAATAGTCGGGACGGGGATCGGCGGCGTTATAACAGTTCAGGGCCGAGGTGGAGTAGTTGACCCAGCGCACTGCGGCGGCAGTGTTGAGCGAGGTGTTGGAATTCTTTTTCCATATCCAGTTGAGGATCGCGGTGGGATCGAAAGTCTCCACGATCTTGGCCGAGCGCTTCTTGCCGTCCTGCCAGCCCCAGTTGGGGTTGTAGAGGTTGCTGCCTGCCAGGTCATAGGCTTCCTCGTAGGTAGCCGAGTTAGTGGCGCGCTGAGTGGGAGCTCCCCAGGCGGTCAGGTTGAGCGAGTGGCCCTTGCCGAGCATCTTCTGAACGGAGATGAAAAGGCCTCCCGAATTGTAGAATGTGCCGGGGATGATACCTTCGTCGGCATAGCGGCCTATGGCCGAGAGGGTCAGGGCCCATCCGCTCTTGGTCAGACCGGTGGAGTACTGGGCCATGGCGCGGAACATGTAGGAGCTGTTGGTGTAGGCTGCCGAGCCGTAGAAACCGGGGGCATACTCCGACGCGAGTGTACGCATATCAGTCGAGCCGCCTATGTCACCGAATGTCCAGAAGGTGGGATCCATGCCGATGGAGTTATTCTTGTTGCGGAACGCGCGGTTCATGCCGCCGATCGACGAGTAGTTGAACCGACCGCGGGCAAGGTCATTGAGGTTCACACCGTTGACTGATACCGACTGATACTGCGAGTCGTAGCCGCGGATGCGGAAACGCATCGTCGAGAAGTCATACTGCGCTGCGTTGTAGTAGATATTGTCGCTGGCGCCGGTCAGGGCTGCGATCGACTGGGAGCCGCTGTCGTCATCATCGAGAAGTTCCTGGTCGAAATACATGTCGTTCTGGTCCTCGTAGAATGTAGAGAGCAGGTCGGAGTTCTGGACGGGAATCTGACCGAGGTCGCTGACAAGGCCGCGGGCTATCTCCACGGGCACTGACTTGTCGTTGTAGCCGTAGGCGGCGATCACGAGCACGTCGGAGCCGGGAGCGGCCGAGGTGATGGAGAAATCACCGGCGGCACCGGTGGTGACAACGATACTTTGATTTTCGAGCATGACACTGGCTCCGGCAACCGGCGATCCGGTGTTGGAGTCAACTACAGTGCCTGCCACGCCTGTCTTTTGAGCAAGCGACGGTAACACCGCCGAGAGCAACATAAGCAGAAACAGTTTTAGTCGCATATTAATAGGTATTAAGTCAAAGTTATGATTTACAATGTGATTGTGACCCTGACCGCGGGCTTAACTGACGATTCCGCGGCCTCGCAGGTAGGCCTCGATCACGTCGGCGATCTTTTCCATGGGCATGAGCGAGGAGTTGACGGTCAGGTGATAGGAAGCGGCATCGCCCCAGGTCTTGTCAGTATAGAAATTGTAGTATTCTGAGCGCCAGCGGTTGGTTTTCTCGGCCAGTGCCACGGCCTTATCATGGTCGATGGCGTCGTTGCGGGCAGTGATGCGTGCCACGCAGTCCTCTACCGGGGCGTGGACGAAGATGTTGACGCATCGGGGATGGTCGCGCAGGATATAGTCGGCGCTGCGGCCCACGACCACAAACGATTTCTCACGCGCCGTTTCGAGCAGGAAGTCGCTCAGCGACTTGTAGAGGCCGTCGTCGCTTATCGATGAGGAGCCTGTGTAGTAGCACATCGGGGTGCAGCCCATCGAGAACGAGAAGATGCCGTTGAGAAACGACGGGAACCGCTCATCCTTTTCCTCAAAGAATTTTTCATGCACGCCGGCGCGCTTGGCTGCCTCGGCAAGGAGTTCCTTGTCGTAATAGGCTATGCCTAAGCGCTTGGCCAGGAGTTTGCCAAGTTCGCGGCCGCCGCTGCCAAACTGCCGGCCTATCGTGATGACGAAGTTGTTGCCGTATTCGTCGGAGGTTTTGCTATCACTCATGATTCAGGAGGGGAAAATGGACCGGTTGGGAATCAGTTGTGGGGCTTGACAAGGAATATCTCGGTGGGGAAGTGGTCAGAATATCCGTCGAGCCACACACCGGCAGCAAACGTGCGCAGCGGGTAGCCCTGACGCTGACCGTTCTGATCGCGCAGGAACTCAAAATTGTTCACCTTGCAGCGGTGGTAGCTGAGTCTCTCCTTGGGCTGATTGTGCTTGAGCAGAGTGCCCGACACCACGATCTGGTCAAACAGGTTCCAGCCTCCCTTGTAGGCCAGGGTACCTATGCCTTTGTCAAGGAGGTTCCACCAGGGATTGTAGAAGCTGTGGGGCTCGACCTTCTTCTCGTCGCGGCCTGCGCCGAGGTTCTTGGCCACGGAGCGGTCCATGGGGTCATCGTTAAGGTCGCCCATCACTATGACGCCCTGATTGGGGCGTATGGCCCAAAGGGAGTCGGCGATGTGGCGCGACAGGTCGGCTGCAGCCTCGCGCAGGTAGCTCGATTGCTCCTGGCCGCCCAGGCGCGAAGGCCAGTGGTTGACGATGACCGACACCGTGTCGCCGCCGAGTATACCGGTGACACACATCTGGTCGCGGGTGCGGAAATGGGGGTTCGACGGTATGGCCAGAGTGTGGTTGGTCACGTCGAGGACCTTGAACATGCGGGGATTGTATAGCAGGCCAACGTCCACACCGCGGCGGTCGGGCGAGTCGTGATGCACCACCTGAAGCATCCATTTCTTAATCTGCGGGTCACGCACCAGGTCGTCAAGCACGCTCTTGTTCTCGATTTCCGATACGCCTATGATGGCCGGACCGTTGGGAGTCAGGTTCGTAGTCATCTGGCTGATGCAGTAGGCCAGCTTGTTGATTTTGCTCCAGTACTTGCGGCTGTCCCACTGACGCTGGCCCTGAGGGGAAAATTCAAGGTCGTATTTGCCGTTGTTGTTGATGGTGTCAAAGAGGTTTTCAAGGTTGTAGAACGCTACGCCATACACCATAAACTGTTGTTTCTTAGCCTCCTGAGCGCACGCTCCCAAGGCGATGCCCAGACAGATGAGGACCGTGAATAAGTATCTTTTCATGCTACCGGTAAAGAGATTTAGATTTTCGGGTGTAAATTTAAGCAAAAAACTCTGAAAAAGACAAAAAACCGCTGCAAAATTCTTCCGTCGCACATCACCCCTGCCCTGTCTCCATCCCTGCCGGAATCAAAATGACAGCAGAGAGGGCTTCCCCACGTGCGGGAAAGCCCTCTCCTTATGTCAGGTTTACGACCCGGTTACTTCTTGAAGTAACGGTTGTAGAGGCCCTCGAAGCCCTTTCCGTGGCGGGCTTCGTCCTTAGCCATTTCATGGACGGTGTCGTGAATAGCATCCTGATTGAGTTCCTTGGCGCGCTTGGCGATACGCATCTTGTCGGCGTTGGCACCGGCCTCGGCAGCCATGCGCTTCTCAAGATTCTCGCGGGTCGACCACACGTTTTCGCCGAGCAGTTCGGCAAACTTGGCGGCATGTTCGGCCTCCTCGAAAGCGTAGCGGCGGAATGCCTCGGCGATCTCGGGATAGCCTTCGCGGTCGGCCTGACGGGCCATGGCCAGATACTGACCCACTTCGGAGCACTCGCCGTTGTAGTGGGCGCGGAGGTCGGCCTTCATTTCATCATCGGTATCGGCGGCAACGCCTATGATATGCTCGGTAACAAACTGAAGAGCGGCATCTTCCTTATCGGTTATTTCCTGAAAAGCACTTTTGGGAGCGCCACATACGGGGCAAACGTCGGGTGCTTCGGCACCTTCGTGGATGTAACCACATTTCACGCAGAGAAATTTCTTTTCCATGTCTTTAAGTTATGAGGGATAATTTAGAATTAGAACTGATGCAAAGTTATAAACGCTTCCACTTTCCGGCAACACATTAATAAAAATTAACTATCATCGGTCAATCTGCTGCATCACGACGGTCGCGTCGGGACCCACGGTGAGGGTGGCCGGGTGAGAGAGGATCATCGGGTAGTTTCGCTCCACGTGGCCCACGGGGAAATTCATGGCCACGGGTATGCCGAGGTCCCTGACAAGAGGGGCGATCATCTGCTCCATCTCGTGGAAGAGCATGGTGGACCGGTAGTTGGTGAACTGCCCGAATATCAGGCCCCTGAGCCGCGACAGCGAGCCGTTGAGCAGTAGCGTGCAGAGCATCCGCTCAACCTTGTAGACGGGTTCCGATATGTCTTCGAGAAGCAATATCGTGTCGTCGGTGCCGGCGATAGGATCAAAGGGGGTGGAAATGAGTCCGGAGAGCACGGCGAAGTTGCCGCCGCGCAGTGTCCCGGTTACTTCTCCATGCACGGCAAGGGGATGGGTGGGCGCGACTACCGGAGGGAGCGGCTCGCCGGCAAGGATGGCTCGCAGGCGCCGCGAGCAGTCATCCTCGCCCCCGGTTGAGGCGAGATGGCGGCAATTGGGCGAGTGAATGGATGCTATACCGTGGGCTCCGGCGAGACAGTGCAGGGCCGTTATGTCGCTGTAACCCATGATCCAGCGGGGCGACAGGCGCAGCGAAAGCCGGTTAAGTTCACTTATGAGTCTCACCGCTCCGTAACCTCCGCGCGAGCACATCACGGCATCATATCGCGGCGAAGTCAGGGCAAGGGTCATGTCGGCAAGGCGCTGAGCGTCGGTCCCGGCAAGCGAGCCGTATCGGGCAAATACATTAGGCAGGATTTCAGGGACGTAGCCCCACGACGACAGCACCTCGGCGGCGCCTTCCACAGCGTCGCGGGCCACCGTGCCCGAGGGCGAGACGATGGCTATGCGGCTGCCGGCAGTCAGCGGCCGGGGCAGGATGGAGCGGCCTCGCGTCATGCCACAGTGACCTCTATACCGGTCTCGGCGGTGATGCGGCGGGCTATGGTCTCAAGCTCCTCGCGGGGCACTTTCACGAGGTTTCGGGCAGGGGTGGTGCGGTCGATCGAATAGATCATCACCTGCCGGGGCCCGATCTCACGGTAAGCGTCGATCAGTGCCGCGACTTCGGCCTCGGTGGTGTTGTCCACCGCCGTTCCCTCCCACTCTCCGCGCAGCATCATGGTCTGCACGATGCAGTCGCGGCCAAACGGCTTGATGGCGTCGATGGCCGCGCGCGAGGTGAACGATGGCGATGCCGGACGGTCTATGAGCCTCATGGTCGGAGTCAGGGCCGAGTCGAGCTTCACTATATTGTTGTCCACGCGGCGCAGGGCCCGCGCCACCTGAGTGCGGTCGAGGCGGGTGGAATTGGTGAGCACGCTTATCTTCACGTCAGGAAAATACCTGTCGCGCAGGGCTATCGTGTCGTCGATGACACCCTCGAAATCAGGGTGCAGCGTCGGCTCGCCGTTGCCCGAGAATGTGATCACGTCGAGCCGCTCGCCGGCGCTCTTCATCGCGGCGAGTTTCTCTTCGAGACGGGCGGCAACGGCCTCGCGCGGCGGCAGCCCGGTGGTACCTGTCCCCTGAGCGTTGAATCCGGCCTCGCAGTAGAGGCAGTCAAACGAGCATACCTTCCCGTCATCGGGACCAAGATTAATTCCCAGCGACACACCGAGTCGCCGGGAATGAATGGGTCCGAATATGGTGGAATGAAACAGTACGGTCTGCATCACTTGGCAGTGCCTTCGGCATCGACCTGCTTCTTGAGGAGGTCGCGGATTTCGGTCAGGAGCACTTCCTCCTTGGCGGGTTCTGCGGGAGTTTCCTCCACAGCCTCGGCGGCCTCTTCCTTGCGGAAACGGTTCATAACCTTGATGGCGAGGAATATACAGAATGCCACGATAAGGAAGTTGACGATGGTCTGGATCCATGTACCCCAGTTGAGAGTCACCTCAGGCTTGATGATCTCGGTGCCGTCCATCACCGCTTTCTGAATCACCCACTTGTAGTCAGTGAAATTGATTCCGCCGGTGGCCACGCCCACAAGTGGCATGATCAGGTCATCGACGAGCGACGATACTATCTTACCGAATGCTGCACCGATTACTACACCGACAGCCATATCGACTACGTTGCCACGCATGGCAAAATCCTTGAATTCTTTTAAGAGTGACATAATGTATAATGAATAATTTGGGGGTTGATAATCATTTGTAACAACATCATAACCCGTCTCGCGCCGAAATTGTTCACCGACACGCGGCGTTTTAACGTTTTTATGCCTTCAGCAGGTCAGAACAGCGGCATAGTGGCCGAATTGTTGACATACTTCTGGACAAACGAGGCGTTGTCCATACACAGCATCATGATGCCCTGGATGAGCGTAACGACTTCCCACAGGCCGCAGGTCACCACCGACAGCAGGATGCAGAGCAGTCCGCCGCCCACCTTGCCGAGGTAGAAGTACTGCACACCCAGATAACCGAGGAATATCGCCAGCAGGGCAGCCACTCCGCGGCTCTTGCCCGAGGCGGGATCGCTGTCAAATGGATTGTTACGACGGTAGTATTCGGTGGTGTAGCTATACGAGCCGTTGCCCTGATTATAGTTGGGAGGAGTGGTGGAATTAAACACGTAGCCACAGTAGTGGCATGTAGGCTCATCGTCAAGGACGAATTTATTGCAATTAGGACATCTTTTCATAATGAAATGTTTTAAATTGAATCGCAAATATAATAATTCCGCAATTAAAAATACCAATTCTTCACCGGATTTTTCTACCGGGCAGGAGGTGCAATGTCAGCGGTGCAATGTCAGCAGGCTTCGCATTGACCGGCAGGTACGTGGCGTGCAAGAGCACGCCGAATCATCGTAACACCATTCGCCGGAGCTTGCGGAGGCGAGTGGTGACAGGACACCCGCCCCTCCTCTCGTGGCGTGCAAGAGCACGCCGAATCATCGTAACACCATTCGCCGGAGCTTGCGG
>CAZJKU010000019.1:30051-40349 GCA_964546905.1 uncultured Staphylococcus sp.
GAGCACGCCGAATCATCGTAACACCATTCGCCGGAGCTTGCGGAGGCGAGTGGTGCTTAACGTGGCCCCCCTCTCAAATGGCGTGCAGGAGCACGCCGAAGCGGTGGCTATATCGCACCGCATACGGGGTGCCTGTTTGCGGGGCTGCGTCCGTGGGTGGCAAGCACACCCGGTTAGAGAGATTATGCCCGTCCCGGGCTTAATCGAGAATCATGGGGCGGGGGCTACTCTGCGGCATGACTGCCGTTTCGGCGTGCTCCTGCACGCCTTTTTGAAGGTGGAGTGGTCGTGGGCCCTACACGCCTCCGCCAGCTACGGCGTGTAGGGTTACGATGATTCGACGTGCTCCGCACGTCTGATACACTCCTATCGCTGAGATGCCTATCAGTCGCCACCCGGGATAATCGTATGATCATGGCGCGACGTGTCAGCAGGCTTCGCATTGACCGGCAGGTACGTGGCGTGCAGCGCACGCCGAGCCATCGTAACACCATTCGCCGGAGCTTGCGGAGGCGAGTGGTGACAGGACACCCGCCCCCTACTCTCGTGGCGTGCAGCGCACGTCTGATACACCCCTATCGCTGACATAACAATCCCGCCCGACTCCGGAATCGGAATCGGGCGGGACGGTATCAAGGGATTTTAATGATTACTTCTTCACTAAGGTAGCCGAGTAGGGAACCTGAGAGAGATCGAGTGTCACGGTGTAGGTACCTTCACCGGGAGTGGGGATGTTGTCGCCACCGGCGGTGAGGTTGAAGAGGTCGCCGCCGAGGTTGATGTCCCAGCCGTTATTGGCGCGGAACTTCAGTTCACCGGTGCCCTTGAGGGTGACGTCGCCGGTCCAGGTGAGGAAGTCAGCGCTCGGGGTGAGCGGAGTGCTGTCATTCCAGCCGCCTTCGGTAGCGTCGCCGATGAGGCCGTAGGTGTCGATGAGGACGAGCTTGGTCTCACGGGTCGGATAGTTGAGGGTCACGTAGTATGCTCCGGTCACGGGCACGTTGATGTTCGTGCCGCCGTCGGCCACACCGGTACCGGTGAGGGGAGATCCTTCATAAACGAAAGCATCGTTGCAACCGAAGTCACGGCCTGCCCAGCTTGTATCGGGGTTGAACTTGAAGTCACCGTTGAGATATACATAGCCGGCATAGTTGGTGTAGTCGGTAGTGGTCAGGATCTGGCTTGCGGGAGCGTTCCAGCCGTTGGAGTTACCGGGAGTGTAGAGCTGAGTGAAGCCTTGGGTGTAGCTGTACGAAAGGGTCTCCATGTTGACAGTCATTACCTGGCTGCCCGATACACTGATGTTCATACCGTAGTCGGCCGAAACCTCAAGTTTGCCTTCAGCCTTGTAAGCGTCGTCAAACACGGGAGCATACCAGGGAGTGCCGGCGGGATCCTGAGAGTAAACGCTTTCAGGCACGACCTTCCAGTAGAGGGGAGTCATGTCGTCAACGGCAGGACCGTCGTAAACGAATACGAAGGTAGGATCATCATAAACGTTGTTTGACGAATGGTTAGCCTTGATGCCGGCGCTCCAGGTTGAGCCGTCGGTAGAGGTGAGCAGGTAATATGCTTCCTCAATCACGCTCTCGGGAGCGAAGGGTACTACCGAGATGGGGAAAGGACCGTAGGCGGCATCGATCTGAGCTACGTAGCCTTCGTTGACAGTCGACTGGATGTAGGGATAGAGCTGAACGTTGAGGTCCTGCTTCACGGGGTTCTTGGTTACGGTGCGCACTGCGCCGTTGAACACGTCGGGATCAACAAGAACCATGCCTTCCACTACCTCGCAGGGGAACTCTGCACCGGTGAAGGTGTTTCCGGCCGATACACGGCCGGAAAACTTGAGTTCACACATCGAGGGGATATTCTCCTCCTTCAGGATTTCAGCGAGGGGAACGAGCTCGTGGTTGTTCTGATAATCGGTGAGATCATACACCACGGGGGTCTGCTGGTTTACAGCACCCAGTTCCACATCATCGCTGGCGAAGATGGCATCCTGGGGATTGGACTGAGCCGGGGGATTGGGAAGATCGACCTTGTCACACGACACCAGTCCGAAACCCATCGCTGCGGCTGCTATTATAAATAATTTTTTCATAATTGTGATTTCAGATTTGGATTATTCAACTACATTGAATGTAACCGTATTGGTATTGGTGTCGAGGACGATCGATACTACCTTGCCCTTGACGCCCGGGAGCATGAAGCAACCTTCACCGGCAACGGTGCGGGTCTCTTCACCGGGAGTCACCTCATAGTTGTCACCGTCGTTCTCATTGCCTGCCCACTGAGCGGGACCCCAACCTGCAAGTTCCTTGTAGAAGCGGCAGTAGAGGTCGTCGGCGGGGAGATCGGTAAGATCGAAAGTAGCGGAGTATACGCCTGAGTCAGACGAGTCCTCAAGACGCCATGCATTATAGATGTCAGCGCTCGATTCGTCGGGAGTAGCCCATCCGGCATTGTTACCTACCATGTAGACGTACTGCGAGATGGTGACTGACTGAGCACCGGCGATAAGGGTGAGCTGCATTGCGTTCATGTCGAAGATCATGGTCACGTCGCCACCGGCGAAGTCGCCCTGGGTATACCATGCGCCCTTACCGTCAACGGCGGGAACCATGAGGGGCTCGTCACCGATCACTACGGCAGTGTTGTCACCATCGACAGCGTTGGCACCGATAGAGGGACGCTCGCCGTCCTTACCCCAGTCACCGAGGTCAGTGTAGAGGCGGAAGTAGGTCTCACCTGCGGGGAAGGGAACGATACCGGTGTACACGCCTGTTCCGGCTCCGGTTTCGTTGAGCACCTGGCGGGCATCGATATACTGCTGAACGGAAGCACCCATATCCCAGCTAAGACCGTTGCTGAACGCACCCACTACATAGAGGCGACCCGGTTCGAGAACGGCATAGTAGCTCTGGACCTTGTTATACGATACTACATTTGAAACCAAGCGGCTGCCTTCGATACCTGACAGTTCGGCAGTAACGCGGAAATAGATCTTCTCGTTGCCCTGATCCACATATTCATCCTTGGAAGCCCATCCGTGGAGCTCGCAGAGAGCCACGGCGATGTTGCTGCCCTTGACGAAGATGCGGGCGGTAGTGCCGGTACCTTCACTCTGAACCTCGCGGTAATCGGCGAAATCCTCGGTGAGCGATACCTCCACGCCATAATGAGTGATGGCCGAGAAGCCATAGTCGGGCTGAGAGCAGGTAAATTCGAGCACGGTCTCGGGAGTGAGCGTGAACTGCTCGTTGCCGAGTGCAGGTTCGTTGAGCACGAACTTGGAATCGGCCGTGGGCGGGGTGTAGACGGGTTCCTTATCGTCTTCGCAGCTCGATAATCCGAACACTGCGGCCACGCCGGCAAGTATATATGCAAATTTTTTCATTTTCAAAATTCGTCAGTTAATGGAATTAGACTTTAGAATCAATAGCCGGGATTCTGCTTGTAGCCGGCACCGTTCACTACGAAATCAGGCAGAGGATAGAGTGCGTAGTATTCAGGGAGGTCAGCACCGTAGCGCACGCGGTTTTTCCACGACCAGTTGTAGCCGGAGGTGTACTTGCCGTAGCGGATAAGGTCAGTGCGGCGGCAGTTTTCAGTGTAGAGCTCGCGCTGGCGCTCTTCCTGGAGTGAGGTGAGGTTGAGCTCGGTTGCCTGCCAAGGAGTGAGACCGGCACGCTCGCGGATGAGGTTGGTGTATTCGAGAGCGTCGGCGGGTGAACCTGCACCGTGGAGGATAGCTTCGGCTGCCGAGAGGTAGATTTCGGCAAGACGGATCATGCAATAGTCGGTACCTGACTGATTCTGTGTATTGGGCGACTTTCCGCCATCCTTCTCGGTGGGATCAAGTGAGCCGTCGTCGTTGATGTACCAGTTGTTGAACTTGACAGGAACATATCCGTTGTTACCGTAGGCATCAAGGGTAGCGAGAGTGGTGTTCTCGATGTTGTAGTTATCCTTGGCTGTGAACCAGAAGCGGGTGCGCTTGTCGGGAGATACAGAGAGGGTTGCATCCCAGTCAAAAATCCTGACAAATTCCTCGCGGCCTACCATACACTTCCAGCCATTGTTGGAGTTGACACGACCGAGGTCTTCAGTTGCCTTATTACCGTTCAGGCCTACCGTAGGCGAGCCTAAGAAGGCGTTGATAAGAATGGTGGCGCCACCGTATGACAGCAGCTGAGGATCTTCGGCAGGAATAGTCCAAAGTATCTCGTTCACGGCTCCTTCGCCTCCGATAGCATAGAGGTTGTTGTTGTGAGCGAAGTTCTGGTGGTAGTCATGGCAGAGACCGGAGTTCTTGAAGCCGGCACCCTTGTGACGGTTGATAAGAGCCTGAGCGGTAGAGAGGCACTTGCTCCACTGTGCAGTTCCGGTGTAAACCTCGGCATTGAGGTAGAACTTCACGAGAAGAGCCTGAGCGGCGTCGACACCCACGAAACCATACTTTGCGCGGGGATATTGCTCGGCTGCATATTCAGCCACGAGGTCTTCAAGGGTGCGTACCACGAGGTCGTAAACCTCGGCGCGGGTGCGCTGGGCGGGAACGGCACCTACATCAGTACCTTCATCAGCGTAAGGAACGTTACCGAAGAGGTCGATCAGATAGAAATAAGCTGCTGAGCGGAGTATCTTGGCCTGACGCACATAATCCTTGGCCTTGGCTTCGAGCTCGGGAGTATTGAGGAAGAAGTAGCCGTCATTAACTGTGCGAATGAAGTCGTTGCAGAGGGTGATGTTCGCAGTCAGACGGGCATAGCAACCGCTGACAGCCTCTGTCGCGGCTGTGGGTATGCCATACTGAACCTGACCGAACTCAAGGTCATTGGCCGAGAGCCAGCAAGCCTCGTCGGTGGGGATTTCCTCAAGGTTGAAAATAGCACGGCTGAATACGGCGAAACCGGGGTTGAGCTGAGTCACCGGGCCCTTACCGTCGTTAGAGAAGCCCTGGGTTGCAAATGCCGAGTACATGTTGGCAAGCACCTCGTCCATATAGCGGGCGGGGGCGGCCGCAAATTTGTCGGCGGTGAAGTCAGAGGGGTTGGTGGGCATCAGGTCAAGGTCGTCAAGACAGGAACCGAGACCTAATGAAGCTGCAGCCACTCCGAGCGAAATGAATATTTTTTTGAAAAGTTTCATTGTAGTCATTATGATTTAAGAGTACTAACTTAGAAAGTGGCTACGATACCGAAGGTGCAGGTGATGGGTCGGGGATAGACATTGTTATCGATACCGTGGTTACCTGTGGGAACTTCGGGGTCAAGACCGCGATACTTGGTAATGACGAAGGGGTTCTGGACGGCTCCGAAGAGACGGAGGGTCAGGCGCTCCTTGCAGAGGTCGCGGAAGGTGTAACCGAGAGTGATGTTGTCGCAGCGGATGAAGCTTGCGTTCTGGATGAAGTGAGAGCTGTAAGAGAGCTGCTCGGTGTTGGCTGCATCGCCCCAGAGATATACACCGTTGAGGAGGTTGTTGTTCTGGTAGCTCGATACGTTGAAGAGACGGGCATATTCCATCTCGGGGTTGTTGTAGACGTAGTTGCCGAGCGAAGCGCGGAGCACGAAGCCGAGATCCCAGTTCTTCCAGTTGAAGGTGTTGTTCCAGGTGAAGGTTGCAACGGGTTCGGGTGAGTGGAAGTTGATACGGTCGTTGTCAGCGTCGATCACACCGTCACCGTTCTGGTCAACATACTGGCCGGGCAGGGGATCGCCGTTGGCGTCATATACCTGCTCATATACGCGGAAGGTATAGGCGGGCTCACCTACGATGTGGTAGCAGATCGAACCACCCACGCCTGTAGGAGGCTTGGTGCCGGTTTCCATCATTTCGCGGCCTTCGGCAAGTGCGGTGATCTTGTTCTTGTTGTAACCGTAGTTGAAGCCGGTGGTCCAGGTGAAGTTACGGGTCACGACGGGCTTGGCGGTGATGTTGACTTCGACACCGGAGTTTTCGAGGTTACCGATGTTGGCAGTCTGGATATCGGAGGTGTTGAAACCGAATACGCGGGTAGTCGAGAGGAGGTCTTTGGTCTTGCGCAGATACCAGTCGAAGCTGGCGGTGATGCGGTTGTTGAGCCATGAAGCGTCGAGACCGACGTTCCAGGTAGTAGTTTCCTCCCACTTG
Source organism: uncultured Staphylococcus sp. (assembly GCA_964546905.1). Classification (GTDB taxonomy): domain Bacteria; phylum Bacteroidota; class Bacteroidia; order Bacteroidales; family Muribaculaceae; genus Duncaniella. The sequence goes on from CAZJKU010000019.1 coordinate 36,187, forward strand.
ATACCGGTGTTATAGGCATTGGGGAAGAGGGGCTGGATCCAGCCTTCACCCGAAGGATTGAGGTACATGTTACCGGTTCCCTGAGCCTCGATGTAGATAGGCATGTAGGGGAAGTAGCCGGCTACATCCTGCTGACCGGTGACACCCCAGCCGAGACGGAGCTTAAGGTCTGTCCACCATCCGCGCACGGGTTCCATGACGGGCATGTTGATGATCTTCCATCCGAGGGCGAGTGAGGGGAAGAGACCCCAGCGGTTGTCCTTGGAGAAGCGTGATGTGGCATCGTCGCGGAGGGTGAAGGTCAGGAGGTATGTGTCGTCAAACGTATAGTTCAAGCGGCCGAAGAACGAAATGAGCTGCAGGGGGTTGGACCAGCGGGTATCGGCAACACCGTTGACGGGAGTACCGATGAGGTCGGCGCTTGCCTCGTTCCAGTTGAGGCCAAACTGCTGGGTAGCGGGGTCGAAGTTGAGGTCAATACCGCGGGTGTTCACGAAAGTATTGTCGTGGCCAAGGTAGCTGAAACGCTGCCAGGAGTAACCGGCCATTACGTCGAGGTTAGACTTGATGGCCTTGAATTCCTTGCGGTAGTTGATGTAGAAGTCGAGCATTGTGTTGCGCTGGAGTTCCCACCACTTGTACATTGTACCTGCGGCCTGAGCACCATAGGTTGAGAGGCCGGAGTTACGCCAAGCCATGATCGAGTTGGCTTCGGTCACGGTGTTCTTCTCATTCTTCGATACCTGATAACCGAGGTTGAGGTTGAAGTGGAGTTCGGGGAGGAAGTGGAGTGCATAGTCGATCTGGAGGTTACCTACCGATGACCATACCTTGCGCTTCTGGTTCTGATCCATCAGCTTCTGCACGGGGTTTTCGGATGCATTCTGATTGGGAAGACCCGAGCCGTCATAATAGGTATTGAAGTAACCGTTGAACATCGAGCGGCCTACGTTGCCCACAGTGTTATAATCAGTGAACACGCCCTGGGTGGGGTCCATCGAGATTGCTGCACCGAGAGTACCGGTATCGGCATCGCGGGCATCGATGTAAGTACCCATCACGTTGGCGTTGACTGAGAGCTTGCCGTTGAAGAACTTGGGCGAGAGGTTGATACCTACGGTGGTACGCTGCATCTCCGAGGTCTTCATGATACCCTGGTTGTCAGTGAACGATGCGCTTACGCGGTAGGGAAGCACGCCGGCGGTACCGCTTACCGAGAGGTCATAGTCATGAGAGAAAGAAGTGCGGAGGAGTTCCTTCTGCCAGTTGGTGTTGGCATTGCCGAGACGGCCGATTGCAACGTCGTTATGGAGCACGTTGGTGACAACATCGCGGAACTGGTCGGCATTCATCATGTCGAGAGTCTTGCGGGCGGTGTTGACGTGGAAGTTGGCGGCGAAGTTCACGGTAGGACGGCCTGATGTACCTTTCTTGGTTGTGATGATGATGACACCGTTGGATGCGCGGCTACCGTAGATTGCGGTTGCGGAAGCGTCCTTAAGGATGGTCATTGACTCGATGTTGGCGGGGTTGACCATGGTAAGGGCGTTACCGGTGGCGTTTGATTGGTTGGTCATAGGCACACCGTCGATCACGATAAGGGGGTCATTGGAGGCATTGAGTGAGGCACCACCGCGGATACGGATGGTAGCGTTGCCCGTAGGATCACCACCGTTGGTGGTAACTACCACACCGGGGCTGGCACCCACGAGGAGGTCCTGAGCCGAGGTAGCAAGACCGGCCTCGATATCGTCGGGCTTGATCACGGCAACCGAACCGGTAGCGTCGGACTTCTTCACGACACCGTAACCGATGGCTACGACCTCACCGAGCATCACGGAATTTTCTTCCATAGTGACGTCGATGCGGGTCTGGCCGTTGACGGCCACTTCTTTTGTGTTGTAACCGACATAGGAGAATGTCAGCGTGCCGTTGGCGGGAGCCGAGATGGTGTAGTTGCCGTCGAAGTCTGTGGCGGTACCCATGGTCTCGCCCTGGACAAGCACACTTGCACCGATGAGCGGCTCACCGGTAGGGTCGACTACGGTACCGGATACCGTAATCTTCTGCGCTAAAGCAGGGAACGCGAGACACAGCATCATTGCCAATGCCAGCCACGCTTTCCGACTCATTTGAAAACAAATGTTCTTCATGCAAGAAAAGTTTTGAGATTTTTGGAAATTATTGGATTAGTTGTTGTTGATTTTCGGTAAGATGATGTCTGAGGCAGTAGAAGGTTAATGTCCTTGATGGTTGATAGGTAAGAATTTGGGTTGATGAACACATAGATGAACTCCGGCCGTCGGGCTGACTGATCGGTGTTGCCACCGCAGCGACCGTCGACGCCGGAGTGCAGAAATAGTATGACAGGAGTTGTAACTGCCGCCGGGGGCAATCGCCCGTTTCAGTCGGGCGGCAACCGGCTTCCCGCTTTCAGAGGGGGCTGTGCCGAATCGCCCGAAAAGTCGCATTATTACAATATCCTGTATGAGTCTCTACATTTCCGGCCTCTCTGAAACAGTGTTTTCCCTGACGGGCTTTTACTGCCTCCGACAGCCTTTATTCAGTCACAAATGTAAGATATTATTTTAAGATAATGTTAAAATATCGAAAGAATTTTTGCCCGATTCTGAAATTTAACACTTTTAACTTAATTATGCTGCCGATTTAACACATGTTTTTCTCAGCCGAAATTGTGTCGAAAATACAATATCCCCCTGGTGCGGGTAAAAAAAAATCCGGTATTCCGGGACGGCAAAATCGCCGCGCGGAATACCGGTGATGATATATGTCACCTCAGGTTATTTACCGGAGTTCTCGACCTGACGGTAAGCCTCGGCGCTGCCGTAAGCAGCAGCCAGTTTGGCGTGACGATCGGCTTTGGCCTTGTCGGCAACGGTGCCTTTGCCCGAGCGGTACATATCGGCAAGGCGCTGGTGAACAACCGCAAGCATTGTCTTAGGCAACTTGCCGTTGCGGGCGATAGGCTCGTAGTAATAAAGTGCGCGGGCATAATTCTGATTGAGGAAGTCGCCGTTGTAATTCATTCCGCCGAGATAGAAACGCGACCAGTCATCGCCCTGCTCAGCCATTTTTTCACGGTCCTTAAGTCCCTTCAGGAATCCATCCTTATACACGGGCTCAGCCGACAGGCTTTTCCCTGTATGAACCATTTCGATCCACGCCAGGGCCGACTGAGCGTCGCGGCTCTCCTTGGTGTCGGGCACGGCCTCAGGTACACGCGGCCTGTAAAGCATCACGCGCGAATAATTGTCGCCCAACTCTCCGGCAAGATAAAACCAGAAAAATGAGTCCTTATAGTCCTGCTTGCCACCGTTTTTGGTGCCCAACAGCGAGGCATAAAGCGCCATGCCGCGTGGGAGGCCGAGCAATGATGACTGCTTGAAATTATCGCGGGCCATCTTGCCGCTCTCCTTCACGCCCTTTCCTTCAAGATACATGCTTCCGAGTGCAGCATACTCGATGCCCAATGTCAGGGGACGCGCAGCTTCAAGATAACTTGCGGCCTTGCCATAATCCTTCTTATTGAAATAATAGTAACCTAAGTAACCCGCTGCCTCCTTGCTCCCTCCGCGGGCAGCAGCTTCAAGCAGCTTAACGCCGTCGGCCACCTTGCTGGAATAATTCGGCGAAAACGCATAAAGCACACCGAGTTCAGTCATTGCCCTCAGGTTTCCGGCATCAGCCGCCGCCTTCAGCAGTGGCTCCGAAAACTCAGGATTAACCGCCTTGTGATACAACGCGAGATTTACGAGACTGTCAGCCGAAACCTGACCCTTAGCGAAGGCCGTCTTGGCTGATTCAATTTGTCCGTTGCCGGCATGATTATTTGCAGCAACGCTATGCCCCTTTGCCATGACCGACACAGCAAAAGCAAATGATAAGACTAATGTGAAGAATTTATTCATTTTCAAATAAGTATTTTTTCATATAACATCCACCACCCCTTAAAAGTTCCCCTCCAACCAAAAATTCCACCCCTCCGCCGCAGGGTGGCGTGCAGCGGCAGCCGAGGCAATGAACCGGCAAAGGGACTAAAGAACAAAATCGTTTGCAGGGGCGGCAAAGCTCTCGGCATGTCCACCGTTTCGGCGTGCTCCGCACGCTCTAAATTCCAATTCCTCCAATTATTCCAATTCCTC
>CAZJKU010000020.1:0-38955 GCA_964546905.1 uncultured Staphylococcus sp.
TCTGCAAACTTTGCGCCTGATTTTTAACATTTCAACGGACTTTTTTACCTGCCCCGTTATACCCGCTTTAATACATGTAGAGATATATGCTGCTTTAGCAGAATCAACAATCGCATTCTCAATACGATACTTCGATGTATGAATAAATGATTGAATCTTTTTTATTCCATCCTGCAAAATTTCAAACTTCCCTTTACCGACCTTACCTCGTGTCGAAATTAGCAATGATGTCTGTAATATATCATCAAACACAACTTCAATATCGGAAATATCTCTATAAGCCATTTCTACCCTTACAATGCCGTGAAACGATTTCAATGTTATTTCGAGATTTTCAATCCTGTCAAACAATCTTGCCACATCATACAATTGCTTGATTATCTCAACCGAGCAGACCTTATCCTTTTTGTAATAAGGAATTCCTGTTGTATTCGGAGCGAATGCCGTCAATTTATCGCCAAGAATGTCGTCAACCGACGGCACTTTTACTTTAAGAGGTTTCCCTTCTGTTTCGATAAAGGGACTGATTATAGGTATTTCAAGAGTATTTTGATAATGACAATTCACATACAGCACATCAAGCAGTATGTAACCTTCTTTCTCTACTTTGTCAGTATAGGAAAGTTGATAAAAGAATTTGGAATGACTCTTGGGAATATTCTTTCCGGGTGACTTGCGTTCCACAAGATAAATTTTCGTAAAACCGAATTCTTTATACTTTGACAGGTAAGCATCAATACTGGTTCCTGGAGGACAAATAATATCAATGTCTATGCTCAGTCGGTTTGTTACACCTCCAAGCAGAAGCATGGTTGCAGTTCCACCCTTAAAGTGGAAGGGACAACCTGACTCAACAAGCATTTCAAGCAACGAGAGCGCTCGGATCACTTTTTCTATTAGCTGAGTATCCTTATAATTAAGCGACTGCGCAACGTCCTCACACCACTTTCTTGAGAAACATTCTGCTTTAATCATTTTCAGTTATCATTATTTAGATATGACTGCATTTTCTCCTTTATACCTCTGCGTGAAGCATAGCGCAGCATTTTAGGTGTATTCAATTGATAAAAGGAACGTGCATAGTCCATTATATAAGATGCCTCAATTCCCTGTATGTAGTAGAAATCCGCATCGGCATTTATATCCACAAGCAATTTCTCCAATGTAGGTGTTCTTATACCTTCATTTTCTCTCAGGGGACTTTCTGTTACAAGAGGTTTGACGATAACACATTTTCCTGACAAGTCAACATAGTCGCACATAAAATCGCGGTCAGGTTTATGATAAGCCTTAACGTTTTTATCAATCAGATAGTGAAATACCGCTTCGGTAGCCTCCTTCGTAACGTCAATATAACATGCGTTGTTGACCGAAATGTGATGTTGCATGAAAGCTACATCCTTGCCTGAATATACGACAATATCAATGAGAGGAAACTCCGAGGCTATATCGCGGTAAATCAGCTTCATCTCATCGGATAGAGTTACTGTAAATTCCTTTTTTGTAAAATTACCATACAGTCCTCGTGATAAACGGAACAGTTTATTCTTCTTAATTAGTTTTTTTATATGCCATAATATTCCGGAATCGGAAATCTCTTCCCGGGAACGAACATAATCAGCCAATTCGCAAAGTGTAAACGTGTTGCGACTATCGGCAAAGTCTAATATCATTTCTGCTGTACTCATCTTGTATCGAAATTTATCGCTGCAAAGATAACTTAATTTCGGCAATAAATCAAATTTATTGCCGAAATTAAGGCATCGGAATCTTCTCTTTGTATGGGTAGTCTTTCTATCTTTCAAGTTAGATTCAGAATTATACTGACCCCCACGGCGGAATATATTATGTAACATTATTCGGTGAAAAATTTGGAGTAGTCGCTGAGGCGTTGTAATTTTGAAGTCACAAAATGTATCACGTTTCTGAAAAATGATGAAATTCTCCAAAAACTCGCTGTGGCTCAATGCCCGCGATTATCTGATGATAGTGCTGGGAACGATGCTTTTCGCGTTTGGATTCTCAGCCTTCGTGTTGCCTGAGAAAGTGGTGATCGGTGGAGTGACCGGTATCGCCTCGATCATCTATTTCCTTACGGGTATACCCTACTCGATCGGTGCGTCGCAGTTCCTCATCAACATAGTCCTGCTCATAGTGGCCTGGAAACTTGTGGGTTCCCACTTTGTATACCGCACGATTTTCGGGGTAATCTCCATCACGGTATTCCTGTCAATCTTCCCTTCGATGTTCAGCGAGCCGTTTCTTGAAGGGCAGCCGCTGCTCGACATAGCGATAGGCTCGATTTTCTGCGGCATAGGTATGGGTATGATCTTCACACACAACGGAAGCACCGGAGGCACCGACATCGTGGCGGCCATAGTGTCAAAACACACCAACGTCACGATAGGACGCACGATGCTTTACGTGGATTTCGTCATCATATCGTCAAGTTACCTTATCTTCCATCAGGTACAGTCGGTGGTCTACGGCTTCCTCTTCCTCTTTCTGACGACCTACATCATCGACATGATTATCAACACCAACCGTCAGGCCGTTCAGTTTACCATCATCTCCAATCGCTGGAAGCGCATCGCCACGGCAATCAACAATCACGCCCATCGCGGGTGCACGATACTCAACGGTATGGGATGGTATACGAAACAAGACGTAAAGCTACTCTATGTCGTGTGCCGCAAGATAGAGTCGGTGACGATATTCCGCATCATAAAGTCGATCGACCCCGAGGCGTTCATCACCCAGGCCAACGTAAACGGTGTATACGGTCAGGGATTTGACAGCATCAAGCTGAAGATGGACGAGAGTCTATCACGCGAGCTTGAGGAAGAAGACGGCTCTGAGGTAATCCTGCCTTGAAAAAAATATGTCGCTCCGTGAACAATTCCGGTCTGAGCCGTGTTATAATAACGAGTTTCAACTTAGATTTATGATAAGGAAAATTGGATTGTTAATGGTGTTGACAGCACTCTATCCCTTGGGCATTACCGCTCAGGGGATTGCTGACATTGCCCGGGCGCTGATGGACGCGGGGATCGTGAAGGCCACCGTCAGGTTCAGCGTGACCCTGCCTCAGAATGACACTGATGTAACCTACGACATAAAATTCATAGAATCACCTTCTGATTCCGACCCGCTTTTCCCATCCCGTTACCTCATCGACTGGTCGCTTCCCACGCCGAGCGGACAGTCGACCGGATTCTCAGCCTATTTCGACGGCAATCATTACCGCTACCGCGACCAGCGGCTTCAGGAGTATCACACCGAGTGGGATTCCGTGCCGTTCATATTCAGCGGAAACCGCAAGGGTATTCAGGCTCAGGCCCAGTTTGTCGACCTGCTGCCCCGAAGTATCGGCAATGAGATTCTTGCATCGCTCAGCGATTCCACCTACGTCTACGAATCGCCGGCCGAGGTAACCTTTGACGGCCGCAAGGCAACACGGGTGAAAATGAAGCGGGTTATTGGCGGAGAGACCGCCCAGGAGCGCACGTATTATTTCGATCCTTACTCATCACTACCGCTGCGCATCGACACTGAAAGCAATCCCGGCTCCATCACCGAGCAGAGCATACTTGTGGACTATACCTATCCCCCCATGCAGCCTAAACCGATGCAGTGGAGCGAGGAAATGCTCATGGAGCGTTATCCCGAGATTTTCGAGAAGTACCGCATCAGCAACTTCCGCATCGAGAATCTGCCGGGCACTACCCTTCCGGCCTTTTCGCTTCCCACCCTTTCAGGATCAAGGTTTACCCATCAGCGCGGAGCCGGCCTCGACGCTCCCACGGCAATAGTATTCATCGATCCGGCGGCGGGATTCAATGCCGAGCTTGTCAAGTCAGTGCGCGATGCAGTTGACGCGCTTCCGGGCAACGCTCAGATACTGTGGGCATTCACCGTCAACAGCCGCGACGTAATCGAAAATCTCGTGGGAGACCGGCTTCCTCAGGGCGAAACCGTAGTAACCGGAGCCACGTCCCTCGCCCGTGACTGCGGTGTGGCGGCGTTTCCGGTGGTAGTGATCGCCGACAGGGAGGGAACCGTAAAAAAAGTTGTGCTCGGTGTCAACAAAGATCTCTCTGACGTTGTTTTACAAAATATGGCACTGATAATGTGACGGTGCCTCGACAATGTAATAACAACAAATTATATACGCAACCATGCAGACAATTTATTTCCAAGGCCAGCCGTGCCATACCTACGGCAATCTCCCCATGGCGGGAGAAATAGCTCCCTGCTTTAATCTCGCAGGGGCTGATCTTAAAGAAGTTAAATGTGACGATTTCCAGGGCAAGCGTGTAGTTCTCAACATCTTCCCCAGCCTCGACACTGAGGTTTGCGCCCGCAGCGTAAGGAAGTTCAATGAGGAAGCCTCAGGGCTTGAAAACACTGTGGTGATATGCGTCTCAATGGACCTTCCCTTTGCCATGTCCCGTTTCTGCACCCTCGAAGGTCTCAAGAACGTAATCCCCGCTTCGGCGTTCCGTTCACCCATGTTCGGCCAGAAATATGGCGTGCAGCTCGTCGACGGTCCTCTTGCTGGATTGCTTGCCCGCGCTGTGGTCGTTCTCGACGAGAACCGCCGCGTCCTCTATCAGCAGCTCGTGGAGGAAATCACCAATGAGCCTGACTATGAAGCAGCGATCTCTGTGCTCAAGGAATACAAATGATCTGAAGATATTCTAAATTCAATAGTGGAAGCCGCGCCGCCGTTGTTCCGTAAGGAGCGACAGCGGCGCGATTTCATTATCAACTTTCACGCTAAACGACAGGCGCGGATCAAAATGACCCGCGCCTGCATTATATCAAAGGGAACACAGTGAATATCAATACTTGAGAAGTTCCTCGACACGCTTGAGGTTCTCGCCGTCCTGGAGCTGGTAGTAGACGTTGCGCAACACGCTGAGTGCCTCGCGCATGTTTTCCTCATCGAGCTTGTAGGCTTCTTCGAGCACCGAAGCAACATTGAGGAGCTCGGGGCGGAGGGTCTCGTGGAAATACTTGTTGTATTCCTGAGCGTTCATCTCGTCGCCCTTCTGCTGGTCGGCGTCAAAGCGTCGGGCCAGTGCGTTGCCGTAACGGAACTTATAGGTAGCGTCGGCAGGAGCGAGTTCCGATGCCTTCTTGTACTGGTTGATAGCGTTGTTGATGTCCTCGCTGTTCTCGTAAAGCACTCCGAGAGAATAGTAATAAGCGGCATTGTCGGGCTCGGCGGCGATAGCCTTGTTGAGCATATCGAGTGCCACGGGATACTGGTCAGTCTGGATGTAGTGGTTGATGATGCGCTGGAGGAACACAGGGTTCTGGGCACCGAAGCGGTCATAACCTGCCTTGGAGTAATCATACATGCGGGTGGTGTCCTTCAGTTCATAAGCTACCGAGAAAGCGTAGTCATAGGCCTGAGGATCGTCAAAACCGAGAGCGATCACCTTGTCAAAGGCACCTGCAGCCTCGGGAAGCATCTTGGCCTGCCATGCGGCGATCGCGCGCCAGTAGTTGATCTGAGCGGCCACGGTGTCGGCGGGTGCTACGGGAGCGGCTTTTCCGAGACGGGGATTACCTGCCACTTCGAGGTAATAAGTCCATGCCTTGTAGGCGTTGGGCCAGTCCTGATTGGCCCAGAAGATGGAGCCGGTATTATCGTAATCGCTGAAGTGGCCGGCGATGGTGTTGATGACATCCTTGGAGTGGGGAGTCTTCACCTTACCCTTGGCATCGGTGATGGTATCGGTATCGAGAGCCTTCACGTAGTATTCATAACCGCTCAGTAGGGCGCGGCCCATGTCGTTGAGGTTCACGTCCTCGCCGAATGCCTTGCGGCCATAGAGGTCATCATACATCTTGTAGGCAGCCTTGCCGGGGAAGTAATACACGTCTGAGCCGGTGATCTCCACGCCGTTGAGCATGGGTTTTACCGTTGCTTCGGCAGCCTCGAAGTCAGCGTAGGTCTTGGCCGACTTGAAAGCCTTCTCTACTTCCTTTCCAACATTTACCTGAGCTGATGCCGAGATTCCGGCAACGGCTGCAAGAGCGAAAATTGCTAATTTTTTCATATCTGGTGGTATTAATTAATAAGATTCTTGAATATTGACAGGTCACTCTCCGGGTTCCTGAAGTTCCTGATCGAGGGTAGCGTCGGGGTCGACGGGCACATCATCATCGTCTTCGACAGCCTCATCCTCCACAACATCTTCTACGGGCAGGGCTTCGAGTTCCTCGGGATTCTGCTCGATTTCCTCTACAGCCTCCTCGGGGTCGGAATCCACGCAGCATACCGATGCGATCGTGTCGGCGCGCTTCTCAAGGTTGATTATGCGCACGCCCTGGGTATATCGGCCCATGACGCGGATGTCGGCCACACGTATACGTATCGTGATACCGCTCTTGTTGATGATCACGAGATCATTATCGTCGTTGACGCTCTTGATAGCCACGAGGTCGCCGGTCTTGGAGGTGATGTTCATGGTCTTCACGCCCTTACCGCCACGGTTGGTGACGCGGTAATCTTCCACGAGGCTGCGCTTGCCGTAGCCGTTGGCGCTGAGCACCATTACCGTGTTCTCGCTGTCGGGCTCGACACATATCATGCCTACGATCTCATCCTTTCCATCCTCATCGAGACGCATACCGCGCACACCTGCAGCGTTGCGACCCATCTCGCGCACCTTAGCCTCGTCGAAGCGTATGGCGCGTCCGTTACGGTTGGCCATAACGATCTGCGAGTTGCCGTCGGTGAGTTCCACGCCCAGGAGTTCGTCGCCCTCACGTATCACTATCGCGTTGACGCCCTTGGCGCGCGGACGCGAATACTGTTCAAGAACAGTCTTCTTGATAATGCCGCGGCGGGTGTAGAACACGAGGTTGTGGGAGTTGACAAATTCACTGTCGTTCAAGCTCTTGACGCGGATAAATGCCTTCACGCAGTCATCGGCCTCGATATTGAGCAGATTCTGGATCGCGCGGCCCTTGGATGTGCGCGACCCTTCGGGTATTTCGTAGACTTTGAGCCAGAAGCACCTGCCCTTACGGGTGAAGAAAAGCATGTAATTGTGCATCGAGGCGGGATATATGTGCTCGATGAAGTCTTCGTCGCGGGTCACTCCGCCACGCACTCCCACTCCGCCACGGTTCTGGGCACGGAATTCGCTCAGCGGCGTGCGCTTGATGTAGCCTAAGTGGGAGATAGTGATGATCATGTCGTCGTCGGCATAGAAATCCTCGGCGTTGAAGTCGCCGGCCGTATAGTCGATTTCAGTGCGGCGGTCATCGCCATACTTCTCGCGCACTTCAAGAAGTTCGTCGCGGATCACGGCGCGGCACACATTCTCATCGTTGAGGATCGACTCCAGTCGCTCGATCTCGTGCATTATTTCGCTGTATTGCTCCTGAAGCTTGGCCTGTTCGAGACCGGTCAGCTGACGGAGACGCATCTCCACGATAGCGGCAGTCTGCTGGTCGGTCAGTCCGAAGCGCTGGCGCAGGGCTTCGCGGGCAGCATCGGTATCGGCGGCGGCGCGGATTATGCGTATCACCTCGTCGATATTCTGCGAGGCGATGATGAGACCTTCCAGGATATGGGCGCGCTCGCGGGCCTTGTTCAGCTCAAACTTCGTGCGGCGGATCACTACCTCGTGGCGGTGCTCGATAAACGACGCGAGCAGTTCCTTGAGGTTAAGCGTCTTGGGGCGGCCGTTGACAAGAGCCACATTGTTGACCGAAAACGAAGCCTGCATCTGGGTCATCTTGTAGAGCTTGTTGAGCACCACATTGGCATTGGCGTCGCTCTTGAGCTTGATGACGATGCGCATACCCGTATAATCGCTCTCATCGTTGATGTCGGCGATTCCGTCGAGTTTCTTGTCGTTGACCAGATCAGCGATATAGGCAATCAGTTCGGCCTTGTTGACATTGTAAGGAATCTCGGTCACGATTATATTCTCGTGGTTATCCTCCACTTCAATGTCGGCCTTGGCGCGGATCACGATTCGTCCGCGGCCGGTCTCGTAGGCATCCTTGACACCCTGATAGCCGTAGATGGTTCCTCCCGTAGGGAAGTCGGGGGCGGTGATATATTTCATCAGCTCGGGAATCTCCATGTCAGGATTCTCAAGCAGGGCGATGGAAGCGTTGATAGCCTCGGTCAGATTGTGGGGAGGCATATTCGTTGCCATACCCACGGCGATACCCGACGAACCGTTGACCAGCAGATTGGGGAATCGCGACGGCAGAACCACCGGCTCGCGACGGGAGTTGTCATAGTTGGGTTGGAAATCAACGGTATCGGAATCGATGTCGGCGAGCATTTCCTCGCCGAGACGCTGCAGGCGTACCTCGGTGTAACGCATTGCGGCCGCGCCGTCACCGTCGACCGAGCCGAAGTTTCCGTGACCGTCGACAAGTGTATAGCGGAGTGCCCAGGGCTGAGCGAGACGCACCACCGTGCCGTAAATCGACGAGTCGCCGTGGGGGTGATACTTACCCATAACGTCGCCCACGCAGTTGGCTGATTTCTTATGAGGTTTGTCTGATGTATTGCCCATCTCGTTCATGCCGAAGAGCACGCGGCGGTGCACCGGCTTAAGGCCGTCGCGCACGTCGGGAAGGGCACGCGATACTATTACCGACATTGAATAGTCGATATAGGCGCTCTTCATCTCATTCTCGATGTTGATCTTTATAATACGATCGTCTTCAATCATGATTCAGTAGTAATGTATATAATCTTTAGAAGTTTACACGATGATTTCACGGCGCGGCCCTTAGGCCGCACAAAATATCAAGCAAAGATACAAAATTTTCCCGACATGACATTATTCTCCCCCAAAAATCTACCCTCACCACCTCTACATGAAGTTCATAAAATGGTTGACTCAGTGAAACTGAGCGTCGACTAATGATTCGGCTTGCGAGTCAGGGAAATTGAGTCATATCGCGTAACCGGTTCACTCGGTTGAAACATATTTTTGAAATCGGCTTGTGGGCTTATCGGGGATAGTCATTCGCAGACTATGGCCGATAAGCGGGTTAAGATAACGTTCCCTGAACTTTCGCTTATTCTGAAAACCGCAATAAGCGGCTATCTCAACTAATGAACGAGGCACTTTGCAATATTCAATTATTCTACCCTCTATGGTATTGTCTTTTTGACTTGTGCCCTGACTTGTGCCCTGACTTGTGCCCTCAGGAAAATCAGATCCTTTTGTGGCCGAAATATTGACACGGAAAGCTGTGATAGTATCCACATCAAACACTGCCGGAGAATTACCGTTTTCCTTCAACATCTCCTGAACACGGGTAATTCCACGGTTGAATTTATTGACATACTTCATCACTCTCATGGCTTCCGCCACAAGAGGATTACGATAGTCATTAACCGAAGGGAAATTTTCCGGACGGGCTTCACCGTATAATCCGCCCGCGTTCATGACTTCGATGTAGTCATCAAACTGATACAACCTGATGGGCATATTGGCCTGATAATCCCTGTGCATACAGGCATTCATGAGCAATTCTCGGATTGCTCCTTCGGGATAGTTACATACGGTTCTTTCCCTGAATAACGACACAGGTACAGGACGCTGAGTTATAATACCGTCACGGACAAAGGACTCAAGCGCCGGCAACATACTATAAAGCGGACCGGAAAATTGTCGTTCATTAAGGATATCGCCTCCTTTGTCATTTCCGGCAAATCTTACAAACTGTACATAATCACCCAAAAGGAAATACTTTGGATTCTTGCCGAAAAGTATAATTCCGGCATAGGTGGGACAGTCATTGTCCCTGTCATAAAGATGTATTGAAGCCAGTTGCTCTTTTATATCTCTCCGGTCGTTGGCAATAGTGTCGGCATCAAATGCCATCGGAAGATAATCGGTCTTAATGTAATCAACATCAAGATCTTCAATCTTTGCACTAAGGCACGGTGTCGCATCAAAAGTTGCCATAAACGAACAACGGCGTTCAGCAAGTATTCGCTCTTCAGCTTCGGTGGCAATATCACGACGCGGCCCGATACGGATGAAAACCCTCCCGCGATACCGCACCGGTGGCAAATCAGATGGACGGATCTCGGCGACCAACAAATCGCCTTCCGGAAACGAAAATCGTTCTACCGACATGGTTGGCAACGGAAGGATATTACCGTCAGAACGTATACCTGAAATCTTTTTAAGAAGCGCATCGTCTACCTTCAATCCGGCAATGGTTCCGTCATCTTTAGCTCCGATAATCAGATAGCCATTTTTTCGGGATGCGGGCATGTCATTAGCAAATGCACAAATCGCCTCACAGAATTTGTCCATGTTGCCGGTACTCATGGTGCGTTCCACACGATATGACTCAGTGGACTTCAATAAGTCCAATACATCATCTTTATCTATCATTTAGATTGAGTTTCAGTTGCCCGGCTACAAATTTAGCCTTTATTTTCAATATTTACAAGAAAAAATCCTGATCTTCCCCGGTCACAATATAAAGCTGAACACACTTTAACCCGTTTGTCTACGGGTGAACGTTGGGGAGAATAAGCTGCCGCCCCGGAGCGTGGCGGATCCGGGGCGGCGGTAATTACGGAATTGTGTTCAGATCTTTTCGAGAACGATGAGGAAGAGGTTGCGTGAATCGGCTTTAGTGAGGGTCGTTGAGCCGCTTATCTCGGTTGTATAGGAGGAAGTCGATGAGGTGACTTTAGTGCCGTCGATCTTGATGCTGGCGGTCTCGGTGTCGGCAAACACGAGGGTCATCTTCATGGCCTTACCGGGATTGACAGTAATCGAGGTGGCCGATTCCATCTTTACACATGTATTATAGGTCACGCCTCCATAGGTTGCCGTGCCCTTTGACGTGCTGTAATTGCCCGATACGGTCACAAGACTGCTGGATGGGGCATTGCCTGTAAAGCTGCATATCACGAGGTCGCCCACCGGGTCAGGGTCAGGTGTAGGATCAGGAGTAGGGTCGGGATCAGGGTCAGGTGCCACGGCTGCGTCACCGAAGAAACCCACGAGCTTGCAACGATAAGCCGAGAGAATGGCATCGAGGGCGGCGTTGCGGCCATAGTCGGAGTCATCGGTGGCGTTGTTGAACGTGAAGTGAATGTCGCCCTGATTCAATCGGCCGGCACCGCGGTAGCCCATCACTGCCGCAGGAACTTCAGCAGCCTCGACGGGTGAATATTCATACATCAAAGCAGGGTTCGTGTCAAAATTATTGTAAGTAGTGCCTCCGTGGAGTGTCTTGTAGGTATCAGGCACTTGCTCGTCGCGGTCATTGGCCTCGTAAGCATCGAAGCTGGTAGGATTCTGAGCTGTGGTGATATAGCTGAATGTCGAGGGGCGCTCCACCATCAGATTGCCGAAGCTCTTGATCATACCTCCGTTCTCGCTTGAGAATGTTCCGTCGCCGGTGGCATCGGTACCCTGAAGCGACGACATCATGGGGCGCTTGGTGCCTCGGAAATAGTTGCGTTCCACAAATATGCTGCAACCCATAGTGGCACCTACGCCATATTTCGAGCAACCGTCGTAGTAGTTGTTCCAGAGGTGGACGGTCGACGTGCGCACGCGGGGATGGCGCGAGTCAGAATGGTCAAACCAGTTGTGGTGGTAGCAGATGAGATTGTCGGTAGTCTCGCTCTTCATGCCGCATAGGATCGACTTGCCCGCGTCGACGAAATGATTGTAGGCAAATGTTGCGTAGGAGCAACCGTCCTTGCAGTCCATCGAGCCGTCGCCCTTATCGTGGTCGCCGCCTCCCTTCTGTCCATAATAGAGGTCACAGTGGTGAATCCAGATGTGGTGGGAACCCTTTACCTCAACACAGTCGTTGCTGGAACCGTGGAGCATCACGGCAAGGTTACGCATCTCGATACCCGAGCCGCTGACGAAACCCGCGCCGAAGCCCTTGAACGAAGCATCGTCGCCTATACCTTCAAGAGTCACCTGGAAGTTGATGTCGGTGTTGTTGCCCTTGAGCAGGAGACCCTTCTGGTCAGTGAGGAGCTGGGCGGTACCGATCTTGTCGACGTCGATCTGACCGATGACGCGCACGGCTATCGGCGTGGTGCAATATCCTTTCTGCAGTGACTTGAAGATCTCGCCGAGGCCGGTATACACGGCTGTCGCGCCCTTGT
Organism: uncultured Staphylococcus sp.; assembly: GCA_964546905.1. Lineage (GTDB taxonomy): Bacteria > Bacteroidota > Bacteroidia > Bacteroidales > Muribaculaceae > Duncaniella. Next base: position 12,152 of record CAZJKU010000020.1, read on the forward strand.
TGTTGGAAGGAAGCTCCAGCTCCACGGTGTTGAACGTATCATTGGTGATATATAGCACCTTGGCACCCTGCTTTAGCGTACCGTCGTTGTTATAGGCTCCCACTCCACCATTGAAATTCTTGTGGGCGAAGCCCTGACGGTCATGTGAGGTCACGCTGAGGGGAGTCACGGAGTTGGCCGCGTCAGTGATCTCCACACCGGCGGCTACCGGCACCACTTTCAGCTCATAATCGCCCTCGGCGAGGCCGGGGATGTCCACGCGACCGTAAGACCCGTAGTTACGCACGAGCCTGCTGTCGGCCTGATGCCAAGCGTCGGTCCCGGCTTCACGGTAATACACATTATAATTATCAGCTCCGGTAAACGGCATGAAACGCGCGTAGGCCGCTTCTATCCAGCCCTTGGCTTCGAGAAGGGCAACCTTGCCCTCGGGATTGACAATTATGGGGTCGGAACCGCTGTCGGCAAGGCGGAATGTCACTGACTCGACATTACCGTCGTAGACCACATCTTCAACAGCCGGGTTGACATCGGCAATGATCATCTTCGAGCCTTCAATCTCCACGCTCTTCACATCGGCAGTATTGAAATATCTCATTTCACCACCCTTGAGGAGCACGTTCATCTGGTTTACGCCGAGGTTGAGCGAAGTTCCACCGGTGACGGGACCGGGGCCGGGTGTATCGCCGGCGGCATTCACCTCGATTGAGAAAAGGTAAAGTCCGCCAGTGTTTTCGAGTACCACGTCACCGTCGGCTGTCACGGTCCCCACATTGACCTGATCATCGAGCGAAGTGGAATTGAAGTAACCCGACACCGGTGTAAGGTTTGTCACGTTGATGCCGCGGTCGGCGGTCTTGCTCGATGTCTTGCACTTCACAGTCACGGTCGACCCGGCGGTGAGCTGGGGGATGATAAGTTTCATCACCTTGTTCATGGCCGCGCGCTTGCCCTTGACATCGACGCGGAAAGCGTCCTCGGCGTCAATCGTGGCCTTAAGTCCGGCAGTGAAATCCAGGGGGACGCCATCGGCAGTTATTGCCTCGGCGGAGAAAAGAACCCTGTTCTTGTAGCGGTCGTTTGACGAAGTGCTTTCATGATCCCAGCCCTGAGAATCGGCATCGAGCCTGGCGATATCGGCGGCCGATACTGTCGAGAAATCCCAGGTCTTGACAGCAGTCTGAGCCTTTATCGAGAATGTCGCCGCGATAAGGGCGGCAAGCAGAATAATATACTTTTTCATGACGATCAGCGTTTTACGAATTTAACGGTTTCCTTGCCGGCACGGAGAATGAATACACCCGGTTCGAGCGCGGAAATGTCGACGGTGCAGAATCCGGCGGTCGACAATGTCTGCGCCACAAGCCTTCCCCTCACGTCGAAAACCTGAAGGGTGCATCCGGGGACTATGCCGGTCACTTCGAGCGTATTACCCACAGCGACACTCAGTTTCCCGAAAGACGCTACGGAGTTCAGGCCGGTGTGGGACGAGAATGACAGGGCTACCTGATCCATACTGAACCATACTCCGGTACCGTCGTCAAACGTCACGTATATCTGATCGCCGTCGGGCACCAACGTCACGGGGGCCTGTTCCACAGGATTTCCGTTGACGGTCATTACGACGTCGGCAGCCTGGGCCATAGTGGCGGTAAGCATAAGCAGCGATGCTGCAATGTGTTTAAGTTTCATCGTCAGGAATTATTTGTTTTTAACTGTTATCTTGCAGGGATTGAGGCGCTCCTCGTGCCATGCCCGCAGGTGTTCGTGCCACCCGGCAGCTGTCTTGAAGCCGCCGTTCTCACGTGCTGAGGCGATGTTGATTCCGTAGGAAATCATGCCGTCGGCATCAGGCTTCAGGAATGTCAGGTAATTGACTTCGTCCTCGGCTTCTCCGGCAAGGTTGGCCGGAGCAACACTGACACCGAGTCCGACCCACTCCACCAGGTCGGCGTATTTTTTCTCCGGCACATTGCTTCCCCAGCATCCGGCAAGACCGTCGGCGGTGACAAAACCTTCGTTGTCACTCTCCATTTTCTGGACTCCGGTAGCGTAGACATCGCCGGGCATGGTCTCGGAGATGATTATGTCTACATCATAATCGCGGTGATCGGCCCAGAGGGTGTAATACTGGGTCATGTTGCGGGGCTTTCCGTTGTAAATCCACCCGCGGTCGCTGACCTCGACGATAGATCTGACCGGACCGGTTGTAATGACACGCTGGCCACGAGCCGCCACGCTGTCGATATAGACAGGCTCGCCGCCCTGAAAGCCCCTGAATGAACCTGCGGCCACCGACTTTCCCGCCCAAAGCACATCGTGGCCATAACCGGCTGCAAGCTGCTCGGGAGTGGTATAGAAACCTGTCACGTCCATTTCAAGCTGAAGATTGTCCTTTCCATACACATCCACACTCTGGCGATTGTCCATATACACTCTGATAGCATTGTAGAGGCCCTCCATCACCGCGCCATGTCCATAGATGGAGTTATACATGGTGCGGGTGTCGGCATCGCCTGGAAACTCTACCGCCACCACCTTGGGATATTTCTTCTTCTCGTCGCGGAGCTTGATATAGGCGTAGGTCTTGGGGGTAAATACAGTATCGGCAGGTGTATCGAGCAGATTCACGACCGCTGTCGTGAATCCCGATGCGGGAACGTCGACTGCAAAAGCTATCTCATCGGCGCGGCCGTCGAGATTGAGGTCGTCGAGCTGCCAGGGTATTTCCTTGCCGTCGACAGTCACGGTCGCGCCGGCCACCTCAATACCGGGAGCATATTCAGGAAGACTCAGAGCCACAGGGACAGCCCGACGCGAGGTTGCGAGAGGATTGCTGACTGTCACCTCAAGGGTTGCCGCCTGCAAGGCAAATGCCGCAGCGGCGATAAGGGGAAGAGTGATTGAACGATTCATTTTTTCAGAATGATTTAAGCCATGCTTCAAGCTCGGTGAGCATGGGAGTGTGATACTTGAATTTTGAACGGAATCCCCAGCCGTGACCTCCCGTTGGATAGACGTGGAGCGACGCAGGGACACCGTTGGCTTGAAGGGCGGTAAAATATTGGAGCGAGTTGGCCGGAGGCACTGCACCGTCGTCACCGCTCAGGGCAATGAACGCTCGTGGCGTGTCGGAATCGACGCGCAGGTGGTTGCTGAATCGCTTCACGGCATCATCCCCGGGATTGCGTCCCAACAGTCGGTCGCGGCTTCCGGCATGGGTCAGGGACTGCTCCATGGTGATGACCGGGTAAAACAAAATCTGAAAATCAGGACGGTCCTGAACAGGCAGATGCGTGGCAGCCGTAGAAGCAAGATGTCCACCCGCCGATGACCCCATGATGCCGAGCTGTATCGAATCGCCGGCGATCACGCTGTCGCGCATAAAAGCCAGGGCACGGGCGACCGAAGTGATAGGTCGCTCGCAATCGCCTTCAGGCATGGGATAGGCAAGAACGGCGGCAATCACTCCGCGGTCATTGAACCAACCGGTCCAGTCAGTGCCTTCATGCTGCATGGCGAGATGGGAATATCCACCGCCGGGCAATATAAGTACAGCCTTATTGACAGGGACTGAATCGGGGATATAGACAGTAAGTGCCGCCCCGTCTATGTCGGTTTCAATACTTTTCCCATAGACGTGGGAAAATGACAATATGGCAATAACTAATGTGAATATCAGCTTTTTCATGGGATTAACAGGAATCGGTATCATGGCATATCACGATTCCAAAACAAAATTACTAACAATTTTCCCGTTCTGCAAAAATTTTCTTGAAAAACGCGAAAAATGAAATTATAATATCTTGTTTTTGAGAAATTATTTTGTAATTTTGCACAGGACTGTTGAAGAATTATGCTTCACCAGCCGCAAGACAAGGCTAAAGTTGCTTATCCTGTTATCGAAATCGCCAAATATATTCGTAGAGGGATTTTGCAACCTAAAACTCATTATCTAGCTACAAATTTTCATTTACAGGAACTCCTTGTAAATACGATGAAAATTATGTGAGAAATAATGAGTTACCCGTGACGAATCTGAATCTTATCAGGTACGATACGGCGTAATGGTTGTATATTCCACTTTGCACCTTCTACAAGGTGTTTGGCGATACCTGATAACGGGTGTAAAGCGAGTAAGTCTCCTTTACGCCTTTTCTTGTATAATAATATTATTTATCGAGTCTTGATCAGAGACTTATCAAGACAAAATTGTATTATTATGTTTGACATGCTTATTCATGCAGCTATTCACAAGACTGCAGAGGCAATTGCCGAATCAAAATTGGCAAAGGAAATTGGTAATTCTATTGGGTCTGCACTTAACTCAGGAGTAGAGGCCGTTGGTAAAACTGTTCAAGCAGCGGGTAGGGTCGCAGAACGAGGCTATAACGCAACTAAAGTCGGCGTTAAAGAAGCTATAAAAAACTACAATCGCAGTAAGTGATTTTCTGAATTTGATGCTGCTCCCTTTCGGGGCAGCATCAAAAACCTACGTTCTCGTTTTTACCGGACAACTCTACCGAATAATATTTTCGTGAGCTTCCAAGTACTTGTCACGTAAAGGAAGCGACAATACGAATAGCACGTCATCCATGCTCACTTCTGTAGGTACGGTCTTTCCATCCCGATTTACGATATCACGGGTGGGCTCATTATATACCCAACTTTTCAGAGGTATAAAAATATCATTGCACAATGATATCCTCAATATTGAGAGTGCGAAATTCTCTACGTCAAGAGCGGTTTTCGGAGCAAGTTTATCTATTTCGGAGAAGAAAAAGTCTAAATTGTCCTTAAGAAATTTTTCTCCGTTTATATCATTGTAAAGCGTCTGGCCGTTCTTATTCAGCGTGCGCGGACTATTCTTTTCACTATATTCTTCAGTAGCGATTATCAACGGTTTCGTGCGCGATGACGTGGACAACTTCACCAACAGCTCAAGTTGTCCTTTCATTTCTCCCAAGGTAGTACGGGTTTCGTTCAGAATTCCATCGTGGGAATTCAATCTCAGGTTATGGTGAGAACAAGGCAATGCGTCAATCTCCTTAAGTTTGTCTTTAGTTGACTGTGACCGCGACGCAATTTTCCAAATCAATACACATATTCCGCAAAACACAATGGCTACTGCCACTATATAACTGCCCAATATGTCTTTGAATACTTCTATCATAGCGCCGGTGGATTATTTAAGAGCGATTCCTGTGGTCGAAATACTTTCCTTTATTTGCTGATGTTTTCTTTTATTACGCAAATATAAGCATAGATGTTTACATTTTCCAAATTTTTGATCCAAAGATTGAAAAAAAAGCATCAATTTTGATTCAGAAGGTGGACTTCTTCAGGATGTATCCTAACGCATCGCGCTGGATGCGGGAGCCGGTGAGGGCGCAGATGCCGATATAGACCGAGGCAAACGTTACCGATTGCAAAAGGATAGTGACCAATGGCAACGGGCTGAGCTGACCGAGGAGCATGGCGGCGAGAGCCCCCGTAACCGAAAGTGCAAGATAAGGAAACGTGTCAGTCAGGAAGGCCATGACGTGACGGCGCGTCTCGCGGGCGTTGATGTAGAGTGTCGCCGCCCACGAGATTACCGAGGCTGCAAGCTGACCCCACAAGAACCATTGCAACCCGAGAGTTGGATCGTCGGGTGTCTCGACCGCGATATATGGCAACGTGACGGCTATGGCGACAAGTGCAGCCGCATCACGCATCACTTCGGTAATCACGAGCATCTTAGCCGCTCCCACCGAGAGAATGAAGTTTCCGTAAAGCGACGACAGGACAGTAAAGATTCCCCGCAGACACAGCAGTTGAAACAGCGGAATCGCTCCGTCCCATTTCATTCCGAAGAGCAAGTGGAAAATCGGCTCGGCCATCACGATCAGAAGTGTCATGGCGGGGAAAAGGAGATAGGAAGTGCAACGCGACATCTTGGCCAAGGCTGCCTGAAACCGCTCCCTGTCCTCAACCACCCTGCTGAGGGCAGGTAGAAAGGATGCTGTCAGCACCTGCGATAGAGATGCCACAGGCATCTTGCTCCATTTGTCGGCCTGGGTGTAATATCCGAGCGACACCATGCCGGCACGGTTGCCGATGAAGAATGAGTAGATATTTTGAAACACAGTGTTCAGCAGCGAACTGAGCATTACCCCCGAACCAACCTTAAAGAATTTCCCGAGCGACCGCATCGACATCACAGCCATAGGCATCCAATTACCGGTGATCCAAAGCACCGCAGTCTTCACCACGGCCAACGTAATGGTCTGCCACACGATAGCCCATGCGCCATAGCCACCTATGGCAAGCGCGATTCCCACCCCGGCGCTAACCACGAGGCCGAGACTGTTGCTTACGGCTATCATCTTCACGTCCATGCGCTTCATCAGGCGGTTGGCCTGAACTATCGAGGCGGCGTTGATTATAAACGACAGGAACATCACCCTCGCGAGAGGGATGATCACCGGAGGAGCCTTGAAGAGTGCCGGTAGAAACGGCGCAAGGAAAAACAGCAATGCATAGAGCGCTCCGGCCATCAGGAGATTGAACCAGAACACGGTCGAGTAGTCGCGCTCGTCGGGCCGGGGAGCCTGGATGAGAGCCGAGGAGAAACCGCTGTCGACAAACAGCGAGGCAAATGCCTGAAACACAAGGATTGCACCTACAAGTCCGAAGTCCTCGCGAGGCAACACATTGGCCAGTACGATTCCCGTCACTGCATAAAGCACCTGAGATGAAACACGGTCAATGACGTTCCACTTCAGTGTGCGCGCCACGCCGGTCTTCAGGTTCTCGCCGCTGACGTTTTCCTGCATCGCGTTACAGATTGTCGATACTGCGCACCTTTATGCCTACACCCCGGTCAATTATCTCGTCCGGTGTTCCCTTGTAATAGACAGTGGTCGATCCGCCTCCGTAGATTTTAAGAACCGACGTAGCCCAGCATCCCACCTGACCGGTACCGAAGGCCTTAACAGTCACCGAGCGGGCCTGAAGTTCATCGCATTGCATAAGGCCGGTACCGACGAAGTTATACACTGCCTCATCACATTTTCCGAACAGCACAATCTCTCCGTGACCGGTGGAAAGCGATGCCTCAACCTTGAAGCAATTGAGGTCGCGGCTGATGATGCGGCCGTTGTCCACAATCTTTAACGAAATCTTGGGCACGGGCATCACCTTTACGAGCCGGAGCGTGGAGTCACCCGAATTTTCAGCGTTTACGAGAAAAGCCGAGCTGACAGTCACGACGGGCAGATCGCTCCGGCCCTTAACGTCGTCAGAAAGCGATATGGTGAGACGTCCGTTCTTGTTGCGGAACATGATGCCCGAGGCAAGATCATCGGGGGCATCGAAAAAAGCCTGTCCGGCCGAGTCGGTGCTCGCTATGTAGTTCACGTTAATGTGACCCTTAACCTGAAGGCGGTCAAAGTCACCCACATCAACCTTATATGACGATTGCGCCCATGCCGAAAACGAGGCGATGGCGAGGATTGAAAGAAGGATATGTCTAAGCATAGCAGTAAGATAACTATCAGGAAAGAGGTTGGTTCAACATTTCTTCGACGCGGTCAAGCACTCCGTAAAGCGACCGGGCCGTATCAGCCCGGAGCATCTCTATGCGGGTGTCGCGGAAGTGGGGAATCCCCTTGAACAGAGGAGAGGCGGCCAGATGGCGGCGGATGTGGAGAATACCGCGATACTCATCGATATTGTCGATGCTCTCGGCAATCTGCCGTCGCAGCAGGGCGAACTTTTCGGCAAGACTCAGCGGGACGTTATCATTGCCGTCGAGCGCCGCGCGGATCTCGCGGAATATCCACGGCGCGCCTATCGAGGCGCGGCCCACCATCACCCCGTCCACGCCATAGCGGTCAAAGGCTTCGCGCGCAAGCTCAGGCGAAGTTATGTCGCCGTTGCCTATCACGGGAATCTTCAGCCGGGGATTCTCCTTCACGCGGGCTATCATCTCCCAGTCGGCGCTGCCGGTATACATCTGCGAGCGGGTGCGCCCGTGGACGGTCAGGGCAGCGATTCCGCAGTCCTGGAGCATCTCGGCAAGCTCCACTATTATCTTCGACTCGTGGTCCCAGCCGAGGCGCGTCTTCACGGTCACCGGGATATTGACGGAATCGACCACTGCGCGGGTGATTTCGAGCATCTTGGGTATGTCGCGCAACATTCCCGCTCCGGCTCCTTTGCCGGCAACTTTCTTCACCGGACAACCGAAATTGATGTCGAGAATGTCGGGGCCGGCCTGCTCCACTATGCGCGCTGCCTCAACCATCGGCTCCACCTCGCGGCCATATATCTGGATGGCCGTGGGCCGCTCCCGGGGATCGATACGTAGCTTGCGGGTGGTGGCGGGAATGTCGCGGATCAGAGCGTCGGCGCTGACAAATTCAGTATAGACCATGTCGGCCCCCTGCTCCTTGCAGAGCAAGCGGAACGAAGGATCGGTCACATCCTCCATAGGCGCGAGCATCACGGGACGCTCCCCGAGGTCGATATGGGAGATTTTCATTGCTTGATGTGATAGTGGAATGCAAATTTAGCAATTTATTTGTTATAATGGAGCCGATTACTTAAATTTGCAATTATTTAAAGCAAACTGACCGGATAAAAATATGAGAAATCTTGTGCTTCGCAGCATCTCGGGTATAGTCTATGTGGCGGTGATCGTTGGAGCGGTCCTTGCCGGCGGATGGTGGTTCATGGCTTTCGTGGGCCTTTTCACCGCCCTCGCCACCGTGGAGTTTTATAATCTCGCCAATGCCGGAAACCGTGGCGACAATCCGTCGGCGGTGGTGGTCGATGTAGCCGGCGCCCTGGTGCTTTCGCTGGGCCTTACAGCCATGGCCTTTGCCGGACGAGCCCCGTGGGCTACTGATTTCTACGTATCGGTTATGCAAGGCACGCTGCTGATGCTCTACCTCCTGTACCTGCTCGTGCGCCCCATCATCCAGCTCTATACCCGCGAGCCTAAGCCGCTCGAAAATCTTGCCTACTCATTCATGTCGCAGCTTTACATCGCCCTGCCTTTAGGACTGCTCGGATTCATCACGACCGTACCCGACGGCAACGCCCTGCTGCTGGTGATGTTCATCATGATATGGCTCAACGACACGGGCGCATTCATCGTGGGTTCGCTCATCGGCAAGCACCCGATGTTTCCACGCATCTCGCCCAAGAAATCTATGGAGGGACTTGCCGGAGGATTCGTGTTCACCATCGGCTCGGCCTTCATCTTCAAGTATTGTTTCCCGGGTTACTTTGAAGCTACTTCGATTGCCGCGCTTGCCGTGATGGGCGCAGTGGTGTCGGCTTTCGCCACTTGGGGCGACCTTGTGGAGTCGCTCATCAAGCGCACTCTCGGCGTGAAGGATTCCGGTAAGATGATACCCGGCCACGGCGGCATCCTCGACCGCATCGACTCGCTGCTGCTCGTCGCCCCGGCCACACTGCTTTATCTCGTGGCCATCAACCTGTTTTGAAATTTCTGTAGAGAATAATATTAACTTACCTTTTTTATTTCAAGATTCATGAAAAAAACATTCCTTCCCCTGCTGGCTCTTGCTGCCATGGCTGCCGTCTCCTGCAGCGACAGCAAAAAGAATCCCGGGGCCGACACTCAGGACGACGTGATACTTCACGCGTGGTCATGGTCGTTTGACACTATCGCCGCAAATATGAAAGACATCGCCGAAGCCGGTTATGCCTACGTGCAGACCTCGCCGGCCAATACATGCTTCGTGGGCGACGACGGCGGCATGGCGCTTTTCTCTCAGCCGGGCGACTCCGTGATGGGTAAATGGTATTACTACTATCAGCCCATTGACTGGAAAGTGGGCAACTACATGCTCGGTGACCGCGATCAGTTCAAGGCTATGGCCGACTCGGCTGCCAAATATGGCGTGAAGATAATCGTCGACGTCCTCCCCAACCACACCGCCGTGGACCACACTGCCGTGCTGCCTGACCTCGATAACGCTGTGGGCGGACATGACAAACTCTTCCATGCCAATGGCTTCCACAATATCACCCAGTGGAACGACCGCTACGAGTGCACCACCGGAATGATGGGCGGACTTCCCGATGTCAACACCGAGAATCCTGATTTCCAGCACTACTACCTCACCTACGTCAACGATCTCATCGCCCTGGGTGCCCGCGGTTTCCGCTACGACACCGCCAAGCACATAGGCCTCCCCTCCGATCCCCTCGATTCACTCGCCGAGCGCAACAATTTCTGGGATGTGGTCACCGGTCGCGAAGCAGTCAAGGGACTGTCACTCGCGTTGCCTGAGGACAGCCTGTTTATCTACGGCGAAGTGCTTCAGGACCTTAACGTGAAGGAAGATGAATATGCCGAATACATCGGCACTACCGCCAGCAACTATGGCCACTCTCTGCGCAAGGCCCTTGAAGAAGGCAACTACAATGCAGCTGACCTGACTTCATGGGACTCCAAGGCCCCGGCCAACAGTCTCATCACTTGGGTTGAAAGCCACGACACTTATGCCAACGCTCATGAATCAGCCGGAATCCCCGACGAGGCAATCCGCATGGGTTGGGTATTCCTTACCGCCCGTCAGAACGGTACACCTCTCTTCTTTAGCCGCCCTGCCGGAAGCACCCGCACCAACTACTGGGGCAACAACCGCATCGGTGCCCGTGGCAACGACGAGTTCAAGCACCCTGCTGTGGTTGCAGTCAATAAGTTCCGCCGCGCCATGCACGGACAGCCCGAAGCGGTATCATCAGCAGCCGACGGCGCAGTAGCCGTTGTGAGCCGTGGCGAAGCCGGAGCAGCCGTAGTCAACTTCTCCGATTCTCCCGTTGAGATCTCCACTACCACTACCCTGCCTGCCGGAACTTATACCGACGCCCTCACCGGCACAACTTTCACCGTGGCTGGCGGCAAAATAACCGGCTCGGTAGCGCCACTGACTTCCTATATCCTCTACGCCGAGTAATCCGTTATCCCGGTAGGGAGTGTTAAAAACTATTTCTGCACCACAGTTGCCGGTTCATGCCGGCAGCTGTGGTGTTTCATTCATCAGCCGTCAGGAGAATGTCATGATCGGGCGCAAAATAGTGAAGCACTATCTCATCGTTGAATCCTCCTGTGATTACCTCGACCCTCGCTTCGCTTGCCGGAATACCGTTGGGGTACCCGTGGGTCGCGTCGCCGAGATAAACTAACTTAATACCGTTTTCTTCACCCACAGCCATAGCTACGGTTACAGTAGTCGACCCTGCTGCCGGGATCTCGATATCCTCGAATACACGCCACATTCCCTCGGTATCCCAAAAATTCTGCACGTCATACATGGGTCCTCCGTCATCGAGAAACGGAAACATAATCTTCACGGCATATCTGCCTTCAGTAACCGCCACTCCGTCATTCACCACCCTTACCTTGACAAGTTTCTTCAACGGGACAGTAAAATTACATGTTATTACGTCGCCGCCCCATTCGCCGGAGGTATATATGGGCAGATCAAAATCCACCTTACTTGCTATCACATACTTATCAGAAGAAAGCACCGAGAGATCCACGGTGAACATATACCCGCTCTGCAAGCCCATTCCGGGTTTCTCGTTGGCCTCGAAAAAGATTTTGTAAAAGCCTGATTTGTCAGATGTACCCTTGGCCTTGTGTACCACCGAAGTACCAAGAAAACCAATTACTTTATAATCCAACGAAACCGGGACATTAGCGAGCGGCGTCCCGCCGGGAGTCCTTATATATCCGGTTATGACAGTACTCGTTTCCGACGGCTCCGGAATCAGATCATCCTTTTCACTGTCACATCCCGTCACGACACAAGCCGCAAAAGCCGTGATCACACTGACCCACAGCATCCTCATCGCATCGAATCCACACATAACCGACAACATTAAGTTATAAAATAGACATTAATCAAAATTAAAAAATATTGGCATCAAAGTTACAATTTTTCCCGATTATATCCGCCATCTTACAATATATTGCTAACTTTGTAATTCAGCAACAACCCTTTGTTATGGAAAAGAAAGAGATTTTCAATCGAATAGAGTATGTGGTGGCTTGTGTAGGAGCTTTCGCGCAGGCATTCGGGCTCACCAATCCGCAGGCCTACTCATATCTGCGCCGCTTCTCTGGCATAGACTTCCTGCTTGATTGCTATGAAGCAGAACATACCTTATCAATTGACGATGCCGTTTCCGACCTTCAGTTTATTTGCCATCGGGAAGGAGGACAATTGTAATTCCTGGGAGACAATGCCGTGCAATACTTCTTCGGTACACAAAGAGCAGTCAAACTACTAAAGCCCATTATATTATGATGTATGACATCCAGTTTCAAATCGAGTTTCTTGCTGCAGAACTTACAGAGATGCTAATGGCGGAATATGGATGGGATATACGCCGCGCTCTCGACGAATTATATTCATCTGACACTTTCGCCGCCCTTAATGATCCGGAGTGTGGCCTCTACTATCAGGGAGCTGTCTATATCTTTCAGTTTCTCAAATCGGAAATCGAAACAGGGAAAGTAGCTTAAAATTTTCCTCGGGGACGATTACCCCGTATTAGTTCCGGACATTACCCGGGCATTATGCCGGAAGTGAATCGGTTGGTTGCGTCCCCTGCCTGTCAAGCCTGGCGGGCCGGTTATGAGGAGTTGTGGAGGGAAGTTTTGTAATTTCAAAAAATATGGATTATTTTTGTATTCAAAATCGTTACTATGACTGCTGAAGAAAAAATTGCCATAGAAGAGCGCATCGTGGACATGTTGCGCACGGTATATGACCCGGAAATCCCGGTCGACATATATAATTTAGGTCTTATATATAATATTGACCTTCAGGATGACGGGGCACTTAAAATCGACATGACACTGACGGCACCTTCATGTCCGGCAGCTGATTTCCTTGTTGAGGACGCGCGCATGAAACTCGAAAGCATCGAGGGTGTGAAAAGCGTGGACATCCGCATCGTGTTTGAACCCGAGTGGAACAAGGACATGATGAGCGAAGAGGCGAAACTTGAACTCGGTTTCCTCTGATGCGCGACCTGACCTATTTCATATCTGACCTTCACCTGGGCGCGACCTACATCAAATCGCCACGGGAGCATGAGCGCATGATAGTAGATTTCCTGCGCTCGATTTCGGGGCGGGCCAAGCGGCTGGTACTCTTAGGTGACGTGCTCGATTACTGGTGGGAGTATTCCACGGTGGTGCCTCGCGGTTACACCCGCTTCTTCGGCGAGCTTGCTTCGCTTGCCGACGAGGGAGTGGAGATTCACTGGCTGAAAGGGAATCATGATATATGGATATTTGACTATCTGCCCAATGAGATAGGTTTCACGCTCCACGACGGTATCATGCTCGCCGACTGGGACGACCACAGGTTTCTGCTTGAGCATGGCGACGGGGTGGGCCGGCTTCCCCGCTCGTTCAGGCTGATGCGCAGCCTCTTCCGCAACCGGGTGGCACAATGGCTTTACAGCCTGCTGCCCCCGCGGCTGACGATAGGGTTTGCTCACTCATGGTCGAGCCACAGCCGGCGCAACGGCGGCCAGATGACGGTACCGGAGGACCCCGCCGATAATCCCCTCGTGGAATGGGCGGCGGAATATAACGGATTGCACGCCGACGCGCCGGTTGACTTTTTCGTCTTCGGCCATCAGCACATCGCGCTTGACTACCCGCTTCCCGACGGCGCCCGGGTGATGATACTCGGCGACTGGATAAGCCGCATGACCTACGGCGAATGGGATGGAAAAAAATTATCGCTCAAGAAGTTTGAGCGATAATTAGTGTGGAAGTAACCGGTAAAAAATCAGTCGAGGTGAAATACTTCAGTGACCGGGACGGTTACGGGAGAATTGTCGGGGTTAACTTCCATAATGTCGGCCATATAGTCCCACCAGCGGCGGGTGATTTCATCGGCGGCCTCGGCATCCTGAGAGTTGGAGTCACCCTCCACTTCCTGATAACCGAAGAGGATATTGGTATCGGGATCCCAGAATATTGAGTAGTTTTTCACGCCTGAAGCCGCGATGCGCTCGCGGAGTTCGGGCCACAACGCTGCGTGGCGACGGCGGTACTCTTCTTCATTTCCCGGCTTGAGATACATCTTGAATGCAAATCGTTTCATGGTTAAAAATTAGTAGTGTTAAGGAATTGAATATTACTCAGGATTGAGAAGGCTGGAGTATTGGACCGGATCATTGACCAGCTCAAAGGCGCGGATGAACACGGGATTGTTCATATAGGCCACGCGGTAATATGTGTCCTGCCCGTAGATGTCACGCCCTATCACGGCCTTGACTATCGTGGTGAGGTACCGGCGCGAGCGTTCATACTGCTCGGGGTTGAACTCGATGCCTTCGGCTGTGGCCTCGTCGATCAGCTGCTGCATGAGATCGGCTGAAGGATTGAACCGCTCCACATAGGCTTCCACCTTTGGATAAGCCTTCTTGATTTCCTTGCGATGGTCCTCGACATAGTTGACACAGAACTTGTTGAGCACGCCTTTGGCCACGATGTCGCGATAGTAGGGCGTGTAGAAAGTGGTGTCGAGCGGCACGTATACGTCGGGCATTATGCCTCCGCCGCCATATACGGGTCGTCCGTTACGGAGCGTGCGGTACATGAGCGAGTCGGCATAATGGAACGAGGAGTCAGCATTAAGGAGTTCGCCGTTATTATAACGGTCGGCGATATCGTGATAGTAACTGTCGGGGTCGCCGGCTACGTAGGGTTTCTGAATACAACGGCCCGACGGAGTGTAGTATTTCGACACGGTAAGACGTATCATTGAGCCGTCGGGGAACGGGAATGGCCGTTGCACGAGGCCCTTGCCGAATGTGCGCCGGCCCACTACGAGACCGCGGTCATTGTCCTGAATCGCTCCGGCAAGAATCTCGGCTGCCGAGGCCGAATACTGGTCAACCATCACGACGACAGGCTGGTCGAGGAAAATACCGTCATGATCGGCCACATAATCTGTGCGACCAAGGCGGGGAGCGTCGGTAAACACGAGCAGGTCGCCGCGATGCAGGAACATGTTGGCGATCTCGTAGGCCGACCGCAGATAGCCTCCCGAATTGCCGGTGAGGTCAATTATCAGGCGTTTCATGCCCCGCTTCTTGAGATCGGTCACGGCATCGGAAATCTCGGCGGGAGTGGTCTCGCCGAAACGCGACACGACGATAATGCCAGTCGAGGCGTCGGCCATGAATGCAGCATCGACGCTGTTGATGGGAATGTCGCGGCGCACTACATTGAAAGTCAGCGGCTCGTCGACACCGCGGCGCTTCACCTTAAGCACTGCGAGGGTTTCGCTCGGGCCGCGTAGTATCTTCATTATGTCAGTGTTCTTCATCTTTACTCCGGCGATCACGGTATCGTTACATTCGATTATGCGGTCGCCCGGCAGGATTCCCACCTGCTCCGACGGACCGCCGGCAATGGTCTCGATCACATAGAGCGTGTCGTTGAGCATCTGGAATCTGACACCGATACCCGAAAAGTTTCCTTCGAGCGGCTCGTTGAGCTGCCGGGTTTCCTCGGCGGTGGAGTAGGCCGAATGTGGGTCAAGGGTCTTGAGCATGGCTATGATTGCCTGCTCAACCATCTTGTCGGCATCGACAGTGTCGACATAGTAATTCTCGATCACCGCCTCGGCCAGGCGCAGCTTGCGCTCGGGAGAGATGGCACGCCCGTCAAGCTCATTGCCCCGCAGGGCGAGCGATGAAATGGTGATGAGAAGGAGGATAAGAGGGAGTATACGTTTCATGTCAAGTGTAATGATGTGTGTTGATTTTTAGAATTCCCCGGCGCGGGGTATGAATTCCGACGTGTCGTAGTCAAACTTTTCGAGTTCCCTGACCACTGTCGAGCTGATTGCGGCCATTTCGGGCAAGGAATAGAGGATTACGGTCTCTATACCGGCCAGTCGGCGGTTGATGTCGGCCATAGATCGCTCGTATTCAAAGTCGGTGACCGAGCGCACTCCGCGCAATATCCACCGGGCCTGATGCTGGCGACATGCGTCGACCGTCAGGCCCGAGTAGGCAATCACCTCCACTCTGGGATCGTCGCCGTAGAGACGGGCGATAGCCTCGATGCGGTCCTCGACAGGAACCACCGACGACTTGGCATCGTTTTCGCCCACGGCGATGATGATGCGGTCAAAGAGGGGCAGGGCGCGGTCCACGAGCGACTTGTGGCCTATAGTGAAAGGATCGAATGTGCCTGGAAAGAGCACGATGCGCTCCTCAGTGTCTAATTCAGGAAATCTCGGAATCATCTTCTACTACGAGGTTTTTGATTATAAATCCTTGGCGTTCAAGAGTGTTCTTGCCCATATAGAATTCGAGCAGCCGGGCCACGGCATCGTCTTTCCTCAACTGCACGCGGTCAAGCCTGATCTCGGGGCCTATAAAACCCTTGAACTCATCGGGCGAAATCTCGCCGAGACCCTTGAATCGGGTTATTTCGGCATTGGCTCCCAAGAGATTGATGGCGTTGATGCGCTCTTCGTCGGAGTAGCAGTAGTAAGTATCTTTCTGGGCTTCCTCCTTGGAATCCTTCTGCCCCTTGGAGCCGCGCTTGGATGTCTTGCGGTTGCGCACCCTGAACAGAGGGGTCTGCAACACATAGAGGTGCCCCTTCTTTATCATCTCGGGGAAATATTGCAGGAAGAATGTAAGCAGCAGCAGGCGTATGTGCATTCCGTCGACATCGGCATCAGTGGCGATTATCACCTTGTTGTATCGCAGGCCGTCGATGCCCTCCTCAATGTTGAGGGCAGCCTGAAGCAGGTTGAACTCATCGTTCTCATAGAGGATTTTCTCAGGCACGCCGTAAGAGTTTTTCGGCTTACCTTTAAGGGCGAACACCGCCTGGGTAGCCACATTCCTTATCTTGGAAATCGATCCGGCAGCCGAGTCGCCCTCGGTTATGAAGATCGAGCTTTCGAGTTTCAGGTCCTCGCTCCCCTTGGGGTCATTGAGATGCACCTGGCAGTCAAGCAGTTTCTTGTTATGGAGATTGACCTTCTTGGCCTTCTCGCGCGCCACTTTGGTGACTACGGCGAGCGACTTGCGTTCTTTCTCGCTATCCTGTACCTTTTTAAGTATCACCTGAGCCACTTCGAGATTGCGGTGGAGGTAGTTGTCAAGTTCCTTCTTTATGAAGTCGTTGACAAACTTGTTGACCGTGGGGCCGTCAGGCTCCATGTCGCGCGAAGTGAGCTTGGTCTTGGTCTGTGACTCGAAAATAGGAGCCTCTACTTTGATCGAAACCGCGGCCACGATACCGTTGCGGATATCGCCCGGCTCGAAGTTCCTGTCAAAGAAATCCTTGAGCGTGCGCGCCACAGCCTCCTTGAAAGCGGCCAGATGGGTGCCACCCTGAGTCGTGTTCTGGCCGTTGACAAACGTGTGGTATTCCTCGCCACGCTGGTCAGTGTGGGTAAAGGCGATCTCGATGTCGTCGCCCTTAAGGTGGATGGGCTCGTAGAGCTGGTCCATGGTGATGGAATCGCGCAGCAGGTCAAGGAGACCGTTGCGTGACGAGAAGCGCTCGCCGTTGAGCATCACCACCATACCCGAGTTTAGATAAGTGTATTTCTTTACCAGCGGAGTGATGAATTCCTGTCTGAACCGGTAGTTGCGGAATATCGAGGCATCGGGGGTGAAGGTTACGGTGGTGCCCGATTGCTCGTCGGTATCCTCGATAGGGGTTTCGTCGAGGATATTACCGCCCGAATAGACCACGGTTTTCTTCTTGCCGTCGCGCACCGACGTTATTTCCATGCGCGATGAAAGTGCGTTGACAGCCTTGATGCCCACGCCGTTGAGTCCCACTGATTTCTTGAACGCCTTGCCGTCATATTTACCACCGGTATTCATGCGCGACGACGCCTCGACGAGTTTTCCCAACGGGATGCCGCGGCCGTTGTCGCGCACCGTCACCGTCGTGTCGTCGACATCGACGGTTATCGTCTTTCCGAAACCCATCATGAACTCGTCCACCGAATTGTCAAGGACCTCCTTGATGAGGACATAAATACCGTCGTCGCCGTAGGACCCGTCGCCGAGATTACCGATGTACATGCCGGGACGCTCCCGGATGTGTTCGTTCCATTCGAGAGTCTTGATGTCGTCTTCAGTATAATTGTCAGAGCCGTTAAGGTTGAGAGCGGCCTCGTCGTCGGATATAAGTTCGGTTAAATCGTCAGCCATTGGTAATATCTGTGTCTAATATGCAAAGTTACAAAAATTCCCGTCGCGATGCAAATAAAAAACCTCGGCATCACTTAAAATCCAATCATCAAGAGGTCGTCAAGGACCGGAGAGTAATAAAGTTCAAGTACTCGTTCAGTCTCAAACGATACATAGACCGATGAGGGTGTCAATCCAATTACGGAATCTCGGACATCGTTCAAGCATCACCGGCAATCCGATCTCCAAAGCTACGATATTACCGTAGATGACTTTATCATAATCAGGTATTATACTTAACAACCTTTTGGATGGAGCCGTCTCAGCAGAACTGTTGATATCTTCAGGATTATCAAACGTATCAGTAATCTGCCGTATCTTAGCCGTAATCCGGTCATCGAAGTAAGCCTCAAATCCGTTTACAGAGGAAAAAAGCAATGCTTCAAATTCATGCAACTGGATATATGGCAGGAAACGTCGGTCATTAATATCGTCGGCAATGGCTTTTTCCATTTCCTCGACCTTCTGACGATGTGACTGCAGCGCGTCAATTTCGGCCTGTCCGGGCAATTCCGGGCATCGGAAAAAGTCAACGAATGTAGTTACGACTACATCCGGTCCCTGGGACTTCAGGAGTCTAAGGAGGTCGTTTTTCAAATGCCCGTAGTTTACGAAACCTCCTTTGTGGCCCTTGCTGGTGTGTATAAGTATAGGCCGGACATCGAAAATGCCATTTTTATTAAAGTGAGGTACAAGTAATTCCTTGACAAAGGCCTCTTCAGTCTGGCCTTCGACCACTACAAAAAGCCTTTTCATCACGGGCGACCTCCGATGATATTCTTTTCCCACAATTCCCCGACGGAATAAGCATCCTTCCATTCCGAGAAATCAGCTTCGTCGAGACGGTGGAAAGTAGACTGCTCACCATCCCTACCTACAATCAGCAGGTCATTGATAGAGAAGTTGTTGATAAGTTCGATGGACTGTGTCGCCACGATGATTTGAGAATGGACGGCGGCACTTTTTATCAAAGCTCCAAGTTTTATGATCGCTGCCGGATGAAGACCAAGCTCAGGCTCGTCGATTATAATGGTCTTGGGAGAAGCGGGCTGTAAAAGAAGTGTAGTCAAGGCAATGAAGCGCAATGTGCCGTCAGAAAAATTTGTAGCATCAAGATACACGTCAGTATCGCGTTCCTCCCACTCCAGGCCTATGAATCCTTCCATGATTTTGTTGGGAACCAGTCTGAATTCTTTGAAATAAGGAGCAATGGAGCGGATTGTTCCTTCAATGAGGTTATAGGACCTTACATCAGTATTCTTCAACCGGTAAAGATAGGCGGCGAGATTGGATCCGTCGGGGCGGAGATACTCGTTGTCGCCCGTTCTCGACAACTGCCGCATGGGCGATGACAGGCTTGTGTCGTGGAAATGATAGACGGTGAAACTTTTCAGAAAGTTGCGTATATATCCGGCGCGCCATTGAGGTCTGGTCAGTATAGCCGATTCCTCCACATCGGTATCCCAAGTGTGGAGATGCCATGACTCTTCGTATTTCTTATCGTAAAGCCCGCGATTGTTGAAGTAATCCTTAGTATATTCTATGTAGGCCTTGGGGCCTTGCGTGGGTTTCAGCCTGAAGGCGAAGGCATTGGTGTTTTCAAAATCTATGATTGCCGAGATACTGTCAGAGACTTTTCTGCCTCGGTAGAGCATGGAGTCAATTCCGCCGTGCTCAAGAAGGTAACTGCCTAACCTCTGCTCAAGTAAGTGACGGGTCAAGTCAAAGAACGATATGAAGTTGCTCTTGCCGGCACCGTTAGGACCGATCAGGATATTGATCATCTTTAAATCGATCTCGGCACTGCGGATTGATTTATAGTTCGATATATTGATCTTTTCTATCATGGGTTCCTCTGCTTCAGGTGTGGTAAGACTTAATCACATGCAAAGCTACGAAAACTTTTCGGGTTTTGGATTATGCAGCGGAGGGAAATTGACTTTATGATTACACCGTGAAACCGATATGACTAAATAGGGTCATGTGGAACGGAGTTTTTTGGAAACCGGGATGAAGATGAGGACTCCGGCGAAGGCCCCGATGATGTCGGCGACAGCGTCGGCAACGTCGGCTGTGCGACCGAGACCCATGAGTTGCTGAGCAAATTCTATCATTATACCTGTGGCGACGGCAATTGCGAAGATTGCAACCCGGGAGAGTAGAGTAACGCGATAGCCGGCCATGAAGCGGTCAAGGGCGAGAGTGAAGGACATGGCCCCAAACATCAGGGCGTGGACCACTTTGTCGGCTCCCTCGAAAAGCTGAATATCGTTATCGCCGAGCGGGCGGGGAAAGAGAGTGAGATACAGGATCAAGCCCACGACCAATGCGCTTGGCACTCCCGCGGGGATGATCCTGTAGATGCGTCTTATTATCCTGCCTATCACAGCGAGGCGCGAAGCTCGGTGGCTTTACTGATGAGTTCGTTATAGGCGAGGCATCCTTCCTGTGACAGCTCGACGATGCGGCGCGTGCCGTCGGGGGCAGGCATGGAGACGTGGGTCTCGTCGACAAAAGTCAACAGTTCGTAGCTTTCGCCGCCGGGGATGCTTACGGTCCAGGTGTCGGTCTCGTCGATGAAGTCGAGACGCACCACGCTCTTGTCTTCCTCGCTCGTGATGGTGTAACCTTTGCCGTCACATTCCACGAGATAGCGGCCATCCTTGCCATCGATCACGCGGGTGCCCATGGCGAGGGGATTGCTGCCGCTCCAGAACTCGATTGAGTTGATGACAAGAATGTCGGCCAGTGCCGAGATTTCATATATAGGCACGATGCAGAGGCCGATGAACACGAGCTCGTTGACAAACTTGCTGCTTATCGAATTGTTCCACGCAAGCAGGTTTTTGGTGAGCTGGAACTTGCCTATGCAGGATGTACCGAGCATCCCGGCACACATCGAAAGGGCAACCGCCCTGAGTAAAATAGTCTTTTTCATATCTTGCAATTGAGTTGAGGTTGATCAAGCACGTATCTTGTCGCAGGCCTCGGCATAGAAGTCGAATACCCGGTTGACGTATTCAAAAGTCTGCCGGCCGCGGAAATACCCATATTTACACACAGGGTCATTATAATACTCCGGCATCGTCTTCATGAGGATTGCGCGGGCCACATTGTCGTCCCACAGCTGCGGATTCATGCCGTATTTCTCGGCCAGTGCCATGGCGTCGAATATGTGGGCGAGCCCGGAATTGTAGGCCGCGACCACAAATTTCAACCGCTCCTTGGGATCGGGAACCCGGCCCGTGAGCGACTTGTCAAGATCGGCGATGATCTCTGCCGCCGTGGATATCGACACTTCATTATTGACCAGCGTAGAGGGATCGCGGTGGTAGGCGCGGGCTGTGGAGGGCATGACCTGCATGATACCCTTGGCTCCGGCCCATGACACGAGGGTGGAGTCAAACCGGCTCTCGGTGTAACCCTGAGCCGCCATAAGCCTCCAGTCCCAGCCTATGCCCCGGGCATATTTCCTGAACAGGTTGTCCATAGGTGAGATGTAGCCGCGGCTCAGGTCTATGCTTAGCTGAAGCTCGCGGCGGTCATTCTTGCTCATTTCGAAATACCGCTTGTGGATGCGGGCCAGGTCGGCGCGCGACTTGTCCTCGCGCAGCCAGGAGTTGATGCTGTCGGCGAGCCAGGGACGCGAAGGTGACACCGCCCAGCGTGACCGCTGCGGAAAGCTGACTTCGAGCGATATGTCGAGATTGTCGTAATAAGTCTTGTTGATACCCGCTATGTCGCTGTCGACTATCGTCAGAGGGATGTCGCCACGGCCCACCATTGCGATGAGGTCGTCGGTGATCAGGGTGTCGCGGTCGATGGTGTGGATGTTGATACCGCCGCCTATCTCGTCGTTGAGGTTGCGCAGGCGAGCCTCGTAGCGTGAACCGGATTCCACATACACGTCGCGACCCACCAGTCCGGTCACGTCGGTCACAAGCGAGTCTACCCCCTTCTTACTTTTGGGCTGGACGAGTACCTGGGTAGTGACGTTGACCGGGCCGCAGTGGAGCACGTGGGATTTATATTCGGCCGTCACCGGTACTTCGTATGCTATCAGGTCCACTTTTCCCGAGTCGAGCCAAGCCATGGCCGTGGGTAGGCCCGGAGCCACGCGCAGGTCGAGTGTCAGATTCTTGTCGCGGACGAGCGACATGACAAGGTCGTAGTCATATCCCATTTTCGTCTCGCGGTAGATGAAATATGATCCGGGGCTGTAGAGCGTGGCCACGCGCAGCGTGTCAGGGTAGCCGAAGTCTTCCTCGCCGGCCGACACCGATTGCCGGCTTCCGCAGGCCGCAGCCGCGAGAAGCACGATCAGCACGGGCAGGAGGAGAAGTGATTTAGTATTCAAAAGTGCCTTGTTCAGAGATGATTGTCAATCGGTTGGACGGGGCATCCTCCACGCGGCCCACCACGCGGGCATCGATGCCGTAGCGCGACGCTATCTCGATCACCTTGGCTGCCTGGTCGGGAGCTACGTAGATCTCCATGCGGTGACCCATGTTGAATACCTTGTACATTTCCTTGAAGTCAGTGCCGCTTTCACGGGCGATGAGGGCGAAAAGCGGCGGGACGGGAAACATGTTGTCCTTAATCACGTGCTTGTCGCGGACGAAGTGCATCACCTTGGTCTGCGCGCCTCCGGTACAGTGGATCATGCCGTGGATTTCGGGGCGCATCTCGTCGAGAAGCGTGCGGATTACCGGGGCGTATGTGCGGGTAGGTGAAAGGACAAGCCGTCCGGCAGTGACGGGCGAGCCCTCGACGGGGTCGAGAAGTCCGCACGAGCCGGAATAGGTAAGCTCTTCAGGGACGGCATGATCGTAGGTCTCGGGGTATTTTTCAGCCACTGATTTATTAAACACGTCGTGGCGGGCCGAGGTAAGACCGTTGCTGCCCATTCCACCGTTGTATTCGGTTTCGTAGGTGGCCTGGCCAAACGAGGCAAGGCCCACTATCACGTCGCCACTCTTGATACGGGCATTGTCAATAACATCCTTGCGGCGCATACGGCATGTGACGGTGGAGTCAACGATGATGGTGCGCACAAGGTCGCCCACGTCGGCTGTCTCGCCACCTGTCGACCAGATACCAATGCCGAGGGAGCGGAGCCTCTCAAGCAGTTCCTCGGTGCCGTTGATTATGGCCGAGATCACCTCGCCGGGCACGAGCATCTTGTTGCGGCCTATGGTGGAGCTGACGAGGATATTATCTACGGCACCCACACACAGCAGGTCGTCGATGTTCATCACCAGGGCATCCTGGGCTATGCCGCGCCACACACTCAGGTCGCCCGTCTCGCGCCAGTAGGCATAGGCGAGCGAAGACTTGGTCCCGGCGCCGTCGGCGTGCATTATGTTACACCATTCCGGGTCACCTCCCAATATGTCAGGGATAATCTTGCAGAAAGCCTGAGGGAAAATTCCTTTGTCGACATTTTTAATGGCGGCGTGGACATCATCTTTTGATGCCGACACTCCGCGGAGATCATAACGTGAAGTTGAGCCTGACATATATAAATAGCTGAGTTAAATGTAAAGATCGCACCGGACCGGCATCGGGAAAAACGTTCCCGCAGCGGAGACGAAGCCATGCCGCCTGACCGATTGCAGGCGCAAATTTACGAATTTTACCGCCACTTTCAAGCGATTCCTGAAGATTTCTTGCGTGGACGACGGGAAAAATCAAGTTAAAAAAGTGTTGCCGCGAGTGAAAAAACATCATCGCAGCCCCCGACCGGGGCCTCAGAACGGCGGTTGACGCTGTTTTTCGGCCCGATTAAGCGTTGTGCTCTTGATTATAACGAAAAAAATTAATACCTTTGCGGCTTGAAAAAATAACATATTCAGGAATCGTTCATACTTATCCCTTGATAATTCATGAAATACAACACCGACCCGACAACCGCCGCCATTACTCCCGAGCTGATATTTGAGTGTAGCTGGGAAGTGTGCAACAAGATTGGCGGAATCTATACAGTGCTGTCGACCAAGGCCCGTACACTTCAGGAGCTGGCCAAAGACAAGGTGATATTCATAGGTCCCGACGTGTGGACCCCTTCGGCACCTTCGCCCTGGTTTACCGAATGTAGGGTGGCCGGTATTTCGGGATGGGCATCCAAGGCCCGCCTGCCCTACGGCATCAGTGTCCGTGTAGGCCGCTGGGAAGTTCCGGGCCGTCCCGTAGCTGTCCTCGTGAAATGGGACGGCGTGAACGAAGTGAAGGATTCCATATATGGAAAGATGTGGGAGCTGTATGGCGTGGACTCGCTTCATGCCTACGGTGACTATGACGAGGGATGCACGTTTGCGATAGCAGCCGCCATAGTCATGGAAAGCATTGCCGACCACATGCTTGCTGCCGGAAAGATCTCGTCAAAGACCAAGGTACTGGCCCTTTTCAACGAGTGGACCACAGCTATGGGACTCCTCCACGTAAAGAGCGAGATGCCCGAGGCCGCAACGGTGTTCACCACCCATGCCACGAGCATAGGCCGCAGCATCTGCGGTAACAACAAGCCGCTCTATGACTACATGAAGGGTTACAACGGCGACCAGATGGCGGCCGAGCTCAACATGCAGTCGAAACATTCGCTCGAAAAGGCGGCGGCACATCAGGCCGACGTGTTCACCACCGTAAGCGAGATCACCGCAATAGAGTGTGCCCAGCTGCTTGAACGTCGCCCCGACGTGGTGACACCCAACGGTTTTGAAAAAGATTTCGTGCCCGCCCGCGCCGCCTTCACCAAGGCCCGGCAGGCAGCACGCGAGGCTATGCTCAATGTAGCCACCAAGCTTACGGGCCGCAAGTTGCCCGCCGACACGTTTATCGTCATAACCTCAGGCCGTTGTGAATATCGCAACAAGGGTATCGACATGTTTCTCGATTCTGTCGACTCGCTGCGCCATGTAGACCTTGACCGCGACGTGCTTGCCTTCGTAATGGTACCCGCATGGTCACGCGAGCCGCGGGCCGACCTGAAAAAGGCTCTCGGAAGCCGTCGCGCGACCCGTCTCGACGAGCCGGTGATAACCCATTGGCTCAACAATCCTGATCAGGACCCCGTGCTGGGCCGCATTCGCTCCCTCGGGTTCAATGCCGAAACCGCCGAAAAAGTCACACTTATATATGTGCCCTGCTACCTTAACGGTACCGACGGCATATTCGACCTGCCTTATTACGATCTTGTCATCGGCGCCGATGCCACGGTGTTCCCCTCCTACTACGAGCCGTGGGGCTACACCCCGCTCGAAAGCGTGGCCTTCGGTGTGCCCACCGTCACCACCTCCCTCTCGGGATTCGGCCAGTGGATACTCGAATCGTTTGACAACAGCTTCGACCGTTGCGGCGTGACGGTGATAGGCCGCGGTGACTCCAATTATCATCAGGTGGCCGAATCAATCTCGCGCTCGCTCCGCTATCTCGCCGGAGTTGATGCCGCCGAAGCCGGAGCCATATCCCGCGCAGCCATGGCCACGGCCGATGCCGCTTCATGGAGCAATTTCATAAAATATTATTGCGAGGCCTTTGATCTTGCCCTTGACAAGGCCGCGGCCCGCAACCGTAAATAATCAACCGACAAATTACAATTTTATAATTTACTTATATGAAACTACCTGTAAGTAATGCTAATGCCCCCGTTTGGCGCGACATTACAATCAAATCTCACCTTCCCGAGGTCCTCAAGCCCCTTGAGATCATCTCACGCAACCTCTGGTGGGTATGGAACAGTGAAGCAAAATCCCTCTTCCGCGAACTCGACCCCGACATCTGGCGTGCTTCGGGTGAAAACCCCGTCATGCTTCTGCAGCGTATCTCGTCGGAACGCATTCAGGAGGTGATCGCCGACAAGGGCCTCATGGACCGCATGGCTCATGTATATGATATGTTCAAGGCTTACATGGCCGAGCCCATGCGCAAGGATATCCCCTCGGTTTCATATTTCTCTATGGAATATGGACTGTGCAACTGCCTCAAGATTTATTCAGGCGGTCTCGGCGTGCTCGCCGGCGACTACATCAAGGAAGCGTCCGATTCCCGCGTAGACATGACCGCCGTCGGTTTCCTCTACCGCTACGGCTACTTTACCCAGACTCTCAGCGTCGACGGCCAGCAGATCGCCAACTATGAGCCCCAGAACTTTGACCAGCTTCCCATCGAGCAGGTGCTCGACGAGAACGGCCATCCCATGATTCTCGAAGTGCCCTTCCCCGGCCACATCGTTTACTCCCACATCTGGCGCGTCAACGTGGGCCGCATGAAGCTCTACCTCATGGACACCGACTTCGACATGAACTCGGAATATGACCGCCCCATCACCCACCAGCTCTACGGCGGCGACTGGGAAAACCGCATCAAGCAGGAGTATCTCCTCGGTATCGGCGGTGTGCTCATGCTTAAGAAACTCGGCATCAACAACACCCTCTATCACGCCAACGAAGGCCATGCCGCCCTCCTCAACCTCCAGCGTCTCGCTGACTACGTTCAGGAAAAGGGCCTTGACTTCAACA
>CAZJKU010000021.1:0-36663 GCA_964546905.1 uncultured Staphylococcus sp.
TTTTAAGATAAATTTTCCACTCTCTTATTATGCCACTGCAAACTTAGAGCTTTTTGTTTTATTTATTTATGCCAACGAGGAGAGGACCGAGGCTCTTGTTTTTTAGCTATGAAGAAATATCTTCTTGCAATGGTAGCTTTACTCGCTGCCCTTTCTTTCAGCGCAAATGCGCAATCGGTGTCAGCTGACTTTACGTCACTTGACAAACTTGTTGATAAACTTGGTAAGGCCATTGAGAAGGCTCCGAAGCCTTCAGATGTCGGCGATGTAGATGCTTTCCTCAGAGGGAATTTAAATGCAGCTCTTGGAGCCGTTGCCACGGCAGAACAGTTGCATAATCTTTATTCCCGTCAAATAGGCGAAGCCATTGATGGAGTTCAAGATGTAACTGTAACAAAACCTACCATGGAAGACTGGACCAATCTTGCATCCAGTATTGCGACTCAGACCGCAGGCATGACAGAACTTGGAATGGCGGGACAAAAGGCTGCTCAAGCAGTAAAGAGTGCGAATAAAATGGAAGCAATGAAGTTGGCAAAGCCCGTTAAATGGTCTAACGACATCATGCCTGTTACCGCAGAAGCACTCGCTGAACAAGCAAAAGCTGTCAATAATATTATTGAGCTTCTAAAGTCAGAAAACAACTTATGATTAAGGCGGTAAAGGCCGTTTGTATCTGCATTATGATTGCTTTGGGGGAGCCTACAGCTTTCCCACAGCAATCAGTTGATACCAGACCGGTTGTTGGGGTGGCGGAATTTTCATGTCAGGAAGAATCTCCCTATACAGGGTTAGTAACTGAAAAAGTCGTGGAACTGCTTACCAATACGAGAAGATTCAGAGTTGTGGACCGCACAAGTATTGACAAAATTCATTCCGAATTGGAACTGCAAAAGTCAGAAGCCTTTCTTGACAGCAAGAATCGGGTCGAACAAGACATTGCCGTGGCAGCAGAAAAAATGATAACAGGCCACATTGTAAAAATCCCCGTTTACCGCATCAAGAATCCTGATGGATCGGTAAGAGGCTTCAAAGCGAGTGTGGGATTTGAAATGAAGGTTGTTGATGTTGCCACTGGTTTGAGTAGTGAGGCAACTAGTTTTCAAGGAAAAGCCTCACAGGAATGCATGAGTCCGGTAGCTGCCGTGAATATGGCCATGCAATCCATTCAAACTGATATAGAAAAATGGTTTCGCGACAACTTTCCTATTAATTGCTCCATAGCACGTATATTGGACAACAAAACTATTATTGTCAGTGCCGGTTCCGCTCAAGGTATAAAACCAGGAGACGCTTTTATTATTGAGGCGATAGAAATGTTAGATGGGTTTCCTTATCATAAATCATTAGGAGAAATAAGGATCAAGACTGTTGCAGGACCAAACTTTTCTGAATGTGAAGTCTCTAAAAAGCTGATGGAACAAATTCGTTCATATTTCGATAATAATGCAGTTAAATTGAATTGCGTCCTGAAACAAACTAAAAAATGAAACGATTATTTATCATTGTCCTTTTCACACTCTTGATAGGAAGTTTAAATCTATACTCTCAATATCAGGTAAATTGTATCGATACGAATGGGGATACTATGATTTTCCGGGTAACAGGATATGGAAGGAATGAGAAAATAGCCTTTAAAGATGCGGAATTAAACGTTATTAAAGCACTTATGTTTGAAGGGATTCCCAATTCGCAACAAAGTTTTCCCATGGTTTCTGAGACTGAGGATGCAGCAATGAACAAGTATCGCAAGAGTCTTGATATATTCTTTGACAATGGTTATAAAAGTGAAATAACACGCTCGGTCATTGTTAGAAAATTTGGTAAAGATGACAATAATCGGAAGAGTATGACTCTTGAAGTTACAGTCAATATAAAATCTCTAAGAGCTAAACTGGAAAGAATCGGTGTAATCAGAAAATTTGGATTATGAAAAGTTTAATCAACTTACTTTTTGTATTTTTGGGGACCACATTTTTCCCATTTGAGATTATGGCTCAGCATGTTAATGTGCAACCCAAAATCATGATCGTTCCATTCGTCAAGGAAGGAGAAGATATTCGCACCATTATAGAAGACGATGCTGATAAGCGGATAGTTCTCACCAAGGTCAAAGAGGGTTTTGATTCAAGAGGTTTCACAACGGTCGATTTTCTTGGGAAATTAAAGGCAAGCTCGGTCCAATCCGGTATGTCAGATGACCAACAATTTGACCTCAAGTCTATGATTATTACTTCTTCTGGCGCGGATATATACGTCGACACTGAAATGATTATCAATCGTTCCGTATCAGGCAATTCAGTAAAGGTAATTATTACGGCTTTTGATATCAGTACCGGAGCGTCTCTTGCCAACAAAGTAGGTGAAAGTGGTAAATTCTATACTGACGATTTCGGGCGTCTCGGTGCAAAAGCTATTGAGAGTTGTGTCGATGGATTTCTCAATGTTATGCAGACGAAATTCAACGACATAATTCAGAACGGTAAATCTTTGAACATGATAATTGGATTTGAGGAAGGTTCACTGTACAACATGAATTCCGAGATCGGCGATGACATGCTTACACTGGCTGATCTTATTGAAATTTGGCTAGAAGAAAATGCTTATCAGGGTAATTTTCACGTTCAGGGCACTACTGCCACCAAGATGATTGTTGATGATGTCAGAATTCCGCTTAAAGACTCTAATGGAAATAATTTTACGGTTGCTGCTTTCGGTCGTGAATTTTTGAAATTCGCCAGGAAGCATGGATTAAAGATCACCAGGAATGTAATTAATAATTCATTAATTATCACCATCTCATAATATGAAGAATAAACTTATGCCCAAATGGATTATGACAATTTTGGTAATAATAATCGGTTCAAGTATCGCCAACTGTCAGTACTTACCGGTTAAAGCTGTCGTCGACAATCGTTCAGTAGATGTTGGTCATGTTGCCAAAAGTCTTGATACCCGATTGAATTCAGCCCTTAGATCCGCAGGTGTTCATTCGGAGGGAGAGGACGGTCTATATCTTGTAGGCGAACTCATGCCTATTTCCGAAGAAACAGTTGAAACAGGAATGAGGAATATAAAAATTAAAGATTACGAGCTATCACTTCGTCTTGAACTACCTCAGATAAATCTCATGTTCAGCCAGACAGTCATACATTTGAGAGGGGCAGGACTTGATTCTACTAAAGCTGCCATAGATGCCGTGAAGCAACTCAATCCTGACTCTCCTGTACTTCAAAGTTTCATAACCGACGCAATAACGAAGGCTCATGACTACTTTAACACCAACATCGATGCAATCATTGATAAAGCACATGTTCTCAGTAAAACCGGACAATATGAAGAAGCAATCGCGTTGCTTTGGGCTTGTCCAAACTCAAAGTCAATTCATCACAAAGTGTATATGGCTTTAGATGAAATTTTTATAGCCAAACGTAATTACGAATGCTCTATGATGATGAAAAAGGCCGAAAATGCCTACGCATTGAAAAAATATGATGAAATGGCTTATTATCTTGATTTAATAGACAATGATAGTCCATGTGCGTCCTCAGCATTAGCCTTAGCTAAAAAAGCGGAAACTGAAATTCGCAATGATGAGAAGGAAGCCTTTGAAAGAGCCGAAATTGAAAAGGACCGTGAATATACCTCATTAGAAAAAGATAAGCAACGGGAATATGATCTCGAAAAGCAACGAATTACTGCAATTTCCGATATTGCCCGGGAATTCTATAAATCCCGGAGGATATTTTATCATTATTATGATTTATGAGAACACTATTTAATGTACACCAAAATGAATAAATACCTATTTTTTGTAACGTTACTCCTCATGAGCGCCACGAAAGAAGCGTTATCAGAGAATTTCTCACTTAAACTTGTCCAAAGTCTGAATGGATACTATGCACCGTCAGGGATTCTTGATTATGAAGAAGAACACGAAACTGTATTCTATCCAAATTTACCCTTGGAAGTGAACAATAGTACTGTAGAAATCAATATTTACAATGATGAATTTCTACCTATTGAAGAAAATATCATTACTAATCCATTGCTCACAAAAGAGGGAACGGTAACTTTTAGAATCGGATGGAAACTACCAAATTCAACTCGTTTTTTATTAGTATGTAATCATTCTCTTTCATCCGGTAATTTTGTTTATAAATCGGCCTTAGTCTCATTCTCCGGAGAAACATTATACACATGGGACGAACAAATTAGTGATATAATCATATATAATCGGGCTGATAAGTATTTTCTTATAGCCTATTGCTTTACCATGAAAGATGGAAAATATCATACTTATGTGTACTCTATAGAAAACACCACCTCCATTAACAGTCCAAAAAACAATATGGCAAATACCACAAAAAAGATGACCTATGATTTGAATGGAATTCCTGTTAAAAATTCAAGTATCGGGAGATTCGTGATTTCTGTAATGGAGGATGGAAATATTGTAAAGAGCATAAATTATCGCTGAAATTAGTATTACTCAAAACGATTCACCTAAAAAAGTAGGATGTCAACTAACGGTGGGTTGACATCCTAAAATATAACATTCTTTTTCGAGTGGGGCGGCTGAGGCTGTCAGCCGATGGTCGAGGCTATCAGTTCAGCCGTAGGGTTCACGGCCACGATTTTGCCTGAGGGATTGATGAGGTAGGAGTTGTAACCTCGGTCGAGATAATATTCTGCCGCTACCTCTTCGGCTTGCGCCGGATCAAGATGTATCTGCACGCCTTCGCTAAGCCCGTCAGCATCGAGAATCTCGTTATAGAGGGCGTCGCTTTGGTCAAGGTTTATCGAAAGGAGCTGGAAGTCGGGATTGTGTTGCACGACGCGTGCAAAGTCATCGTAGGTCCCGGCGGCGATACGCGACACGGGATCGGTGCTTGTCCAGAAATTGACCAATGTCCACTTTCCGTCAAATTTGATCGGGTTACCGGCTGTGAAGTCGGAGAGTTCAATGGCCGGTGCGCGGAAGCCCTGGGCTGCGCGTACTACCCGGTCAGTGTGGGCGGAAACGGAAACAAGAATTAATGCGAAGAGTGCAAAGATTAATGCTGTCTTCTTCATGTCGTTCTGTGATGATTTTCGTTTAACTTAAGCCTCCGGCTTTAGTCCCTTTTTAATGTCCGGGGCAGGGCCGGCGACCGCGCCGATTTTCGGCACTCCGTTAATTATGACAATGCAAAGGTAGAAATTGTTTAACGGGCGTGCAAAAAGCTAAAAATTTATGAATCAAATTTTAGCCTGAAAACTGCCGATTTTCGCAAAATGGCCATATTGAGAGCGACGAAAGTTAATATAAGTTAAAAATATGTTGTACAACATCATTTTCCAACATATCCGACCTTTTCGAGCAATTTCGGGTCATTATAAAATTCAGGCGAAAGCAGGTAGTCGAGTGAAGCATCAGGGTGCTTTTTCAGGTAGGAGCTGACGATTCTGTGACCGATAAACCGCCCGGCTCGACCGGGGGCTTCGGAGTGGATGCGTGTGGTGACGGAATTGGGTCGGACGAGGCTCTCGACTACTGCCGGATCGGTGGTGAAGAGCATCCCGCGGTCCATCATCGACACCCATGCGGGAAGTTCATTTTCGGTCAGCCAGTCATACTCCTCGGGCGAATAACCGAGGGCTTCCCGCTCGGTGGCCCCTGTCACTTTCATTACAGCCTCGACCAGCACTCCCTCGGCGGCAAGGCGCGACAGTGCGGTGGGATATTTCTCGGAAGATGAGTAGGGATAACGTTCAGCTATCGCCGCCTCGGCAATGTCAAGGCCGATCCGGCCCTGATGCTTAAGCCGCCGCTGATAATCGGGGAAGTAGCCATAGAAATCATGCTCCGGCCCGAGATAATGGTTCAGCACAAGAAACACAATTGAATCGGCTGTCACAACACTTTGATTATAAGGTGCCACCACGGTCACAAGCATGGATGGAGCCGTGGTATCGGTCAGAGCTGCGATATTTCCGAATATCCGTCCGGCCACCTGCGCGAGCGAGTCGGAAGATGCAAATTGCGATTCTACAGGTCCGTTGTAAGGCTTCCCTTGGAGCGATGCAAAGTATTCTCCAAGATGTGCGGAGTCAACACGTGCGATCTGCATCCACACTTGTGCAGCATCACCTGTGGCAAGAAAAGCCGCCGAGTCACCGGCAAGAGCCGCCGAGTCGAGACGCACTACTTTAGCGGAAGATGTCGCCGCCGGCACGGTTGATTTTTGGGTGCATGATGTCGCTACAAGGAGCAGGATTATTACCGATACTACTGATATAATATATGTGGGCGATTTTTTCATTGTTCAAAATTAGCATTTCTTTGGCAATTATTATCCAAAAAGGACAAAAAAGAGGGTATCTCTTTCCATTACAACAAATAAATGACTACTTTTGTAAGTTGAACTACGAAAAAGCTATCATTTTCATGTCATCACGTTATCCTAATGTCAGGCTCCGGTCCACCGCATTGCTGAGTGTGGTGATTGTTGCTTTCTTCCTGTTCCTGCCCTGCCGGGCTTGGGCAAAGGGTAAGCAAGCCGACAAGGAGTTTATCGTGATGATCGACCCCGGTCATGGCGCACATGACGCCGGGGCTCTTGGTGTCAACACAACCGAAAAGGCCATAAACCTGAGCGTGGCCCTTAAACTCGCCGCGCTTATCAGGGAGGGCATGAGCGACACAAAGGTCGTCATGACACGTGATGACGATACATTCGTCACCCTCAACGACCGCGCAAAGATGGCCAACCGCCTCCATGCCGACGTATTCATTTCCATCCACGCCAATTCCGTCGACAAGAAATCGCCCGCTCGCAACACCATACGCGGAGCGGCAGTGTATACCTTCGGTCTCGACCGCAGCAGCGCCAACCTGTCGATTGCAATGCGCGAGAATGAGGTGATGAAACTTGAAGACAATTACTCGACCACCTACCAGGGATTCGATCCCTCGTCGACTGAGAGCTACATCATGTTTGACATCGTGCAACACGCAGCCCACGAGCGTTCAGTCACCCTTGCCCATGAAGTGCAGAAAGAACTCGTAGCGACCGCCGGCAGAAAAAACAACGGTGTCAAGCAAGCACCGTTCTATGTGCTCGTCTACACCACCATGCCTGCGATACTCGTGGAGCTCGACTTCATCTGCAATCCCGAGATGGAGAAGTTCATGGCCTCGGCCGATGGGCAGAACAGTCTGGCCCGGGCCATATACAACGGTCTGCGTCAATATCGCGGCACGGGCCGAAAGCTCGACACTCCAAGCGCGAAATCGCCGGCACCGGCCCACTCTGAGGCCGCTCCTCCGGCACCCGCCGGCGACGAAAAAAACGCGACTGTCCATTACCGCATCCAGTTCCTTACAGCCTCATCGCCCCTTAAGGCCGGTAGCTCGCGCCTCGACGGCATCGATTCGCCCGAGTATTACCTCGACGGCGGCGTATATAAGTACACCACAGGCCGATTCTCCTCTCAGGCTGAGGCTCAGAAAGCACTTCCGGCGGTAAGGAAATCATTTCCCGAGGCCTTCATCGTCAAGATGAGGGGCGACTCGCGAGTGAGGTAACCAACATCAGAATTTACATCAAATCAAGAAATTATATGAAAAAAATATTTTCCCGCGAAGTAATCATAGGCATTTCGGTGCTCCTTGCGCTCCTTGTACTGTTCTTCGGCATCAACTACCTGAAAGGAATCAATATTTTCAAGGCGGCCAATTACTATTACTCCACTTATACCAACGTGGCCGGTCTGTCGCAATCAGCTCCCGTCACCCTCAACGGTTTCAAGGTCGGCCTCGTCAGGGAAATCGAGTACCAGTATGAGAATCCGGGTCACATTCTGGTAGAGATGAGCCTTAACCGTGATCTTAAAGTTCCCAAGGGCACCAAGGCCGTGCTTACCACCGACTTCCTCGGGACCTCGACAATCGAACTTAAGTTTCCCGCCGGAACTCTTGATTACCACGACGTGGGCGATGAGCTTCAGGGAGAACTCTCACCCGGCCTTATGGAGAAACTCACAGGGGAAATGCTCCCCGCGATCAGCGGCATCCTCCCGAAAGTGGACACGCTCCTTGCCTCGGCCAACGATGTAATTTCCAATCCGGCCCTGAAGCAGTCGATCGACCGCCTCGACGTGATAATGGCCAATCTCGAAAGCTCTACCTCGCTCTTGCAGAAGTCGCTGCGACCTATCCTTAACAATGCGTCGACAACGATGGACAATGTCAGCGAAATTTCTCAGAATCTTTCCCAGGTCAGTGCAGCCCTCGCTGTCGTGGCCGATGAACTTAAGACAATGCCTCTCGACTCAACTATGCGCAACGTCAATAGCATCGTCGCTAATCTTGAACGTGCATCAGCACAGCTCAACTCTACCAATTCGTCGCTCGGACTGCTGCTTAACGACAAGGAGCTCTACGAGAACCTCAACAATTCCGTGGCCCACGTAGACAGTATCCTAATCGACCTGAAGCGCCAGCCCAAGCGTTACATTCCGTCAATAAAGATCTTCTGATGCTGACCGCAGATTCAATCACCCGGTTCCGTGACCGCCTGATTGGCGGAGACCTGTTGACTGAAACCGAGGTTATGTCACTTGCCGAGGCTCATGGAGAGACAGCCCTTGCCATGCGTCGGGCTGCCGCTGATGTCACACGGCACTTCCATTCACGCCGGTTTGACTCATGTTCCATCATCAATGCCCGTTCAGGCCGTTGCTCCGAGAACTGCAAGTGGTGTGCCCAGTCGGCTCATTTCCCCACTCAAGTCAAGGAATATCCGCTTGTCGACCGTGCAACATGTCTTGATATGGCCCAACTCAACCGCCGTCACGGTATAAATCGGTTCTCGCTCGTCACAAGCGGACGCGCCATGACAGGAAAAGCACTTGAGACCGCATGTGATTACATCTCGGAGATACGTGAACAGGGAGGGCTGAAACTGTGCGCTTCAATGGGTCTGCTCGACGATGAAGGTATGAAACAGCTCGCGGCCGCCGGAGTAACCCGCTATCACTGCAACATGGAGACCGCGCCATCGATGTTTCCACGACTCTGCTCCACCCACACCCGCGAGCAGAAACTCGCCGCGATTGCCGCCGCCCGTCGCGCCGGCATGGAAATATGCAGCGGAGGTATAATAGGTATGGGCGAGACCGCTGCCCAGAGGGCGGAATTTGCATGGTCGCTCCGTGAAGTCGACCCTGTTTCCATTCCCATCAACATACTCATGCCCATTCCCGGCACACCGCTCGAAAGTGCTCCCGCGCTGACCGACGACGAGATACTCGACACCGTAGCGATTTTCCGCCTGACCCATCCACAGGTTGTGCTTCGCTTTGCCGGAGGCCGGGCACTCATGAGCGAGGACCTTCAGCTCAAGGCCATTGAGACTGGTATCAACGGAGCGATAATGGGCGACATGCTGACCACACTCGGGGCCGGCATCGACGACGACAAGCGCCTTATTGCCCGCGCCGGCATGACATTTGATCATACCTGATCCTCATCCTCTTTTGATATTACTTCATTTTTGCGTTTATTTCTTTAAGTGTCTTGGAGATATTTGCCACAACTCTAAGCAATGCCCAAGTAGTCAATGTGGATACCAGTACGCCGATAGAAATAGCAAGTCCTGCCGGATTGAAAACCGTATCATAGTGAATACTATAATGATAGGTGGGGTCTACGACTTTAGTTGTGGTCAGCGTAAAGAGACAGAAAACAGTTCCGATAATTCCGGCCCATAAAACGATAATTGCAATTACATTGAGAGTACTTTCTGCAGCATTGCTTTCAGCGTCAGAATACGGTTGGCTGCAATCACTATTGATAGTTACGTTGGATTCGTCAATTCCAAGTACTTCATTTACCTTTTCTTCAGCCATATCACTTGGATTTTTTATAGAGTGTCAGAAAGAATTGCGCAACGAAAAACCACCCTATGAACGAGGTGATCTGGAAGATTTTCCCAATTGTATCATACCAACCGTACTGCCAGGGAGTATCAACAAAATAAGTAATTATCAGATAATATAGGTTGCTCAAAATAAACAATCCTATTCCTACAAGCGCAATAAGTGACGATTTCTTCATGATTTATGATTTGTTTATATATGTGGTGTGTAATTGAAATCAACAGGTATTTTAACAATTTTTCGATGATGCCTTGAAATGGCAACTGTGCAAATTTAGAAAAAATCGAGAGATTTTTATGGTGGAAGCATAAAAATCTCGCATTTTTTATCTAAATTTGTAAAAACCATCCATCCGGTCATGAATCCTTTCTTAACAAATACATCTCCCGGCATTTTTATTGATCCGACAACCGATGCCGGATTCAAAATCCTGTTCGGTAGAGAATCGTCAAAGGATATACTTATCTCCCTCCTCAACACAATTCTCGAAAAAGATCTTGACGCTCCTATCACCGACCTTACTTTTATCGACAAGGAGAAACTAAGGGAAGCCGATGGCGAGCGCACCGTGATCTTTGACCTTCACTGTGTCACTTCTACCGGACACCGTTTCATAGTGGAAATGCAGAATATGGTAGAGGAATGGTTCATTGAACGATGTCTGCTTTATGCTTCAAGGGCCATCTCCGAGCAATCCAAGAGTGGCAAATGGGACTACTTTTATTCTCCCGTCATCTCTATCGCCTTTACCAACTTCACCCTCACGGGATTTGAGGGACAGTATATGGTCGATGGTTCGCTCGTGGACCGTTACAGCAGCAAACTTCTTACTGACCGGATGCGTTTAATATTTATACAGCTTCCCCAGTTTCCCATCGACAGCCCCGAAGAATGTACTTCGGTACTTGAAGAATGGATATTTACTATCAAAAATCTTAAGAATATGGAATCGATACCTTTTGCCCATAGAAATCCCGTATTCAAGCGTGTCGAAGACTTGGCAAGGAAAGAAAACCTCACTACCGACGAGCGACGCGAATATGAACGGAACTTGAAACACTATCAGGACTATTACAGCTCGATCCTTTACGCCTCGAAAAAAAGTCATGCCGAGGGCCTCGCTGAAGGTCGCGCTGAAGGTCGTTCCGAAGGTTTAGCTGAAGGTTTAGCTGAAGGTCGCATCCAAGAGCGAGAAGCAATTATTGCAAGCATGAGAGCCAATGGTTTAAATGATGACCAAATTGCAAAGATCTTGAGCACATCCATCCACGGAGAAGCCTGAAGTCCAACAGTCAAGTTAATTATCACTTTGTGAAAGAAGAAACAATTCGTTACCGCGGTCACACTGCGCTATGTGAAATTGACCTGCCCGGTCAGGAAGCCATCAGGCGCGCGCGAGTCCTTATCGTAGGCGCGGGAGGCCTCGGCTCACCTGTCGCGCTCTATCTGGCTGCCGCCGGGGTGGGCCACATCACGATAATTGATCCCGACACCGTATCCCTTTCCAATCTTCAGAGGCAGATCATACACACCACTCCTGACCTTGACCGCCCCAAAGTGGTTTCAGCACGCGAGAAAATGACCGCGCTCAACCCTCTTATCGAAGTCAACGCGATGGCCGAATTCCTTACCGATCACAACGCTTCACAGCTCATCAGTGCTCATGACCTCGTGGTGGACTGCTGCGACAACCAAGCCACCCGGCTGCTCGTCAACGACACCTGCATCGCGACCCGCCGCCCCTACATCTACGGAGCCGTGCAACGGTTCAGCGGTCAGGTATTCACCTTCACCCCCGGCCACGCTTCTTACCGCGATTTCTTCGACACGTCGATGCCTGTCGAAGAGCTCCCCTGCTCCATCAACGGCATCCTTAACACCGTGGTAGGAATCACAGGCTCCATCCAGGCAACCGAAGCGATCAAGATCATAACTCACACCGGCGACCTGCTCACCGACCGCCTCCTCGTCTTCGACGCCATTACCATGACTTTCTCCGAATTCCCTATCTCCAAGACTTGCGATGAATAATACCGCATTTAAACTGCCCTTGTGGCTCAATCTATTTCTTGCACCTATAATCATTTCAGTCATTTACACCGTCGTTGCCCACGCAATGCCGCTTGCCGAGGTGATCATTGTAATTGCGTCAGCCCTCACTTATGCAGGGGTAGCGACCTATCTCATGGTCAAGGCCAATCAGAAAAGACTTATTATTCGCTTGTGGCTCACCGTGCTGATGTCGATCTTCTTTATCATCTCATGGTATTTCAGCTGACGGCAATATCCGGTCGCTGACGCAGCTTCACCGCAAATTTTCCGGCTACATTTTACGCCATAATCTCATCCCCCCGTCAATCAAATATAATTTTGAAAGCAAAGTCACGTTATAAATAAGTATGCGATTACTTTTTATAACGATATTGACCCTTCTGTCGGCACTCGTTTCCGCTGCCGCCCCGAGCATCAAGATCCACGGCAAGGTGACCGACGCCGATAATAAGCCCGTCGAGTTTGCCACCGTGCGCGTCGGTGGCACCGCCATAGGCACCACTACCGGACTTGAAGGCGACTACTCCTTTTCATGCCCGGCAGCCGACACCATCGTGGTCCATTTCTCCTGCATCGGCTACCGCGATGCCAAGTCAACACTACTTGACCCCGGCCCCGACATCACACTCAACATGCGCCTGCAGATGGACACCGAGATGCTCGCCGAAGTGGAAGTGGTGGAGCTCAAAAAGCAGACCGGATCGATCGCCGTAATCGACAAGGACCAGCTCAAGCTGTCGCCCGACGTGACGGGCGGCTCGGTAGAGTCGCTCCTCACCACCATGGCCGGCGTGACCTCAAGCAATGAAATGTCGTCGCAATACTCCGTCCGCGGAGGTTCCTACGACGAGAACTCCGTCTACATCAACGGAATCGAAGTCTACCGCCCGCAGCTCATCTCATCAGGCCAGCAGGAAGGGCTGTCGATCATCAACCCTGACCTCGTGGGGGCAATCGGTTTCTCCACCGGTGGCTTCACGGCTCAATATGGCGACAAAATGTCGAGCGTCCTCGACATCACCTACCGTCACCCCGAATCATTTGAAGGCTCCGCATCCGTCAGCCTTATGGGAGCTTCGCTCGCCATAGGCCAGAACTCGGGCCGCTTCTCCCAGCTCCACGGCGTCCGCTACAAGAGCAATTCCTCGCTCCTGTCGTCGATGGACACCAAGGGCGAGTATGACCCGAATTTCTTTGACTACCAGACCCACCTCAACCTGCAACTGTCAAAGAAGTTCAGCGTTTCCTTCTTAGGCAACATCGCCATCAACAACTATAAGTTCACACCCGTCAACCGCACCACCACTTTCGGAACCTCCACCGACGCCAAGAAATTCACCGTATATTTCGACGGACATGAAAAAGACCGCTTCGAGACTTTCTTCGGGGCTCTCTCGCTCGACTACCGTCCTTCCCGCTCCACCGAGCTCAAACTTCTCGGTTCGGGCTACCTTACCAACGAACTGGTAGCCTACGATATTTCAGGCGAATACTGGCTCGATCAGGCCGGCACCTCCGACGTAGGAGGTGAATTAGGCGTAGGCCGGTATCACGAGCACGCCCGCAACCGCCTGAAGGCTTCGGTAATGGCCCTCTCCCTGCAAGGCTCCACAGCCATCAATAAGCAGCACACATTAGGCTACGGCGCGACCATCCAGCACGAAAAGATCCTTGACCGCTCGCGCGAATGGGAGTTGCGCGACTCGGCCGGCTTTTCCCTCCCGTCGACAGGCGAGGCCGTAAAGGTAATCTACAACCTTGCATCAGACCACGATGTCAGCTCTACCCGCATGAGTCTCTATGCCCAGGACTCCTGGCGCATTTCCACCGCCGCAGGCTTTCTGACAGTCAACGCCGGACTGCGCGGAAGTTACTGGTCGTTCAACAAGGAATTCCTCCTCTCGCCACGCATCAACATCGGCTTCGTCCCCGAAAAGCTCCACAACTGGGCTTTCCGCTTCGCCACCGGGCTCTACTACCAGTCGCCTTTCTACAAAGAATACCGTATGCCCGTGGAGGATGCCGACGGCAACCGCACCATCATCCTCAACACCGACATCAAATCCCAGCGTAGCTTTCACCTCATCGGAGGTGCCGACTATACTTTCCGCGCCATGAACCGCCCCTTCAAGCTCTCGGCCGAAGTTTACTACAAGGCACTCTCCGACCTCGTCCCCTACGAAATCGACAACCTCAAGATCGTCTACTCCGGAATCAACGAGTCCAGCGGTTTCACGGCCGGAATCGACATGAAGCTCTTCGGCCAGTTCGTACCCGGCTCCGACTCATGGATCTCCCTGTCGCTCATGAAGACGAGCGAGAACATCCACGGCGTCAAGGTCCCCCGACCCACTGACCGCCGTTACAGCCTCGGCATATTCTTCACCGACTATTTCCCCAAGTTCCCGAAACTGAAATTCTCGCTGCGGGGAATCCTCTCCGACGGACTACCCACCACGTCCCCACATTCCACCCGCGACAAAGGCTACTTCCGCACTCCCGCCTACCGCCGAATCGACGCCGGCCTCTCTTATGCTCTCCTGTCGCCTGTCAAGGACGGCCAGACCCGCACCGGCGCCCTTCGCTTCATAAAGAGTATATGGCTCGGGCTCGACCTCTTCAACCTCCTCGACATAGCCAACGTCAGCTCCTACTACTGGGTCACCGACGTCAACGACATCCAGTATGCCGTCCCCAACTACCTTACCCGCCGACAGATCAACCTGCGGCTTTCAATCGATTTTTGATTCACATTCCATTGCGGCAAAGAAATTTTTACTATCTTTGTAAAAATCTTATCGCCCATGCCTAAAGTATCAGAACGCGGCTCAATCATGCCGGCATCACCCATCCGACGCCTTGCGCCACTGGCTGCCAAAGCGCGCGAGGAAGGCGTAAAAGTCTACCATCTCAACATCGGCCAGCCCGACGTTCCCACCCCTCAGTGCGGTCTCGATGCCCTGAAGCACATTGACCGCAACGTGCTTGAATACAGTCCCTCGGCCGGACTCGATTCCCTCCGCGCCAAGCTCAAGGAGTATTACAGCAAGTACCGCATCGACGTCGACGTCGACGACATCATCGTCACTGCCGGCGGCTCCGAAGCTGTGCTCTTTGCTTTCATGGCATGTCTTGACCCCGGCGACGAAATAATCGTCCCCGAGCCCGCCTATGCCAACTATATGGCATTTGCGATCTCTGCAGGAGCCAAAATCGTCACCATCCCCTCGTCAATCGACGAAGGATTCGCCCTGCCCCACGTCGAGGAATTCGAGAAACTGATCACCCCCCGCACCAAGGGAATACTCATCTGCAACCCCAACAATCCCACCGGCTACCTCTACACGATGAAGGAAATGCTCCGCATCCGCGACCTGGTCAAGAAGCATGACCTGTTTCTCTTCAGCGACGAGGTCTACCGCGAGTTCTGCTACACGGGCGCTCCCTACATCTCGGCATTCCATCTCCCCGACATCGAGGAGCAGGTGGTGCTTATCGACTCCGTGTCAAAGCGTTACAACGAGTGCGGCATACGCGTCGGAGCGCTCATAACCAAGCACCCCGAGCTTAAGACCAACATAATGAAATTCTGCCAGGCGCGCCTCAGCCCCCCCCTGCTCGGCCAGATCGTGGCCGAAGCATCCATCGACACCCCTGCCGAATACATGCTTGAGACCTACAACGAATATGTAGAGCGGCGAAAATTCCTCATCGACCGCCTCAACAAGATACCCGGCTGCTACTCCCCCATCCCCATGGGCGCGTTCTACACCGTAGTACGCCTCCCCGTCGACGACGCCGACCGCTTCTGCCGATGGTGCCTTGAAGAGTTCCGCTACGAAGGCCAGACCATCTTCATGGCTCCCGCAACCGGTTTCTACACCACCCCCGGAATGGGACACGATGAAGTGCGCCTCGCCTACGTGCTCAACACCGAAGAACTCGGCCGCGCCATCGAAGTACTCCGCCATGCCCTTCAGGCCTATCCGGGACGAACAGTTTAACCCGTCACCCTCATCCCGTCCTCACACATGGAATTCAACGACATTTCAGAAATGACATTCAGCCAGTGCATGGCCGAGCTCGAAAACATCGTCAAGATGATGGAAAGCGACAAATGCGACATCGACAGCCTTGCCGCCTACACAGCCCGCGCCACATGCCTGCTCGACAACTGCCGCTCACGCCTGACCCGCACCGACCGCGAGCTGCAGAAGATCCTCAACCGCGAGGACTGACCCTTCATTGTAATAACAGTAATCATCCCACCATGCGGACTGCCTGTATCACCTCGCAGTCCGCTTTCCTTTTTATGTCGCCGGCCATTAACGGTGAAGGCAGCGAAGAATTATCGCCGGCCACCTTTAAAAATGTTTGGAAATATAAAAAAATCCCTTAATTTTGCGCCATAATTACACAACGTTGTGGTTTCCATCATTTTCATTTTTCAATCTAAATTTTTTATGTTTCTATGGTTAAGGTAAAAAAGCCCAATCGGGCGTGGCTTATCGTATTTCTGATAATGCTCTCCGTAAGTATCACGGGGTGTTTCGTCACCCCCGAAGAAGGAATCTTCGACATGACAAACACCCATCTCTTC
The DNA here is from genome assembly GCA_964546905.1 of uncultured Staphylococcus sp. Taxonomy (GTDB): domain Bacteria; phylum Bacteroidota; class Bacteroidia; order Bacteroidales; family Muribaculaceae; genus Duncaniella. The sequence continues at coordinate 16,577 of CAZJKU010000021.1, forward strand.
GCTAACGTGGCCTGGATGATCACAGCAACTATCTTCGTGCTGATGATGACTCCGGGCCTCTCCTTTTTCTACGGGGGTATGGTACACGCTAAAAACGTAATCTCCACCATGCTCCAGAGCTTCATCGTGATGGGAGTGGTCAGCGTCATCTGGGTGATCTTCGGTTTCTCGCTCGCTTTCGGCGAGGACCTGGCTCACGTCATTGGCAACCCCTCCACTTTCTTCATGTTTGACAACGTCGGTGTCAGAAACGTCACCGACAGCGCAGCCGAGTGGACCCAGATAGGCATCGCCACCACTACGATTCCCCTCGCCCTTTTCGCCCTTTTTCAGATGAAATTCGCCATCATCACCCCCTCGCTCATCACGGGATCGTTTGCCGAGAGAGTCCGCTTCGCCGGCTACCTGCTCTTCATGGTGCTTTGGACAGTAATCGTATACTGCCCGCTGGCCCATTGCACTTGGCACCCTGACGGGCTCTTCGGCATGATGCACGTCCACGATTACGCAGGCGGCATCGTGGTCCACGCAGCCTCGGGAATCGCGGCTCTCGCGGGCGCGATATTCCTGGGCAAGCGTCAGGAGAGAAGTCAATCCCGACCCGCCAACGTCCCGTTTGTGCTCCTCGGAGCCGCCATGCTCTGGCTCGGATGGTTCGGCTTCAACGGCGGATCATCGCTTGCCGCCGACGGAATAGCCATTTCAGCCTTCCTCAACACCAACACCGCCGCAGCCACCGCAATGGTTATATGGGTGGCGATGGACGGAATGCGCGGACACAAGCCCTCAGCCATGGGCGCAGCCATCGGTGCCGTAGTAGGTCTCGTCGCCATTACACCCATGGCAGGATGGGTCAGCGTGGGTCAAAGCATCTGCATCGCATTCATCGTCACCGTGTGCTGCAACCTCGCCTGCTCATGGAAAGGCTACGGCCACATGCTCGACGATGCCCTCGATGTCTTCCCCACCCACGGCCTCGGCGGCATAATCGGAACCCTCCTCACCGGTATCTTCGCCTACAGCTTCTTTGCAGCCGGAGACCCCGACATGATCTCCCGCAGCGAATTCTTCTGGAACCACGTCATCGTGCTCGTCATCGTGTTCGTCTATACATTTATCATGAGCTATGCCCTCTATTGGATCACCGACAGGATTATCCCCATGAGAGTCAGCCCCCGAAATGAGAAAGTCGGCCTCGACAGGTCGCAGCACGACGAAATATATGGAGGCGAGACAGGCCTCGCTGAGGACACCATGAGCATCGAAGACTGGTATGGAAGGATGGAATAAAGGATTCATTCCCCGCTCCCGCCACTGATCGCACAACCCTTCTACCCCCGCCGCAGGCATTGTCAACCAACTGACATTGCCTGCGGCGATGTTACAGGCTGTTACAAGAACACAGCACTGTTAGTCAGCACGTTACGCAATCCACCCGATCACCCCGAATGATTACAATATTGTAACAACGCCGCCATTGTAACAATTCTGCAACAATTATTATAAACTTGTAAAACATTGTTTAATAACGTTTTACACAAATCCCGTGAACAATCACGAAATGTTAAACGCATTTTAACAATAAAAAATTCCGTATCGCTTGCAATCATCGTAATTTTGAAATGTTCAAACGAACAAAACATCAACGATCACCTCTAAAAAACTACAATTATGGCAACGACACGTTTTCAATCACAACTCATGAACCTCCAGAGCAACATGCTGAACTTCGCTATGATGCTCACCCAGAATCGTGACAATGCCTACGACCTCCTCCAGGACACAACCCTCAAGGCTCTCGACAACGAGGACAAGTATGCTGAAAACACCAACTTCAAGGGATGGGTGTTCACAATCATGCGCAACATCTTCATCAACAACTACCGCAAGGCATCTCGCGCCGCAACCGTAGTTGACCAGACCGAAGACCTCTACCACCTCAACCTCAGCCAGGACTCTGGCTTCGAGACTCCCGAAGGATCATTTGGCGCAGGCGAAATCACAGCCGCCATCAACGCCATGACCGACGAATTCCGCATCCCCTTCTCGATGCATGTAGCCGGTTACAAATACAACGAAATCGCCGACAAGATGAACCTCCCCCTCGGCACCGTCAAGAGCCGCATCTTCTTCGCCCGCAAGCGCCTCCAGGAACGCTTCGCCGACTACAACGCCTGACATCCGCGCGTCAACCCCAAAATATTGCCATACACCTGTCCCCGACCCTACTCCGGTCGGGGACAATCAGTTATATAAATCATCGCCATAACCCAAATGTTAAAATTGCGTTAAAAACACAATTTTACTTGCACGGAATCATAAAACCCCCTACCTTTGCATCGCTTTTAAAGCCCAAGCGGGGTGTAGCTCAGCCAGGTTAGAGTACGCGTCTGGGGGGCGTGTGGTCGGAAGTTCGAATCTTCTCACCCCGACTTTACAAAGCCAAATCGCCCGTAAGTCCACGACTTACGGGCGATTTCCCTTATAAACCTGACCAAAATCCCGCCACCGGTCAATCCACCACCCCTTTATCTCCCGCATTGTTAGATAGGTGCGCTTAGGGCGTGCGGGGCACGCCGAGCCATCGTAACACCATTCGCCGGAGCTTGCGGAGGCGATTGGTGCACACAGCGCCCCCTCTCCCCACTTCTATGCGTGCGAAGCACGCATAAGCAGAGGTCATGCCGAGAGCTTAGAAACTCTGCTGCCCCCAAACTGTCTCCCCTTTGTCTCCCGCATTGTCCGCTTGCGGACAAGCCCCTGATACTATACTCTCCCTCCCGTCGCCCCGCGGCGATAATCAGTGTGGATTTGGATTTTAGATAAAAAATTCGTATCTTTGCATCGAATTCATAACCCAACCTAATAATTAACCGGTTAACCATCAACACACGTCAATCCTCTCCGCCCTCTCCTCGTGGGATCTGCAGCCTGAGTTAAGGATGCAATGGGTTGATTGACTGACAATTTTAGCAATATTATGTGCGGAATAGTAGGCTACTTAGGCCATCGACAGGCCTTAGACATACTTATCGCTGGTCTTCATCGGCTTGAATACCGCGGTTACGACAGCGCCGGCGTTGCAGTAGTCAACGACGACGGCGCGCTTGAGATTTGTAAAGCCAAGGGCAAGGTGTCAAACCTCGAACAGGCCGCCGCAGGCAAGAACCTCACCGGTCATCTCGGCATCGCCCACACCCGCTGGGCCACCCATGGCGAACCTAACAACATCAACGCTCATCCCCATCTTTCAAGCGACGGATCGCTCGCGATAGTCCACAACGGCACCATCGAAAACTATGCCGTGATAAAGAAGATGCTGCTCGACAACGGAGTGGAATTCACGTCAGAAACCGACACCGAAGTGCTCGTGCAGTTCATCGCCTTCATCCGCCGCCAGAACGGCTGCTCGCTCTTCGAGGCCGTCAGCAGCGCCCTGCGTCAGGTCGAGGGAGCATTTGCCATCGGCCTGGTCGAGGTGAACAATCCCGATACACTCATCGTTGCCCGCAAGGCATCACCACTGGTGATAGGAGTGGGCGACGGAGAGACTTTCATCGCCAGCGACGCCACTCCCATCGTAGGCTACACTGACAAGGTCATATATCTGAAGGACAACGAAATCGCCATCATCAGCCGCGACAAGGATCTTGAGATAATCGACCTGACCGACCTTCACAAGAGCGACATCGACATACAGGAAATTAAACTCTCGCTCGCCCAGCTCGAAAAGGGGGGCTACGACACCTTTATGCTCAAGGAGATATTCGAGCAGCCCACCACGCTGCGCGACTGCCTGCGCGGCCGTATCATCGACGGCGGTGCTCGCGTGAAACTCTCGGGCGTGGAGCTCAACCGCGAGAAGTTCATCAACTGCAAGCGCATCGTTCTGGTGGCTTGTGGCACATCATGGCACGCCGCCCTCATCGGCAAGCGACTGCTTCAGGACTTCTGCAATCTTCCCGTGGAGGTGGAATATGCCTCGGAGTTCCGCTACTCCAACCCCTACCTCACCCCCGACGACTTAGTGATCGCAATATCTCAGTCGGGCGAGACGGCCGACACTCTCGCCGCCATTCAGCTGGCCAGAAAGAAGGGAGCGTTTGTCTACGGGGTGTGCAACGTCGTGGGCGCGTCGATTCCCCGCAACACTGACTCGGGCACCTATATCCACGTCGGTCCTGAAATAGGCGTGGCCTCGACCAAGGCCTTCACCGGTCAGGTCACCGTCCTGACGCTTCTCGCCCTCGCCATGGGCCAGCTGCGCGGCACAGTAACCCCCGACACCGTGAAAAGTGTGGCCGACGGACTTGACCGCCTGCCCGAGACCATCGAGGAGGTATTGAAGCTCGCCCCGCGCATCAAGGAACTCTCCAATATCTTCACCTACGCGCGCAATTTCCTCTATCTCGGCCGAGGCTACAATTACCCCACCGCCCTCGAAGGAGCCCTCAAGCTCAAGGAGATTTCCTATATCCACGCCGAGGGTTACCCTGCCGCCGAGATGAAACACGGCCCCATCGCCCTGATCGACCAGGAGATGCCGAGCGTGATCATAGCCCCCAGCGACTCGCTCTACGACAAGATCATATCCAACGTGCAGCAGGTCAAGAGCCGCGGCGGCCACGTGCTGGCCATCGTCAGCAAGGGCAACACTTCGATGGACAATATCGCCGACTATTGCCTCGACATCCCCGAGGTACCCGAGTGCCTCACTCCCATCGTCGCTTCCATTCCCCTGCAGCTGCTGGCCTACTACATCGCCATCAACAAGGGCAAGAATGTCGACATGCCCCGCAACCTGGCCAAGTCAGTCACCGTGGAATAACCGGGCATCCGGCTACCGGGTCAGCTGCCCCCCATTATCTCGTGAAAACATCATCGAGGCTGCAATCCCGCCTGAGGGATGCAGCCTCGATTCATATAAGAAACAGTCTATTGATCAGATAATTCCCTGGCCCATCATGGCATTGGCCACCTTCATGAAGCCGGCGATATTGGCACCCTTCATATAGTTGATGTAACCGTCGGGCTCCTTGCCATACTTCACGCACTGCTCGTGGATATTCTTCATGATCTGGTGGAGCTTGTCGTCAACCTCCTCGGCAGTCCACTGCAGGTGCATGGCGTTCTGACTCATTTCGAGACCTGACGTTGCCACGCCGCCGGCGTTGACAGCCTTGCCGGGAGCGTAGATGGTCTTTGACTGGAGGAAGGTGTCGATTGCCTCGGGCGTGCAACCCATGTTTGACACTTCGGCCACCATCTCCACGCCGTTTTCCACAAGGCGGCGGGCGTCTTCACCGTCAACCTCATTCTGGGTAGCGCATGGTAGAGCGATATCCACCTTCTGCTCCCACGGCTTGCGACCGGGATAGAATGTAGCTTCAGGATATTTCTCGGCGTAAGGAGCCACGATATCCTCGCCCGTGGCGCGCAGATAGAGCATGTAGTCGATCTTCTCGCCCGACACACCTTCGGGATCATAGATATAACCGTCGGGACCCGAGATGGTCACTACCTTCGCGCCGAGCTCGGTAGCCTTGAGGGTAGCACCCCATGCCACGTTGCCGAATCCCGACACAGCCACGGTCTTGCCCTTGATATTGTCGCCCTTCTCAGCAAGCATACTCTGCACGAAGTAGAGCGCGCCGAAACCGGTAGCCTCGGGGCGTATCAGCGAGCCGCCGAAGTCGAGACCCTTGCCGGTAAAGGCGCCGTTGTGCTCGTTGACGAGACGCTTGTACATGCCATACATGTAGCCCACTTCGCGGCCGCCCACACCTATATCGCCGGCGGGCACGTCGCGGTCAGGACCGAGATTCTTCCACAATCCCAGGATAAACGCCTGGCAGAAACGCATGATCTCAGCCTCGCTCTTGCCTCGGGGTGAGAAGTCCGAGCCACCCTTGGCGCCTCCCATCGGGAGAGTGGTCAGGGCGTTCTTGAACGTCTGCTCAAAGCCGAGGAACTTAAGGATCGACAGGTTGACCGAAGCGTGGAAACGGATTCCTCCCTTATACGGGCCGATGGCGTTGTTGAACTGCACGCGGTAGCCGATATTGTTCTGCACCTCGCCGCGGTCGTCAACCCAGGTCACGCGGAAAGTCACTATGCGGTCAGGCTCAACCATGCGCTCGATAATGCGGGCTTTCTCAAACTCAGGATGCTGATTGTAAACATCTTCCACACACAGCAGCACTTCCTTGACTGCCTGCAGATACTCTTTTTCGCCCGGATGCTTGGCTTCCAGATTGGCGAGAATATTGTTGATATCCATAAAAATTAGAAATTAAGGCCGTTAAAAAAAATCAGGAGACTTTCTCCCGGTGATTATATTGCAAAAATAGGAAATAAAACGGAAATACAAGCGGGTCACGGCCAAAATTTCGCCGTGACCCGCCGATGTTTTAGAAATATGTTTTAGAATATCACTTTCGAGGTCGATGCCGGAGTGTGGCGTATGTAGAGCTGACCCTTTACCGGACTCGTGATCACCACTCCCTGAAGGTTATAGTAGGTCACGGGGGAGTCGTTTTCAGCGGCCATGGGTATATCGGTGGTTCCCGACGGCTTGGCATAGTCAGGCAGCGGAGCCGCAGGAGTGGTATCGCGGGCAGGCTCGGGAGCTACGGCGGCGTAGCTGCCCCACTGGTTGGCGAGCCACTGAGTCTTGGCGTTAAGATGATTCTTCACGCGGTTGAGCGCGCCGGTCATGTCGGTATTGTCCACCACAGGCTGAGCGTTCCAGTAATCGGGCAGCGGAGCATCTTTCCAGCGCTTGCGGTCGGCTGCGGCTGCGGCCTTGATATGGGAGGCGTAGGTGGCGAGATCATCCTCGATTCCATCATAGCGCTGCGACATGAACCACTTCCACGTGTCGACCACGCGGGAATTGAACGTGGCCTGGGCGCGGAACGACGGGATCCACGTGGCGCCAAACATCGAGTGCTGGTAGAAATATCCGTCGGTAGGACCGTTGAAAGCGTTTCCGCAGTCCCACAGCGGAGAGAAATGCCATTTCTGATCCTCGCCGCGGTCGCGGTACAGGTAGGTCGACCCGTGGTAGGCCTCCACATGCGAGATGATTTCCTCTACGAGATAATATCTCACCGCATCGTCGGCATCGATATACTCCCACAGCTCGGGCGACGCCGAGCCCGTCAGGTCATTCATCTGCGTGAACTGATCGGTGACGAAACGCTTCTGAAGTTCCGAATACTCCTCGGGGGTGTCCCAAGTCACTCGCAGCATGTCGAGATGGCCGCCGACACACGATTTCTCCTCCATGCGTATCTGATTCTCCTCGTCATAGTTGTCGAGCTCCACCAGATAGCCGCCCGAGATTATCTCGGAATCCTCGCAGAGGTCGGGCAATTCAGCGATATTGACACGGTCATCCTCCACTCTTATCGACTCGGTCAGGAAATACAGTCCGCGGTAATCGCCGTTGATCACCACCTCCACCGGCTGCTGCCATGGAGTCCAAGGCAGGCCGATGCGCTTGCCGAGGTTGAAACCGGTGAAATTGCGCATGTAGCCATACTGATCATCGGCATGGGCCAGCAGAGCGAAATGCTTACTCTTGCTCAGGCCGAGCATCTTCTGCTTCGCGCCCAGCTTGAGCTTGAACGGCTTCTTCGAGAAAGCCTGACGGGTGAAATTGCCGCGGGCCTTGATCTGCAGCGGCAGCGGCTCATCCTTCGAACCTATCGACGCAGCCCCCTCATCGGCCATCCAGTCACAGCCGTTGAGTTCCAGCCAATACTCGCCGTCAAAATAGTTCTTATGACTGAGATTACGCGAGATCACCTCGTTGTCAAATATCTCCGACCCGGGGATATACACATTAATATATAACACCGGAAGCGTGCCCGAAAGGTCAGGATTAGGATACTCCGGCACCACCGGATCATCCTCGCCCGGCACGGAGATATAGATAGTCGACGGAAGCACCTTGCCGGTCGACTCGTCGACAAGCAGATGATAGGCGATAGTGACATTCTTCAGGTTGGAAGCCACGATATTGGCACCGCCGAAAACAGCGCCGATCGAGCACGAACCCGTGATGGGATAACCGCCGCTCCAGCCGTAGTCGATGGTCCACTCGGCATTGCCCACCTTAAACTGACCGTCGAGTTCATCCATGGTGATGGAATAGAAATCCCCGTCGCGGGTCAACTTATGGGCATCATCATAGCCCCAGTTGTTGAACTCGCCGCGCACATACATGTCGGGGTAGTCGAAAGCCGCAGCCGCCAAGGCCACGAGCATACATAATAAAGTCGATAAGCGTCTCATGATAATTTGGTTAAAGACACCTCGGGCATCCTGTCAGCAGGACGTGAGGAAAAATGATAGAAAAAAATAGATTTGAAGTAAGTATGATAAAAAAAGAATTTCCGCCATTACCGGCATCAAGTGCAAAGATACAACAAAATCTCCGCAAAAACAAAAATTCCGCAAAAATCCCTATTTCTGCGGCCACCTTTGATCGGAAACCCGTCAGTCCACCCGCTACGCGGCTTGCCACGGGGAGCGACACCACGCGTCCCGAAAGAGGGCCGGTTGATTTTTGTTTTGGATTTTACGAAATTCTTCATTAATTTTGTCAGATTAATGGACTATTGCTGATGACCCGCCACCTATACCATGTAAGCTACCGCTTAACAATCCCTCACCTTTCCAACTGCGATGCTCAACGAAATTAAAGATATAATCCACTACTCGCCGCTGACGGCCCAGATCGTGATCAAGAACGGCCCGGTCGCCCGTGCCGCGCGCCCCGGTCACTTCGCCATATTGCGTTTCGACCCCGAGGGGATGAGGATTCCGTTTTCGATCGTCAAGACCAACGCTGAGGAAGAGACCCTTTCCATCATCATACACCGCGCCGAGGGGCTCGGCGATGTATTGTCCACCCTCCGCCCGGGCATGGTGATTCCCGACCTCCTCGGTCCGCTTGGTCAGGCTATGGAGATTGACACTGACTCTACGGTGATATGTGTGGGCGACGGTGCCGGGTTCGTCCCCCTCCTGCCCGTGATACGCTCATGCCGGGAGTGCAACACCCGCGTGATCTCAGTGTTTTCGGAGCAGACGGCTCAGGCCACATGCCTGCACCCGCTCGTGGAAAAATACAGCGAGATAATCGGCACCGGCACTTCGGGCGTTGAGTCGACACTCATCGACCTGATCGCCACCCATCACCCCGACCACATCATAATGTCGGGCCCCACTACCTTGCTGAAGTCACTGGCCGACATCACCCGCGACAAAGGCGTGAAAGCCACCGCAATACTCAACATGATGATGATCGACGGCGTGGGACTATGCGGTATATGCCGCGTGATGGTGGGCGGAAAGCGAGTCCTGACCTGCATAGAGGGTCCCGCCTTCGACGCCCACGCAATCGATTTCGACCAGCTTCTTAACCGCCAACGACACTTCGTATGAACAACCCCTGCATAACATCACGCGACGACAGATGGCGCGAGGAACTCCGCGCTTCGATCCCCGTTAAGGAGCGCACGGCCATACCGCGCGCCATAATGCCCGAGGTCGACGCCGATTACAGAATCAAGTGTGACGACGAAGTAAATCAGGGCCTGTCGCTCGAACAGGCAGTGCTCGAATCCCGCCGCTGCCTCGACTGCCCCGACCCCGGATGCGTCAAAGGGTGCCCGGTCCACAACAATATTCCCGGATTCATCAAGAATATCGAGCGCCGCAACCTCCGTCAGGCCCTCGAAGTGCTCGACCTGACCACGGTGCTTCCCGCCGTGTGTGGCCGGGTATGCCCTCAGGAAAAACAGTGTGAGGCTTCGTGCATCTACAACAAGATGAAGAAACCGCCCGTATCGATCGGCAACCTTGAGCGGTTCGTGGCCGACGTCAACCGCGTTCTTGACCGCCTGACCCCTCATGCCGAGCCCTCCCGGCTCGCCCCCGAGACCGCCGAAGAGCCCTTGCGCAACCCCGTCGCCCCGCTTCTCGCCATCAAGATTGCCGTGATAGGCTCCGGCCCGTCAGGTCTCGCCTTTGCCGGCGACATGGCCAAGCGCGGTTACAGCGTCACCGTCTTTGAAGCCCTCGACCAGTTTGGCGGAGTGCTCAAATACGGCATCCCCGAGTTCTGCCTCCCCAATCAGGTGGTGGAATACGAAATCGAAAAGCTCCGTACACTGGGCGTTGAGCTTGTCAAGGATTGCTTTGTGGGCAAGACACTCACCTACGACCGTCTCCACGAAATGGGCTACAAAGGCATCTACATAGCCACCGGTGCCGGCAAGCCCCGCTTCATGGGTATTCCCGGCGAGAACCTGCCCGGAGTGATGACGGCCAACGAATACCTCATCCGCCTTAACCTCCTGAAATCCAAGATCTACGGCGTCAACTCCACCAGCCTTCACGAGAAGCTCGTGGCGGTGATAGGCGGAGGCAACACGGCCATGGATGCCGTGCGCTACGCCCGTCGCCTCGGGGCCAGACGCGCCATGATAGTCTACCGCCGCAGCGAAGACGAGATGCCCGCCCGCGTCGAGGAGATACGCCACGCCCGCGAGGAAGGTGTAGAGTTCCTCACCCTCCACAACCCCGTCGAATACCTCGCCGACGACAACGGTTTCCTCCGCGCCATGGTGCTCCAGCGCATGGAGCTCGGTGAGCCCGACTCCACGGGGCGACGCTCCCCCATCCCCGTCGAGGGCGACCTCATCGAAGTCCCCGTCGATCTGGTGGTGATCAGCGTCGGCTCCCTGCCCAATCCTCCGGCCGACCTCCCCGACCTTGAGATGACCCGTCAGGGCGGCATCGTGGTCGACCGCTCCTCGATGAAATCGTCAGCCCCCAGCATATATGCCGGCGGCGACATAGTCAGAGGCCCCGCCACCGTAATCCTCGCCATGGGCGACGGTCGCCGCGCCGCCCAGGCCATGCACGAGGCTTTCCTGAAGAAACTTGAGCAGATAAGCCTCTGATTCCCACTCCTCACAATCAACCGCAACTAACTGACAACAACTCAATAATTAACCTTTAAATCATCATCAAAATGAAAATCGTAACTTTAGGTGAGATCATGCTCCGCCTTTCTCCGCAAGGATGCCATCGCTTTGTAGAAGTCGACAACTTCGACGTAATCTGGGGCGGCGGCGAAGCCAACGTAGCTGTAAGCTGCGCCAACTACGGCCTCGACGCTTACTTCGTGACCAAGCTCCCCAAGCACGAAATAGGCCAGGCAGCCCTCAACGCCCTCCGTCGCTACGGCGTGAAGACCGACCATATCGCCCGCGGCGGCGACCGTGTAGGCATCTACTACTGCGAGACCGGTGCCTCCATGCGCCCCTCCAAGGTGATCTACGACCGCGCCCACTCCGCAATCTCCGAGGCTGATCCCGAAGACTTCGATTTCGACGCAATCATGGAAGGTGCCGACTGGTTCCACTGGAGCGGCATCACCCCCGCCATCTCCGACAAGGCCGCCGAGCTCACCCGCCTCGCCTGCGAGGCCGCCAAGCGCCACGGCGTCACCGTATCGGTCGACCTCAACTTCCGCAAGAAACTCTGGACCAAGGAAAAAGCCCAGTCAATCATGCGTCCCCTCATGAAATATGTCGACGTATGTATCGGTAACGAGGAAGATGCTGAACTCTGCCTCGGATTCAAGCCCGATGCCGACGTGGAAGGCGGCGAGACCAACGCCGAAGGCTACAAGGGCATCTTCAAGGCCATGGCCAAGGAATTTGACTTCAAGTATGTGATCTCCACTCTCCGCGAATCCTTCTCCGCCACCCACAACGGCTGGAAGGCCATGATCTACAACGGTCAGGAATTCTACGAGTCCAAGCGCTACGACATCAACCCCATCATCGACCGCGTAGGCGGCGGCGACTCCTTCTCCGGCGGTATCATCTACGGCCTCCTCACCATGCCCAACCAGGGCGAGGCCCTCGAATTTGCCGTGGCAGCATCTGCCCTCAAGCAGACCATCCCCGGCGACTTCAACCTCGTGACTGTCGACGAAGTCAAGGCCCTCGCCGGCGGTAGCGCCAACGGCCGCGTGCAGCGCTGATTCCCCATCACCTCATAACTAATAACTCTTACCTGTCACTTATAAGAATAATATGGCACGTTTTGATAAAATCGCCGTCCTCAAGAAAATGGGCGAGACCGGTATGGTCCCCGTCTTCTACCACAAGGACGCTGAAGTAGCCAAGCAAGTAGTAAAAGCCTGCTACGAAGGCGGTGTACGCGCTTTCGAGTTCACCAACCGCGGCGACTTCGCCCACGAAGTATTCGCTGAAGTAGTAAAATTCGCCGCTAAGGAATGTCCCGAGATGGCAATGGGCGTAGGCTCGGTAGTCGACCCCGCCACCGCCGCCCTCTACATCCAGCTCGGCGCATGTTTCGTGGTCGGTCCCCTCTTCAACCCCGAGGTATCACGCATCTGCAACCGCCGCCTCATCCCCTACACCCCCGGCTGCGGCTCGGTATCTGAAGTAGGCGCCGCCCAGGAAACCGGCTGCGACCTCTGCAAGATCTTCCCCGGCGACGTACTCGGTCCCAAACTCGTCAAAGGCCTCATGGCTCCCATGCCCTGGTCCAAGCTCATGGTTACAGGCGGTGTTGAACCCACCCTTGAAAACCTCACCTCATGGATCAAGGCCGGCGTATACTGCGTAGGTATGGGCTCCAAGCTCTTCCCCGGCGACAAGGTAGCCGCCGGCGACTGGAAATATGTCACCGACAAGTGCGCCGAGGCCCTCAGATACATCCGCGACGCCCGCAACTGATCCCGCATCCCTTCCACATTTCCGATACCGGACGCACGCCCCCGTGCGTCCGGCTTTCGTTTATTCCAAAAATTTACCCTCAGCAATCACTAATACCTCGCCACTAAATTTATTTGCATATCACGGGAAATTATATTACTTTTGCATGATAAACAAGCAAACTCCCGATTGCCGTGAATTCCGTAATGAAAATGAAAATCCACCGTGAGGGTCGTAATATCCTCATTATCTTGATGATGATTCTTGTCGTCATCAATCTCTCGGCGTGGATGTTTATCCGCCCGGTGGCCATACCGGTGATTTTTACGGTGCTCTCGGGCATGTTCTACCTGCTTGTGATGAACTTCTTCCGCTCACCCCACCGCCACTTCAGCGGCGACCGTCATGACGCGGTCGTGTCGTCGGTCGACGGCGTGGTCGTAGCCCTTGAGGAAGTATTTGAGCCCGAAGTGCTTAAATGCAAGTGCATCCAGCTGTCGGTGTTCATGAATATCTTCAACGTCCATGCCAACTGGTATCCCGTCGACGGCGAGGTACTTCTGGTGCGCCACCACAGCGGCCGCTTCATGGCTGCCAACCTGCCCAAGGCGAGCATCGAGAACGAGCGCTCGACAATCCTCATCCGCACCGGCAGCGGCCAGCACATCCTGGCCCGTCAGATAGCCGGAGCCGTGGCGCGACGCATCGTGACTTATGCCGAAGCCGGCGACCGGGCCACCATCGACGAGCAGATGGGGTTCATCAAGTTTGGCTCACGCGTGGACCTTTACCTGCCTCTGGGCTCTGAAATACTCGTGGACATTGGCGACACCACCACCGGAGGCGTCACCGAAGTGGCCCGACTAAAACCTGACCATCATGATTAAGCGTATCATATCATGTATCCCCAACACTATCACCTGCCTCAATCTCCTGTCGGGAGCCATGGCGGTGATATTGTCGTTTCATCTGTCGGAGGAGTTCTGCGGCCTGCCGGCCCTGACGCTCGCGTTCCTCTTCATAGGGGCCGCAGCAGTGTTTGATTTCTGCGACGGCGCGGCCGCCCGTGCCCTCAGGGCCTACTCAGCTTTAGGCAAGGAACTCGATTCGCTCAGCGACCTCGTCAGCTTCGGTCTGGCTCCCGCCATGCTGATTTTTAACTCAATGGAAATCTACGGAGCGGGAGCATGGAGCTTCGCCGCCCTTTTCATTGCCGTGATGGGAGCGCTCCGTCTCGCGAAGTTCAATATCGACGACCGTCAGGCCACATCGTTCCTCGGACTTCCCATTCCCGCCAACGCAATCTTCTGGGTAGGTGCCCTGGCCTGGATCGACGGTCACGGCTTTCCCCCGGTATGGGTCATGATGGTATTGATCGCTTCTACCGGTCTGCTGATGGTCAGCAACCTCCCCATGTTCTCGCTCAAGTTCAAGAACTTCCACCTCCGCGAGAACCTGCGCCGCTTCGCCCTTATACTCGCAGCGGTGCTTTTCGTGATCTACGACGGTGTGGCCGGTCTGGCCTGGACCATCGTGTTCTACCTCGTCCTCTCCCTGGTGCCCGAGCGCACCGCAGTGGAGGACTGATTACAGCTTTCTTCTCACTTAACCCTCTTTACTCATGGGATTTCTGTTATTCTTGATAATACTGTTTATCGTCGTCAGGCTTTCATGGCCGTGGATTTCGCGCAAGATTCAGGAAAAAGCCGCCCGCATGATGGCCGACCGGATGCGTCGCGATTTCGAGCGTCAGGCCCGGCAGCACGACGGCGGTTTCGGGCCGTTCTCGTCGTGGTTTGAATCCACTTATGGTTCCGCTCGGCAGCAGGCTCAGTCAGAGCCGCGGCCTGCGCGGAGAAAAGTGTTTACATCCGACGTCGGCGAATACGCCGAGTTTGAGGATCTCGACGGCCAGTATCACGCCACTTATTCCGAGTCTCGCACTACCGTGGTCGAGGAGTCGCAGGTCAGCGACGCCGAATGGGAGGAAATAAACTGACCTCCCTTCCCCCCTCAACAGTAATATTCTTAACTTACACAGTTCTATCATGTCAGCAACCTATTATATGCCCCGCCTGTTCAGTTTCCTCCGTGAACTGGCCCGCAACAACAACCGCGAGTGGTTTCATGACCACAAGAGCGAGTATGACGATCTTCGCGCCCACTGGATAGCCGACATCGACCGGCTTATCGCGCTGATGAGCGTCTATGAACCCGGCATGGCGCAGCAGGAAGGTCGCGACTGCGTGTACCGCATCTACCGCGACACCCGCTTCTCGCCCGACAAGACACCCTACAAGCTCCACTTCGCCACTCTGCTCTCGCCTATGGGCAAGAAGACCTGCATGGCCGCCGACTATCTCCACGCCGGCGTCAACGGCTCGATGACCGATAACGGCTGCTACGGTGGCCTGTGGATGCCCGACAACGTCATGCTCAAGAAAGTGCGCAAGGCCATTGTCGACAATATCGAGGAGTTTGAGGAAATCATCCATGATCCGAAACTCACCTCGGTAGCCGGCACCGAGATAATCGGCGACAGCCTCAAGACCGTCCCCAAGGGCTGGGACAAGAATCATCCCTACGCCCACCTGCTGCGCATGAAGGATTATGGCAAATTCGTGAAGTTCACCGAGAAAGACTTCAGCGATCCCGCGTGGCCCGATCGCGCCGCCGCCATATTTGAAGTGTTCAAGCCGTTCAACGACTTCATCAACTATTCCATAACCGAAGAATAATCTCCACGATGTCGCTCCTTTCCCCTGACCGGATCCTCGACACCGCCGCCGCGGCAGCTCGCCGCAAGGCCGATCTCTCGCGCAAACCCATGCGCCTCCTCGCGCTCTCGATGATGGCCGGGGCCTTCATAGCCCTCGGCGGCGCACTGTCGATAATATGCGGCTGGGGCATAGCCGATGTCGCCGCCTCGCCATCGGTGCAGAAACTGCTGTCGGCCCTGTCGTTCCCCATCGGACTCGTGCTCACCGTAATACTCGGCGCCGAACTCTTCACCGGCAACAATGCCGTGATGATGCCCGGCCTGATGCGCCGCATGGTCTCCCCCGTCGAGGTAGTGACAAACTGGGCCGCCGTGTGGGCCGGCAATTTTCTCGGCGCGCTCCTTTTCGGCTGGCTGCTGATCTACATGACAGGCACGCTCGACGCGTCACCATTCCGCGAGTCGCTCATAAATTTGGCCCAGGCCAAAGCCTCCCTGCCGTGGCTCACTACATTCGTGCGCGGTATCGGAGCCAACTGGCTCGTGTGTCTGGCCGTGTGGCTCGCTCTGGCCACCCCTACATTCGGCTCAAAGGTGCTTGCCTGCTGGATACCCGTGGCAGCCTTCGTGGCCCTGGGATATGAACACTGCGTCGCCAACATGTTCTTCCTCCCCACGGCGATGATGCTCGGTGCCGACATCCCTGCGGCCGACCTCGCCCTCAATCTCCTGTGGGCCACCGCCGGCAACATAGTGGGAGGCGCACTCTTCGTAGGTTGCCTCCACGCCCGCGTCCACGCCGGCGAGTGACCATCCCCCACCCCCGGCGTGCGAAGCACGTAGGAAGAACTATCGTAACATCATTCGCCGTAGCATGCGCAGGCGATTGGCTAATATAAAACTTCCATCCGTTAGTCTCCCGCAATGTCCGCTTGCTGACATCCCCCGCTCCGGTCCGGGGTCAGCTGATAGGAGCGATGGGCACCCCTCTTCTTTCATCACACGCGCTTCAGGCCACCTCACGTAAGGGCATAATAAAAAGGAGCGACTTCACGTAGCTCCTTTTTATGAGTTTCCAATAGGTACAATTTCTAAGGTAAAAAAGATTGTTTTAGGTTCGTGATGCAAAGGTAGACCAAAAACAGCCCCCGATACAAATTTATTTTTATGTTTTCCAACATATTTTTTCAGCACCAAAAGCAATCTTCTTCCCTAAGCGTTGAATTATCAATATTTTAGTCGACATCCTCATTGTAATGATTATACGTTAAAATACGTTAATATATAAAGATGTTCGTATTTCTTACAATAAGCACTCCCTTCTGGGGCCTATTTCTTGCCCGATGTATTGCGGAAATATGACCGTATCGCCGAGATCTGACGGGTGATCGTGGAAGGGCTGATAGTGGCCAGCAGAGCCTCGCGCAGTTTCGACGCGCGCGACGTATCGTTGACCGATGCCGGGTCGTCATACTCGTGACTCTCATACTTCCTGGCCTTGCGCTCGCCGCGGAGCACCGCCAAGGCATTGCCGGCGAGCGCCCGCAGCTCGTTCTCGCCCGGATACACGTAGATGGGCGCGATGAAGTCAACGTGCCCCGCTATGAAGTCGGTCACGCGCTTGCTGTGGGCGATGCCACCGGTGAGCAGTATCGCGTCAACGTCGCCCTTGAGGCCGACTGCCATCGCCCCTATCTCCTTAGCGATGGAATAGCACATGCCGCGCAACACGAGCATGGCATGAAGGTCGCGGTTGAGTATCCTGTCAAGCACCTCGGGCACCGACGTAGTGCCCAGATGCGCCATAAGGCCCCCCTTGCCGTGAACCATTTTTATAAGCTCGTCCTCGGTATACTTCCCCGAGAAGCAAAGCCTGATAAGCGGCCCGGGAGGAAGCGATCCCGACCGCTCGGGCGACATAGGGCCGCAACCGTCAAGGGCGTTTGACGTGTCGATCACGCGCCCGCGCCTGTGGGCGCTCACGGTGCATCCGCCACCCATGTGGCACACTATAAGGTTAAGGTCCTCGTAGTTCTTGCCCGATTCCCTCGCGTAGAGCCGGGCCACCGCCTTCTGATTCAGTGCATGAAACACCGACGTGCGCGGCAACTCGGGGCTTCCGCTTATGCGCGCGTAAGGCATCATCTCGTCCACCACCACCGGGTCGGCGATATAAGCTTTCACGCCTATTTCATCGGCGATGTCGCGGGCGATAAGACCCCCGAGGTTGGAGGCATGTTGCATCCGAGCGTTGCGCAGGTCGTGGATGAGGTCATCGTTTACCTCATAGACACCACTCTCCACCGGGTCGATCAGTCCGCCGCGGCCTATCACGGCATCCATCTCCTTGATGTCGATACCGTTTTCTTCAAGGGCCTTCTCAATCAGATTCTTCCGCCAGTCAAACTGGTCCACGACCTGCCGGAATCCCGACAGCTCCTCGGCCGAGTGGGCCAGCGAGAGCGTCAGCACCGGCTCTTCGTCACTGTAGACTGCGATCTTGGTCGATGTCGAGCCCGGATTTATAGCTAAAATCTTGTAAGCCATAGCCGATACATCATTGATTATGGGCGTGGAGGCACGCCAGTGCGATGGAATAGAACTTGGCAAGCGGAGTATCGCCGCGCGAGGTCAGCACGCAGGGCACACGTGTGCCCACAACCATCGCCGCGATTTCAGCCCCGGCCAGATGGGTGGCTGCCTTGAAGAATACGTTGCCCGACTCGATATTGGGAAACAGCAGGCAATCGGCATATCCCGCCACGTCAGAGCCCTTCACTTTCTTTTCCAAAGCTACCTCGTGATTGAGCGACACGTCGAGCGACAGCGGACCGTCAACCTTGATGCGGCCCAGCTGTCCGCGGTCGGCCATCTTGGCGAGAATGGCACCGTCGGTCGACGACACTACCTTCGGAAGCACCTGTTCCGACGGAGCTATGCAGGCTATCTTCGGCACCTCCACGCCGAGCGTGTTGGCCGTGTGGGTCAGATACTTTATGATCTGCACCTTCTGCTTGAAATCAGGCAGAGGGATCACTGCCACGTCGGCGATCGTCAGCAACCGGTCGCGTCCCGGCAGCTCCACCACGGCCACGTGACTCAGCAGTCCGCCGGGAGGGAAAAGCCCCGCGTCCTTGTCGAGAATACCGCGCATGTACTTGTCGGTCGACACAAGGCCCTTCATAAGCACGTCGGCCTGACCCGTGGCCACGCATTTCACCGACTCTGCCACCGCCTCGGTGTCGACCTTGACGTTGACGATCCGTAACACGCCGGCATCAAACCCCTGCTCCTTGCACACGCGCTCTATCTCCTCGCGGTCGCCGAATATAATCGGCTCGACAAGCCCTTCATCGTAGGCCTTGAACACGGCCTGAAGCGTGTGCTCGTCGTTGCCGCACGCCACAGCCAGGCGCTTGCGGCCCTTTCCGCACGCTTCCTCTACAATCTGACTCAATCTTGTAATCATGGTATCTTATTTATGGTTAGGTAATCTATCTTTAGGTAAAGTTGAAAATTTCTTATGGAACATGCAAAGATAACCAATCGCAACGCAAAATGCAAGGATTCCGCCCGAAATCCCTCAGTTTTCCTTCCGCGTCAGTCCCGGCGTCAGTCCCGTTGCCCAGGCACATTGGCCGGCATCGTCGCAGGTAATTAATAAATGTTAAATCACTTGGCTTTCCAGCAGATTGTGAGTAATTTTGCGGTGCTTTTTCAGCATCCCTCGTGTGATGGGAAATTAGAAAGCGTTATTTCTCTAATTTTTAGTAACACAACCCCCTAAACAATCATTTCACAATGAAGACATTCCAACTTTCAGCACAGCCCCGCACCGACCTCGGCAAGAAGGCTGCAAAGAACCTCCGCAAGCAGAACCTCATCCCCGTTGTGCTCAACGGCGGCCAGCTCGTTGACCTTCCCTTCACCGGCACTCTCAAGCCCGGTGAAAAGCTCGTCACCATCGACGAAGACGCCAAGAAGGGCATCATCACCACTGACCTCGTGGTGAAGGCCGACGATGTGCGCAAGCTCATCTATACCCCCGACATCTTCGCTATCGAGCTCGACATCAACGGCGAGAAGCGTATGGCCGTCCTCAAGGACCTCCAGTTCCACCCCGTTAAGGACAATGTGCTCCACATCGACCTCCTCGAAGTGACCGACAAGAAGCCCGTCACCATCGAAGTGCCCGTGAAGCTCGAAGGCCACGCCGAAGGTGTTAAGGCCGGTGGTAAGCTCACCCTCTCGATGAAGAAGATCCGCGTGCGCGCAATCTACACCGAGATCCCCGAGCGCGTTATCGTCAACGTTGACCACCTCGGCCTCGGCAAGACTCTCCAGATCGGCGACCTCCACTTCGAGGGCCTCGAACTGATGAATGCCAAGAACGCCGTAGTATGCGCCGTGCAGCTCACCCGTGCCGCCCGCGGTGCCCAGGCTGCCGCTGCCGGCAAGTAATCAACCTGATTATTTTCCTGCCGATGAAGTATCTCATTGTGGGGCTTGGCAATATCGGCGACGAGTATGCCATGACCCGCCACAATATAGGATTTCGCACATTGGATGCCTTTGCCGAGGCATCCAATGTTGTATTT
>CAZJKU010000022.1:0-35819 GCA_964546905.1 uncultured Staphylococcus sp.
CGTCGCCGGTGCCGGCAAGCTGGATGAGCAGGAAGAAGTCGACCATGGAGTGGACTGCTGTCTCGCTTTGGCCAACGCCTACGGTCTCGACAAAGATATTGTTGAATCCGGCGGCCTCGCAGAGCACTATCGTCTCGCGCGTCTTGCGTGCCACTCCGCCGAGCGACCCCGCCGAGGGGCTGGGGCGGATGAAGGCATCGGGGTGGAGCGACAGTTTCTCCATGCGGGTCTTGTCGCCGAGTATGCTCCCCTTGGTGCGCTCGCTCGACGGGTCGATGGCAAGCACTGCAAGCCGTCCTCCGTCGCGCAGCACGTGGCGGCCAAACACGTCGATCGACGTGGACTTGCCCGCTCCCGGCACGCCGGTGATGCCTATGCGCCGCGACTTCCCCGAGTGGGGCAGACACTTCTCTATCACTTCCTGAGCCAGTTGCTGATGCTGCGGATTGAGGCTCTCGATAAGCGTCACGGCGCGCGACAGCGTCGTGACGTCTCCCTTTATTATGCCCTCCACGAGCTCGCCGGCCGACGGGAGCGGCTTGCGGCGCACGCGCGTCATGTAGGGATTCACTACCGGAGGCTGCTTTTCAGGGCCTTGGTTGACGTTGAGGGAGCGGTAGCAGGAGTCGTTCTCAGGGTGCTGTATATTGGTGTCCATAATTCTCTTGAGCGGGATTATTCGGCGGTAAGACGGATTGTTTCGGTAGGATTCACCGGATCGTTGGCTATCACGGTGATGCGCGCGTTGAGCGGCGAGGAGGGCTTGATTTCAGCCGGGTTGACGGTGACGGTGACGGTGGCTGACTTCCCTTTCTTTATCTTGGAAGTGGAGAGGTCGAGTTTCACTGCCGGATCGGGGCATGTCAGGCTGCGTATCACCAGCGGGTCGGTGCCGGAATTGGTGATACGGAATTTTGCCGTCACCTTCCTGGCTCCGCGGTCGATTTTTCCCAGGTCGATGCGGTGCTCGCTAAGTGTCATCACAGGCTTGCGGTCCATCTGCGCGGGTGTCATGCCCGAGAAATCTTCCTTGATGATGGCCACTGTCTCCACCGTCACAGCCTCGGCACCGGGATTGGGAGCGAGGGTGAACGAGCCGGTTGTCAGGCCCCATTCAGGGCTGAGGTCGGAGTGATATATGCAACTTACCACAAACTGCTCCCCGGGGGCCACGGCGCGGGGCTCGCATATCACGTTGATGTGGCGCGGGGCTCCGGCTATGACGGGCCTTATCGTGTCGGGCGACGCGTTATATCCTTCGAGCGATTTCACCGCCGAGTGGTCCTTTATCACGGGACCGTAGGCCACGGTGGTGCCGCGAAGCCTCATCGGCCCGGCCTCGACCGGATAGCGCGACTTGAGGGTATTGCCGGCTCCTATCACGGTGCCGCGTATGCGCAGTGTGGTGCGCGACTGTGAAGCGTCGGTCTCCACATAGATGTTTTTCTCAAATTTACCGGGCCGGCCCTTGGGGTCGAATCCCACCGTCACCCAGGCGGTATCGCCCGGATTGACCGGTTCGCGGGTGAACTCGGGGCGCGTGCAGCCGCAGTTGGCCCTCGCCGAGATCACGGCCATTGGCTCGGTGCCTTCGTTGACCACTCCGAAGCGGCAGTAGACCGTGCCGAGGTCCTCGTCAAATGCTCCGAAATCATGGATTTTCTCCAGCCACCGCTCCTGCGCGCCTGCTGCCGCAGCGTTCAGCAGCGCGAATAATGCAATATACAGCTTGCGCATCGCTCGGTCAGTGTCAAGGGATTATCGTGCCGGAAAACGACAGTTTCTGGCGCGACCCGCCGGCATTGGTCTTCACCTTCACCACGCGCTCAAATTCGCCCGCGCGGCCACGGGGATCAAACGTTATCGAGATCTCGCCGCTCTTGCCCGGCTCGACCGGCATCTTGGGATAGGAAGGCACGGTGCAACCGCAGCCGCCGTTTGACACCGACACTATCACCAGGGGCTTGTCGCCCGTGTTGGTGAACTTGTAGGTTGCCGTCACCTTGCCGCCGGCGGCGCGTATGGTGCCGAAATCATGTTTCGTCTGCTCAAACTTTATCTCAGCCTTTGCCTTTGACTTGGCTTCGGCAGCCAAGGCGGCCGTGATTACGAGCAGGAGGATCAGTAATATTTTCTTCATGATGGTAATGCTTTTTTTCAGTAGTCAATTCATGTATAACAATTCATCCGCGCAAAGAGATCAGCGCGTCGCGCAGCTGGTCGAGCGCGCCGCGCAGTGCCCGCCGGGGAGCGGCCACATTGAAGCGCATGAATCCGTCGCCCTCGGCGCCAAACATCGCCCCGTCGTTGAGCGCCAGCCGGGCGCGGTTGACGAAGAAGTCGGTCAGCTCGTCGTGGTTCATCCCCAGGCCGTGGCAGTCGAGCCACACTAAGAACGACGCCTCGGGAATTACAGCCTCGATGCCGGGAAGATTCTCGCGGCAATATTCCTCCACCATCGCTATGTTGCCCTCGATATATTTCAGGGCCTCGTCAAGCCAATCCTCGGCGTTATCGTATGCCGCCATAGTGGCCACAATGGCCATCATGGTAGGCTCGCCAAACTCGTTTATCTCCATCCAGTGGTAGAAGTCGCGGCGCAGGTCATCGTCGGCCACCGCTATCCACGAGCTGCACAGGCCCGGGATATTGAATGTCTTGGACGGCGCGCCCAGGGCTATGCCCACTTTCCGGGCCTCATCGCAGCAGTCGAGAAACGGGTAGTGACGCCGGCCGCCGAGCATCAGGTCGCCGTGGATTTCATCTGACACCACCTTGACGCCATGCCTGAAGGCCAGCCGCGCGACCTCGGCGAGAGTCTCGCGGCTCCACTGCACTCCGATAGGATTGTGGGGATTGCAGAGTATCATCATGGCCGGGTGCTCCCGCTCCATTATCCGCTCCAGGCCCGCGAGGTCCATCGAGTATGTCCCATCGGCATTTCTCACCAAGGGATTTTCCACCGTCACGCGGCCGTTGCCCTCCACAAGCCGGCGGAAAGGATGATACACCGGCGGCTGAATCACTATCCTGTCGCCCGGGCGGGTGAAGAAATTGATTATATAACCTATGCCGCGCACCACTCCGGGCGTAAACGTCAGCATCTCACGCGTCACCTTCCACCCGTGGCGGCGGTCAAGCCACGAAATTATCGAATTCCAGTACTCCGCCGGCACCGACGCATAACCGTAGATAGGATGTGAAGCCCGCTTGATGAGGGCCTCGGTGATGGCGGGATGAATAGGGAAATCCATGTCGGCGATCCAATAGGCGCGAATATCATCGCGGCCAAACATCGGCAACAGCGCATCAGTCTTCATGCAACCTGTGTGACACCGATCTATTTCCCGGTCAAAATCATAGCAGTTCATGGCAGAACGGATATATTGTTTATTATCCTGCAAAGATAATAAATTTTGAAATATCCATCAACCATCACCCAATCTTAACGTGCCGGCACGTCCCTACCTATCATTGCGTATCCTGTTTCAGCTTTACAAGGTTGGCGGCGATGGCGAGCACACCGAAACCAATTCCTGTCCAAAGTATCCAGCTCTCAACCGGTACTCCTGCATAATAGGCTATGGCATAAGATAATATCCATGCGTAGGGCCAACCTAAGTCAAGCAGGAAATCCTTGACCCATACGCTGTCAGAAATCCTGTCCTTCATGAAAAAGCCCGTGATCAACGCGATCAATCCTATGAGTGCTATTCCCACCGAGACGTATGTCATAAGCTGACTATACATCATTCCGAGAAATATAAAAGGGAGCATCCACGCGATTATCGTCTCGCCTGCGACTGTCAATGAATTGTTTTTAAACATATCGTAATGTATCCTTTAGTAAACTTTCACTGCAAAAATACTCTCATAAAGTTTAATCTGCAAATATTTAGTTTAATAATCTACTATTATAATATGTTGTAAATCAGATGTATATAGTACATAGTTCTACCCGGCGTAAAAGTGGAAATTAAAAAGTTTAATCTCCGCTCCCTCTATATCTGTTTCATGGATTTCAACAGCCGGCGCAGGTATATGCTGAGATTTGTTTCGTGGCGGTCAAGATTGAGTTTTTTCCTGATGGCACTGCTCTTGTTTATATGCCCCGGGCGACCCAGATATTTCCCGACATCTTTTCCATTCAGGCCTATTGTATAAAGGCAGCAATAGTTGATCTCGTCGACAGTGAGGCCATGTTTCTCCAGATATTGGATAAATGCAGGATGTGATGCCTTGTAGGCAAGCCTGGTGGAGTCCATGAATTCCCCGGCATTTTCAGTAATTTCATTCATGCAGCTTTCATAGGTCTCCGCAGCCATTTCTTTTTCTGAGATATGTGCTCCGATGAGGGAGTTAAGAAATTCTATACGGTTCTGAATTGCGGCACAGGCTTCAGTAGGTATTTCACTTTCAGTGAAGTCAATTGCCTTAAGTGACTCAAGTTCTTCCTCAAGTATTGAGATACGCTGCGACAGGTGGTTAATTTCCACAGCCTTTTTATCTCGCTCAAGAGCCACCATTTTGTTTTCTATCGTCAGCAATGCGCTTTGCGCCCTGGCGGTTTCAGCCTGCTGCAAAGTTACCTCCTTCGATATTCGTTGATTCCTTATAATGAGCAACAATATCGATATACCCGAAAATACCGCCACCGCTGCAATGATGCTGAGCAGGATAATCCTTGATTTCCGCTTACTCTCGGTCAAGGACTTTATTTCAGTATCGTACCTGTCTTGCATTCGTCGCATCTGGAGGTTGAACCGCCGTGCATGAATCGAATCAAGAAACTGATTGAGTTGAAAGTACATTTCAAGAGCATCTTTATACTGACCTGCATCTTTAGCAATCCATACGTAGATCGATTCATATCTCAATGTATCGTAAGGCTCCCCGCTGCGCGTTATTTTTTGAAGTATATCCATTGCTTCATGTGGACGGTCCGCCTTATGCAGGGCATGAGCTAACCCGAGCAATACATCATTGGAACAATCGGAAATATTTCTTATCGAATCAATCATAAGATTCAATTCGTCGGGCGAGGAAAATTGAATGGCACCTATCATTTTATTGTCGATCAGTCGCTGTCTTGCGTTCCGGCCAAGTCCTTCATGTGATTCTATGGCAGCTATCAGGCTGTCGGCGGTCGCCTGATCTTTAGTGATAAGTGTCCCGTTAAGAGCCCATAACATACAGTCGATCTCATATTCGTGTAACCCTGCTGAATGATATATGCCTGAAGCCTTTACAAGACTCGAAACATATTTTTCGTAATCATACAGGTTCTCATAAATCAGAGCCATCCCTTCATGACAGCGGGCCGGCACGATGTGATCTTCGCAATCCTGAGAAAATCCAAGGGCTTTCCCCAGAAAGTTGAGGTTGCTACTGCGGCGCGGTTCTATGAGGGTATCGGCAACCATAGGCGGCACATCATCAACTCCCCGGCTGCACGCTGTGGCGATGGCAATCAGGAATATGAAGGGTAATATGCAGGCGGTAAGCAGTTTTGTCATGCAGGTGGCTTCGAGGGCGTTTTTTGAGAGTGCTAAGTTAATTAAAATTTCTCTTTTCCGTTGCTCCTGGGCGGGTGGAAATCAGGTGGCTTGTGGTATTTTTGGCGTTTTTGTCGACGGGAAGGCGCGGATATTGGAAGTTTTTACTATTTTTGCATTCAATACAGTCAATAAATTCACGATTTTCATAATGAGTCATATCGTCAATCTTTCCCAATTAGCCGATCTGTCGGGGTTTTCAAGCGAATATTCGCGGCTTGACAATGATTACATCTTTTCCCACATCGACATGGAAGTGGGTGACGACGACCTGACGTCGGGGCCGGTGAAGATCGACGGAATGTGCTGGACTCTATGTTTTGACGGTACGGTAGATCTCAACGTAAACCTTGAGAGCATCACCCTGGGGCGCAACATGCTCCTGCTGTCCAATCCCGACTCGATTCTTGAAATCAGGAACGTGGCGGGCGAGCGTCTTGACACCTATACTCTTTTCATCTCGCGGGAGTTCATGCACGACATCAACTTCGATATCAACATCCTCTCCTCCATCCCACGGCGCAGCGGCATGAACCGAACCCTCTATATGGAGCTGACCGACGATGAATCCTCGCTTTTCCGTAACTATTTCCATCTTCTTCACCACAATACCCTGCGCAATGGCGATGACCTCTTTGTGCGCTCGATAGCCCGCTGTATCATCGCCGCCCTCTTCTATCAGGTGATACTTGTGGCCCGCTTCCATATCGGAGGCGAGGGATTGACTACCGAGCCGGTGACCAAGCGCCACCGCCGCAGTTCCTATGTGGACGATTTCATCTCGCTGCTCCACATCCATCACCGTCAGCAGAGGGCCGTGTCGTTTTACGCGTCCAAACTTTTCATCTCGCCCAAATACCTGTCGCTCGTCATCAAGAAAGCCACCGGAAAATCGGCTGCCGAACTCATCGACGATTTCGTGATCCTTGAAGCCAAGAATCTGCTCAGGTATTCGGGCAAGAATATCCAGCAGGTGGCCTATGAATTGAATTTTCCCAACCAGTCGTCATTCGGCAAGTATTTCAAGCATCTCACCGGAATGTCGCCAAGTCAGTATCAGCGCACATGATCACCCGCCCGCTCCTGATACTACTCGCGTTGCTGTGTCCGCTCGTGGCCTATGCCGCTTCGGGTGATTCCATAGCCGCTCCACGGTTTCCCGTGGCCGGGACTGTCGCGCCGGCAGCTACGGTGGCCGCGGCCTACGCCATAGGCCGCGCCTATCCCCATGGCCATGCCACGAGTCTCTCGCCGGCCGACAGGTCCATGCCGGGAATCGACGTGCTGCAATATGCCCCGGTGGCGGCTCCCTGGATCATCAAGGCCTGCGGAGTGCCGTCGGCCTCGTCATGGGGGCGCATGGGCGTGGCTCAGGGCTCGGCTATCGTGCTTAACGCGGCCATAGTAGGTGGACTGAAGACCGTGGTCAGTTCACCGCGTCCCGACGGTACCGACAGCCGTTCCTTTCCATCGGGCCACTCGGCATGGGCCTTTGCAGGCGCGACGATGGTTCACCGCGAGTTCGGTCAGCAGTCGGGATGGTACAGCTGGGGTGCCGTCACTTTCGCTTCGGCTGTGGCTATGGAACGCGTCATTGACGGGCAGCATTATCCGGTCGACGTTGTGGCGGGAGCTTCGGTGGGTATACTTGCCGTCAATGCCGGATATTTCATAGCCGACCTTATCATGGGCGACCGCGGCAGGGAAAAATTCTCAGTCAAGCCGGCACCGCTGCATCAACCATCGGCGGCGGTATTCACCGGCAACACCCTTTCGCTTCCACTCGGCCCGGTCAGGCTTTTGCCCGGGATATCGATACGGCGGCGCCCGTCGCTGCTGACATCCATTGGTCTCTCACTGCCTGCCGGGAGAGCCGTGTCGCTCTCAGTTGCCGCCGAGGTGCAATCCATGCCCCTGGAGGTAGCGACGCCTTCCGAACGCTTCTTTTGCGGCTCTTTGACCGAGGCGGGAGTGGCTGCCGCGGCCTCACTCCGTTGCCCTCTTGCAGGGAAGGCCAATCTCGACGCATCACTTGCCGCCGGCTGGCATTTCCGCTTCAATCTCCACAGCCGTGACCGCGCCGTGGAGGCCGGATCCGGCACTCCCCTGCTCCGACTACGTGCCGGCGTGCCCTTTTCAATCGGCGAAGGGCTGTCGGTCGCACCCGGGATAGGCCTGGAGCTGTCACATTACAGCTTTTCAATAAGTCAGTCAGAGGTCTACGGTTTCAGTGCCGCAGCCCGCACCTCCGGCACTACCTGCTCGCTTCTGCTCTCCCTTTCCACGCGCTATGAATTCTGACACCGCCCCTACTCCTATATCCACGGCTGATTTCGCGGCCATGATACTTGACCGGCTCCCGTTCAGTCCCAATGCCCAGCAACGGCTTGTGGCCGAGGCTCTTGCGCGCTTCTGCTCGTCGTCGACTCCGAGCGACTCGGTGTTCATACTCGCCGGATATGCCGGCACGGGCAAGACATCGCTCATAGGCGCGCTCGTCAAGGCCCTTACGGCCATCAATATCCCGGTGGTGCTTCTCGCTCCCACGGGTCGCGCCGCCAAGGTGTTCTCGACCTCGGCCCGATACCCGGCCTCGACCATACACCGGCGCATATATTACGGAGCCACCGGGCGGTTGCTCGATCACTCGCGGGTGGTGCGCGACAACCGTACTCCCGGGGCTGTGGTGATCGTCGACGAGGCCTCGATGATAGGCGACTCTACCGCCGACCCCGACGGAAACCCGGGCTCGGGATTGCTTGAGGATCTGCTCCAGCACGTGTTTACCGGCGATGGATGCCGCCTGATACTTTCGGGCGACACCGCCCAGCTCCCCCCGGTGGGCACCGACCTCTCCCCTGCCATGAATCCGGCCCGGCTCAAGGAGATGGGACTCCATGTGTCGCGCGCCACGCTGACCGATACCGCCCGTCAGCAGCATGGCTCTGGTATACTCCGCAACGCCACCATGCTCCGCCGCTCCATGCTCGTCGACCCTCTGCCCCTGCCCCGCATGGTCGCCGAGGGATATGATGATGTCAAGGCTGTGACGGGCGAGGAGATACTTGATACCGTGGCCACCTGCTACGGACAGGATACCCCCGACGAGACCATTCTCATCACACGCTCCAACAAGCGCGCCGTGGCATTCAACCTCGCCATCCGCTCGCAGATCCTTTACAGCGAGGAGGAGCTGTGTCGCGGCGAGCGGCTGATGATCGCGAGAAATAATTATACCTATTCCACCAAGATCAAGGAGCTCGACTTCATAGCCAACGGCGACATGGCGGTGGTGACCCACGTCAACTCGACTGAGTCTCGCTACGGATTCAGGTTTGCCGACGTGACATTGCGCCTGTCCCACTACGACAAGGAATTTGACTGTAAGATAATCCTCGATACCCTGACGAGTGATTTTCCGTCGCTCTCGCGGGAGCAGATGGAGCGGCTGGCCCTCGCCCGGATGAATGATCCCGAGGTTAATCCGCCCGGCACGCCTGATTCCACCCGTCTGTCGCGATTGCGGTCTGACGAGTATTTCAACGCCCTGCAGGTCAAGTATGCCTACGCCATCACGTGCCACAAGGCTCAGGGCTCGCAGTGGAAGAATGTAATCATTGATCTCGGTGGCATCCCCGAGGATGCTATGGGCCTTGATTTCTACCGCTGGCTCTACACGGCCACCACGCGCGCCACGTCAACGCTTTATCTGCTGAATCCGTCGTTCAAGGTTGATGGCCGTAGCGTCGACTGAAATTTTTTTCAGGTTTTCCTGCAAGATTTTCGCTCTACGGGGATTTATGGAGTATAATGACCCAATAAACATCAATTCTCATGAAAAAAGTGTATTCCATCGCCCTGGCGGCTGTCGCCGCCCTGCTTGCCGCCTGTGCAGGCAGCGAAAATGATCCCGTTCCCGCCCCCGCCCCCGTGATATGCCCCGAAGATTTTCAGGCGGTACCGCTTAAAGAAGTGGCGCGTGACAATGTGCCCAAGGCCAACGGTTTTGCCATAGACCTTTTCAGGAGGTCCTTTGCCGCATCGGGTACCGACAATACGTGTATCTCACCCGTCAGCGTGTTTGCCGCCCTGGCCATGGCTGCCAATGGCGACAGCGGCCCGACGCGCGACAATGTCCTCGACGTGCTCGGATATGATGCCGGCGACCTGAGTATGCTTAACATCTTCTGCAACGCCCTGCTGACCGAGACAAAAGCCCTCAACGGTACCTCCGACTGTGTATATTCCCAATCAGTGTGGCACAAGCCCGACGTGACTCTGAACTCTACCTTTGAGAGACGGATGCGGGGAGTGTTTGATGCCGATATTTTCAGCTGCAACCTCGCTTCCGGCGAGGGAATGGCTGCCATCAATCAATATGTCTCCGATTTTACCCGCGGGATGATTCCCGAGTTCCTGTCGCAACCATTGGATGTGCGCGTCGCACTGATCAATACCACTTATTTCAAGGGAAAATGGAAAGAGCCTTTTGATCCCGGGCAAACATCGGAAGGCACGTTTACCAATCTTGACGGTAGCTATGGCCGGGTAGATTTCATGTTTCATCAGGGCACAATGCAGTATGGCTTGACCGACGGCATCGAGTGCCTGCGTCTCCCCTATCTCGGCGACCGATTCACCATGACGCTCCTTCTGCCCGAGTCGCCCTCGGGATTTGCCGACATGCTTGCCGACCTCTCTCCCGCCCGCTTGGCTGCCCTCGACGCGGGTATAAGCACGACCGAGGGAATGTTTGTCATGCCGCGTTTCGAGGCATCGACGAGCGTGGAACTCCTCGACATTCTCCGTGATATGGGGCTGGGTAAAGATAATCCGGCGATGTTTGACAGTGTGAGCGATGACGAAGTTTTTGTCCTCTCCACCGTGAAACATGGTGTCAGGATAATCGTCGACGAGGAAGGCACCGAGGGCGCGGCTACTACAATTGTGGGTATGGATAATGCCATCGGGACATTCGTTTCGTTCAACCGTCCGTTCATCTATATGGTGCGCGACACCGAGGCCGATGCCGTGTTGTTCATTGGTGCCGTGACTAAATTCTGAATCTTTTGACCGCTGTCGCTGACAAGGAACAGGCTGTGGTTGCCCTCATCAGCAGTGGGCATCGCAACGCGCCTGAGGCAGTCTACAGGGCCTACGCCGGCTATCTGGCCGGCGTAGCTTCCCGTTATCTGGCTGATCAAGGCGATGTCAGCGACGTGCTCCATGACAGTTTCCTGAAGATTTTCGGCTCGATGAGCGGATTTCAATACCGCGGGACCGGTTCACTCAAGGCGTGGCTTACACGCATCGTGGTCCATGAGTCGCTCAAGCAGCTGCGACGGTACAGCCGCAGCGAGCCTATCGATGATCTTCAGCTTGAGATCGCCGATGCCGGTGCCGATCCTCCACTCGAAGATGTGCCGCCCGAGGCTCTTCACGAAATGATCCGCGCCCTTCCGCCCGATTACCGCACAGTGCTCAACCTCTTTATCTTCGAGCGCCGTTCCCACCGCGAGATCGCCGCCTTGCTCGGTATCAAGGAATCATCATCGGCATCGCGTTTCCACCGCGCCAAGGCGATGCTGGCCCTGAACATCCGTAAGTATCAATCCCTACACAACCGTTGACGATATGCAAGATAACTGGAATAACCGATTGCGCGAGTCGCTTGAGGACTTTGAGGTAGCCCCGCCCGACGGGCTGTGGGAGAGCCTTGCGCATGAGTTGCCCGGTGGAGCGGATAGCCGCCCTACCCTGCGTCGTCGTAATTTTTTCATTGCAGCGGCGGCGGTGGCTCTTCTTCTTGCGGTGGGTACGGTAGTGTGGTTAATGCCGGGCGAGATGATGCCGGAGTTGCCCGTCAATTCTCCCGTGGCGTGGATAGCTCCTGCTCCGGTTGATTCTTTACCGGAAGAAGTAAACTCTGATCCGGTCGCTCCGGTCAGGAAAATTCCTATGGTTGATGAGCCCATGACTGATAAGAACGTGACTGACGGGGATGCGTCAGCGACCGTGCCTGTGATCGATGATGTGATTCCTGCTGATACCTCTGACATACAGGTTATTCCAATGGTTAAACCGGCTGCTGAAGGACATGATTACCGGCGCAATCGTGGGGTTGACAAGAGATTGCGTGTTACGACTCCCGGCCAACTCTCGATAGGACTCCTTACTGCATACGCCGGAGGCAGCTCGTCGCGCAGCGAAGATATTTTCTTTCCGCACGACGATGGCTCCAATGCCATAGTCCAACCTGTGGAAGAAGTCACCGAGACAACTTACAGCCTGCCGTTCCGCGTAGGGGTCACGGTGCAATACCGCTTCAACTCCCGCCTCGCTCTTGAGTCGGGTCTCACCTACTCCAGGCTGTCGTCGGAGACCTCGGTAATATCCTCGATCCGCTCCTCCTTCACCTCCTATCGCCTGCACTATATCGGAGTGCCGCTGACGTTGAAATTCCGCCTTGCCTCGTGGCGCGCCTTCGATATGTACCTCACCGCCGGTGGCGCGGTGGAAAAATGTATCGACGGTTACAGCCGCCATGCGACAGTCACCCCCTCGTCGCAGGAATCATTCCGCTCATCTCTTTCGTCCCATCCATTGCAGTGGTCACTCTCCGGGGGTGCCGGATTCCAGATTCGCCCTGTCGGGCAGTTAGGCATATATGTAGAGCCGTCGGTGGTGTGGTATCCTGATGACCGTTCCTCAATTCCGGTCATCTATGACCGCCATCCGGTCGATTTCAGCCTCAACATAGGCATCCGCTACATCCTCCCCCGCCCATAAAGTGCATAATCCAACGCTCTCGGTTAAGAACAGCGCGCCCATGTTCGCTCACAATACCGCCGCACATCCCTCCCACCTTCGCAGGAAGATGGAGTGCAGCGCACGCCGAAACATCGTAAGAGGCTGTGTCGAGGCGCAGCCTCTTGTGATATATTTCCCTCACTTATCAAAGAAACCCCTATTCTTAAAGAGGAGGTTTGTATAATAGCGGTATTCCGCCAAGCGTGACAGGGGAATGGGCGTGCGAGGCACGCCGAAACATCGTAACACCATTCGCCGTAGCTTGCGGAGGCGATTGGTGTCCCCGCAGTCCCCGCACCCTCTCTTCCCACTAAGGCGTGCAGGAGCACGCCGAGACATCGTGGGGCGAATTGCTTTTTGTGTCGATGCAAAAATACCGTAACGTTTTTTATATATTAAGTTTGAATAAAAACGGTTCCTTCGTTTGCGCCCTCAATCTTCACTATTAGTTAGCGAAGTTTATCAAATCGAAATACATCGCGCGGGTTTTGGCTTTTTTATCTTTTTCCGAAAGAAACATAAAGCCACATTTCTCGTAGAATGGAACGGCTGCGGCATAAGCATCAACAGTAATAAACCGGCAGGCACTTCGACGCATGGTGGCAAACATGTGTTTAATCTGCAACAAAATAGTTTCGCCAATATGATTGCCGGTATAGTCTTTTGAAACAGCAACGCGTCCGATTTTTACCGCCGGATACTCCTTTCGACGTTTGGAATTGACAATTTTTCGGTTAAGTTTATTCCAAAATTGCCTTTCTTCAGGGTCATAAACTATTTTATCGTTTAAAAGGCTGTAGTATGCAACAGTTTTACATTCTGAATTGTCTTCGAGTAAATACGTTAAAGCCATCATGGCGCGAAGATAATTTTTCGCGTCACTGACAAGAAAGTCGTTTAAATCATCATCTCCGCAATCAAACGGCTTTATCTCCGTGTCGGTTTCAATTTGCCGGAATGTAAAGTTGCAGAAATCCATTTTTACATCTGGAATGTGCTAATAGCCTTAAAGGCTTCGTAAGCCTTGCGGGCCGCATCTTTTTCAGATTGGCTGACGGGTGCGGGATTAGCGATTCTTTCGGCAAATTTTTCCGCATCCTTACCTTTCAATACAGGGGTTTCTTTGATAGGTCTTGCCATGGTTATATCTCCTTTTTGCTTTATCAGTTACAAATTTACAACATTTTTCTGAAATATAAGAATTAACTGTACATAAAAAATCGCAGGGTTTCGGGGCCCTGCGATTGTGATGAAGGTGGATCGGTTGTCAGAATGAGATAACCCGTGCGGTATCGCCCGTAAGATTTTCGGGGGTTGCGGCGGGTGACTGACCGTTTCTGATTTTCTCGGCAATCTTGCGGTCGCGCCGGTAGGCCGGAACGGTTTCGAGGATGTCGCAAATCTCGTCATCGTCAAGCTGATTGTCGGCGAGGATGATGTAGGACGTGCGCTCTTTTCCGCCTATGAGGTTGTCGAATTTGCTCTTGCCGTATTCCTCGGTGATGCGCCGCTCGTCGATTGTAGATGTGGGAGGTGGTGTAGTCTCGGTGTCGCGGCTGGGAGTGAAGATGATAGTGTCGCCACCTGATTTTTTTTCGTCCTTTTTTACGTCTGCGGCTTTCCTTTCGTTGTCGGAGTCCTTAATGGTTACGTCAAATCCTGTGGCGAGAATCGTCATCTTCACCTTGTCGCCGAGCGACTCGTCA
Organism: uncultured Staphylococcus sp.; assembly: GCA_964546905.1. Lineage (GTDB taxonomy): Bacteria > Bacteroidota > Bacteroidia > Bacteroidales > Muribaculaceae > Duncaniella. The sequence goes on from CAZJKU010000022.1 coordinate 14,072, forward strand.
AATCCCACACCCCAGATTACTTTCACGTCGGGGTTGATCGACGAGATGAAGTCGGTGATCTCCTGAGTCTCGGAGATAAGGAATGAATTGGTGGCCTCGCGCGAGAAATAGAGGTTGAACAGCAGTCGCTTCGAGCCCATTATGTCGCGGTTCTTGAGCAGCGGGGAGTTGAGGGCATCCTCGATTGCCTTGGTGACGCGATGCTCTCCCTCGCCGTAGCCCGACGATATTATGGCCGCGCCGCCGTTGCGGAGCGTGGCGTTGATGTCCTTGAAGTCAAGGTTGATGTGGCCGGTCGAGGTGATGATCTCGGAGAGCGAGCGGGCAGCCACGGTCAGTGTGTCGTCGGCCTTGCCGAATGCGTTGATGAAATCGAGGTCACCGTAGATTTCGCTCAGTCGCTCGTTGTTGATGATCAGCAGCGAGTCGACATGCTGGGCCATCTCGTCGGCTCCGGCCAGAGCCTGACGAATCTTCCACTTGCCCTCGAAGAGGAATGGAATAGTCACGATACCTATGGTCAGCATTCCTTTCTCGCGGGCGATGCGAGCCACGACAGGAGCCGCGCCCGTGCCGGTACCGCCTCCCATTCCGGCGGTAACGAATACCATCTGGGTCTCGTCGTCAAAGAGGGTGGCGATCTTGTCGGCGCTCTCCTCGGCGTAGCGGCGCGCAACATCGGGGTCACCTCCGGCACCGAGGCCGTCGCCGATCTCCATGCGCATCGGGACCTTGGAATGTTCGAGGGCCTGACGGTCAGTGTTGATGTTGACAAACGACACTTCCTTTATACCGGTTTTGAACATGTGGTCGACGGCATTATTGCCTCCTCCGCCCACGCCTATGGCTTTGATGTAGACGCGATGGGCAGGGCCGGCCGTGTAGAAGTCCTGGGCATTGTCGAGATTGTCGATGTGGCTGCTGATATTAGGGTTGTCCATGTGGAGTTGAATAAGTCAGGTGGAATGATGAGTATTGGGGTTGAGGGATAGGGTGATGGGTAAATTCGGGTTATTCCTGATCGTCTTCGCTGTCGTAATCGGGTTCCGACATCAGGTCGGCTACGCGGCCGGCGAGGCGTTCCCACATGCGGCCGAAGAATCCCGGACGCTCGCCGCTTTCAGGTTCAGTCTCGGGTTCAGGTTCGGGCGCGACGGGCTTCTCTACCGGCTTTTCAACCGGTTTTTCCTGCACGGGAGGTGTGACGGGAGGTATGGGAGCCGTAGGTGCCGTATATGTTGAGGTGGCCGCAGGCTTGGCTGCTGCCGCGGGAGTTGCTGCGGGAGTTGCCGCGCGGTTGTCGACGGTGATTTTCACAGGTTCCGGTTCACGGGGTGTGACGACTGTCCTGATTTCCTCGACCTTGACCTCGGGCATGATCACCGGCTGAGAGTCAGAGACAAACATTGATTCCTGCTTCACCGGGGGCATACATTCCTCGGCCGAGGCAGCGGCTGCCGTGAGCACTGAGATCACGTCGACGGCATCGGAGGGGGTGATGCGGCTGTCGTTGATGCGCACCTTGATTCCGGGCACTCCGGCACGCACTTTCATGCCGGTTTCGGCGTGGAGACGCTGGTTGAAGTTGGTCAGCCGGGCGCCGCGGCCCACGATGACTATGCCGGCCGGGAGCAGTTCGGCGCTGAATCCCGATGCCTTGATGCGCTCGGCGATGTTGGCTATAATTTCGCCTGCGCGGGCCGACACGTAATTGTTGATTTCGGCATAATCCTTCGCTCCGCTTGAGTAGGCGGCTCCGGGTGCTCTCTGGTCAGCCTGAGGCTGGGCGTTACCGCCGTTGATCTTAAGCTCTTCGGCGCGCTCTTCGAGATGGTTGAGCGCGGTGATGTCGCGGGTGATGTTGCGCGAGCCTAAGGGGATAGTGGCGAGATATTGCAGCACGCCGTGCTTGTAGACAGATACCGTGGTGGTTTCGGCCCCGAAGTCGACAAACACACATCCGAGTCTCTTTTCCTCGGTCAAGAGCACGAGGTCGGCCTCGACGATCTGACGCACGAAGAAATCGTTGATCTTAAGGTTGAGCCTGTCGATGATCACGTGGTTGAGGTTGCGCCATATCTGGTTGCGGAGCGACACCACGTTGAGCTTGGCCTGCACCACCTGGCCGTAAGTGCCCACGGGACGTGTCGTGGGGGCATTGTCGACGCGGAACTCGCGCGGAGTCACGTCGATTACCTTGCGGTCGTCAAGCGGATACTGGAGGGCATCTTTGGTGAGATCCTCGATGAGGGCCGAAGTGATTTCCATCTCAGCCGGCAGGCGACGTTCCACTTCCACCGCTTTCGACATCAGCGAGCGGCCGCCCACCGAGAGGTACACGCCGGTAATGCGTCGTCCGGGCTCGCGGTTTTCGAGCCTGTTGATGACGGCGGTGATTGCCTCTGACACTTCGGCGACATTGCGTATCAGCCCGTAGCGCACGCTGTCGGTTATCTTTTCTTCTTCTACAGCTTTCACTGTCAGCGCGCCGGTGGCATCAACGGCGCCTATGGCTCCCTTAATCTTGGAGCTGCCTATTTCGAGGGCTACGATCAGTTGTTCTTCCATAAGTCAAGTGGTGGTCGGGTGGGGGTTGTTGATATGATTCGGGTGGAGATGGATTTAACGGTTGGAATTGCGGTTGGGTTCAGTCTATCTTACGGTTTTTGCCGGAATCGGTTTCTCGTTGTGGGCTTCCTGGCCCGGGAGAGTGCGGCCCGGCGCTATGTTGTCGCCCACGAGCATCGTGGTGGTGTCGACAGCCTCGTCGTCGTCGAGCGCAAGGGCGCGTATCGGATCGAGGTGCTTCTTGCGGCGCGTGGCCACTACCTGGCCGCGCCACTTGAGCGAGATGGTGTCATAGGCATCATAGCCGCGCTTGCTGAGCACTTCGGTGTAGAAGCGGCGCAGGCGGTGGAACTTTTCGTCGAGATTGCCGGCGTCGCCCAGCACCACCACGTGGTCGCGGATGGCCGGGATGAGGATTATATCGTTGCGTGAGCGGGCCTCGATCATGGTGATGAACCGGCTCCACAGCGAGTCGCGCTGGATGAAGTCGACCAGCGGCAGCAGGCTCAGGGGGGTGAACACGGTGTCGGTCGCGGGAAATGTACCGGCTATCACGGGCACATCCTTGTGGTAATGTGACGTGGCAGTGACGCGCTTGCCCGAGCGGTTGATGTAAAATGAGCTGTCGCCGTCAAATATACGCGCAACCGGGATGATAGGCGTAACGGTGATCTCGATCTTACCGTCGGTATAGGTCTGCACGTCGACATCCTCGATCTTGTCGATGGCAAGCAGAGCGCGCTTTATCGCCTGAGGATTGATCTCGCGCATGTACATGCCCGAGGCCATGGCGGGAAGCGAGTCAAGCTCGCGCATGAGCTCGCCTGCGGTCACAAACGGGTGGTCGGAATTGTCGTTGACCTTGATGGTCATGCCCGTGCAGCGGCGGTCGTCGTCGACACGCGACGTGACGATTGCCGCCGCCACCAGATAGGCGGCGAGCAGCAACGTGACGGCTATTATCGCGTATCGTTTCATTTACGGTCGGTCTCAGTCGGCGCCGAGGGCTTTCATAAGTGACGGAAGCTCGTTGACCATATCTCCGGCGCCCATGGTCAAGAGTATGTCAAAGTTACGGTTTTCGAGCGACTTGACCAAATTTTCTTTCGGAATCATCGTCACGGGCACGTTTTTGATGTGCCGGGCGATGGTTTCGGTAGATATTCCCTCGATGGGTTCCTCGCGGGCGGGGTAGAGGTCCACGAGAATCACCTCGTCGGCTCCCGAGAGTGCCTGACCGAACTCGGCGGCGAAGTCGCGGGTGCGGGTATACAGGTGGGGCTGGAAGGCGACAGTGAGTTTCCGGCCCGGGTAAAGCGAGCGGACACTCGATATCGATGCAGCAATCTCCTGTGGATGATGGGCATAGTCGTCGATTACCACGCGGCCGTTTTCGCCGGGCTCCTTGAGCCATGTCTCGAAGCGGCGCTTGATTCCGGCGTAGCTGTTGAGGGCGGCGCGTATCGACTCGGGGTCAAATCCGCCCGCGAGCGTCACGGCGGCCACGGCGGCCACGGCATTCTCGATGTTGACTTCGACGGGCACGCCCAGGTTGACGTTGCGTATCGTGCCGAGCGGAGTGACGATGTCAAATGTTATGTTGCCGGGTGTGCGGCGTATGTAGGAGGCATGGAAGTCGCCCTCGTCGCGCGAATAAGTGTAGACCTTTACGTCGCTTCCGGGGCGGGGACGGAGCTTCAGGCCCGTGTGGACCACGAGTGAGCCGCCGGGCACGATAAGTTCGGTGAAGCGGGCGAATGACTCCAGGTAGGCTTCCTCGGTGCCGTAGATGTCGAGATGGTCGGGATCAGTGGCCGTGATGACGGCTACGGTGGGGGAGAGGTGGTGGAACGAGCGGTCAAATTCGTCGGCCTCGATCACCGAGTAGGCCGAGGAAGGGGTCAGCAGGAAATTGCTGTCGTAGTTCTTCAGGATTCCTCCGAGGAACGCGTTGCATTTCAGCGGCCCCTGCTGCATGATGTGGGCGGCCATGGACGATGTTGTGGTCTTGCCGTGGGTTCCGGCGAAGCATAGGGCGCGGCTGCCGCGGGTCACCAGACCGAGTACCTGGGCACGCTTCACCACATCAAAACCGTTCTCCCTGAAATACTTCATGATAGGCAGCGACTCGGGCACGGCGGGAGTGAAGACCACCAGCGTTGTGGCCGGGTCGCGGAATGATGCGGGAATGGTTTCGGCCTCGCCCGAATAGGTTATTTCCACGCCCTCTTTTTCGAGGGCGGCGGTGAGTTCGCTCGGGGTCAGGTCATAGCCCGCCACGTTTTTGCCGCGGGCGAGGAAGTATCTTTCAAGGGCCGCCATGCCTATGCCGCCGGCGCCCACGAAGTAGATGTTGCGGATGTCGTCTTTGTTTATTTTCATTGTCGGGTGAGTGTTTGGGTTATTATCCGGGCTATGCGGTCATCGGAGCCACGATGGGCCATGCCGAGGGCCGCGCGGGCCATTTTTTCGCGTTTTTGGGGATCGTCCATGAGAGAGGTGACGGTGTCGCCGAGTCGAGCTACGGCATCGGCATCGAGTATCATCAGTGCGGCCCCGCGTGTCGACAGGGCCTCGGCGTTGTGCCGCTGATGGTCTTCGGCTACGTTGGGCGACGGGATGAGGACCGCCGCGATTCCGAGGTTCTGAATCTCGGAGATGGTGCAGGCTCCGGCGCGGGCCACCACAAGATCGGCAGCGCGGTAGGCCATGGCCATGTCGTCGACAAAGGTCGTGGCCTTGACTCCTGGAGCATATTGCGAGGCTATCTGCTGAAAGTGATCGGCTCCGTAGCGGCCCGTCTGCCACAGCACCTGAATTTCCTTGCCGGTAAGTGAGGGGAGTGCCGCGGCCACGGCTTCGTTGATGGTGCGTGCGCCCAGGCTGCCTCCGGTGACGAACAGAAGCGGCCTGTCGGGGTCAAATCCGAGGGTTTTCTTGGCCTCTTCGCGCGACAGGGTGTTTTCTTCGAGCGATTTCCTGACAGGATTGCCCGTGACCTCTATTTTCCCGGCGGGGAAGAATCGGTCCATGCCCTCGTAGGCCACGCATATTTTCGTCGCGTTCCTGGCAAGGAGTTTGTTGGTTACGCCGGCATAGGAGTTCTGCTCCTGGATGAGGGTGGGGATTCCGCGGCGCTGGGCTTCCTTGAGGATGGGACCGGAAGCATAGCCTCCCACGCCCACGGCGATGTCGGGCTTGAAGTCGGCCACGATGCGGCGCGCTTTCAGCAGGCTCTTGGCGAGTTTCCACAGCACGGGAATGTTGCGCCACAGCCGCTTGCGGTCGAAGCCGGCCACGGGCAGCCCTACGATTTCGTAACCGGCTGCGGGTACTCGCTGCATTTCCATGCGGTCTTCGGCTCCGACAAACAGTATGCGCGCGTCGGGATGGATGCGCCTGATCGCGTTGGCAATCGAGATGGCGGGGAAGATATGTCCTCCCGTTCCGCCGCCGCTTATGAGGATGTTGTAGCTCATGGATGGTTGATTGGATTAATGAGGATTACAGCTGCATGGGGTTCTTGCCGCCGAGGTTTTCGGGCAGGGCGTCGGCCTCTTCCTTGATTTCCTTGGACTTGTTGCTCTGGCGGGTAGCCGTGCGGCTCACGCTCAGCATGATGCCGAAAGCTATCGCCGTGACGAGTATCGAGGTTCCTCCCTTGGATATCAGCGGCAACGGCTGTCCCGACACGGGGAACACGCCCGTGACGATGCCCATGTGAAACAGTGCCTGGAAGGCTATCATGACAGCCATTCCGGTCACAAGCAGGGCAGGGTAGGTGCGGTTGCACCGCGAGGCTATACCCGATGCCCGCCCGAGCAGCCACAGGTAGAGCAGCAGCACGGTCACGCCTCCCACAAGCCCTATCTCTTCCACGACGATGGCGTAGATGTAGTCGCTGAAGGCCAGCGGCAGGCGCGATGCCTCGCGGGAGTTGCCCGGGCCCTTGCCATAGATTCCGCCGTTGGCCTGAGCCATGTAGGAGTACATTTCCTGCCGGTTCTTGGCATCGATGGGCATGTCGTATTTAGCCACGGGGCCTTCCTGATGGCGCTCCACGCGTGCTATCCACGTGTCGTAGCGGTTCTCGCCGTTACTGTCCTTGATGAAGAACAGGAACACCAGTCCGCACAGGGCATAGGCCATCGTGACGACAATAAGGTGGGTGAATTTCACGCCGCTCACTATCATCATCGAGTAGCTGATGGCAAGCAGCAGAAGAGTATTGGTGAGACCTTGCTTGACCAGTAGCGCGCTGAGACCAAGTATGACGATAGCCGAGATCTGCACGCCGCGTGGCGTGATGCCTATGTCCTTGGGATTCTGATGCCAGGCCATGACGAGAGCTACCAGCAGCACGGCGGAGATCTTGACCATCTCGGCCGGATATATGCCGATGCCGAGTACGGTCATCGACCGCCGGGCACCGTTGACGTAATCGCCGCATACCATCACGTAGACCATCATGATTACCGAGATCGAGGCGAAGACTATCGTGAACGGGATGAGGGCGGTGTAGTGTCGCCTGGAGATGTACCATACGATACCGAAGCCGCCTATGAGCATGGCGATGTGGCGCACGATGGGTCCCATCACGCCGAAGGCCGAACTGCCCACCTCGCGCGACGACGCGCTGTATAGCTCGATTATCGAGATGAGACACAGGGCTATGAATATGCCCCAGATGTGCTTGTCGGCCGATGCTACGGCCTTGGGGGTGGAGGGAATTTCACCGGTGGTTTCTATGGGGGAGGAGATTGCGGGTTCCATTCTTTTCTTGAATATGGGTGATTTATTTCATTGAGTTGACGATGGCTTTGAACTGCCGGCCACGGTCTTCGTAGGAGCTGAAGAGGTCAAAGCTGGCGCAGCAGGGGGAGAGAAGCACGGTGTCGCCGGGAGCGGCGGCCTCGCGGCAGGCTGCCACGGCGTCGGCTATCGAGTGGGTGTCCTTGATCACGGGCACCTTGCCGGTGAAGAAATCGAGCAACTTGGTGTTGTCCTTGCCCATGCAGACGATCGCCTTGACTTTCTCTTTCACGAGGGGCTCGATCTCGGTGTAGTCGTTGCCCTTGTCCTTGCCGCCGAGTATCAGCACGATGTCGCCGGGCAGACTTTCGAGGGCATACCAGCAGGAGTTGACGTTGGTGGCCTTGGAGTCGTTTATGTATCTTACGGAGTCGACCGTGGCCACATATTCGAGCCTGTGTTCCACGCCCTCGAAGTCAGAGAGCGACCGGCGTATCTGGTCGTCGCTGATGTCGAGCAGGCAGGCCGACAGACCGGCAGCCATGGAGTTGTAGAGGTTGTGCAGGCCGCTGAGCGACAGGTCGGCGCGGGGCATGGAGAGCCGGCGTGACGGGGTGTCGAATATAATGTCCTCGTTTTCGTCGACCCACGCGGCGGAGCCTTCCTCGCGGTGCTCGGCGAAGGGCAGCAGCCGGGCCTCGACGGTGATGCGGTCGAGCTGGGCGGCGATCACGGGGTCGTCCTGCCAGTATATGAAGGCGTCGGCTGAGGTCATGTTGTTGAGGATGCGGAACTTTGCGTTGACATAATTCTGCATCTCATAGTCATATCGGTCGAGATGATCGGGGGTGATGTTGAGTATCACGGCAATGTTGGCCTTGAAGTCATACATGTTTTCGAGCTGGAAACTCGACAGCTCGATCACGTAAACGTCGTGGTGCTCGCGGGCCACTTGGAGCGCCATGCTGCGGCCCACGTTTCCGGCAAGCCCGGCGTTGATGCCGGCACTGCGCAGGATGTGGTAAGTGAGCAGGGTAGTGGTGGTCTTGCCGTTGGAGCCGGTGATGCACACCAGTTTGGCATCGGTGTAGCGGCCGGCGAGTTCGATTTCCGAAATCACGGGTATGCCGGCTTCAGCTATCGCTTTCATGACCGGGGTTGTGGGAGCTATGCCGGGACTCTTCACCACTTCGTCGGCCGCGAGGATGCGGTCCATCGAGTGCCCTCCCTGCTCCCAGGCGATTCCTTCGGCATCGAGCATGGCGGCATAGCGGGGAGCGACGGAGCCGTAGTCGCTCAGAAACACGTCCATGCCGCGCGATTTGCCGAGAATGGCGGCACCTACGCCGCTTTCTCCGCCGCCCAACACTACGAGGCGTTTCGTTACAGTTGCTTTATCTTTCTTGTCCATCGACGGTTAACGGATTTTGAGTGTTACGAATGTGATTACCGCAAGCAGGATTCCGATGATCCAGAAGCGGGTTACTATCTTAGGCTCGGCGATGGCGCGCGCCGGCTTGCCGATGAGCGCCGGGATTCCTTCTTTCTGGAAGTGGTGGTGGAGCGGGGTCATCTTGAAGATGCGCCGTCCCTCGCCGTAGCGTTTCTTGGTGTATTTGAAATATCCCACCTGAAGTATCACCGAGAGGTCTTCAACGAAGAAGATGGCGCAGAGCAGGGGGATGAGGAGCTCCTTGTGGATGAGGATGGCGAAGACGGCTATGATGCCGCCCAGGGTCAGTGAGCCGGTGTCGCCCATGAACACCTGGGCCGGGAAGGCATTGTACCACAGGAAGCCTATCAGCGCGCCTATCATGGCTGACATGTACACCACCAGTTCGCCCGACCCGGGTATGTACATTATATTGAGGTAGTGGGCGTAGATCACGTTGCCGCCTAAGTAGGCCATGATGGCCAGGGCGCAGCAGATTATGGCCGATGTGCCGGCGCAGAGGCCGTCGAGGCCGTCGGTCAGGTTGGCTCCGTTGCTCGTGGCGGCCACGGCGAGGATTACGACGAGGATGAACACGGCCCATCCGCCTGCCTGCTTGTATTTTCCCATCCATCCCGCGAGGGTGGAGTAGTCGAAGTTGTTGTTCTTGACAAACGGTATGGTGGTCTGTGTCGACTTGACATTCTCGGGAGTATAGGTGATGGTGACCTGGCCGTCGGTGTCCGACACGGTCTCGACATTTTCGCGTATCGTGATCTCGGGACTGAGATACATGGTCACGCCCACGATGAGGCCCAGTCCTACCTGTCCGATAATCTTGAACTTGCCTTTCATGCCTTCCTTGTCGTGCTTGGCCACCTTTATGTAATCGTCAAGGAATCCTATCATGCCGAGCCACAGGGTGGAGACGAGCATGAGTATCATGTAGATGCTGCCGAGGTTGCCCACGAGAAGGCAGGGCACCACGATGGAAAGGATGATGATGATGCCGCCCATGGTGGGGGTGCCGGTCTTTTTCATCTGCCCTTCAAGACCGAGGTCGCGCACGATTTCGCCCACCTGCATCAGCTGGAGCCGGGCGATGATCTTGCGCCCGATGAAAAGGGCGATTATCAGCGAGAGCAGGAAGGCGCAGCCCGAGCGGAACGTCAGGTAGGTCATCAGTCGCGAGCCGGGTATGTCGTAGTCGCGCAGAAGGTCAAAGAGATAATATAACATAGGTGATCAGACGGATTTTTCGCGGTTGATGATGCTGAGGATTTCCTCGCGGTCGTCGAAATGGTGCTTGACGCCGGCTATCTCCTGATAATCCTCGTGGCCCTTGCCGGCGATGAGTACCACGCTGCCGGGAGTGGCGAGCATGGTGGCGGTCAGGATGGCCTGGCGGCGGTCAGGAATCTGCAGGGTGCGGGCGGCCTGGTCGGCATCGAGCCCGGCGGCCATCTGGTCGATTATGTCCTGAGGATTCTCGTCGCGGGGATTGTCGCTGGTGAGGATGAGCTGCTCGGAGCGGAGGGCGGCTTCGCGTGCCATGATGGGGCGCTTGCCGTGGTCGCGGTTTCCGCCGGCTCCCACCACGGTGATTATCCTGCCGTCGGGACCTACTACTTCACGTATCGCTTCGATCACATTGACTACGGCATCGGGGGTGTGGGCATAGTCGACGATGGCGGTGTAGCCCTTGGGGGAGTGGAAGGCCTGGAAGCGTCCGGCCACCGGCACGAGGCGGCTCATGCAGCGGAGCACTTCGTCGCGGTCCCAGCCTAAGAGTATCGAGGCGCCGTAGACTGCCGTCAGGTTATAGATATTGAAGCGGCCGGTGAAGAGGAGTTCTACTTCGGTGCCGTTGAAGGAGGCGGTGGTACCGTCGAGGCGGCTCTCTATGATGCGTCCGCGGAAGTCGGCGTCGGGATTGCGGAGTGAGTAGGTAAAGCGGCGGGCGCGGGTGTTCTGGAGCATTATCCCGCCGTTCTTGTCGTCGGCGTTGGTCAGGGCGAAAGCCGTGGAAGGGAGGCGGTCGAAGAATGATTTCTTGGCCCGGAGGTAGGCTTCGACTGTCTTGTGATAGTCGAGATGGTCGCGGGTGAGGTTGGTGAAGATTCCGCCGGCGAAGGTGAGTCCGGCAATGCGGTGCTGGTGGGCGGCGTGGGAGCTCACTTCCATAGCCGCGTAGGTGCATCCTGCCTCGACCATGCGGTGGAGCAGGGCGTTGAGTGTCAGCGGGTCGGGGGTGGTGTGGGTGGCGGGGATGCGCTCGTCGTCGACATAGTTGGCCACGGTGGAGAGAAGTCCTGCCTTGTGGCCGAGAAGTCGTGCCATTTCATAGATGAGGGTGGCGGTGGTGGTCTTGCCGTTGGTTCCGGTCACACCCACGAGGTGAAGTTTCTCCGAAGGGTTGTCCCACCATTGCGAGGCAAGGTGGCCCAGGGCCACCGAGGTCGAGGGGACTTCGATGTAGATGACCTGAGTCTCCATGACTGGGGGCAACTGCTCACACACTATCACAGCTACTCCCTGCTCGGCTGCGCGAGGGATGAAGTCATGGCCGTCGACGCTCGTTCCGCGCACGGCTACAAACATGCCGCCTTTTTCCGCTTTTCTGGAATCGGCGGTGATGGATGTGATTTCCACCCCTGCGGCGGGGTCGCCTATCATTCGGCTTATTTCGATGACCGAGAGGAGATCGCTGAGTTTTTTCATTTCTTTATCGTTTCGGTTGATACTTTTAATGGTTGAGGGCGAGGGTGATTACTGACCCGCGTGGTGAGTCGTGACCGGGGGTAGGTGACTGGGATGACACGTAGCCGCTGCCGGTGAAGCGCACTTCATATCCGGCTTTTTCCAGCGCCACGATGGCGTCGCGGATTCCGAAACCGCGCACGTCGGGCACGCCGCCGTGACGCTGAACGGGGGCCTTGAGTTCACGTCGGCCCGAGGGCATGGCGAGGTTGCTCTTGATGGCGGCGTTGATTCCGGCTGTCTTGGCAGCGAAGAATGTGGCGCCGGCCGGTGACTTGATTCCGTCGGTGAAGTCGGGGTTGTCGCCGAGCATTCCGCGCGAGTAAAGTTTCATCGCGATGTTTTTCACTACCTGACCGGAGGTAGTGGCGGCTCCTACATATTTCCTTTTAGGGTAGCAGGTCAGCACGATGCAGCTGTAACGGGGATTGTCGGCGGGGAAGAAGCCGCAGAACGCGAGTCGCTTTTTTGATGTGTTGTATGATCCTTTTTCGATCGTGTAGCAGGTTCCTGTCTTGCCGGCGATCTTGACAAGGTCGTTGCGCAGGAATTTTCCGGTGCCGTGCTCGCCCCACACTACGTTGGTCAGCATCCCGCGCAGGGTGGCGGCTGTGGCGGGCGAACAAGCCCGTCCCGTGCCCATGGTCTCGACCGGTAGCTGACGGTCTTTGCCACCACCGCGTATTTCCTTGACAAGGCGGGGGCGCACGAAGACGCCGTCGTTGGCGATGGCGTTGTAGAGTGCCAGGGTATAGATGGGGGGAATTTCAGTGGCGTAGCCGTAGCTCTGGCGAGAGAGGGCTATGCGGCCTCCGCGGTCGGTGTGGGCGCTGTCAAATCTCGGCGTGGTCTCGCCGGCGATACCGGTGTTCATCGGTTCGAGGAATCCGGTGGCCTTGACGCGTGAATAGAATGCGCCGGGTATGCTGTCGTAGTGGCGGGTGATGATGCGGGCCATGCCTATGTTGGATGATTGTTCGAGCACTTCACCCACCTTTATCGACGAGGTGTAGTGGGCATCGGTTATGGCGCGTCCGCCGGCGTAGGCCCAGCCGCTACCGGTGGGTAATTCTTCATTGAGGTTCTTTACGATGCCGTCTTCGAGCGCGATCATCATGGAGAGTGTCTTGACAACCGAGCCGGGTTCGTAGCCCATCACGGCGCGGTTGCGGGCTTCGACGTAGCCGGGACCGTGGGGGTTGCGCTCAAGGTTGGAGATGGCTTTGATGTCGCCCGTGGCCACGTCCATCAGCACGGCCACGCCCCAGTCGGCCTGCACGGTGTCGAGCACGTTGTTAAGCTCGTTCTCGACTATGTCCTGCATCGCTATGTCGATAGTGGTGACGATGTCACATCCGGGTATCGGGTCCACGTCGGCGCGGGAGGCGATTTTGCGGGTGAGGTTGACCATCTTTCCATATCCTTCCTTGCCGTAGAGCAGCGAGTCGAGTGCTTTTTCGAGTCCCGATATGCCGTGAATCTCGCGGCAGGTGTCGCTTTCGCCCACACCTCCTATGCTGCGGCGCGCCATTGCGCCGTAAGGATTGTAGCGCTTGAGGTAGCTCTCGGTTATGAAACCGTTGCGGTTGCGGTTGCGGATCTTGAAGAAGGGTAGGGTGCGTAGCCGCTGCACGTCGGTGTTGGTGATACGGGTCACGAGGCGGTAGGCGCGCGGGCGCAGGGTGTCAGGTTTTTCAAGCGGCTTCATCAGGTGGGCGTGCCACTGGGCGCGGGTCTTCCACGGGAAGAATACAGCCATGGAGTCGGCGATGGTGTCGACGGCTGCAAGATATTTCTGAGTGTTGAATTTCTCGGCGCGGTAGTCGATCCTGACGGTGTAGAAACGCAGGTTGGTGGCCAGGACGCTGCCGTCGCTGGCCAGGATGTTGCCGCGCGGAGGCAGGATGGTGTCTATGCGCTGCAGCTCGGCGTTGGCCTTGGCGTTCCACTTGTCGGCGTTGACCACGGTGGTGTCGACGAGCTTCACCACGATGCAGATCGAAAGCACTATGATAGCCGCCACGATGATACCGTAGCGGAAAAGGATGTTGGTGCGGTTGTCTTTCTTCATTTCTCAGGAGGGATACGGTAGGGAGGACGTGATTGAACTTTAAGATTGAGATGAAGCGAATCGACTACCTGTTGCATCGAGGTTTCGCGTATGCGACCCATGAAGCGGCTGCGCTCGTGGGACTTTTCGTTGCGTACGATTTCAAGGCGGTTGCGGAGAGAGTCGATTTTTTCAATGTTGGTCAGTGAGGTGTATTTGTTGGTGATGTAGATTAGCAGCACGACAATGGTGATGAGCACGGCGAGCCAGTTGCGGGCGAAGAAATCGCTCGAAATAAGCTGTCCGCGGAAGAGACGGCTGATGAATGAACCCTGCTGCTTTCCGGTGTCGGTGGATTTGCTGCTGTTTTTTGCCATTGCGGTTGGTGATGGGGTAGGGGAGAGGTTGGGGAGGATTCTTGAATTATAATTTGACTGCGACGCGGAGCTTGGCCGACCGTGAACGGGGATTGCGCTCGACTTCTTCATCATCGGGTGTCAAGGGGCGCGATCCGAGCATCTTAAGCGGAACTTCTGACCGGCCGAATATGTCTTTTTCTACGCGGCCCTCGAAGTTTCCGGTCTTCATGAAATTTTTCACGATACGGTCTTCAAGAGAGTGGTAGGTGATGACTGCCATCCGTCCGCCCGGCTTTAGGGCATCGCAGGCTCCCTGAAGCATTTCGCGCAGGGCGCCCATCTCGTCGTTGACCTCTATGCGGAGAGCCTGGAATACTTGTGCGAGTTCCTTCTTTTCCTTGCGTGGGTCGATGCAGGGGGTGATGATTTCGAGAAGTCTCCCGATGGTGTTGACCGGAGCCTGATGTCGCGCTGCGACGATAGCCCGGGCTATTGACCGCGACTGGCGCAGCTCGCCGTATATGTAAAGCACGTCGGCTATGCGTTCTTCATCGGCCTCTTCCAGGAATCGGGCGGCAGTCATGGATGAGTCGCGGTTCATCCTCATGTCGAGAGGTCCGTCGGCCCGGAATGAGAATCCGCGGTCAGGAGTGTCGAAGTGGTGGAACGATACCCCGAGGTCGGCCAATACACCGTCTATGCTGTCGACTCCGTAGTAACGCAGGAAGTTGGAGATGTAGCGGAAATTGGAGTACACGATTGTGAACCGCTCGTCGGTCATGGCGCGCTCCACTGCGTCACTGTCCTGATCGAAGCTGTAAAGATGACCTCCGGCATCAGCGTCGAGATGCTCTACGATGGCACGGGAGTGACCTCCGCCGCCGTAGGTCACGTCGACGTATGTGCCTCCGGGTTTTATATCGAGGGCAGTTATCGAGGCTTCAAGCAGAGCTGGTATATGATAGGGTTGATCGGTCACGATGATGAAGATTGGTTTATGGCTGTAAAGTTACGAAATAATTTGCAAATTTAAACTCTTATTTTCTGTCGTTTTTGATATTTTTTATTTACACGTTAATAGAGTGGCTTGTGGGCACGATTCTATCAATTTCCGCCTATTTGCGAATGTAAATTTTCATCATTAAAACGAGCAAGGGCGCCGGATGTTGTCCGGCGCCCTTGCTGTGGCTTTCAAGCGGCTTATTCAGCTGCGCTGTATTCGGCGCGCTTGAGGTATTTCTTGATGTCGATACCGTTTTCCTGGCCGTAGGCAGGATAGTTCTTGAGGATGGTCTCGTAGACTTTTGCTTCGGCCTTATAGTTTTTCAGGTGGCGGTATACGGTAGCTTCCTTAAGCATGAAGGCGGGAGTGTAGTGAGGATTGTTGTCGGAGATCTTCACTGCCTGCTGGAAGCAGTCGAGGGCCTTTTCATACTGCTCAAGGTTGACGTAGCAGTCGCCCATGAGTGAACGCGAGGATGCACCGATGATGCTTTCGCCGGGCTTGTAGTCGCTGAGGTGCTTGATGGCTTCCTGATAGTCGCCTTTCTTGTAAAGAAGGATAGCGGCATTGAGGTTGGCGAGATTGGCGCTCTCGAAGGAGTGCTTGGCAGCCACTTCCTGATACTTGGCGAGAGCGATGGAGTCGTTGCCCTGAAGGAGTTCGATGTCGGCCTGACCGAGGGCTTTTGCTGCGGCTTCTTTAGCGGGCTGGCGGAAAGCGTAGACGTAAATTAATATCACTGCCACGATTGCGGCTACTCCCACGCATGACCAAAGGATGATCTTGGGATTGTTCTGTACTTTTTCGCCGATTCCGGTGAGGGTGTCGTTGACCTCGTCGATTGATGTGCGGGTCTCTTCTTTGGGCTTGTTGTTTGCCATTGCGTTATGTTCAGTTTTGTTGGTTACGATTATGGTATTGTTCGGAATGTCAGTATTTTTCCGAATTGCAAAATTAATAGCTTTTTTTTAACTAAAAAAATTTCCGCCTCTTTTTTAAGTGAATTTTGGAATGGTATTGGCTTGTTTTGGGATAGTCCTTTTGGGAAATGTATTCTTATTTCTTTTTCTTGTGAGTTTTAATATATTGAATATCAATTAAATGGATTTAATATTGGTCATCATTAGTCTTGCTTCGGGTCTTCTTCGGTTGGGTGGAGGGCGGAGTAGACTACTGAGGCGCGGGCGGGGCCTATGATGTCGCCTATTTCATCGAGCTGGGCCTGGCGAAGTCGCTTGAGACTTTTGAAGTGTGTGAGGAGTGCAATGCGTGTTTTTTCGCCCACGCCTTTTATAGAGTCGAGTTCCGATACGGCCTGGGTCTTGGAGCGGCGGTTGCGGTGATGGGTGATACCGAAGCGGTGGGCTTCGTCGCGCAGGTGCTGAATTACGCGGAGAGTCTCGGAATTCTTGTCGATATAGAGGGGAACTGAGTCGCCGGGAAAGTAGATTTCTTCGAGTCGCTTGGCAATACCCACGAGCGCTATTTTGCCACGGAGTCCTATTTCTTCGAGTGCTTCAACGGCTGCAGAGAGCTGACCTTTTCCACCGTCTACCACCACGAGTTGCGGGAGTGGTTCACCCTCGTCCATGAGTCGGGTGTAGCGTCGGGTCAATACTTCCTTCATAGAGGCGAAATCGTCGGGGCCTTCCACGGTCTTGATGTTGAAGTGACGGTAGTCTTTTTTGGAGGGAACGGCGTCCTTGAACACCACACATGAAGCGACCGGATTTGTGCCCTGAATATTTGAGTTGTCGAAACATTCAATATGACGGGGCAGTTCGCTAAGATGGAAGTCTTTCTTGATGCGCTCAAGAATACGGTCGGTGCGGAGCGAGGGGTCTCGCTTTTCGGCTGTCTTAATTTTATCGATACGTTGCTGTCGGGCGTTTTTCGCCGAGATTTCGAGAAGTTTCAATTTGTCGCCTTTCCGGGGGATGGTGAATGTAACACCCGAAAATTCCACATCGGGTTCCTCGGCTACGATCACTTCCTCATATTCTGCTGAAAGGGATTGCCTGATTTCCTCCATGGCGTAAGCGAGTATGTCGGCGTCGGTCTCATCGAGGCGTCGGCGGAATTCGAGGGTAACGCTTCTCACCACGGCTCCGCCGCGCACGTGCATGTAGTTGACGAATACGTCGGGAGAATCAGCTTCGGAGTCGATTCCGAAAACGTCGACGTCAGTAAGCGCCGGCGACACTATCACGCTCTTTGACCGATAGCGGGTGACGAGATCATATTGCTCCTTTACAATCTGCGCCTCCTCAAAGCGTAGCTCCGAGGCGAGCTGCTCCATTTCGTCACGGAGATATCGGAGTAATTCTCCGGTCTCGCCACGCAGGATGAGTCTTACCTTTTCGATGTATTTAGTGTATTCTTCTTCACTCACCAGACCCACGCACGGACCGCAGCATTTCTTAAGATGATAGTCCAGGCAGAGTCGTCCTTTCCCTTTGGTAACATATTCCGGCGTAATCGCGTGCCGGCACGACCGGAGCGGATATAGCCGGTGGATGAGTTCGAGAACCGTGCGGGCCACGGCGGTGTTGGTGTAAGGACCGTAGAATTTCGAGCCATCTTTAATAAGCTGTCTTGTCATGAACACGCGCGGAAAATGCTCGTTGGTGACCACGATCCAAGGATAGGTCTTGTCATCTTTAAGCAGTACGTTGTATCTTGGCTGATATGCCTTGATCATTGATGCTTCAAGATTGAGTGCGTCCTGCTCGGTGGGCACCACGATATATTTCATGTCGGCAATGGCGCGCACGAGCAGATTGGTGCGCAACCGGTCATGGGTGCGGTTGAAGTAGCTCGATACCCTTCGCTTCAGGTTTTTCGCTTTACCTACATAGATTACCGTGCCTTCCTTATCATAGTAAATGTATACTCCCGGAGTGTCGGGGAGTATGGATATTTTCTCGGCGAGTTCAGGTGATTTTTTTACCATCGGTGATGATTGAAGTGGAGTGTGATTATGTAAATGACGGGCGGGCTGTCGCTCGTCCGTCATTCACTGGTTCCGGTGACGGATCAATACTTGATTAGCGATGTCACTTCCACTCCGGCGGGGAGAGTTTCACGGCCGTTGAGTGCTGACAGTTCTACGATGAAGTTGATGTAGATTTTCTTCGGGTTCATCGATTTGACAAGATTATAGGCTGTGGCCATCGTTCCGCCGGTTGCGAGTACGTCGTCGTGGATCACAACCACATCGTCCTCAGTGATTGCGTCCCGGTGAATCTCGATTGTGTCCTTGCCGTATTCCTTGTCGTAGGATGCCTTGATAGTGTCGGCGGGCAGTTTACCGGGTTTGCGTGCAGGCACGAAACCTGCGCCTAATTCAAATGCAAGGATCGAGCCTCCGATGAAGCCGCGCGATTCGATTCCCACCACCTTTGTCACTCCCTTGTCGCGGTAGAGTTGCGAGAGGTCCCAGCCGATGATGTGGAGTCCGCGGGGGTCTTTGAATAGAGTTGTAAGGTCGCGGAACATGATTCCTTTCTGGGGGAAGTCAGCCACGTCGCGGATTTTTGACTTTAAGTATTCCATATTTTCTTCGATTAGTATTTCATTCATGGTTTTAAAATGTTTCACGTGGAACAATCGTCATTCTTATCTCCCCATCAGCAGGAGGAGGATGTTGACATCGGCAGGTGATATGCCCGGGATTCTTGATGCCTGCCCTATGGTCTCGGGGTCTATTCGGATGAGCTTCTGCCGGGCCTCGGTTGACAGAGTCTTGATGGATTCATAGTCGAGCTTGCCACGGATCCTTACGTCTTCAAGCCGGCGCAACTTGTCGGCCACGAGTTGCTCGCGCTTTATGTAGCCGTCATACTTCATCAATACCTCAGCGGCCTCGATGATTTCCTCGCGCCGCTCTTGCTCGATTTTTTCGTCGATGAACCGTGCTAATTCTGGCAGGCCTTCGGCAAGTATGTGCAGGTCGAGGGTTGGCTGAAGCACGAGGCTGATGAGTTTGACACCCTGCTTTACGGGCTGGAGACCGCGACTTTCAAGAAACGGATTTATCTCAGCTGCCTTGACTGAATATTCGTGGCAGAAAGCGATCAATCCGTCGCGTTGCTGGCGCTTTGATTCCATAAGCCCGAAACGACGGTCGCCGACCAGACCTATTGAGTGGCCGCGCGGAGTGAGCCTCATGTCGGCATCATCCTGCCTGAGCAGGATGCGGTACTCGGCGCGCGAGGTGAACATGCGGTAGGGTTCGTCGACACCCTTTGTAACAAGGTCGTCGATAAGCACCCCGATATATGCCTCGTCGCGGGCAAGGATGAACCGCTCGTCGCCGCGGGTCGACAGCGCGGCGTTCACTCCCGCCACCAGTCCCTGCCCTGCAGCTTCCTCATAGCCAGTGGTGCCGTTGATCTGACCGGCGAAAAAGAGGCCGCGGAGCTTCTTGGTTTCGAGCGAATGGTAGAGCTGTGTGGGATCGAAAAAGTCATATTCAATGGCGTAGCCCGGGCGGAAAAACTGCACCTCGGCAAGCGCGGGAATCGTGGCGAGCGCGTCAAACTGTGTCTTGACCGGAAGCGAACTTGAGAATCCGTTAAGATAATATTCCGTGGTGGTTTCGCCTTCGGGTTCGAGAAACAGCTGGTGCTCGTCTTTGTCGGCGAAAGTCACTATCTTTGTCTCGATACTCGGGCAGTAGCGTGGACCTATGCTTTGAATCTGGCCGTTGTAAAGAGGCGATTCAGGCAGGGCGCGGCGCAGTATCTCGTGAGTCTCGGGATTGGTATAGACATTGTAGCATGGACGCTGTTTAAGCACTCGGCGCGACTCGGGGAGATAGGAAAACTTGTGGAAATCGTCGTCGCCGTCTTGCCTGACGGTGAGCTCCCATTTAACTGAACGCCCGTCGATGCGCACGGGTGTTCCGGTCTTCATCCTGTCGGCCAGGAATCCAAACGATTTCAGTTGCTCGGTTATTCCGGTGGCTGCCGGTTCGGCTACCCTGCCGCCGGGGAGCTGAACTCTACCGGTGTGCATGAGGCCGTTGAGAAATGTTCCCACGGTCAGCACCACGGCCTTGGCCTCAAAAGTCATGCCTAAGGCAGTGTGCACTCCTGTCACGCGGTCGCCGTCTATTTCAAGTCCCGTCACCGAGTCCTGCCACATCCACAGTCCCGGCGTGTTTTCAAGAATTTCACGCCAGCGCAGTGAAAACGCCATCCGGTCGCTCTGGGCGCGCGGGCTCCACATGGCCGGGCCTTTCGAGCGGTTGAGCATCCTGAACTGGATGGCGGTGGAGTCGGTCACAATGCCCATCATGCCGCCCAACGCGTCGATTTCCCTGACAATCTGACCCTTGGCAATTCCACCTACGGCGGGATTGCAGCTCATCTGCGCGATCTTGTTCATGTCGATAGTGATGAGCAGCGTCTCGCAGCCCATGCGTGCGGCAGCCGAGGCCGCCTCACATCCGGCATGACCCGCGCCCACAACTATTACGTCATAGCTGAATTTCACAGTGTCTTGTTTTGTGGTTAAAGTGTTGGTTATCAGATTGATGAATTTCTTATTCCGTCGATAAGGGCAAGGGCTTCATCTTCGTGCCGCTCCATTATCTCCCGCTCGCCGGGCCCCTTGTCATTGATACCGCAAAGATGCAGGACGCCGTGGATGATCACTCTGAGCAGTTCGCGCTCAGCAGGCTGGCCCACGAGCTCCGAATTGCTTTTCACGGTATCGAGTGAAATGTACATGTCGCCACACAAGGGCTTTCGGCCACGGCTGTAATCAAAAGTGATGATATCGGTGTAATAGTCATGGCCGAGATACCGGCGGTTGACATCGATTATGCCGTCGTCGTTGCAGAAGATATAATTCAGCTTCCCGACTTCATGACCGAGACTCCCGGCGACCTGCGCTATCCAACTTTCGGTAACGGGAAAGTCGAGCGCAGGCATAGCCACACCTTCCTCTGTGTTCCAGGTGATTCTTACACTCATATCTGATAATATTACTCACAAAAATAATAAATATTCTCCGAATCTCCAAACCGACATTTTTTCAGCCGTTTCACGCGTCAGGGATTTTTGTGTCTTTCAACCTGAGACATAACCAGTTGCAATAAAAACAACCCTCTGAGATTGGCGTAAAAACCTCCGGCCGACAATCTGCCCGTGAATATCGCTGCCATCAGCGGCAATATTTCATGGAAAATTTTGCACGATTGCAGGAAACTTTATATTTTTGTAAGATGAAGGAATAGTATATTGTGATAACCCTCTAAGAATACCAAGATTTATACATGGAGCAGTATAACCTCACCATCCAGCAGGAAGAGCAACTCGTGGAGCGCGAGTTCCGCGATCTCCTCGACGGCTACCTCAAGAGCAACCACCGGAAGAAGGTGGAGATAATCGAGCGCGCGTTCAAGTTTGCCAAGGAGGCCCACAAGGGAATCCGCCGCCGCTCGGGCGAACCTTACATCCTTCATCCCATCGCCGTGGCCAAGATCGTCAGCCGCGAGATAGGTCTCGGCTCCACATCGATCTGCTCCGCCCTGCTCCACGATGTGGTCGAGGACACCGAGTACACGGTCGAGGACATCGAGCAGCACTTCGGCAAGAAAATCGCCATGATAGTAGAGGGCCTCACCAAAATCTCGGGCGGTATCTTCGGCGACAAGGCCTCGGCCCAGGCCGAGAATTTCCGCAAGCTGCTGCTTACCATGAGCGAGGACATACGCGTGGTGCTCATCAAGATGGCCGACCGCCTCCACAATATGCGCACCCTCGGCTCCATGGCCCCCAACAAGCAGTATAAGATCGCCGGCGAGACATTATATA
>CAZJKU010000023.1:0-34122 GCA_964546905.1 uncultured Staphylococcus sp.
ATAAGCATTATACGGCAGTCCGCCTATTCACCAACCGGAAATATCTACTGACCCAATAATTGGAGGGATTGGAATAATTGGAGGAATTGGAATTAAGAGCGTGCGGAGCACGCCGAAGCGGTGGACATACCGAGAGCTTTGTCGCTCCTGCAAACGATTTTGTTCTTTAGTCCCCTTTGCCGGTTCACTGCCTCGGCGTGCTACTGCACGCCTTTAGGAGGGTGGGTGTCATGTCACCAATTGCCTCCGCGAACTCCGGCGAATGGTGTTACGATCGTTCGGCTCCCCCGGCTCTAATTTCCATTTTATCTAATTATTCCAATTCATCCGATTTTGATGGTTACTAATTGCCTTTGTAAATGCGCAATAATTATCACATTTTCACGTTTTCATTAAAAAATAATTATAATGATGCGGTTATCCATAATCAGTTCTATCTTTGTTTCCTTCATTCTTGCATCTTGCTCAAGTAATGATGATCCTGACTATCGAGTGTTTATGCAGCCATCTTTAATACAGTCAGATGATGAGAATGGAAATAACCAAACGTTTGAGTACGATGATTATGGAAGAATCGTTTCATGGAGCAGCATTGCAAATGATCCTCAACACTATTCTTCATATTCAGCACATTACTTTTATCCTGATCAGAACACTATAAAAGTTGTGTCAGAAGAATCATGGTTGCACCAGCAGCGTAAATTTGAAGAAACAATTCAATTGGATAATGGCAGGGCTTCAAGATCTGAGGGCACATTTATTTATTCTGAATACGGAAATGTGCAGGCACGAAAAACATATCGTCTTATATTTACTTATCTTCCTTCCAATCACCTTAATACCGTAGAACACTTGGAGGTCTTCGGCATTGGCGACGAGATTAAGGAGAATACGTGGGATAATGCCTATAAGTGGATGAACTACTTGATATGGGAGAATGGTAACCTTGGAGAGTTTCAGGATTTTCAGGGATCTGAGAAACTTTCCTTATCAACTAAATTCGATTATTTTGACTGTAATGTTTCTTATCCCATAATTATTCCGATGGTTATAAGCAGTCCTCACCATCAGCCTCTTTCCATGCAAGGCGTTTTCGGTCAGAATTCGGTCAATTTGATAAAGTCTGCTACGTCATTTGACAATAAAGGTAATCATGTCCTGTCAAGAGAATATGAATATGAGTTTAAGGATTCGCACATAAGTCAGTTCACTGAGTCAATGTCAGGATTTTCTTCGCTTTCCAATACTGTAACTTATAAGGTGCTTTGGACGGAAAGATAATTAGCTTTCCGGTTGAACAAGCAGTTTTAACTATAATATCAAAATGAAAACTATTGCTTGGAAGCGCGGATAATTTCGCGTTTCCCTCCGGGAGGACCTGGGAGCCGCTCGATGGAGAATCCGATCTTTTGAAGCATACGTCGTATTGCTCCTTTGGCGCAATAGGTTGTCAGTATTCCTCCTTGATTCATTGACTGATATATTTTGCTGAATATTGATGCGTCCCACATCTCAGGTTGCTTTTCAGGAGCAAAGGCATCATAATATATTACATCTATATCTTGAGGAAAACTGGTGGAAAGAAGATTGCCGATTGTTTTTATCAAGGTGAAATACGGATTGATTTCGATTTCGTTATTCCATACTGCTGAGTTCACCGCGTGAAATGCGTTTTGAAATTCCGCTGACAATTGCGCGGCATATTGTTGTGAAATTTCGGGCGACAAAGGATATAATTCAATGGAATGATAAATGGTACTGACACGCGATTCAGCAGCTGCCATTGAAGTCAGAGCAGAATTAAGACCGGTCCCGAATCCGATCTCAAAAACTTTCACGGGCGAACATGACTTTAAGGCCGCTTTCCTCCAAGCGCAATCTATGTATATGTACTTGCTCTCGGTGAAAGCTCCTTTTATCGAATGGTAATGCTCGTCAATGTCCTCTCTGTAAAGGGTAGGCGAACCGTCGGCTGTGGTTTCAAGCGTTACTTTCATCAGATTGCTCGCGAGGAGATATTATATATTTTTCGTAGTAGGAGAGGAGAAGAGTGGTGAGAGGTATCGCGATTATGAGACCAATGAACCCCATGAGCGTTCCCCAAATCGAAAGAGACAGGAAAATCAGGGCCGGATTAAGACTCATGGCTTTGCCGATGATGCGCGGCGTCAGGTAAAGATCCTGAATAACCTGAACTACGCAGTAGACAGCGAAACACTCCCACCATAACGGCCAGAAATCCACTCCCGGCGTGCCGACGGAGTAGACGAGGCATATAAAGGTGGTAGGTATAAACGAGACGAGCTGCAGGTAAGGTACCATATTGAGAATTCCGATGAACAGGCCTAAAACTATTGCCATGGGAATCCCTACTATAAGGAATCCGATACAGAAAAGGATTCCAACACAGAAAGCTACAAGAGCTTGCCCGCGGAAATATTGGTTCATGGATCGCTTTATATCACCGCCAATCTTAAAAACCATCTCGCGGTAACGCGGCATGATCATGCGTCGGAATCCACTTGCAAGCCGGTCATAATCTATCATGACAAAGACTACATAGAGCGCTACCACCACCCAAGAGAAGACTGCGAAAAGAATAGAGATCGATCCTGTGATGACCGACCATGATGCCGTCAGAGCTTCCTCTATCATGCGTGTCCATTCCTCATGGGAGAGTTTTGAGGCTATAAGTTCAAGGTCGATGTTACGGCGGAGAAATTCTTCAAGACCTTCGGGCAAAAAAGGAACCGATGCCCGCGAAGTGGCATAACGTTTCAATACGGCGGCCATCTGTCCTGCTTCATCCACTATCATGGGAATGAGGAAATAAAGGACCATCACGAGAAAGAATGTCAGCTCAAAAAGGGTGACAAGTGTGGCTGAAACGCGTCCCTTAAGATGGAGCAACCGCTTGTTGTATTGCAAGAACGGCTCAAGGATATAGGCAATCAGGCACCCGACGAGGAAGGGCAGAAGCACACCTTTAAGGGTATTGATCAGCCATATCACTCCAAGGATTATCACTATATTAATGACGAGCCTGACTGTGCGGTCCAGATCGAACCGTTCTTTATTAAAAAGATTCATTTTTATATGTGATGAAATTTAGGACACTAAATTACGAAAAATATCGCTGTCAATTGATAATTATTCGTACTTTTGCAACAAAATTAAACAAATACTTTTAAATCATCACAACTTCCCAAGAAAATGACCAATGTAAAACAAGTGCTTTCTGATAAAGCATGGGCCCGGTGGACAGCCCTGGGACTTCTTGCCATGGCGATGTTCTGCAGTTACATCTTCATGGATATTCTCTCACCTATAAAGGATCTGCTTCAGTCCACACGCGGGTGGGATTCCACGGCTTTCGGTACGATGCAGGGTTCTGAGACCTTCCTCAACGTATTTATTTTCTTCCTAATTTTCGCCGGCATCATCCTTGACAAGATGGGCGTCAGGTTCACGGCAGTACTTTCAGGTGCCGTGATGCTCGTCGGTGCAGTAATCAACTGGTATGCATTGACCGATCAGTTCATCGGAAGCTCGCTCGACGTGTGGTTCACCAATCACCTCAACCATATCCCGGTTTTCGATTCCCTCGGCATTGCGCCTTTTTACGAAGGGATGCCCGCTTCCGCTAAATTCTCAGCGGTTGGATTCATGATATTCGGCTGCGGTGTTGAAATGGCCGGAATCACGGTGAGCCGCGGTATCGTCAAATGGTTCAAGGGTCGCGAGATGGCACTCGCAATGGGCTCGGAAATGGCTCTCGCCCGCTTAGGTGTTGCCACCTGTATGATTTTCTCGCCTATGTTTGCCGAGCTCGGAGGAGTAATTTCCGTATCCCGATCGGTAGCATTCGGAGTGGTCCTTCTCATGATCGCGCTCATCATGTTTATCGTATACTTCTTCATGGACCGTAAACTTGACTCCCAGACCCATGCCGAGGAAGAGAAAGATGATCCCTTCCGTATTTCCGATCTCGGTCAGATCCTGACGAGCAGCGGTTTCTGGTTGGTTGCACTTCTTTGCGTGCTCTACTATTCCGCTATCTTCCCCTTCCAGAAATATGCGGTAAACATGCTTCAGTGTAACCTTACGTTCACCGACGTTGCGCCCGATTCTTTCTGGGGTGGAGAAGCCGTCACGATAGTCCAATATGTGATAATGATTGTAGTGGCAGCCTCGGCCTTCGCGAGCAACTTCTCCAAGAATCCTTCGATGCGATACGGGATGCTCGTCACTTCGATAGTTTCGCTCGTGATATTCTGCTACATGGGCTATATGCGCCAGTCGGCAGGAACAATTTTCGCTGTGTTCCCTCTGCTTGCAGTGGGTATCACCCCCATTCTCGGAAACTATGTCGATCACAAGGGAAAGGCAGCTTCAATGCTCATCCTCGGTTCACTACTGCTGATAGCCTGCCACCTGACATTTGCCTTCGTTCTACCTCAGTTCAAGGATAGCCCCGTCGGTGGCGTTATCGTAGCCTACCTTACGATCCTCGTGCTCGGTGCATCATTCTCACTCGTGCCGGCTTCGCTCTGGCCCAGTGTCCCGAAACTTGTCGACGGAAAGATAATCGGATCAGCCTACGCCCTCATTTTCTGGATTCAGAATATCGGTCTCTGGCTGTTCCCTCTCCTCATCGGTAAAGTACTTGACAAGACCAATCCCGAAATCGTTGAAGCTGTGGCCAACGGCACCATGACCGCTGAGCAGGCATCGGTAAGCTACAATTACACTGCGCCGCTCGTGATGCTTGCCGGACTTGGCGTAGCCGCACTCATATTGGGTATAATCCTTAAATATATTGACAAGAAGCAGCATCTCGGACTCGAACTCCCCAATATCAATCCTGATAAGGAAGCTCTTGAAGCCGAGGTTGAAGCTCAGGAAGAATAAAGTTACTGATAAGAATAATTCAAATGAAAAAACTTATTGTTGCCGCTTTGTGCGCAGCCATGGCTGTGCCTGCAGTAGAAGCGTCGGTTGCCGATGCTCTCAACCTCCGCAAGCGTGTCAAGGCCCGTACTGAAGCCGTCGCTAAGACAAAGACCCCGTCAAGAAAATATGCAGCCCGTGCGGCCGAAGCATCGGTAAAATGGTGTGCCGGTACACAGAAAACTTTCGGATGGGATGGCGAAGGATGGTCGCTTGAACAGACTTATATTTCGGAATATGATTCCAAGGGTCAGGTGACCGTAGAGAATGTAACCGATATTGAAGGATATGTGACCCGCACAACCAATACGTGGAACGACAACGGTATGCTTGCTTCCAGTTTCACACAGGTTGCCGAGAGTGAGGGTGAAGAGTTTACCGAAAGCTCCAAACTCACCCGCGAATATGATGACCGTGTGACTGATTTCATCACCGTCAACGAGCAGTATACCTGGAGCGGTGACGGATGGCTTCCTTCCAACTATTATACTCAGACTATTACCCGTAATGAAGCCGGTAACGTTACACTGATGGAGCGTGCCGTGTACTTTGACGGTATTCTTGATCCGGTCTATCGACTGAATGTCACATACGGCGAGGATGGTAAAGCCTCTCAAATCCAGTCAAGTGATCTGACCTACGATTATTCCACCGGCCAATACTCCTGGGAAAAAGAGTTCCCTTATCCACGATATAATCTGGGAGGAGACTGACGGCCAGATTCTTTCTGACGAAGAATTATTCAGTGGCTCCAACAGAGCAAAATCACTCGTCATAACCGATGAAGAAGATGGAGTAGTGATGTATTTCACAGCTGAATATGGCGAGAACGGATCTTACATCCTGACCGGAAAGTGGCATGACGAAGAAGAAGATGACGATATTCAGGCAGTTATGTATTATACCGTGCTTGATGAAAACGGAAGCTGCCGTATCGTGACTGAAACCACATATAGTTATATGGGTGACATTTACTGGTATGACAGTTATACTGAGAATTATCGTTACGATGCCTACGGACTTATTCTTCTCGAAGAAGTCCAGTATAGCGACGGAACTTACGGAGAAGTCGAGTCCCGCATCGAAGGAAAAGTCAAGTATGACACCGAGCATGGTTACCCCCTTACGTGGACCATTCAGGAAATGGAATATGAGAGCGGTGAAATGGAGAATGTTTTCCGTGCCGAATTTTCTGACTACCTGCAGGCCGGAGTATCGGGAATCAATACCGTTGATGTTGACTCCGTTTTACCTGCGGAGTACTACAACCTTCAGGGCGTGAAAGTCAACGACCCCAAGGCTGGAAATATCTATATCCGTCGTCAGGGTACAACCGTGACTAAAGTCCTTGTAAAGTAATATTAGAGGTAATAATATTGAGTCAGGATGCAAATATTTGTGTCCTGACTTTTTTCATTGCAGTTTTCTTTTGAAAAAAATCGGAGAAATGTTACAGTTTTAAAGAAAAAACAGTATCTTTGCACGGTGATTCAATTCGCTTGACAAAATGAAATCAAGAATTCATTTCACCAAGATGCACGGCATCGGCAACGACTACATTTATATCAACTGCATGGAGTCGTGTCCGGCCGACCTCCCCGCCCTCGCCCGCGAGATGAGCGACCGACACAAGGGAGTGGGAGGTGACGGCATCATCCTTATCCTCCCATCCGATAAGGCCGATTTTAGAATGAGAATCTTCAATGCCGACGGATCAGAAGCGCGGATGTGTGGCAACGGCAGCCGATGTGTAGCCAAATTCATTCATGACTTCCAGCTATCTGACGCTAATCCGATACACCTTGAGACCCTTGCCGGTATCAAGGTGCTTTCGCTTTATATAGACGCATCCACCGGGCTTGTCGACAAGGTGAGGGTCGACATGGGAACCCCCGATTTTTCGTGCCCCAATATTCCCGTAATTTATGACGGGGAAGAAATGATCGGCAGGAATATCAAGGTGGGAGATTCGGAAGTAGCCGTAACCGCAGTCTCGATGGGCAACCCCCATGCTGTCATGATAATTGACGGTCAGATGGAAAACTATCCCGTAGCGATTCAGGGCCCCGCGATTGAGAATCACCCGGTGTTTCCTGACCGCACCAATGTTGAATTTGTGGCCGTTGAAAACCCCGCGGAAATCAGCATGAGGGTGTGGGAACGAGGTTCGGGTGAAACACTCGCATGTGGCACCGGCGCCTGCGCGGCGGTAGCAGTATGTCAGAAATGCGGATTGACAGGTAATAAAGTGACCGTGCATCTGCCCGGCGGTGATCTGACTGTCGAAATTGCTCAGGACGGACACGTGATGATGACCGGACCTGCAACCACGGTCTTTTCAGGTGAATATTTCCGCGAATGGCCGATGGTCCCTGATGATTCAGATGTGAACACATAGTCTCCAATATATATTATTTTTTCAGGTACTTTATGCTAAAGGTAAATTCTGATTATTGCCGACTTCCGGGAAGCTATCTCTTCAGCGAGATAGCCCGGACTGTCAGCGACTTCATGGCTGCCCATCCTGATGTAGAAGTTATCAGGATGGGCATCGGCGACGTGACGCGTCCCTTGTGTCATGCCGCTGTCGAGGGCCTAATGGATGCCGCGCGCCGTCTTGGCGATGCCTCGACTTTCCGCGGATACGGTCCGGAGCAAGGTCACGGTTTCCTGCGTGAAGCCATTGCTGAAAATGATTACCGAGGCCGTGGTATCGATGTAGATGCCGACGAGATTTTCATAAGCGATGGAGCGAAGAGCGACATCGGTAATATAGGCGACATTATTTCGGCTGACTCGCTTGTGGCCGTCACAGACCCGGTATATCCCGTGTATGTCGACACTTCCGTTATGGGAGGCCGCGCCGGTAAATTGCTCCCCGATGGCCGGTGGAGCCGCCTGACGTATCTTCCCGTAACTGCAGAGAATGGTTTTGTTCCAGCGCTTCCCGATAAGAAAGTTGACGTGATTTACCTTTGTTACCCGAATAATCCGACCGGTACAGTACTCACCCGTCAGCAACTTCAGGTGTGGGTGGATTACTGTCGTCGAAACGGGTCTCTGCTCCTTTTCGATGCGGCGTATGAAGCCTATGTGACCGATCCTGATGTTCCCCGTTCTATCTACGAGTTGCCCGGCGCAAAGGAATGTGCGATAGAATTCCGCAGTTTCTCAAAGACGGCCGGATTTACCGGCCTCAGGCTCGGATATACGGTTGTACCCCGTCAGATAATCGGGCTTGATGACGACGGAAACCCCGTCAGCCTCCATCGGCTTTGGTTACGGCGTCAGACGACGAAATTCAACGGCGCATCCTACGCCGCTCAATGCGCAGGAGCGGCACTCTATACCACCGAAGGTAAGTTGCAGGTGGCGGAAGGAGTGAGGTATTATCTCGATAATGCTTCAATGCTCCGCAAGGGTCTTACCGAGGCCGGGCTGAAAGTGTGGGGCGGCACAGATTCCCCCTACTTATGGGTGAAGGCACCCGACGGAATGACTTCGCGCGAATACTTCACCTATCTGCTCCACCGTCACGGCATCGTCACCACCCCCGGCGATGGTTTCGGTCCGTCGGGACAGGGCTACGTGAGGTTTACTTCGTTCAATACCCGTGAGATGACTGCCAAGGCAGTTGAACGTATCATCAAAAAGTAAATAATTATTCAAAATACAACCTATAAATACTTAACAAGATTATGTCAAGTCTAAGATTCAAGGTCGTAGAAGAAGCCTCCAACCGCAAGGCTGTTCCGGTAGAAATTCCCGCCGAACGCCCGGAGGTCTACTACGGAAAACACGTGTTCAACCGCAAGAAGATGTATGAATATCTTCCTGCCGATACCTACCGTGCACTCGTCAATGCCATCGACAACAAAGAGCCTCTTCCTCTCGAACTTGCCGACAGTGTAGCGGCCGGAATGAAAAAATGGGCCATAGACAATGGTGCCCGACATTATACCCACTGGTTTCAGCCTCTGACCGAGACCACAGCCGAGAAACATGACGCTTTCGTGGAACATGACGGAAAGGGCGGGGTCGTGGAGGAATTCTCAGGCAAACTCCTCGTTCAGCAGGAGCCTGACGCCTCCAGTTTCCCCAACGGCGGTATCCGCAATACCTTTGAGGCCCGCGGATATTCGGCCTGGGATATTTCTTCGCCTGCATTCATTATGGACAATACGCTGTGTATTCCCACTATCTTCATTTCCTATACCGGCGAATCTCTCGACTACAAGACTCCTCTTCTCAGGGCTCTCGCAGCCGTGGATAAGGCAGGAACGGCAGTGGCTAAATACTTTGACAAGGACGTGCGCCACGTAATTTCCAACCTCGGCTGGGAGCAGGAATATTTCCTTGTCGACGAAGCCCTTTACGGTGCCCGTCCTGACCTGGTAATGACCGGTCGCACCCTTATGGGACATGAATCAGCCAAGAACCAGCAGCTTGAGGACCACTATTTTGGAGCAATTCCTTCGCGCGTGGAGGCTTTCATGCTCGACCTTGAGATCGAGGCTCACAAACTTGGTATACCTCTGAAGACCCGTCACAATGAGGTGGCCCCCAACCAGTTTGAGTTTGCTCCGATTTATGAGGAGACCAATCTGGCCAATGACCACAACATGCTGATAATGTCGGTAATGGCCGAAGTGGCCCGTCGTCACAACTTCCGCGTCCTCCTTCACGAAAAGCCATTTGCAGGCATCAACGGATCGGGCAAACACAACAACTGGAGCCTTTCGACCGACACCGGAACACTTCTCTTCGCACCCGGTAAGACTCCTGCCGATAACCTTCAGTTCATCACATTTGTTGCCAACGTAATGGCAGCAGTACACCGTCACAATGCGCTCCTGAAGGCATCGATCATGTCGGCTACCAATACTCACCGTCTCGGTGCCAACGAAGCACCACCTGCAATCATATCGATTTTCACAGGTTCACAGCTGGCAGATATTCTTACTAAGATCGAGCAGAGCGACAACGACGAACTTATCTCTCTTGCAGGCAAGGAGCAGATTTCGCTTGACCTTCCGCAGATTCCTCAGCTCATGCTCGACAATACTGACCGCAACCGCACCTCGCCCTTCGCTTTCACCGGCAACCGCTTTGAGTTCCGCGCTGTGGGATCGAGTGCTAACTGCGCATCGGCCATGATCGCACTCAATGCCGCCGTCGCCGAACAGCTCGGCGAGTTTAAGACCAAGGTTGACGCTCGCCTTGCTGCCGGAGAAAACCTTACTCACGCTCTGCTGGCCGAAATCAGAGAACTCCTGCGCCGGTCAAGCGCTATCCATTTCGACGGCAACGGTTATTCCGACGAGTGGAAAGCCGAAGCCGCAAAGCGCGGACTCGACTGCGAGACCAATCCGGTCAAGATTTTTGACGCATACCTCCGTCCTTCCTCGGTCGAGATGTTTACCAAGACAGGAGTGATGACTCCCGTGGAACTTGAGGCCCGTAACGAGGTGAAATGGGAGATGTACACTAAGAAGATCCAGATCGAGGCTCGCGTGCTCGGAGATCTTGCCATCAACCACATTCTCCCCGTAGCCACCCGCTACATGTCGATACTTCTCGACAATATGGTCAAGGTGCGCGCTCTCTTCCCCGGCGAAAAAGGCGAGGAGCTTTCGGCTATGGATGCCGACACCGTTGAAACCGTGATGCGTCATTGCCGCGTCATCAAGGAAGAGGTTGCCCGAATGGTAGAAGCCCGCAAGGAGGCCAACAGAATCGCCAATGAGCGAGAGAAGGCTCTTGCTTATTCGCTTAACGTCGCTCCCTGCCTCGAAACTATCCGTCATCATATCGACAAGCTCGAACTCATGGTCGACAACGAGATGTGGCCTCTGCCCAAATATCGTGAATTACTCTTTATCCGTTGATAATCTGTTATATGTACTTATTCTCCGCTCTGATTCCCCGGAGCGGAGATTTTTTTTGTGTCAGAGTGAACCGCGTGACTGAAATTGTTGTTGTAATTATATAAACAACTAAAACTTCGTAATCATGACACCTTCCATCATAGCAGCAGCAATAATGTGGTTCACCATAGCAGCGATAGTAGCCGCAGTGACCCTGATAGGAGCTTCAATCACTCACGTCAGCAATCTCCTTGCACAGCGACGACACGCTGTTGTTCCCGTCATGACTCATAATCAGGCTGACACTCTCGAAAGATAATCATCAATTCCCTGTTATGTATAGCGTTTCAGCGGTCGCCGTTTCCTTCGGTGACCGCTGGTTACATATATAAACCTGATATAGAATTACCGGAAAAGATTTTTCAGGAAGGTACGTGTTTCGAGACTGCGCTTGTAACCGTTGTACTCCTTCTCGGCTACCTGTTCCATTAATGCGGGATCGCACCCTGCGGCTTGGGCGTAAAGTTTGGCCAGATGTTTGGTCTCTTCAAGCGAAGGCCAAGCTATGGAGCGGAACATGCGGTTGAGGGTCGCCTGATTGTGGCAGTCAAATTCTATCCTGTTGAGATCAACGTAGTGGAATTTGTATCCCTCCGAG
Organism: uncultured Staphylococcus sp.; assembly: GCA_964546905.1. Taxonomy (GTDB): domain Bacteria; phylum Bacteroidota; class Bacteroidia; order Bacteroidales; family Muribaculaceae; genus Duncaniella. The sequence continues at coordinate 11,476 of CAZJKU010000023.1, forward strand.
GCGTTTCCGGTAAAAAGAATGTTGCCGGGGGAGTAGTCGCGGTGATATATCCCGGCGCGATGCAGTCTCAACATTTCGGCGGCAAAAGCCGGAAGAAGGGTGTCGATACACGGTATCTCGGTCCAACGGCGCATCTCGGTCGCCCCTGAAAGCATTGCGCTTATATAGTAGCTGTGACGCAGCTGACCGTTGACCTTCTGTTCGCCGTAAGCTATCGGCTCGGGGGACAGGAATCCGGCGTCGATCATCTTCATGGCGTTCTCATAGCTTCGTCGGGCTTTGCTCGGACGTAAATTGGTATAGACCCAGCGGTTGATGAAATGAGGAGTCTTGAAGTCCTTGACTACTACATCGGTACCGCTCAGATTGACACGATATAATGTGTTACGGCCCTTATATATAACCTCACAGTCAGCAGGGCGTTCACCCTCGATGATTCGTGTGATACTGTCACGAAGGTATTCGTAGCGGGGATTAATGACGATATTGTATTGTGTCATGCCTGTTCACCTATGAGAGTGGCTGAAGAAGAATCGATTATTTTGACTCTGACGATGTCCCCCACTTTAGCTTCTCCGCGGGGAAAGACCACGGTTTTGTTTTGCCCGGTGCGTCCTACCATCTGCTCTTTGCTACGCTTGGCCACTCCCTCCACAAGTACATCAAAAACCTTACCAACGTCGCGACGGTTGCTTTCGCGCGAGAGATCGTTCTGCAGGGCTATCATCCGGTTCAGGCGGTCAATCTTCACCTCTTCGCTCACATTGTCGGGCATCTCTCTTGAGGCGAGTGTGCCGGGGCGCTCGGAATACTTGAACATGAAAGCGGAGTCAAATCCCACTTCCCTCATCAGGTCGAGCGTCAGCTGAAAATCTTCTTCGGACTCATCGTGAAACCCTGTGAATAAGTCGGTAGAGATGCCACAGTCAGGGATAGCCGAGCGGATGGCCTTGATGCGGTCAAGATACCACTCGCGGGTATACTTGCGGTTCATGGCTTTTAGCACCTTGTTGCTGCCCGACTGCACCGGAAGATGAATGTGGTTGCAGATGTTGGGATAACGGGCGATTACTTCAAGGGTCTCGTCGCTCATATCCTTGGGGTGGGAGGTGGTGAAACGTATCCTCATGTCAGGAGCGGCTTCGGCCACGCGTGAAAGTAATGCTGCGAAATCGATCACGCTTCCATCAGAGTCCTCGAATCGGTAGGAATTTACATTTTGTCCCAGCAGTGTGACCTCTTTGTAACCGCGACTGTGCAGGTCGGCGACCTCATTGAGGATGCTGTCGATACTGCGCGAGCGCTCGCGGCCACGGGTATAGGGCACGATGCAGTAGGAGCAGAAATTGTTGCACCCGCGCATAATGCTGACGAAACCTGACACTAGGGCACCGCCTATCCTGACGGGTATCACATCGCGATAAGTCTCGGTAGTGGATAGCTCCACGTTGACAGCCTTGTTGCCCGCTTCGACAGCCGTAAACAGATTCGGCAGGTCAAGGTAGGAATCGGGACCGGCCACGAGATCGACTCCGTGATTCTGCACGAGGTCATCCTTAACCCTCTCGGCCATGCAGCCTATCACGCCTATTATAATTCCGCGTGACTTGCCGCGCTTGCGGCGCAGGGAGTTGAGGAACGCCAGTCGTGAAAGGATTTTCTGCTCGGCATTGTCGCGGATGGAGCAGGTGTTGATTAAGACGGCATCGGCATCATCGAGACTGTCCACGACGTTATATCCTATTGTCTCCATTATGGCAGCCACGACTTCGCTGTCGGCCACGTTCATCTGGCAGCCGTAAGTTTCTATATACAGATTCTTATTTTCTTTCATGATTAAAACTGTAATTGTCGACGCTCGCGGCCCGGAACACGTTTTTTAGTCATGTAAGTTTGGTATTGAGCGTGATAATGACTAATTTTGCTGCAAAATTACAAAAAATTAATCAAAATGAGCGATCTGATAGCTATAATACTGTCGATACTTATAGGTCTCGGCATCAAATGGGTGGAAGGACGCCACAAGGATAAGAAAAATTCCGCGCCGGCTGTGGGCCGGAATAAGTCTTACAGTGACGCTTATTCACCTCGCTATCAACGTCAGGTTGCCGAGCCTGCCGTGCAACCCCCGCAGGTGTCGAAACCTAAGGCTGTTGAATACAAGCCGATGTTTGAGGAAGGGCAGTGCTCGGTGAGTCATGAAGAGCCCGAAGTAATGCAAGCGGCCGAAGGACCTTCCGAAGCAGAACTTGCAGCGCACTATGACCGCTGGCGTCAGGCTATTATCGACGCTCAGATAATTACCCCGAAATTCAAGGAAATATAATTCAATAACCATTCTATAAATAGTATTAACCAGTCACAATACCAATGAGATTTCCTATCTTGACCCCACAGGAAGCCGCTGAAATATTCAAGAACGGCGACAATGTAGGCTTCTCCGGTTTTACTGCCCCCGGTTCGCCCAAAGTAGTCACGGAGGCACTTGCTCAGCGAGCCGAGAAATTACACGAAGAAGGCAAACCCTTTAAGATCAACATATTTTCGGGGGCATCGACTTCCGACCGTTGCGACGGCGCCCTTGCACGTGCCAACGCGATTGGTATGCGTACACCTTATCAGAACCTGCCTGACCTTCGCAAACGCATCAATTCTCACGATGCCCATTATTTTGACCTCCATCTCTCGGAACTCGCCCAGAAGATGCGCTACGGATTCTACGGCGACCTTGACATCGCCGTGATTGAAGTTTCGGATATCAAGGATGACGGAACTGTGGTTGTAGGTACCGGTGTGGGAAATGTGCCCACCTACGCTTCACGTGCCAAGAAAATCATCATCGAGCTTAATGAGAAGTACCGCCATTCACTTTACGGACTTCATGACATATATCTTCCTCTCGATCCTCCCAATCGCGGAGAGATACCCATTTTCAAGCCCAGCGACCGCATAGGTTCACCCGTGCTGAAACTCGATCCCGAGAAGATTGCGGGAGTGGTGATGAGCGATAACTACGAGGGCGTGAAACCGTTCTCCACACTCGACGAAACCACCATGAAGATCGGTGCCAACGTATGCTCTTTCCTTATCAACGAGATGAAGGCAGGTCGCATTCCGTCGACGTTCCTACCCATTCAGTCAGGTGTGGGTAACGTGGCTAATGCCGTGCTCTACGGCCTTGCCGATGCCAAGGAGATTCCGCCGTTTGAAATGTATACCGAGGTAATTCAGGATGCTGTGATCGATCTTATGAAGAAGGGTCGCTGCAAATTCGGAAGCACCTGCGCGCTGACCGTATCCAACGCTGTGGAAGACGAAGTCATCGACAATATCGATTTCTTCAAGGAGCATGTCGTGATCCGTCCCGCCGAGATCTCCAACAGCCCTGAGGTAATCCGCCGTCTCGGTGTGATTGCCATGAATACCGCTCTCGAAGCCGATATCTTCGGTAACATCAACTCTACTCATGTTACCGGAACCAAGATGATGAACGGTATCGGAGGTTCGGGCGACTTTACACGCAACGCCTACATCTCCATCTTCTCATGTCCTTCAATCACTAAAGAAGGTAAGATCAGTAACATCGTGCCTATGGTATCGCACGTGGATCACTCCGAGCACTCAGTTGACATTCTTGTTACCGATCAGGGTATAGCCGACCTCCGTGGCAAGGATCCCGTGCAGCGCGCCCATGAGATAATCAAGAACTGTGCTCACCCCATGTACCGCGAACTCCTCAATGACTATCTGAATCTCGGTACACAGGGCCAGACACCTCACACTCTTCAGGCCTCGCTTGCCTTCCATACCGAATTCCTTTCGAGCGGCGACATGCGCAACGTCGACTGGTCGAAGTTCATGAAGTAAATTCCTGCACAAGGATATTCCGCCGTGCCATGACGACAGTTTTGGCACGGCTTTATTTTGCCGATTAAGAAGGAATCAGTATCTTTGCATTACATTGAAAATACCGCTGAATATGTATGACCAAAAAATTCCCAAGATTATCCACCTGTGCTGGTTTGGCGGAGGAGAATATCCTGTTGAAGTCAAGACCTGTCTTGAGTCATGGAAACGTCTGCTTCCCGATTACAGGCTAAGGGTGTGGACGTTTGACGACGCCAAGTCGCTCGGAATACCATTTGTCGATGAGGCGCTTGAACAGAAGAAGTGGGCCTTTGCTGCCGATGTGGTCCGTTTCCACGCGGTATATAGTGAGGGTGGGGTATACATGGACAGCGACATTTTTCTTTATTCTCGCTTTGATGATCTAATCCGGCCCGGTGATGAATTTGTAACATTTCATGAAAAATGTGATCCCGATCATAAGGATTTTGGTCTACAGGCCGCGATGTTCATGGGCGTGAAAGGCAACCGGTTCTGCAAGGAAATGGTTGATCATTACCGCGAAGAGCACCTCGTAAATCCCGACGGCTCCCTTAATCTGAAGATTTCTCCCGACAGGATGAAGGAAGTGGCCGAAAAATATGGCTACGTATCATCTGACGAGGAACTCGACCTGGGGATAATGCGAGTACTGCCTACCCGGTATCTAAAGCCACGCAAACGTTATCCACGTTCTGCCGACTGTATAGGAGAACATCGCGTAGTTGGCTCATGGCGCAAGAGACCCCTGATGCGCCGGATAACCAAGAAATTTGAACACTGGTTCAGGGTTTTACGCTATTATATCACCGGATCATGCAACGATTAGTATATCTTACCCGTAATTATAAAGGGACGAGTCACGGCGGTGGAAAGGCGCGGGTGGACATGGAGGATATTCTCGCCGGAATGGGTGCCGTGAATCTCGGACTGAAACGGACTTTCTACCGAAATCCAGTCATAGACTTCGCGCTGACTTTCAGCGGAGTACTGAAGTTTTGTGCCTCCGTCAGAAAGGGAGATGTCGTGATTCTGCAGTACCCCGTCAAGAAGTATTATCGTATCATCTGTCGGGTAGCCCGGATGAAAGGGGCGAGGGTGATTACGTTGATTCACGATCTCGGCTGCTTCCGCCGCCGCAAGCTGACCGTAGCTGAGGAAATGAAGAAACTTGCATTGAGCGACGTGCTGATTCCTGCTAATGTCCACATGATCAAGTGGCTTAAGGATCATGGTTGCAAAGAGCCGATGACCGACCAGCAGGTGTGGGATTACAGGTCGGAAAGTAACCCCGTAATGCCGGTGCAGCCGGCTGATACCTGTCTTTTCGTAGGTGACCTCCGCTCCGCTCACAACGGTTACCTCTATAAGCTGCCTCAATCGCTGAAAATCCATCTCTATGGCCCCGGAGCCCCTAAGGAACTCCCCGGCAATATAATTCACCACGGACTGACTCCGAGCGACGACATTATCGCCGGTTCTGAAGGCCGCTACGGTTTATTGTGGTATGGTACCGGACTTGAGCATGACAAGACGGAATTTATCGGGGAATATATAAGGATATGCAACCCTCATAAACTCGCCCTGTATATGCTTGCCGGAAAACCTGTCGTAATGTGGAGTCAGGCTGCCGATGCCGATTTCGTGCGTGAAGAGGGGGTAGGTATCACTGTCGATTCGCTGCTCGAAATAGACAAGCGACTCTCAGAAATCTCCGATGAAGAATATCAGACGATGGTGTCCAATTGCCACAGTGTCGCAGCCAAAATGAAAGAGGGCTTCTTTATTAGGACGGCCTTGGAACGTGCCTTGAAGTTACTTCCCGAGCCACGCTGACGGATTCAGTTTGTTGCGCTCGTTGCGTATCTCGAAATGGAGAACCGGTATGCCCCGGCTTGCGTCGACATTGACCTTTCCTATTGTCTGACCGGCTTTCACTTTGTCGCCGGTCTTGACATTCACATTATCGATTCCGGCGTATATCGTGATGTAGCTGCCGTGGCGCACCATCACTATTGAGTTATACCCGTCTTCCTTGAATATCGCCGACACTTTTCCATCAAATACCGCTCTTGCTGCGGCACCGGGGGAAGTCTCGATATCAATTCCGGAGTTTTCTATTTCTACTTTAGGTAGTGATGGGTGGGGCTGACGGCCGAATTTACTTATTACTCTATACTTTCCTGCCACGGGAAAAGGCAGTTTACCTTTATTATCGGCAAATGAGCCTCCGACGATTTCAACAGATGAAGACTCAGTCATGGCTGCTGGAGCAGGCGACGGTTTTGTAGAGGGCGGGGGGGTGGTGGTGGCGGACCCGGGCGTTTTCTTGTCAGTTCCCTTTTTATCAGCTGCTTCACGACGGCGCCGTTCAGCTTCCTTTTCTTTTTCACGTGCTATCCGTGCCTGCTCTTCGGCAATGAGTTTGTCGAGTTTCTGGTCGAGAATCCGTGCCTGACGTTTCTGTTGCTCCAGCACTTGCCGCAACGATTGCTCGTCGCGACGCAGTGACTGCACGATTTCCTCAGCGCCCTTGCGGTTGGAGTCGAGTCGTAACTGCTCGTTATTGGCCTGAGTTATAAGGGCGTTGGATTTAGATTCAAGCATGGCGAGGCGGTTGCGTTTTGCTTCGAGCGAGTCAAGGGTCAGCATAAGAGCCTCGGAGCGTTGCTGTCGCCAAGTCGAGAACTGCTTCAGGTAGCGTAATCTCCGCTGGAGAGTCACGAAATCTTTTGATGTGAAGATAAATGAAAGCGTGGAGCGGTTGCGGTCGTATGGCTGCAGGCGTCGCAATGATTCTATGTATGCGGCCCGAAGTTTTTCAGCCTGAATTGTGAGGACAGAGAGGGAATCGGATGTAGCTGCTGAAAGTTTCGATATTGAATCCGCTTCAATTGCGAGTCGACCGAGTGCAGTGCGATTAGCGTCAATCTCGGCATTGAGCGTGTTAAGTCGCGACAGCTGCAGCCCTATCTCGGCTTTCTTGGCCTCGATCTGGGCAGAAGTGTTGCGCATACTCTGCTCATTCTTTCTTTTTTCGGCCGAAACATTTTCAATCTTTGTCGGTGCTTTCTTCTTTTTCTTTTGCGCTACAATAGTATCACTGACAGCTATAAAAGTCAGCAAGAGAGTCATTGCTGCCGAAATGCGAATAAGAAAGGATCTGATTGTCATACGATTTTTTACATGTTAGCAAGAATCTTCACGATATCGGTCGGAGATACCTTGGTATAACCTTTAGGAACGCTCCATGTCTTTGAGGAATCGATATCATATTTAATCCTCGAAGTATTCATTTCAATATCAGCAGCCAGTGATCGGTCTCCGCTCACTATGTTAACGTTTAATTCCTGAGGCATGTCGCCGGAGCGGGTTGAGGCGTAGTCCATGACTGTAATCAATACGGCGGCTCTATGTGGAGCAACGGCACTCACTTGCGATAACCTGTCGTCGGCCATGGAGAGTGAAAAAGTAATTTCAGGTACTCTCCCGGAATGATCAGGTGTCACCGTCCAGAAATCCGTGCCCGAGGAGTAAGAACATGAGGCAAGTGCCTTCCTGTCGATTGAATCGTAACCCGGGAAGATCACTCTTCCGGCAATTAATTCCTGAATCTGGTAAAGTGAAACCGGAAGAACTGCCTTTACAGCGTCGAGAGATTCAGCGATATATTTCTTTCCCGGCTTGATTCTTCCGAAAATTGAATCAGGAGTAATAAGCAGGGAGCCTACTTCCATACCAAGGAATCTCGCTGAGAAATGAATATAGCGCGATGGGACCACTGAGATAGTTCCCGATATTTTGGCCTTAGCAGGAGCTGTCAGGGTTATTGTAGCCGGGACTGAATAGGCTTCGATGGGATGGCCGGCGTAAAAATCAGCAAGCGATGCAAGCCTATGGCGCGGACTACCTCCGGCAGTTAAGGTCCCGCTTCCCGATACTGACTGACGCGACGAGTGACAAGATGTTATCGACAGCAACAGCACTGCCGAAGCAATAATAAAGAATAGATTATGGATTCGCATCACTTGAAGAAGAAAGTTTTCTGCTGCACCTTACGCTTGAGCAATTCGTTGTCATGATCAAGTTCGAGAGCTTTTTTCCAGAAATCAAGAGCACGGTCGGGCATAGCGTTCATGAAATAAATATCTCCGGCATGTTCATATATCTCGGCCGAGATGCCTTCCGGTTCATTTTCGATTGCTCGGTCGATGATTTCGAGGGCCTTTTCATAATTCTTCATCTTGAAAAGAACCCAGGCGTATGTGTCGAGCCATGTTGCGTTGTCAGGATCAGCCGCAATAACTTTTTCGATCATCTCAAGGGCCTCGGGAAGGTCAGTGTTGGCACAAGCGAGATGATAGGCAAAGTTGTTCATGGCCGAGATATTGGCCGGATTTAGTTTTATGGCGCGGCGATATTGCTCAACGGCCTGAACTGTATCACCCATTGCAATGAATATGTTGGCCTTGAGCGAGTAAATGTCGCTGAGACTTTCAGCATCATTATCCTGAGTGAGCTTTTCGGCTTCATCGACATATTGTTCGGCCTTGACATAATCTTTGTTGTTGGTCCAGGCAGCGGCGAGTTGCATAGGGAAAAGCGGATTCTCGGGGTAGAAATGACGCGCTTTTTCGAGAGCGGCAATAGCCTTATCGTTTTCATCATTCTGAAAATACAGCGATGAAAGGACTCCCCATCCATTTTCATTGTCGGGGTCAAGGTCAAGCGCAAGCTGCATCTGCTCAGCTGCGAGAGGATAATTCTTCTGCTGAATGAGCGATCCTGCATAAAACTCACGTAGAGAACTTTCGTAAGGGTGAAGGTCGACCATCGTGGTAAGCAGTGTGTCGAGACGCACGGGATCATAAGCATCCTGGACGTAGGTGCGCAGTATCGACATTTTATTGTTGAAATCGAGATTGTCATGGGAAAGTGCCTGATATATCTCACGGTTATATCCCACGGTGTCACCCTGCGACAGGTAGAAGTTGGCAAGCGAATAGTAGCTTAAACCGTTTGACGGGTCAAGGTCTATTGAACGCTTCAGGTAATTAAGTGCAGAGTCGGAGTTCTGGAAAAGCGTATAAACCTGTCCCATGAAAATATTGTAGTCAGGTTCTGACGGATTGGTGCGGTACAGTTTCATAGCCTCGTTGATAACTGCGGCGGTGTCGTTTTCGAGCTGATGAAGCTGCATCTTCTTTCCGGTAATAGAGAAATCGGGACCGTTGACAACCTCGATGCTGTCAAAGAGATTCATAGCTTCGGCGCGGGCCGCTGAGTCACCGTGGACCGCTAAGAAATCGGCGTATCGGAACGAAAGGTCGATCTTGTCGGGGTTGCGGTAGTGAAGGTTCTTCAACACATCCATTGCCGTACCGAAATATCCTATTTTTTCGAGAAGGAAAGCATAGGAAAGCGCGGTGTAATAATCATCGGGATGCAGATTATAGTAATCTCCGATTGCGAATATAGCCATTTTCGCTTCTTTCATGTCGCCACCCGAAAGGGCGAGACGATAGTTGGCATATTCGAGTTTGATGTTTTCGTCGTCAGGATTCAGTTTTACTGCCTTGTCGAGCAGTTCAAACGATGCGTCATTGTTGCCCAATGCCTTGGATTTCAGGGCTTCGAGATAAAAATAGTCAGCTTTTCTTATGTCAGCCTCTTTCGTTGCCGCCGGCTTGCTTTTCGACCAGCCGGAAGCTGCTGCGAAGATGAATAAGAGGGAGAGAATGTATATCGGTAGTTTCTTCATATACAGTTATATGGAATAGATTAGTCGAGACCGGTGTGACCGAACCCGCCGTCGCCGCGCTCGGTTGTGTCGATGCGTTTCACTTCATCCCAGGTCACGTGGGAATACTCTTTGATGACCATTTGGCAGATTCTCTCGCCGTCGTTGATCACGAACGGTTCATCCGAAAGATTGATCACGATGATGCCTATCTCGCCCCGGTAGTCGGCATCGACCGTGCCTGGCGTATTTACCAGCGTGATTCCTTTTTTCAGCGATAGTCCGCTGCGGGGGCGTAGCTGACATTCATATCCGTGAGGCAACTGAAGATAAAGGCCGGTAGGGATGAGCGCACGCTGCATGGGAGCGAGCGTGACAGGTTCCTGAAGGAAAGCCCTGACATCCATTCCGGCCGACGAGGGAGTGGCGTAAGAGGGGAGAGGATGATGGGATTTATTGATGATTTTTACTTTTACGTGGTCCATATTTTATAATATTGTGTAGGAATGACATTTTTTTAACAAGCGAAAGTAGCAAAAATCCTTCAATCTACGTTACTTTTTTTGCTTTAATTTGGTTTTTTATTTGTAAATTTGCGACTTGTTAAGAAAATGAGTTTTATATAAAGCGATTTATATATGTTTAGAACCAATACATGCGGAGAACTCCGCTTGAGCGACGCCGGCAAGGATGTTACAATTGCCGGATGGGTGCAACGCACCCGCAAAATGGGCGGAATGACATTTGTGGATGTCCGCGACCGTTACGGACTGACTCAGGTAGTGTTTAACAACGAGGTAGATGCCGAACTCTGCGACCGCGCCAATAAGTTGGGTCGCGAATATGTTGTACAGATCACCGGTAAGGTCAGTGAGCGTAGCAGCAAGAACCCTAATCTTCCCACCGGCGACATTGAGATCATTGCTTCGGATCTCAAGGTGTTGAACCGCAGTGATGTACCTCCGTTCACGATCGAGGATGACACCGACGGCGGCGATGACCTCAGAATGAAATACAGGTATCTTGACCTGCGTCGCGGCTGCGTGCGATCTAATCTCGAATTGCGTCACCGCATGGCATTTGAGATCCGCCGTTACCTCGATTCCAAGGGTTTCCTTGAAGTTGAGACTCCTGTCCTCATCAAGTCAACTCCCGAAGGAGCCCGCGACTTCGTGGTCCCCTCGCGCATGAATCCCGGTCAGTTCTACGCGCTGCCTCAGTCGCCCCAGACATTCAAGCAGTTGCTGATGGTGAGCGGATTTGACCGCTACTTCCAGATTGTCAAGTGTTTCCGCGACGAGGACCTTCGTGCTGACCGTCAGCCCGAGTTCACGCAGATTGACTGTGAGATGTCATTTGTAGAGCAGGAAGATGTCCTGAATATGTTTGAAGGACTTGTCAAGCACATCTTCAAGTATGTCAAGGATATTGATTTCACCGAGCCCTTCCCCCGCATGACATGGGCTGATGCCATGAAGTATTATGGCTCCGACAAGCCTGATACTCGCTTCGGGATGAAGTTTGTAGAACTTAAGGATCTTACCGGTGGCAAAGGATTCTCGGTGATGGACGATGCCGAGTATGTCGGTGCTATATGTGCACCAGGATGTGCAGGTTATACCCGCAAGCAGCTCGACCAGCTCACTGATTTTGTCAAGCGTCCGCAGGTAGGTGCCAAGGGCATGATGTGGGTGAAGATTGAAGAGAACGGTGATATAAAGAGCTCGGTATCGAAATTCTATACCGACGATGAACTTCGTGCCTGGGCTGAACGCTGCGAGGCAAAGCCCGGTGATCTCATCCTTATTCTCGCCGGCCCGACGATGAAGACCCGTAAGCAGCTTAATGAACTCCGTCTTGAGATGGGTAACCGACTCGGACTTCGTGATCCTCAGAAATTCTCATGCCTGTGGGTAGTCGATTTCCCTCTCTTTGAATGGGACGACGAGACTCAACGCTATTATGCAATGCACCATCCGTTTACAGCCCCCAATCCCGATGATATCCAACTACTCGACACGGCTACCGGCGATGTCAGGGCCACAGCCTACGATATGGTTGTCAACGGTAATGAGCTCGGTGGCGGTTCAATACGTATACACGAGGCAGAGCTTCAGGACAAGATGTTCCGCCTTCTCGGACTCTCCGAGGAAGATGCCCAATACAAGTTTGGCTTCCTGATGAATGCCTTCAAGTATGGTGCGCCCCCTCACGGTGGTCTTGCATTTGGCTTCGACCGCTTCGTGTCGATTCTTGCCGGATTGGATTCCATCCGTGACGTCATCGCTTTCCCGAAGAACAATTCCGGCCGTGACATGATGATCGATGCTCCTTCGGCCATCGATCAGATTCAGCTCGACGAGCTCCAGATCGCTCTTAACCCCCGCGCTGAAAAGTGACGGTAACGATAAAGAATATCATCGATGCCCTGGAGGCCGAGGTCAACCCCGGTCTCCAGGAATCGTGGGACAATACAGGGTGGCAGGTGCGACCGCTTGATCTCGACGTGGAGTGCAGCGGGGTGATGGTGTGTGTCGACGTGACCGATGCTGTCATATCCGAAGCTGAATCCACCGGTTGTAACCTGATAGTGTCACATCACCCGTTGATATTCCGTTCCTTGAAGAAACTGACAGGCGACACGCCTGTCGAGCGCAAGGTGATCAGACTTATCCAAAGCAGAATAGCGGTTTATTCGGCCCATACGTCGCTCGACAGTGTGGAAGGTGGAGTGTCATGGTATCTTGCCGAAGCGTTGGGCCTGACCGGAATCAGACCTCTCGCACCCCGCAAGGACGATCTATACAAGATGGCGGTATATGTTCCCGCCAATGAAGTGGAAAAAGTAGCCGAAGCCATGTACAAGGCCGGAGCGGGTCATATTGGTAATTATGACCACTGCCGGTTTGTCCTCAAGGGTGAGGGCGCTTTCCGTCCGCTGGCAGGTTCGGATCCTTATATCGGTAATCAAGGAAGTGATACGAAAGTTGAGGAAGTCAAGCTTGAGATGGTCGTCCCGGCTTACAAGCGTCATTCCATCGAAAAGGCTGCCAGAAAGGCTCACCCTTATGAAGAACCGGCCATTGACGTCTACAAGATCGAAGGAGCCGACCTTACCACCGGTCTCGGGGCCGTAGGAGACCTTTCTCCGGGGCTTACACCCGACGGGCTGATAGCCCGTGTTAAGGAAGAATACGGTTCCCCTACTGTCCGCACCACTCCCACCGATGAGCCCTCAGTAATCAACCGCGTGGCGCTATGCGGTGGTTCAGGCGGTGAGTTTATTCCTCTTGCCATTGCAGCCGGTGCACAGGCCTATGTAACCAGTGACGTAAGGTATCATGATTTCGTGGATTACCGCGATAAAATCCTCATCATAGATACCGGACATTTCGAGAGCGAAAAATGCACTACGGTGATTTTATCGCGGATAATTTCAAAAAAGTTTCCTAACTTTGCGGTAAGAATCGCATCAAGCGAAACCAATTCAATTAATTACAGGTAACAAAACAGTAAAACAAAGATATAAATATGGCCACTGAGCAAACAAAATCTGATCAGACTCTCAGCGTAGAGTCGCGCCTGAAGGCTCTCTATGAGCTTCAGACCATCCTCTCGCAGATTGACCGCATCAAGACTATCCGCGGTGAACTCCCTCTCGAAGTGCGCGACCTTGAAGACAATATCGAGGGCCTCCGCACGCGCATCGAGAATTACAAACGCGAAATCGAAGAACTCCGCCGCAAGACATCGGAGGAAAAGAACAAAATCCACGAGTCGCAGGCCAAGATAGAAACTTATAAGCAGCAGCTTGACAATGTGCGCAACAATCGCGAGTTTGATTTGTTATCAAAAGAGATAGAGTTCCAGACTCTTGAGATCGAACTCTCCGAGAAGCACATCCTTGAGTATGGCCGTGTGACCGAAAACAAGCAGCGTGACATCCAGCTGACTCAGGAAAAACTTGATGATCAGCTTCATGTCCTTAAGGAAAAGCGTGACGAACTTGAGGAAATCGTCTCGGAGACCAAGCAGGATGAAGAGCGGCTGCGCGAGCAGGCCAAGGCTCTCGAACCCAAAATCGACGAGCGCACTCTTGCCGCCTTCAAGCGCATCCGCAAAAACGCCCGTAATGGTCTCGGAGTGGTTTACGTGCAGCGCAATGCCTGCGGAGGTTGCTTCAACCGTATTCCCCCGCAGAAGCAGATGGAGATCAAGATGCACAAGAAGATCATCGTCTGCGAATACTGCGGCCGCATCATGATCGACCCGGAACTCGCCGGCGTTACCGCCGATGCCGAGTAAATCGCGGTTAACTTATTTATGAAAGGAAAATTATGGAAAAAATCATTCCCGGAAAATTTGTAGAATTTACCTACGATCTTTATGAGGTAGGCGAGGACGGCAGCGAGAATATCGTTCATTCTGTCGATACCGATGCACCCGAGCGCATTGTTTATGGCGTGACGCCCGGTGTCATCAAGCCTCTTGAAGCAGCCCTCGAAGGTCTCGAACAAGGTCAGGAATTTGATGTCAAGGTTCCCGCAGCGGAGGGTTTCCCTTATAACCCCGACGATGTGGTGGTGCTTGACAAGAACATTTTCCTTGTCGACGGCAAGTTTGACTCGGAGATGATTCGCCCCGGAGCTTATGTGCCTATGATGACAGGCGACGGCTTCCGTATCAACGGCAAGGTTCTTGACGTGAGCGAGGAACAAGTCACAATGGATTTCAATCATCCGCTCGTGGGCAAGGATCTTGTGTTCAAAGGTAAGATAGAGACCGTCCGTGACGCTACTCAGGAAGATCTGCACCCCACGTGTGGTGGTTGCGGTGGCAACTGTGGCGAAGGTTGCGGCGATAGTTGTGGCTGCGGCGACAGTTGTGGCTGCAACTGATAAGTATCTTTTTGACATTAATTACCTTACAATCCTTCAGGAGTTTACTTGCCGGAAGGATTGTAACTTTTTTAAGAATGATAAGACGCTTTATTGTTAGCCTTGCTGTGTCATTCGGAATGTTCCTGTATGCAGCAGAGATCCCTGACAGTGTAGAATCGGTATATCTTGATGAAGTGACCGTCAACGGCAACGGAGCGACTGAACGCCTTTCCACGGTAAGGCTCGGTGCCGAGCGGCTCGAATTGTCCCGATTGCTCAGGATGCCCTCCATGGGTGGGGAAAGTGACATAATCAAGTCACTTTCACTCTTGCCCGGGGTTAGGTCAGAGGGTGAAGGTGCCGGTGGATTTGAGGTGAGGGGTGGTACTGCCGCGCAAAATCTCGTGATTCTCGACGGAATCACTCTATATAACCCTGCTCACGTGATGGGAATATTTTCCACGTTCAACGATGATGCACTCGGAGGAGCGACACTATACAAGGGCCCTATTCCGGCCATGTATGGCGACGCGACTTCATCGGTGCTTGAGACTTCGCTCGCGCCCGGCGACATGGAGCAATACCATGCGTCATTTTCTATCGGAATCCTTTCGGCGAAACTCAAGGCGGAGGGTCCGATAGTCAGAAACAAAATGTCGTTTGCAGTCACCGCGCGCCGCTCTTATGTAGATATGTTCCTAAAAATGGTGCCCCGGTACCGCAGCACGGTCATGAATTTTTATGATGTCACGGCCAAGTTGCGATACAAGCCGGGCCGGAGTCATCTTATTGACGCATCTTTTTTCATCAGCCGCGACAACATGGCGATCAGCCGGCTCATGGGAATGTATTGGGGCAATACCGGACTGTCACTCAACTGGCAGGCCCGTGCATCGGATAACGTCACCTTTACCACGATCGCATCAATGACACGTTTCAGCCCTGAGATGGAGATGGACATGATGAACATTAACGAGCGAATGAACACTTATATCCACAACTATTCGCTTAAGGAAAGGATCAGGGTGATGATTAGTGATGATCATGTCATTGAACCGGGGTTTCAGTCAGAACTGCTCAGGGTGAAATCGGCGGAGTGGATTATACACAATTCCAGAGAAAAAGAGGTGAGGTCGCTGTGGGAGAATGTTGCGTGGGTCGATTATACCGGCTCGTTTGCCGACAGGTTTCATGTATCGGCAGGCGTGAGAGTGGAAGTCGCGTCAATTATGACCGGTGACAAATTCCATGCCTTTTCCTCGATTTATGATGTCGATAATCAGTTTGACGGTCACAATTACTTCAGTATTTTGCCCCGTTTCAGCGTGAAGTATGATTTCAACCATAATCATAATATCAAGGCAGGAGTAGGGGAGACGGCTCAGTATCTTCACGCTATTCGCTCCGGTACCACTTCATTTCCTTTTGACAGATATGCGCTGACTTCGGCCCGCGTCAAGCCCGAACATGCGCTGCAATATAGCGTCGGATATACCGGAAAGTCAACTTCCGGGAAATTTGATTGGTCAGCCGAGGCTTATTACCGTGATGTCAGGAACGTATATGATTTTATTGACGGTCGTGGCCCTTTTTCCGATATTGTACTTGAACGGATCATCCTCGGCGGAAAAGGCCGCAGTTACGGACTCGAACTTATGGCGAGGAAAAACTTCGGTCGTCTTACCGGCTGGGTTTCCTACACGCTGTCAAAAACAATGACCCGCATCGCCGGTATAAACGATGACCGGTGGTATGATGCTACCAATGACTGCCGTAATGACTTTTCCGTATCTGCGATATTCAAGATCAATGAACGGTGGAGTGCTTCAGGGTCATGGATGTACCAGTCAGGCCGGCCTCTGACCGCTCCCGATGTAAAATATGAAATCGCGGGCGAGACATGCTATTATTATTCTCGGCGTAACGGTTATCTGACTCCGTCGACCCATCGGCTCGACATCTCAGCTCGATATGAACACCGCGGAAAGAAGTTTACTTACCTGTGGGATTTCGGTATTTACAACACTTATTGCAGGTATAATCCCTACGTTGTGTATTTTGAAGATGATCCTTCAAAGCCTTCCGGGACAAGGGCAGTGGTGAGAGCCATGTTTGGCCTCGTGCCATCGGTGTCATACACTTTAAAGTTTTAGAATTATGAAGTGGCTATATCGTATTTTTGCAATTGTGGTTCTTATCGCATCCGCATCATGCGAACGCGAGATAGATTTCAATTACCGTGATATTGACCCTATCAATGTGATCGAGGCCCGGTTGACATCTGCCGGTATTACCGTCGTCATTACACGCACCACCCCGATGGATGAACCTATGGACCTGACCCGGGTGACTGATGCGGAAGTTGTGCTGATTGACCTAACCTCAGGTGTAACTACAGAATTGACAGTTGAATCTGACGGCTCTTTCAGTTCTGCGGTAGGGGGCGTCGTCGGACATAAGTATCGCCTGACCGTGAATATTGGTACGGATCATTATCAAGCTGAGTCCGAGATGTTTCCGGCCACTGAGATTCTCGACCTGAAATTCAACTGGATTAAGATGCCTTATGATGACGTGGCGGTGCTTCAGTGCAGTTTCAGCGATGACGCGGCAATACAGGGAGATTGCTACTGGATCAAAATATACCGCAACGGAAAGATTTACCGCTGGAGTGAACTTGACGACCGGGGGGCCGGAAGTGGTGAAAAAGTCGCCACTTTCATGACCTCGCGAAGAGATATTGATGAGGAAGACGATGAAGACGTCCTTCTTGACGGCGATCTCGTGAAGTGCTCGGTAGAGCAGATATCTCAGGCCATGCACGATTATCTCGAAGCACTGCAAAACGACAGCAACGGGCCGGCCATGTTCACGGGCGACTTCTGCCTCGGTTACTTTACCGCCAATGATCCCGTAGAAACATCAATTATTTTCCACCCCGACGAAATACCTTACTATTGAACGTTATGTCGCTACTTTTATGTCAGACAATTACATCATGCGTAAAGAGACAATATCTCACGGGGGAATGGTATGTCAACCGATTCGATCATTTTCATGTCACGCCTGATGATTATTGTAAATGGAAATAAACGCCTTTTCCAATCGTGAAATCGGGTCAGCGAAGTGATCACCCGGTACACTTTCAAAAGTTGCATTTATTCCGGCTGATCGGAGGATTGACAATATCTCCTGTGTATTTTGACCGACTTTTCGGAACTCTTTTACTCTTGATAGTGGTTCCATGTCGCCAAGCAGGAAAAATGCTTTCCCTTCTTTGGTGGGAATGGTGCGACTCTTCATCCATTCGATAAAACCTTCATACCAGAACGATCCTGACAATGAGGCGATGTTGTGGAACGTGTCGCATATCATCCACTGCCATAATGCGAATAGCCCCGACATTGATACACCTACCAAAGTTCGCTCGACATTTTCGCTGATGCCGAGAGCCGTTTCAACCTGTGGTATGATTTTATTCCTGAGCAGTTCAAGGAATCGGGGTGAACCACCTTTAAAATCTGGGCTTCCTGCAGGCACGCCCTTCTCCGGCCACGGACTGAAAGCCGTCTCCCAATCCATTCCGGTGACGACCACTATGGTGGTATTGTATCTCTCACTCGCGCTCTCTATCCAATCTGACAACAGGTCCATGGGATAAAGAATATAGGCAATCCGGTCTTTTATTACTTCCTGACTGCACTCACATTGCAGTCCTTCAATATAGTTTTTCTTATTCATAAGTTCAAATAATTTTTCCCGGCACATTTTTCACGCTGGGAAATGCACCTCTCTAAAATTATAATGGTATACGGGACGGTCTTGTTCACTGAAACATGTTTATTCCTTGGACTTGCAGGAAAATGAAAGTTTGAAGCCCCCCATTACTGTAAATCCCGGCATTTCATATCCGCGGTTAATTATATATCTGGCACCGGTGATGTTATCAAGGTTAAGGATTACCTGTAACTGCCTAATGATCTGATAAGTCAGCCTGACATTTACAGTGGCGTAATTCTGATTCTTGATATTTTCCGCTACATATAGTCCGCCCGTGCCTTTCAGCTCGGCATCTACGTGAAAGTCATTGAAAGCATCCCAGCCAATACCGAGATAATATTGGTTTCTGGGAGCTGCCGTAAGGTTGGTGAGTGATGTCTTGAGATAACTGTATGTCGCCCAAACGTGCAGGGACTCCAGCGGGTGACTGCGTGCGGATATTTCAATGCCTTTGTTGATAAATGAACCGGTATTCTCGTTTTTCATGTCAACGGTCTGAATCATGTCAGTTCCATTACAATAATATGCTGTAATGTCGATGTTCAGCCATCGTCCGAAACTCTTTCCGAGTGTCAGCTCATAGTTGGTCATCCTCTCGGGTTGAAGATCGGGATTAGCCATGCGGTAAAGAAACAATTCCCGGAACGATGGATTGCGATAGCCCACGGCCACTGATCCTTTTACCGTCCAGTCACGCCGTGGATGGAAAACTATTCCGGCCTGAGGAATCCATCGGGAGTTAAACTTGCTGCTGCAGGCCAACCTTAATCCGGCGTTAAGCAAAAGCCTGTCGTCAAGGAGATTCTGACTCAAAGTGATATAGGGGGAGTTCTCGATGATGCTTTTCCGGCTCATGGTCGTTATCGAACCGTCGACGTGAGAAGTACCTCCCGAAACCGGAATCTTTCCGGTGTAACGGTCAAAATCAAACCCTAATGATAGTTGTGCGCCCGCCCATGGATTGACATTCTGATAAACCATCACGCCTACCCTGTCATCAAGACTATGGAAATGCCGGGGATCGTCAACATAGTGATTTCCGTAACTGTAATATACCCTAAGTTGACCGTCGGTTTTTCCGTAATTGTTTGTGGCACTGATTGAACTTTTACCTCTGATTACGTTCTGATGATAAATATCCGTTGATTCATGATTGGACAACGTGGGATAAATCGGATCATCTCCGATAAACTGCATCAACGTGTAGTCGGCTTTGATATTCCAGTTGTCGCTAAAATCATAGGCCGCTTTCAAGTATATATTGCTCTGCTTGAAATCGAAATTCTTTTTCACCCCGTCGGTGCGGTCATAACCTAAAGATACAAGTGATGAGAACCGCCCGAAACGGGTGGTATTCGTAAGCGACGAAAGCCAGGTATTGTATGAACCGAACCGTGATGTCAGTGTTGTCTTGACTCCGTCACTTGAGGCATCTTTTGTAATGACGTTTATCACGCCGGCCATTGCATTGGAACCATACAGCACCGATGCAGGTCCTCTCAGTATTTCCACTCTTTCCACATATTCGGTTTCATAAAAATCAGCAATCTGATGAGAATAAATACCCGAGTACTGGGGCTGACCGTCAACCATCATCAGCACAGCACTTGCCCGGTCACCTCCCACTCCTCTCATTTTGATGTGACCCGAGCCACCGTTGCTGACTCCGAATCCGAAAATGTTACGCTCTGAAACAAACAGACTTGGGACCATTCCTGAAATGGCACCGAGCAGCTGATTGTTTCCGGTTGCTTCCAGCCGGTCGCCCGATACGGTTGAAACGGCGTAGGGCATAAGGTTTTTACCGACGGCAATATTGCTTCCGGTCACGATAACTTCATCAAGCAGATGTGTGGAATCGACCGGCTCCATGCCTTGCAATGCCTGAGTGAAAACGGGCGAAGCTGTCAGCAAGGCTATGATCAAGAATTTATTTCCCACGAGATACTATTTTGATTCAAGAGTTTTTTCCAATATACATTGAGGACTTGATTGTCAGATGTCAATTTTATACAAAATCGAATTTCTATCAGGATAATGATATTCCACAGGCAATTCTTTACCGGAGATTCTCCTGAATCCTGCGCGCTCATAAAATAAATGTGACTTAACGGCCACGGATGGAGTATCGAGGATGATGTGTCTGAATCCACTCGACTTGGCAAACTCAAGCAATGTCTCGTAAAGAGCAAGACCGACTTTTTGGGAACGGTAATCACTGCGGACAAAGAATTTCTTTAGAACGGCATACTCCGCGTCAATCTTCATCAGGCCGATAGTACCCGCAAGCGTGTCATTATCGACCGCGAGCCAGAAATTGCCTCCTGATTCAATATAAGATGTCCGGATCATATTCAGGTCGGGTTGCTCTTCGAGAGTCAGGTTAATTTTCGCTTCATTTTTCTGAATATCAAGAATAAGACTGATTACATCTTCATGATAACTGTCGTTGTACTGAATTATGTCCATGTTAAAATGATTGTAGCGGATTCATTATTTGGTTGCTTGTATTCTGATTTTCACAAGGTTGCTTCCCGTTTCTTATCTTAAGTGGAGACATTCCCCAGAATCGCCTGACACTCTGGCAGAAGAATGAAAAATTGGAAAAACCGAGTCTTGTTGATATTTCCTTGATGGAAAGATCGGTACACGTGAGGTATCGGTGAGCGTCGTTCATCACATATTCCCTAATCCATTCTACTGCCGTCCTTCCGCTCAGGCTCTTGCTAACAAATGAAAGATACTTGGGCGTGACGGCAAGTTCGCCGGCGTAGTATGAAATATCATGGGGCTTGACAGGAAGACTCAGCAAAAGATCGATAAACCTCTGGTAAAGGAGTGCGGGCTGAGTGAGATTCTCGGAAAGTTGATTGAATGGCTCTTTTTCGATTAATGAGAAAATCTCGATCAGAAGGGCTTTGGCAGTGAGAACCACTGTGGTTCCGGTGTGCCGACCGCTTGAAGAATCCATTGTTCTGAGAATATGGATAAATGACCTTATCATATCACCGGTTTCTTTATCGGGCTTCAACACCGGATTGGATTTAAGTTTCATCAGCATTTCCCTTATTTCAAGGGGTGGTATATGCGAAGAAATCAGGTCGAGATTGGCATAAATGAATGTTGCCCGGAAATCGTCGCTGAACTTTATGTTGAAATAGAAATCATTGGGATGGCACACGAGTATTTCTCCTTTTCCCACCACATAATCTCTTGAATTGAGGGTTGATGTGTGAGTACCACTTTCCACAATGCACACGCAAAGTGAATCAAGACGGTAGTTGATATTACCGTCTTCATTGTGCCAGCCGCCGTGATAAATGAAAAGATCTTTAGAAAACCTTTTGCCTTTAGGATTTTCACGGGTTACGGTTGCTATGTCGACAATTTTCATATCGTAAGGCGTATTACAACATTCTTAAGGCCGAATTGAACATTTGATATTCCAACAAACAACTTCCGTCGGATGTTTTAAGTAATAAAGTTAAAAATAAAACAACAAAATTAAAAATAAATTGTATGAAAATTATTGCAATAAACGGCAGTCCACGCAAAGGATGGAACAGTGACAAGCTTCTCGACAAGTGGATTGAAGGAATTACTTCGCGCATTCCCGATGCAGAAGTAAAGAAAGTGAATCTTTATGACCTCCAGTTCACCGGTTGTCGAAGCTGCTTCTCCTGTAAACGAAAGGGTGGGAAATTCTATGGAACATGTCCGATTCCTGACGGAATCCATGATGTCCTTGCGGAGGTGCGAGAGGCCGATGCCGTGGCGATTGCTTCACCTATATATTATATGGACCTCAATGCCTACACTAAGTGTCTGTTGGAACGGATAATATTTTCGGTAGCCCGATATTCCTCACCTGCTGTCAGTCTGGCACCTAAGCGGGTATCGTTCACGATGCTATATTCAATGAATGCCACCGAAAACGATTTCAAGCATTATGGTATAGAAGGGCGTTGCGCACAGGCCGAATGGCTTCTGAGTCTATTCTACTTCATGCCGGTGCACAGGGTTACAGCCTTTGACACATATCAATTCACCGACTATTCCAAATACGAATCCGATGCTTTTTCAGAACCTGACAAACGCCGCCAAAAAGAAGAGCAGTTTCCCAAGGATCTTCAGTCGGCATTTGACACAGGAGTAAAAGTTGCTGCGGAGATACTGGATCCGTCAGTGAGGTCAGAGCCAATCGACCATACCGTGCGCTTCTGACAGTCAGTGACTTGTGAGGAATAAATCAGAAAAAATGAATCCGCTGTGGCCTTGTGGTAGCAGCGGATTAGCTTTAATTATTGCGGGGCAGGTAAAAAAGTCCGTTGTTAATGATTGTAAAAATGCGTAACTTTGAGG
>CAZJKU010000024.1:0-32802 GCA_964546905.1 uncultured Staphylococcus sp.
GGAAATCATAAAAATCAGACTCGACCGCTGAAAATCAGCAGCCGAGCCTTCTGATTTTCCTTTAATTGTATTTTATCGGACAGCTATAATTGATAATAATACCGCTACTTTCACATATGAGTGGTTTCTTCAGAACCATGGTAAAATGGATGGTCCTTATACCATGATTCTGCGACGCAAATAATTATCAGAAAGCCCGGGACGGGCTTAATCTTAATAACCCCGGGTGGCAAGCACCCGGGGAGTATGATCCCCCAAAACCTGCACCCCGGATGGGTGTGACAAAGGGACCTAATAAGTTCAACCTCTCCGAGGTTGGTTAGCCGTGTAACCCCTCCTCCGTGAGTGACAAGCACCCACGGTTAATGAGATTACGCCCGTCCCGGGCTTGACTTCACGGATAATCGCTGAGCCAGCCGGTTAAGCTTGATACTATATCATTCCAGCCTCGGAGTAAAATTATGTCTATCTATTGCTTATTGACAATGATCCATGAGCCGCCTTTTGCGGGTCCTGTTCGCCGGATAATGCCTTGAGATTTTAATTTGGCTAATTGCTTCTCTATTCCTTTAGCTGAAATACCGATAGCCTCGGCAAGCGACTTGGCACTATGATGAGGATTTTTTCCTATCAGAGCAATAATCCTTTCGGCAGTGCTGCGCTTGTATATGTCGTCAAAAGATTCTCCTGATATTTCTTCAAAAGCAGTAATATCATTTAGAATATGTCGTTCAGTAGTTACGGTCATAAATCTTCGGAATAATGAAAGATCATCTAATTCACGGGTAGCCACCAATGCCTTAATGTAGTCTTCTTTGTCTTCAGCAAAAATTCGGGATGGAATCAGCCCATATTCAAACTGCAGCCAGTTCATCAATAATCTTGCCATTCTTCCGTTACCGTCGGCCCACGGATGAATGGTAACAAGGTTGAAGTGGGCATCGAAACTCAACTCGTAAAGTTGCTGCAAAGTCATCTCACCCGACATGCTGCGCTGCTCATTGAGAGTCCTGCAAAAATCTTCAAGACGTGAAGAAACCTTATTGAAACTCATATATGATTTACCTCCTACACCGGCTGTTACATTAAGCAGACGCAAATCACCCGATGCAGAAGAGAAATCACCGAGGATCGTATGATATACTGATCCGGTATTCTTCATGGTTAGTGCTGACAATTCTTTCAATCTGTCAACTGTGACATCTGAATGTTGGCGAGCAAATTCCAATGCTCTTTCGTAGGCAGCTTTAAGGTCGAGGTTCATGTTCTGCTCGATGAGAGTCTTCCCTTTCAAAGCAATGCCATTGTCAAACATAATTTGATTCTCAAGTTCGGTAATGGTCGAACCTTCGATTGCAGTAGAGTGTGTGATTATCGAATACAGATAATATTTGTCATAGTCCAGCTGACGGTCTATGCCAAGGGTGCGGTATCTCCCTACTAATTCTTCCAATTTACTTTTCATAACCGGATTTTTTTCCAAAGATAAGCATTTTCTCCCTACCCGACTCGGTTTTTCTCCCTACTTTTATATTTTTTCTCCCCACCAATACATGAATCATCCTCCCCGCAGCAGAAGAATGTTCTGCGTGAGAGGAGGATGATAAAAATGTGTCGCGATGTATCAGTTGGTCTTGCCTTCCATTTCGAGGGAGGCGAGGATGAAGGGGCCTACGCCTTTACCGTCGTTTTCGCGGATGGGTTCGGAGATGTAGTATTCAAACGTACCGTTGCGGCGCTCATTGTTGCCGCCACCGAGTCCTGCTACCTGGCAGCACTGGATGAGATTGATAGTGCCGTCTTCATCGGTAGTGATGAAGTTGTCGAGAATACCCTGATAGGCTTTCTCACCGGCAACGCGATAGGTATCGTCGAGCAGACCGAGACGGTTGGCACGGAGCAGATTATAGCTGAACATGGCTGCGCATGTAGCTTCGAGATAATTGCCTTCGCGGCCGGGCTCGTCGAGAACCTGATACCACAGGCCGGTCGCTGGATCCTGATATTTTACCAGGCCATCGGCTACGCTCTTGAGCAATGCCACGAGCTCGGGACGGTCCTTGTGATCCTGCGGAAGATTTTCGAGCACATCTACAATAGCCCAGATATACCAACCCATTGCGCGGCCCCAGGCGTGTTGCGACTGTCCGGTCTTCTTGTCGGCCCAGAACATCGACTTCGATTCATCCCATGCGTGGCGGTAGAGTCCTGTGGCGGGGTCGTAGGTTTTCTTGCCCACAGTAATAAGCTGCTTTGCAATGTCGTCGTAAGCCTTCTTCTGATCCTTACCGGTCAGGAAATTATTTGCATAGTCAAGATAGAAAGGCTGACCCATGTAAAGGCCGTCGAGCCAGAGCTGACGGGGATATATCTGCTTGTGCCAGAAACCGCCGGTCTTGGTGCGGGGATGCTTCTGAAGCTGAGCATAAAGGCGTTGCATGGCCTTGAGGTATCGCTCCTCGCCGGTCAGCTTATAGGCGCGCATGAGCAATCGGCCGTTCTTGACATGGTCGATATTGAAATCAGCTGACTTATAAGTGAGTATCTCACCGTCGGGCATCACGAGTGAATCCACATAGGAAATCGCATAGTCACGGATAGAGTCGATACCGTAGCGATTGCCGGCGGCCTCTATACCGTCCATCTCCACTCCCACTGAATAGCTCCAGTGAAGTCGCTTGCTGTGGTCAACGCTCCAGCTCGACGGGTGACGTTTCATCTCTGAAAGCGCCATCCTGATTGACATAGGCTGAGTCTCGATGCAAGGCTGTCCGTTGATGATCACGTTGATGAACTCGACGTCCTTTACTTCGCCCTTGATCGAGTTGCCACCGGAGGTGACACCGTTCCACACGCAGTTTTCAAGCACGATGTTCTCGATATTGCAGCGGTCGTCATATCCCTCAATCTTGACTCCATACTTGCTCTTCCGGCAGGTGACGTTGTCAAGATATACGTTCTTTACGAAAGGATAGAAGTCACGTTGGCACTTCTCACGCTGCTCATAGACGAGGTTGATCTTCAACACGGCCTCACGGCACTGACCCACGGTGACATTACGCACGAAGATATTCTCGATCACGCCGCCACGGCAATTGTTGGTCTTGATGCGGATGACACGTTCAAGATCAGGACTGTCCATAACGCAATTCTCTACGAAAAGATTGCGGTAGCCGCCCGAGATCTCGCTTCCTACCACCACTCCGCCATGACCGTTTTTCATCTGGCAGTTGCGCACGATGATATTCTCGCTGGGGATTCCGGCCACGCGTCCGTCACGGTTTCTTCCGCTCTTGATGGCGATGCAGTCGTCGCCGGTATCGAAAAAGCAATTTTCAATCAGCACGTTCTTGCATGACTCGGGGTCGCAACCGTCGCCGTTAGGGCCGTCGTTCTGGATATGCACGCCGCGCACTGTCAGGTTATTGCAAAGCAGCGGATGAATCACCCAAAACGGAGAGCGGAGCAGTGTCACATCCTCGATCAGCACGTTCTCACACTTGACGGGATTGACGAGCTGCACGCGCATTCCGTAGCCATCGCCCATGCGGCGCTCCTCAACCGGCACACCTTTTTCATTCCATTCCATAAGGATAGGTCGTCCTATGCGCTGCGAGATGATGTTCTGATCTTCTTCCCAACCATATTTCTTGGCACCGCACATGCGCCACCAGTTGGCGTTCTCGGCTCCACCGTCTATGGTACCCTTACCGGTAATAGCGATGTTGGTCTGCTCGAAAGCGTAGATCATGGGCTGATAGTTGTAGCAATCCATACCCTCCCAGCGGGTATAGACGAGAGGATACTGGCTGAGATCGTCGGTGAAA
Source organism: uncultured Staphylococcus sp. (assembly GCA_964546905.1). Taxonomy (GTDB): domain Bacteria; phylum Bacteroidota; class Bacteroidia; order Bacteroidales; family Muribaculaceae; genus Duncaniella. The sequence goes on from CAZJKU010000024.1 coordinate 3,828, forward strand.
AGCAGGGTCGCACCCTCCGATAGGTGAAGGTTGACGTTGCTGCGGAGTGTGATAGGGCCTGTCATCCACACACCTTGCGGGATGATCACACGCCCACCGCCCTCGGCCGAACAGCGCTCGATAGTGGAGTTGATAAGCTCGGTATAAAGATAGTCGGCCCGCTTGTTTTGCCGGCCATAATCAAGGATATTGTAATCCTTGTCGCGAAATTCGGGAGCCTTTATCTGCTTTTCCACGGCAGGATAAAGGGTTTCCCATGCCTGGGCGGGATTCTGAGCCGACACCGAGAGGCAGAACAGGCTCATGACCGCCAGAATCACTTTTTTCATGGTAGAAACGTTAGGGTTAATATTTTCAGAATTTTTTACAAAGATAAAGAAAAAACCGTGACGGAACTAATTCCGCGCACGGTTTTTTACCCCCTACATATAACAATCCCCGCAGGCGGGGTAGCCTGCGGGGATTTCATGGATGGAATTATAAAGTATCTTTATCGGTCAATATCAATAGTTCCACTGGCAAGCCACCATGCGGAGAGCGGTGTCGCCCATTGTGCGGAGGTCAGTGATATTGTTGTAGCGGCAGTTGATGTAGACAAGAGCGGGGTCAAACGATACATCGACCATGTTGAGCTGATTGTTGTTGCAGATCACGCGCTGAAGGAAAGTAAGATTGCTCAGCGAGAGAGTGGTCAGGTCGTTGTAGCAGCAGTCTACATACTGGAGGTTGCCGCAATCTTCTACTGAGAGAGTGGTCAGGTCATTGTAGGAGCAGACGAGGTCAAGAAGGTTCTGGCAGTTGCGCACTCCGAGAGTGGTCATGTTGTTGTCAGAGCAGATGAGGGTGGAAAGTTCGGGAAGACCTGAAACGATGAGGGTAGTGATTTCGTTGTCATCGATGTTGAGGTTCTGGAGTTTTTCCACTCCGGCGAGGTTGAGCTGAGTGAGCTTGTTGTAGCCGGCATAGAGATTCTTGAGCGAGGTGCAACCGTCAACGAGAAGCGACTCAAGGTGATTGCCCTGAACGTTGAGGGTCTTCAGGTTGTAGTTGTTGGAGAGGTTAAGCTCCACAAAGAGGTTGTTGGAAAGGTTGAGGTTCTCAAGCAGGGGAGCAGAAGCGATGTCGATGTTGCTCAGGCGGTTCTTGTAAAGAGATACCTGAGAAAGCACGGGGTTACCGCTGAACACAGCCTCGGTCAGCTTGTTGCGGCTTGCGTTTACGTCGGTAAGGGCAGCGTCGCCGGTGAAGTTAACAGCGGTGAGGGCGTTGCGCGATACATCCACTTTCTTAAGGGCGGCGAAACCGGTAAGATCGAGCGAGCCAGCAAGTTTCTTGTCCTTCCAGTCAATCTCTACTACGCGACCGTTTTCAAACTTCACGCCTTCAATGGCTTCGAGCTTATTGATGTCGGCCACTTTCAGGGCAGCAGCATTGGTGGCAGCCTCAACGGCGGGCTGTGAAAGGAACGCCTTGAGCTGCTTTACTTCATTCTTGTCAAGTTTCTGAGCGAATGTCGTCATGCATCCGAGCATGAGAGCAATCATTAATAACGCTTTTTTCATAAAAACAATAGTTGGTTGATTTGTTGTAATTTTTAATTTCTAAACACATTCAGCCTGCGAATGGTTTAATCAAAGGTAAAATTTTTCTTTCCGGATTGTTTTAAGGTGATGAATAATTAGGATTTAGGTAAGATACTGATGCAAGTGTGAGTAATAATGACGGTTTTAGAGTTTTATAATGTTTTGTTATGGTTTATGATTCAGGTAGTGAAAAGTAAAATCGGGAAGGACAAGTGAAAATTGTGGTCAGGATTCGAGCAACATGAACAGGATACCTACTATCGCCAGTCCAAGCAGCGTGAACGCGACCGACGACCGGGCGAAAAGACGCCACGTCCCCTGCCTGCGCCACGACGTCCATGTATAGACGCCGCCACATATCAGCCCGTAGACGACTGCTGTCAGAATCCATATCCAGGTTTGACCCATTTCTTCGTTATATTGACGGTAAGGTTATATCGGGAATGATTCACTTCAGTTTTCCTTTAGTACCGCCTTTCACTCCGCCACCCATCGAGAAAATGTTGGCATCGTAGCTGACGGTCTTCTGGCTGCGCTCGCGGTTGCGCTTCAGGGCAAGTTTAACCAGCTTGTCCATCAACGCATCAAACGTGATCCCGGTAGCCTCCCACAGGTAAAACGAAAGAGAACCGGGAATAGTATTTATCTCGTTGACATATACATTGTCATTGTCGGCATCCACGATCACGTCCACGCGGCTCACACCGTGGCAACCGAGTACCCTGAACGTCTCCCCGGCAAGGAAACGGATACGGTCGGTCAGCTCCTTGCTCAGGTCGGCAGGTATACGCTTCTGAGAAGCCTGCATCCCTTTCGCACCCTTGGAGCCACCCATATACTTATCGGTATACGACAGGATTTCACCGCTCTTGATAGGCTCCTCAAGCACCGATGTCTGATAATCGTCACAGTCGCCGAGCACCGAGCAATTGATTTCCTTGAGATTCTCCACCATGTGCTCCACGATGAGGCGGGTCGAATACTTTTCAGCCTCGGCCACACGTGCCACAAGCTGCTCGCGGTCGGCAGCCCGGCCTATACCGACGCTCGAACCGAGATTGGCCGGCTTGACTATCACCGGATAACCCAGTTCGCTCTCGATACGCCCTATCAACTTCTCGCGCTGCGAATACCACTGCTTGTCGGTAAACCATACATAATCCACCACCGGCACGTCGCAGTCACGCAGTATCATCTTCATCGTGATCTTGTCCATACCGTTGGCCGAAGCCAGCGTATCGCAGCCGGCATAAGGAATACCTATCGAGTCGAGAATCCCTTCAAAAGTCCCGTCCTCACCGTTAGAGCCGTGGAGCACCGGGATAACAACGTCGAGCCGCGAGGCCACGTCGCTGCCGAAGAGAGGCTTCTTCTCCTTATACAGGTTGAAGTCACCATAGACGGGACGCATATATACAGGCGTACACTTGGCCAGCAACGAATTCATGTCGCGGTAATTGGCCACGTCCAGAAGAGCGTCGCCCGTGTACCAGCGGCCCTGCTTGGAAATATACACCGGCGTCACGTCATAGCGGTTGCGGTCAATGGCGTGCATCGCCTGATTGGCCGAGATTACTGATATTTCATGCTCGGTGGATCGACCGCCGAAAAACACTCCGATATTGGTCTTCATCTTCATCAATTTCTCTTTCGAGCAACAAAGATAATGATTTTTCCGGTAGCTTCGACAAATTATTGTCAATTTATTTTCATTCCACGGGGCCACATTCTTTAATTTTCTATACACTACCCTTAAATATGTCCGTTCCCCGGGGTGACCGTTGGAGTCACTGTCCGGGGAACGGGAGTTATGAAAACGTTACAGGGGAGTGTCAGGTAGTGGCCCTGACGAGGTCATCGGCCGGTAGTAGTATATTCTTCGTGGTAGGAGTCGAGGATGTGGCGGACGGCTTGGCCGATGGTTAAGTATTCATCGCGGGTGAGGTTGGCGAGTGATGCGCGGACGCTCCAGTCGGGTCCGGCAAACCCGCTGCCGTTGAGCAGCACTACTGATGTTTCCTTGGCGAGGCGCATCACGAAGTCGAGGGGATCGTAGGATTCGGCCAGCCACTTGCAGAAGTCGTCGCCGTAGAGTTTCTTTCCCCACACCATTATGTCGATTTCGGAGTAGTAACCCACGCGGTCGGCGTCGGGCACGAGGGTGAAGCCTGTGGCTTCCCAGAGGGCATCGAGGCGGCCGTGGATCATGGCCTGCATCTTCTTTTTATAGACGTTGTCCTTGTCGATGAGGCAGAACAGGGCGAAGAGCGACATCTGCACCTGCTGGGGTGTCGACAGGCCGGCGGTGTGGTTGAGGGCTACTGAACGGGAATCGGCCACGAGGCGGTCGATAAACGGGATACCGTCGGGGTCGGGGGTGAGCGAGCTGTAACGGTTGCTGAGATCCTTGCGCTGAAGTTCGGGCAATTTCTTAATCAGCCTGTCGAAGATATTATCCTTTGCGAGGCCTATAACCGCAAGTCTCCAGCCGGTCGCTCCGAAATATTTCGAGAAGGAGTAGACGCAGAGTGTGTTCTGAGGCAGTTCATACATGAGCGACTTGAAATCCTTGGCAAAGGTGCCGTATACATCGTCGGTCACGATCATCAGGTCGGGGTTATCGTTTTTCACGATTTCCACTATGCGGTCCATGCAGTGGCGTGATAACTTGTATGAAGGCGGATTGGAGGGATTGACCAGACACAGTAGCTTGATCGACTTGTCGCGGAGCTTGTCAAGTTCCTCGTCGGGATATTGCCATAAGTGGTAACCGTCCTCATCCATCTGCCCGGCCTCGATGTTGACCACGTCAAATTCATAACGGTCGAGCCCGGGGATTTCGAGATAGGGCGTGAAGATAGGGGTCATCAGCGCGATGCGGTCGTGATTGTTGACAAGATGGTTGGCCTGAAGAGAATCGAATATGTAGCACATTGCGGCTGTGCCTCCTTCGGTGGCGAAGAGGTCATATTCGCGGCCCAGACCGGGCGCGTTGTCGCCCATTTCCCTCGCGAGGTAGGCGCGGATTATGTCCTGGGTGTTTTCGAGGATGCGCACCGGAGTTGGATACTCATCGCCGATTATTGCCTCGGCCCATTCATAGGCCAGCGCATCGGGCTCTATGCCGAGGATACCGGTGCAATATTCGATGGCGTCGGCGAGCATGGTGGAGCCCGGAGCCGTGGAGTTGACCATCAGGAAATGTTTCAGGCGTTCCATAGCACCTTCACTTGCGGGCATTCCGGCTATACCGGGCTCGGTCTTGAAAGTGCGTTCACACTCGGTCAGCGCCCACTGCCCGAGTAGGAAAAAAGCTTGTCGGGGCTCGGTCGCGATCCAGTCGGGATTACCGCGGCCTGCGTTGAGAAACTGGCCCGTAGCCTTGCGGGCATCTTTTTTGGCTAACTTGATAAGTTCGTTCTTGATTTCAAAGGGGCTCATTTTGGCGAGAGCCGCCTCTTTCTTTCGTAGTGTAGAGTTCATATAATCAAATTTTTTACATTACAAATACCATTACGAGGCCGCAGAGTATCAGCAGCGTATTGCCGATAGCGTAGGTTATAGTGTAGCCCATCGCCGGGACGGTTGACTGAAGCGAGTCCTGGATAGCACCGAGGGCGGCGGTGGTGACGCGGCTTCCGGCCACACAGCCGAGGTTGATGGCCGGGTGAAACTTGAACACTTTGTCGCCGAGCCATATACCGATAAGCAGCGGCACAGTGGTGGCGATCACGCCGGCGACAAGGAGCTGCCATCCTACCTGAGCGAGGCCCGACACGAAGGTAGGTCCGGCCGAGATACCCACTACGGCGATGAACATGTTGAGGCCCACGTTATTGAAAATCCATACGGCGGGCTCGGGTATGCGCCCGAAGGTGGGGTGCTTGGAGCGGAGCCAGCCCAGGACGAGGCCGGCAATCAGCGCGCCGCCGCTCGTGGAGAGGCTGACGGGAATACCACCAAGATGGAGGGTTATGGCACCGATCAGCGCACCTATGGCTATGCCGAGGCCGATAAATACCATATCGGACGCGGTGCCGGGCTTATCGGCGTAACCTATGTAGGCCGCCGTGGCGTTCACGGCCTGAACGGGACCCATGAGAGTCAGCACGTCGCCGCGTTCAAGCCGCGTTTGAGCCAGGACGGGAATTTCCACGCTGACGCGCTTTATACTGCTTATCATCACGCCGTGGGCTACGGTGAGGTTTCGGAAATCGCCCACTGTGGTTCCGGCCACGTTCTTCGAGGCCACCATGACGGGGATACGCTCCACGGGAAATGTCAGCAACGATTCATCGGCCACTTCGGGCCCTATCCAGGATTCGTCCTCTATCATGTATTCGCGGCGACCTGACAGCACGATTTCATCGCCCCTGTTGATGACATAGTCGGGCGTGAGTTGCTGCACGATACCCGACGCGGTGCGCACGCGCTCCACAAATAGCCGCCGTCCCTGCGACGAAAGGTAGTCCTCAAGTTCCCTGACGCTTCGCGGGGTGTCGAAATAATCATTGTCGGTCCTGTAGGCGCGGTAGGTCACGGCCTGAAAAGCGTTGACAAGAGAGGGGTCGGAAGCTACGGGATCCTGATTCATGCTTCGCTCAAGATCTTCGGTCTGCTGCCGCACTTTCTTTAGTCCGCCGAGCATCACCGGGCCGAGCGAGCCGAGAATCCATGCTGATCCAATCGTGCCGAATATGTAGGTAACAGCATAGGCCACCGGGACAAGGTCGGTCCACGACTGCTTGTCGGCAGCCGACACTCCGAGGGTCTGTATCGTGTCGTCGGCCACGCCTATCACTGCCGAGACCGTCTGCGCTCCGGCAAAGAGGCCCGCGGCCTCGCCGGCGTTGTAGCCGAATAATTTGGCTACTGCTATGGTGGTTACGAGAACCACCGCACACATGACTACTGCAAACAGCACCTGCTTCAACCCCGAGCCACGCAGCGAGGCAAAGAATTGAGGACCCACGCTATACCCTATCGCAAACAGGAACAGCAGGAAAAACACCTGCTTGAGCGGACCGGGCACCGGAATGTCGAGCTGGCCTATCAGCACACCCACGAGAAGCACCGATGTCACGGTGCCGAGCGAAAATGACTTATACTTGAATCGCCCTATCCAGAAACCTAATCCGAGGGTGATGAAGATTGCGATGGCAGGATTGTCGCGCAGTGTCTGCACGAGCCAATGTATCAAATCCATAAAAAATAGTTGGCGGTTATAATAATTTGTTGTTTCCTTTTATTATAACCGCCAACATCAGTTTATGGTTCTTGACCGGATGTCATTTCTTAACTATCCTCATCGCCGCGCCCCCGCCGGGAGCGAGTGGTTGCTTCATCACCGTGGAGGGTGTCACGGTGACGGTGCGTATCCTATAGGCCTGAGGGTTATCTTTCCAGTGGGCATCGGGGGCATCTTCATATACCGTCACCTCATATTCCCCTTCACCGGGGAGGAAACTGAAGTCAATCGTGGCCTCGCGGGCGGTATCGTCGGTAATGGCGCCGAGATACCAGTCAGAGGAATTCTTGTCCTGACGGGCAACGGTAATATAGCGTCGCGGCTCGGCTTCGAGATACCGTGAATCCTGCCAGTCGACGGGCACATCCTTTATGAACTGAAACGCGTCGGGGAAACGGTCGTAGTTCTCTGGGAGGTCACAGGCCATCTGGATGGGCGACGGCATGGTGAGATACAGCGCAAGCTGCCGGGCGATGGTGGTGCCGGCCTGGTCATCCTTTCCCTCGCCGTAGTGGCTCAGGCGGGTTTCAAAGAGGCCGGGAGTGTAGTCCATCGGACCTCCTTTTAGGCGGGTAAACGGTAGCATACAGGTGTGGCTCGGCGGATTGCCGCCCATCGACTCAAACTCGCCTCCGCGGGCACTTTCCTGGGCGAGCCAGTTGGGATAGGTGCGGCACAGGCCGGTGGGACGCGGAGCCTCATGGCTGTCAATCATGATCTGATATTGGGCAGCGATCTCGGCCACGCGGCGCACGTGTTCCACCATCCACTGTGAGGTGTGGTGCTCCGAACGGGGGATGATCGCGCCCACATATCCGGTCTTTACCGCATCGTAGTCATTATCCTTCATGAACTTGAAGGCGCGGTCGAGCTGGAGTTCATAGTCGGCGGCGTTGGCGGCAGTCTCGTGGTGCATGATCAGCTTCACTCCTTTGTCGCGGGCATAGTCGCGCAGGGCGGGAAGGTCAAAGTCAGGGTAAGGCTTGTCAAAGAGGAACTGACGGTTCTTGCGGTAACCGGTCCAGTCCTCCCATCCTTCGTTCCAGCCCTCGACGAGCACGCCGTCGATGCCGTTGCGGGCGGCGAAGTCGATGTAGCGCTTTACGTTTTCAGTATTGGCGGGATGCCGGCCGTTGGGAGTCAGCTTGGTGTAGTCGGTTTCGCCGGGACGGGCGAGACCTTCGTCGGAGTAGGCCCAGGTTTTCTGCCGGCCCGTAAACATTTCCCACCATACGCCCACGAATTTCATCGGCTTGATCCAAGATGTATCGTCGATCTTGCTCGGCTCGTTGAGGTTGAGGATGAGCTGCGAGGCGAGGATGTCGCGCGCGTCGTCCGATATTATCAGCGTGCGCCAGGGGGTTGACTGGGTCATCTGCATGTAGGCCTTTACGCCCAGGCGGTCGGGTACGAGTTCGGTCTTAAGGCGGTTGGCTGCCGTGTCCACTTCAAGGAGCATGGCGGGATAGCGGTCGAGGGCTGCCTCGTGGATGTTGACATATACCCCGTCGCCGGTCTTCATCAGCATGGGGGTCTGGATAGTGTTGCCGGCGGCGCGCTGTGCCTCGGTGTGGGTGTGGTAGGAGGCTATCGTGGCGGGAACTTCGCTCAGCCTGGTTTCTGACCACAGGTATTCGTCGGTATCATAGTCACCGGGAATATAATACAATGTGTTGTCGCCGGTAAGGTTGTATTCGGTCAGTTCGTCGCGGAGGGTCAGATAGTTGGGGCCGTCTTGCACCGGCAGCTCATAGCGGAACCCCACGCCGTCGTCGTGGACGCGGAAGCGGAGTGTCATGTCGCGCGAGGGATTATCGGCGTGGAGCGTCACAGCCATCTCTCGGTAATGGTCGCGGATTGAGGAGTATTCGCCCCACACGGGCTGCCAGGTCGTGTCGACGGTCGCGGTGTCGACGCGCGTCACCTTGAAACCGTCGGTCAGCGACGTTTCGTCGGCCTTGAGTCCCAGTCGGCTCGGCGTCACTATCGCCTTACCTTTATAGTCAACGCCGTAAAGGGGTACTCCGCTGTCGTCGAGATTGAAGTTGACGGTGATTTCGCCCGAGGGGGAGGTCACGGTTTCAGCTCCGCCTGCGGCTGCTGCCGCCGCTGCAAGAAGTGATATGATCAGTCTGTTCATCAGTTGGTGATTATAAGGATAATATTTCACGGCAAAGATAGTGATTTTTTCTGCCGAAATGAAGAAAAATGCAGTCAATCAGTCAGTCGTTAGCGTCATGTCCCCGGATAGGGTCGCAGCGCCCCCCGGAGGAAGCTGGGGAGGTAACAATACATCGCAGATTCTAGCTGCAAGTGCAAAATTAGGCAATAAATTTGAAGAACTCGGCGACCGGGGTTGAAAAATCAAGTTTCAATCTTGGTCGCTTGTTTATTTTGATGATTATTTCTTTTAGCATTTGGTCTGAGATGTCATTGAAGTCAGTTCCTTTAGGGATGTATTGTCGGATTAGTTTGTTGTGATATTCAATGCATCCTTTTTCCCAGGAAGAATAAGGATGGGCAAAGAATATCCTTGTTTTCAAGCGTTTGGCTATAAGGAGATGCTCTGCGAACTCGCTGCCATTGTCCGTTGTAATGGAGCGTATTTTACCTATATATGGTGTAAGCATCCTGATTACGATCTGAGCCAACGCCTGAGCGTTCTTTCCTTCCGGAAGTTTTCGGGCCATTGTAAATGAGGTATTTCTTTCAACGAGAGTTACGATTGCCCCTTTACCATCCTTTCCAACAATAGTATCCATCTCGAAGTCCCCCGGGGTTGAGCCGTCCCAATCGACAGGTCTTTCATCTATCATGGTACGGTTCTGAACTGCTGTGTATGGAGCTGTAACCTGCCGTTTTCTATGCTTGAGCTGATGACGGCAGTGTTTCCAAAGATTTCCACCGGCAGCTCTGTCAGCCCTTATATAGGCATATATTGTTTCAACGCACACCGATTTTTTTGCCCATCTTCCGAAGGTGACCCACAATCTGGGCAGGAGACCATTGATCTTGAGTAATCCTTTCGCGTATGAACTTGCGCAACCCAATGGTTAAGTTGCGGTAATTCTGTAATCTACGCTTCCTGTCATCGGCTTTCACTTGCGCCTGCTTATGATGGTAGCCGCGTTGACCACTGTTGCGCTTCAGTTCTCTGCAGAGGGTGGATTGGGAGATGTTTACGGTCTCGCAAATCATTTTTCTGCTCATTTTTTGTTGGAGTAACACATCTATTGTGTATCTTTGCTCCGGAGTTAGGTGTCTATATTTCATTTTTGCAACACAAAGATAGTTAATTCCAAGGAGACTTCGGTCTCCTTTTTTTGTGTTGCAGTAAGAATCTTTGGCAAAAGTTACCTTGTACCGGTGTTGAGGAGGGCTTGGCGGGGAGGGGCTGTGGCTTTGTGAAGCCCCATCCCCGCCAAGCGCCCTCAACCCCTTCGGCCCAAAGAAGTGGATGGGCTGACGCATTGAAAAACCCATTGCACTTCTTATTGGAAACTTTCCATTTAAAGTTTTTTTGAAAAAAGATGATTATTGTTGTTTTGTTAAAAAAAATATATTACTTTTGTCGGTTGAAAAAGCAATGTTTTTGGTCTAACTTAAAAATATTCTGAACAATTTCTTAACTGAACGCGTTACTGATAATGGGGACAATTCGTTAGCAGAGCCAAGTGCTTCACTAATACTACGGTTCACACCTACGGGAATGAATGCTGACATTGTCCTTTACGTCACATTAGGCTTTTGATAGGCCAACCATCTGAAACATAATAATTAATATATATTAACTAACTTAAGAAAAATGAACAAAAAATTTGTCAATGTGATGTTGGCGCTGGCTGTAAGCTGCGGCTCAATCGCCACTTTCACATCGTGTAAGGACACTGACGATGATCTCCGTGTAGAATGGAGTCAGGGTGATGCCGACCTCCAGAAGAAGATCGATGCCCTTCAGGCTCAGCTCGATGCACTTGCCCGCAAGCAGGGTCAGTGCAAGCAGGAGTGCGAAGCTCTCATTCAGGCTTACGTCAATCAGCTCCGTCAGAGCCTGATACAGTACATCGTTTCGCAGGACAACGCTTTATGGGAGCAGATCAGCAAGAACGATCAGGAACTGATGAACCTCCTCAATCAGAAGGTTGACAATTCTGAATTCTGGTTGTACATCAACAGCATCCTCGACAAAATTGAAGATCTCCAGAACCGCCCCGACAACGCAGGCCTTACCAAGGCAGAGATCACTCAGATGATCACTGATGCCATCAACAACACTGACTTCCTCACCCCTGCCAAACTTGAGGAAATCCTCCTTAAGAAGGGTTATCTCACATCGGCTGATCTTCCTGACTTCAGCAAATATGTAAAGACTGAAGATCTCGCCAACCTCGTGAGCGGTCTTCAGGTCATCATAGATCTCCAGAACGACGTTACTGAAATCAAGAATACCCTCAAGACTATTCAGGAAGCCGGTTATCTCAACGAAACCGAGGTAAACAAGCTCATCAGCGCCGCTATCATCAAACTCCAGAATGAGGTGATCTATCCCGAGATCAGTCTCCTCTATCAGGCTCTCTCCAACCTCAAGACCGAGACCAACACCAGCATCGCTGACCTCGAAGCCCGCGTAGCCGCTCTCGAACAGGCTGTTCAGGAAATCCAGACTATCAAGGATCAGCTCGCTCAGATCGACATCCGTCTCTCTATCGCCGAGCAGAACGCCCTCAACGCCTACTATCAGGCTCAGATGAACCTGACCCGCCTGAACATGCTCGAAGCTCTCATCGGTGACTGCGAAGGCCTCAAGCCCCTCGCCGACGAGATCCGCGATCTTCAGAAAAAGTACACCGACCTCAACACTGAGCTCGGCAAACTCGACACCCGCCTCACCGAGCAGATCGAAGGCGTAGCCGGCGACCTCGAAGTATTCAGCGAAGCTCTCCGTCAGCTCACCATCCGCGTGGCTCAGAACGAACAGGACATCAAGGAACTTCAGGAGCAGGTTGAAAAACTCCTCAAACTCGAAGAGCGACTCAACTCTCTTATCACAAGCGTAATCATTCAGGGTACCTACAACCCCCTCTTCGGTAACTTCTCGCTCCCCATCGGCGTTCAGTCCAACATTCTCGTGAACTTCTACGGCAAGAGCGAAAAGCAGACCTACCAGTTCCCCAGCCAGCAGTCATCCGCTTCATTCAACAATGAAGACGAGCTCACCGCTGCCGAACTCAACATGCTCCGTCAGTCAGGCTTCACTCAGTTAGAGATCGCCAACGGCGCTATCCTGATGGACACCAAGGACGGCAACCTCGGTAAGGTATTCGTGACCATCAACCCCAACAATATCGACTTCTCCGGCCAGAGCCTCCAGCTCGTCGACAGCCGCGACAAGGAAGCTACCGTCGTTCTCAAAAATCTCCGCGGCAGCAACGAGCTCCTTACCTTCGGTTACAGCCGTGGCGGTGGCAACAACAACGGTTTCTATGAAGCCGACGCTACCCTCCCCGCTAACGAGGCCGCTATCTCGGGTGTATCGGTAGGTATCCACGAGAACCTTAAGAGCGCGATGAAGGACATCCTCAAGGACAAGCGCAACAACCTCCGCAGCAATGTGGTTTCGCTCATGAAGGCTGTCTACGACCAGTTCAACGGAATCCTCCCCGCCTACGCCGTCAAGGCTCCCTGGAAGGTTGACGAAAAGGACTATGCAGTTTACTCTAACTACAACCTTGCCGCCACCACCTTCAAGCCCCTTTCCTACGGCTTCCTCTACGACAAGAGCATCGACAAGAAGTTCCCCACTTTCGACCCCATCAAGGACGCTGTCCTCAACATCGATCCCTCTAAGTATCACTTCGATCTTTCAGGTGTGAATGTTGGTGTCAAGGAAGTAACTGTCGAGTTCTACCTCAAGCACATTGAAATAGCTTATGACGGTACAATCCGCATCGAAGGTACTGTAGACGTAGACGGCAAGACCGGCGACATCAGCGGTAACATCGTGGAAGGTGACCTTGATGCGTTCCTCGGCTCTATCAACGATCAGCTCAACTCTCAGATCGACATCTGGAACGGTCAGCTTCAGGATGCTTATAACGATGCAATGGCTGAACTCGTTGACAACGTGAAGGATGCCGTTGAACAGGCTCTCGAAGACCTCCAGGGTAAGATCAACGATCAGATCGACGATATGATCAACGACATTCAGGATGAGGTTAACAATAAGGTAGGTTCTTACATCGACAAGTTCAACAAGTTTATCGACGCTTACAACCGCATCGCCGGCAAGCTCAACGATATCCTTGAGAACCCCAACCACTTCCTCCAGCCCACCATGCTCTACAATGCAGGCAGCGGTCTCCACTTCCTCAGCAACAATGCAGCAGCTCCCACCAAGTTCGTTGCGGCAGGTGGTAACGCAATCACTCTCTACGCTACTTCCTACACCGGTGAAGTCGTAGCTCCCGCCTACAAGAAGTTTGTGGCTGTGGTCAACGTAACCGACAATGCCACCAAGGCTACCGCTCAGGGTGGTGACGCCGCTCTCGTTGCTGAACTCAAGGCTATCAACGCCGGTGAATACCTCGCCGACGTGCGCCCCGGTACCCAGCGTCGCTTCGCTCTCGATGCAAGCAAGATGAAGGCCGGTCACACCTACGAAATCCTCTACACCGCTGTCGACTACCTCGGCGTTACCTCAACCGCCCGCTACTATATTTCGGTAGTTAAATAAGTGAGAAGAGACTGTTTCTAACCCACAATTCAACTAAAAAATTACCCAACACGATGAAACTAAATAAAATCTTACTTTCTGCAGTCGTTGCCGTGAGCTCTTTCACGGCAATGGCCCAGCAGACCGAGGCCGAGGAAATCGTCAGCTACACTTTCCAGCCCCACTGGTATATCCAGGGTCAGTTTGGTGGTCAGGAGACCCTCGGTGAAGGAGTCTTCGGTCGCCTCGCCGCTCCCAATGCCCAGCTCGCCGGCGGCTTCAAGTTCAATCCCTACCTGGGCGTGCGCCTGGCTGTGAACAGCTGGAGAAGCCGCGCCATCAGCGAAATCAACGGAACTGACTACAAGTGGAAATGGAACTACATCGCCCCCACCGTTGACCTCATGATCGACATGACCAACGTGATCGGCGGTTACAATCCCACCCGCCTTGTCGACGTCAACGTATTTGCCGGTGTAGGTGTGAACATTGGCTACAAGAACGACGAAGCCAACACGCTCTACCGCAAGTTTGCCGCCGCCAACAACAACATTCCCTTGATGGGCTACCTCTGGGACGGTACCAAAACCCGTTTCGTAGGTCAGTTCGGTGCCGACGTGAACTTCAATGTGGCCAAGCACTGGGCTATCGGTCTCGAACTCCAGGCCAACGTGCTTCCTGACCAGTACAACTCCAAGAAGGCCCACAACGCCGACTGGTATTTCAATGCCCTCGTAGGCGTGCGCTACACCTTCGGCAGCAAGTACAAGAAGACCGTCACCAAGGTTGAGCCCGCTCCCGCTCCCGAACCTCAGATCGTTGAGCGCATCGTTGAGCGCATCGTTGAGAAGCCCGTGGAAGTAGTTGTGGAAAAGGCTCCCGTAAAGGAACCCTACCGCACTGACATCTTCTTCACCATCTCCAACTCCAAGATTTCTTCCAAGGAAATGCCTAAGGTTGAAGCTCTCGTGAAGTATCTCAACGAAAACCCCAACGCATCGGTTGTCATCACCGGTTATGCCGACAAGGGTACCGGCTCCATGGCCTTCAACCTCCGCCTGTCAAAGCAGCGCGCCCAGACCGTTGCCAACACTCTCATCAACAAGTATGGCATCGCCGAAACCCGCATCACCGTCAAGAGCATGGGTGAGGCCGAAGACCAGCCTTACAGTGAACCGATCAAGAACCGCGTGGCAATCTGCGTGGCCGAGTGATCAGATTCAATGTCAACAAGCGGGTGATGATGCCAAGTCATAATCCGTAACCTATAGAATCACATCTGCCGTCGACTCTTTTCCCGGCAGATGTGATTCACTATAATCAAGAATCCACTTTTTCTCTATGAAAAAATATCTACTCCCCACCCTTTTCTTACTCGCCGGCGTGACCCAATCGACGGCCCAGCTCAACGGTAACGGTTACTACCGCGTGGAAAACTTCGTCACCGAGCGCTACGTGTATATCACCGACAACAAGGGTCATGTGGACCCCAACACATCGTCGGTCGACGCTCTCGCCATCCAGCTATGGAAAGACTTCTCTAAAGCAGCACATGACCCCGCCACGGTGCTTTACTTCGAGAGCCAGGGCGGCAATGAATATGACATAAAGGCACAGGGTACAAGCGTCCGTCAGATTATAAATCATAACGTGTCGATCCGCGCCAACAGCGACGGCACCTATTTCGCCTACGGAACCCAGAACGGCGTGGCCAAGTATCTCGGCGACGCCAACTCGTCAGACGATCCCGAAGGCACCATGTCAAGCGAAGCCACCGGCAACCGCCGCAAGTGGTACATCAAGCCCATTACCGCCGATGGCGACAACTATTTCGGCATCCTGCCCACAGTGACAGCTGGCGGAAAATATTACTGCCCGATGTATGCCTCGTTTCCCATGTCGGCAAAGTCATCGGGGGTGAAGGTCTATGTGGTGCGCACGGTTGGCTACGGCATGGCCGTGACCGAGGAGGTGACCGGCACTCTTCCCGGCGCAACTCCCTGCATCATAGAGTGCTCGACCCAAAGTCCCGCCACCAACCGCATGACCATCGGCGGCTCGGCTGCCGCAATCTCGGGCAATCAACTTGGGGGCGTGTATTTTGAAAACTACATGAACACCCACCTCAACCTGACTCCCTACGATCCCGCTACCATGCGCGTGCTCGGCGTTCTCGCCGACGGCTCGCTCGGTTTCGTGACCGCCTCTATTCAGTATCTTCCCGCCAATCAGTCCTATCTGAAGGTACCGGCCGGCTCGCCCGCTCAGATACGCATAGTGAGTCAGGCAGAATATGATCAGGTTGTAGGCAAGCTGCCCACAGGTGTAACCCTGTCGTCGGCTCAGGCCACGATCTACACCGGTGCCCAGCTTCAGCTCAACGCTACAGTGGCTCCCGCCGATGCCTCCGACAAGAGCCTCACTTGGACTTCTTCCAACCAATCGGTAGCTACCGTAGATGCTTCCGGTCTCGTCAAGGCAGTGGCTCCCGGCAAGGCAACCGTCACCGTGAAGACGATCAACGGCCTGTCGGCGTCATGCGAGGTTACAGTGAAGCCCGTCTATCCCGAGAGCATCACGGTGACTCCGGCCCAGTACAGCCTCTATGAAGGCGACAGCTATCAGCTCACAGCCACCGTAACTCCTGCCGACGCGCAGTATCCCGCCGTCACCTGGACATCGGGCAACACCGCCGTGCTCACCGTCGACGCAACCGGCAAGATTACTGCCGTAAAGGCCGGTAACGCTACCGTGACCGCCTCGACTGCCGACGGCAAGACTGCAACCTGCGCCGTAACCGTCAAGCCTTATTATCCTCAGGGCTTATCGTTCAGCTCGGCTCAGGTATATGTGCGCACGGGTGAAACAGCACAGCTCTCGCCCGTCTTCACTCCCTCCGATGTCAAGGACAAGTCCCTGACCTGGACCTCGTCGGCCACCTCGGTCGCAACCGTCGACGCTTCCGGTAAGGTCACAGGTATCACCCGCGGCGATGCCACGATCACTGCCGTGTCGCCCGGCGGCGCATCGGCCTCCTGCAAGGTGACAGTAATGTCGCCGCTGCCCGAATCGGTTGCTATCGAGTTCGATCACCTCGTAATGGAGGCCGGCGACACCCGCTCGCTCTCGGCTACCGTGATGCCCGAAGGCGCGGTTTCGTCCATCACCTGGACTTCTTCCGATGCGTCGGTGATTACCGTAAGCGCCATTGGTGAGATTACCGCCGTAGCCCCCGGCGAGGCAACCGTTACCGCTACCACTACCAACGACCTCAGCGCGACATGCTCGGTCACCGTGCTCCCCCAAGGTATTCCCGCCACTTCGGTGACAGTCAATCCCGCGTCGCTCTCGCTCATTCCCGGCGAGCAGGCTGAACTCTCGGTATCAATCAAGCCCGATAACGTCACCAATCCCTTCACTACCTGGACCTCCAACAATGTCAAGGTTGCTACCGTGGATCAGGAGGGCAAAGTCACCGCCATCGGACTCGGAACAGCCCTGATCTATGCCCGCTGCGGTTCGGTCACCGGTACATGCGTTGTCACCGTTACCTCCACTCCCGTAGTAGTGCCCGTGACATCGATCGTACTTAATCCCACGTCCCGCACCGGCGACGAAGGCACGGAATTTACCATCTCGGCCACCGTGCTTCCCGCCAATGCCACTGATAAATCGCTCGTGTGGACTTCCGACGATACTTCCGTGGCAGTAGTCGACGAATCGGGTAAAGTATCGCTAATCTCGGCCGGATCGACGGTGATTACCGCAACGGCTGCCGACGGAAGCGGCAAGTCAGCCACTTGCTCGGTTACAGTGAAGCCCGTTGAGAATTTCGTGTCAGTCTCGTCTATCATCCTCGATCCCATCTATTACAGGGCCGACGCCGGAACGGAGTTCACCATCACGGCTAAGATCCTGCCCGAAAACGCTACCGTCAAGACTATCCTGTGGAGTTCCGATAACCCTGCGGTCGCCACTGTCAGCTCCGACGGTAAAGTGTCGATCCACTCGGGCGGCATGGCAGTGATTACCGCAACGGCTGCCGACGGAAGCGGCAAGTCAGCCACCTGCAACGTGACCGGTGTATCGGGTATCGACGAGATATTCACCGATTCTTCGATGCCTCTCCCCGTCTACAATGTCAACGGCACCCTGATCATGAAGGCCGCTACGGCCGACGATCTCCGCTCGCTTGCCCCGGGATTCTATATCGTGGGCTCGCGCAAGCTCGTGGTGCGCTGATTCCGCCCTACCCCATTTCACTTAAGCCGGCCCGAAGGCCGGCTTTTTTTATTCATGGATTTATCGTAACTTTGCCCTGCTATGAACTACTTTTTTTCAGCCGGAGAAGCCTCGGGCGATCTCCACGCGGCGCAGGTCATGAAAGAGCTCAGGAAGCTCGACCCTGACGCGCGATTCACTTTTCTCGGTGGCGACCTTATGGCCCGTGCCGCCGGGCACGCACCTCTGATCCATTACCGCGACATGGCTTTCATGGGATTTATCGAGGTGGTGAAGCATCTCCCCGAGGTCATGAGAAACATGAAGGTGGCCCGCAAGGCTATCGCCGGCGAGCGGCCCGATGTGGTAGTGCTCGTCGACTATCCGGGCTTCAACCTGAAACTTGCCGGATATGCCCGCTCCCTGGGGCTGAAAACGGTCTACTACATTGCCCCGAAAGTGTGGGCTTGGAAAGAGTATCGCGTGAAGACTCTGCGCCGCGTGACCGACAGGTTGCTGTCGATACTGCCGTTTGAGACGGAATGGTTCGGGCAACGTGGCCTTAACGTTGACTACGTCGGCAATCCGTCGGTCGAGGAGATGGATCACGCGCTCAGTACCATGGAGAGCCGCGAGGAGTTCCGAAGCCGCCATTCGCTCGATTCCAGACCTGTGTTAGCACTGGTGCCCGGTAGCCGCAGGGGTGAGATAAAGGCCAATCTTCCGGTAATGGATGCAGTGGCGAGGCGTCACCCCGAGCTGCAGGCGGTGGTGGCAGGAGCACCCGGCATCGACGCCGAGATTTACCGGAAATACACCTCGTTTCCCATAATCGAAGGTACTACACTCAGCCTGATGGCTCAGAGCGACGCGGCTCTCGTGACGTCGGGCACGGCGTCGCTCGAATGTGCGCTCGCCGGCACTCCTCAGGTGGTATGTTACCGCTCCGTGGGATGGAAGTGGGCCCACGACCTGTTCACCCACATACTGAAGATCCCCTACGTGTCGCTGCCTAATCTCATCGCCGGCCCGATTGATGCCGAGGCACGGCGTCGCGAGAACGCTAAGCGCGACACTCCGCGCGGCAGTATCATTCCCGAGTTGCTGATCCACCACTGCAATCCCGACGAAGTCGACGCGGCTCTGCGTCTCATCCTTCCCGGCACGCAGGGAGCCGACGCGCAGCGCCGGGGGTATGCAGAAATGCGCCGCAGGCTCGACAGCGGGCAGAGCGCAGCAGCGACAACGGCGCGGATAATATTTACAACAGGTAAAGAGGGGTAGCCTCAGTGCGGGGAAGCGCGACGAGCGTCAGCTGGGCGTCAGATTCGGTCAGCGGATTGGAGCCGTCGGTTATGCGGGTCACTCCGGCGTCGGCAAGCGCGCGGGTCATGACACTGATAGCAATTTCAGGGGTGTTGTTCTCATGGCTGAGATGACACAAGAAGACGTGACTCAGCCGCTCGGTATACATTCCGGCCACAAACCGGGCCGCCTGCTCGTTGTCGAGATGACCGGTTTCGGAGATTATCCTTGCCTTTAGATAAGCCGGATAAGGACCGTTGTCGAGCATGGTGCGGTCATAGTTTGACTCGATGACTATTGACGTGGATCGGCTCAGGTAATGGGCCGGACGGTCGGAAATCACTCCCAGGTCGGTTGCAATCGTCAGCGACCGGTCGCCGAAATCTATGTAGAAGCCTGAGTTGTCGCTGCCGTCGTGCTTCACATCAAACGCCGTTATCTCCATTCCCGCCAGTTTGAACGGAAACTCCTTGTAGATCGGGTGGTGGAAATCCTTGATGCGGCGCGAAACGTTGTGACGGCGCAGGATGCCGTTGAGCACCCTGAGCGTGCTGTAAAGTCCTATATGACGGTATTTGCGCAGTATTCCGTAGGCATATCTTATGTGGTCGCCATGGTCGTGGGTGAGGATGATACCCTTCACGTTGCTGAACGACAGGCCATTGTCTCTCATTGCCCTTCCCACTTCGGCCAGGTCAACGCCCGCATCCACGAGAATACCTTCGTCGGGCGTGCCCACATAATAGCAGTTGCCGCTGCTGCCGCTTCCGAAACTCATGAACACGATCCTGCGCCCGGCTTCGGGTTGCTCCATCGTATCAATACTGCTTCCCGATGCAGGTTTCAGCTCCTCGGCGATGCACTCCATCCTTTCGGGCGGAAACAGCTGGAAATCACCGTAGGCCTGCTCGGCCAACGGTTCGTCAAGGCTGTCAAAAAGTCCCGGCAGCGACGGGGAATGATACGGATTGATCTTTCTGCGTGCCATGCGGGAATCAGTTAAACAACAGGAATATTGACGGAATCTTATCAATCTCGGGCGCGTGGGTCTTCCACCAGCTGAGTGGCCGCGTGATGATGCTCTGGCGCGGACCGGTGATGTCGGTGGCTACACACAGCAACATTCCGCTGCCGAAATGGCGTGTCAGCTCGGCTATGAGTCTGGTGTTGCGGTAGGGCGTCTCGATAAATATCTGAGTCTGCCGCTCGTGGACTATCCTTCGCTCCATCTCCTTGAACTTCGCGGCGCGCGCCTTTTCGTCGTAAGGGAGATAGCCCGAGAAAGCAAACGTCTGACCGTTGAAGCCCGAGGCCATGAGCGCAAGCAAAATGCTCGACGGCCCCACGAGAGGAATCACTTCAAGCCCCTTGCGCTGGGCCACGGCCACGAGGTCGGCACCGGGATCGGCCACGGCAGGACATCCGGCCTCGGAAATGACCCCTACGGGATGCCCGGCAAGCAGCGGGTCGAGCATTGAGTCGACCTCTCCATGGGGAGTGTGCTCATCGAGGACGGTAAACGACAGCGAGTCAATATCTATCGACGGGTCACACCGCTTAAGGAAGCGGCGCGTGGTGCGGATATTCTCGACTACGAAGTGCTTCACCCCCCTGATTACCTCAAGATTGCGGGGAGGTATCACGGCATCGAGCGGCCCGTCGCTCATCGCCGAGGGGATGAGGTAGAGGGCGGCCTTAAGCGGTGAGGTGGCACCCGCCTGCCGGGCCGATTGGGATGAATTTTCAATAACCTGTCGCATATATCTGCAAAGATACTCATTTATTTCCTTTCCTGCAAAGAAAAAAATGATGGTGTTGACATCATGAATCGAAAAAAAATCTTAACTTTGCATCGCAAAACCATAGATCTGAAATCCATGTCATCGCACGACCACAGTGAGCGTATGGAACATACGGGTGTAGTTAAGCAAGTTAGCTTCAACTCCATCATAGTTTCGGTCGAGGAACCTTGCCAATGCGAAGGTTGCTCGATTGCAATTGTGTGCAACGGTGGTCAGGATAAGACCCGCGATGAAATCGTGATTCCCCGCCCCCGCGGTGAGGCCCGTGACGATTTCCACCCCGGCGACCGCGTGAAAGTTGAAGCCACGTCAGGCTCGCAGTGGAAAGCCATGCTGTTCACATTCGTGATTCCCACCGTCATAATCGTCGCTGCCGTGTTATTGCTTCTCGCCTATGCCCCGGGCCTCGGCAAGCCGCTGACAGTGCTCGCCGCCGTCGGCGCGGTAGCCGTATATGAACTGATTTTATACTTGTTTCGTAAAGATCTCGCCATGGCAGTTACATGGCATATAAGACATTGTTAACCTTTAGATTATGAACCTGTTTCTAATTTCAATCCTTGTGCTGGGCGGTATCGGTGTGATAGCCGCTATCCTGCTTTATTTTATTTCACAACGTTTCAATGTTGTCGAAGATCCCCGCATAGGCGAGGTTGAGGAACTCCTCCCCGGCGCCAACTGCGGCGGTTGCGGCCGCAGCGGATGCCACGACTTTGCGGTGGCATGTGTGAATGCCGATACACTCGAAGGCCTCGTGTGTCCCGCCTCGGGAAGCGCTGTGATGAAGCGCATCGGTGAGATCGTGGGTCTCGCTGCATCCGAAGCCACTCCCAAAGTTGCTGTCCTGAAATGTAACGGTACATGCGACGTGCGTCCGCGCGTTGCCCGTTACGACGGAGCCGCTTCCTGCGCCGTCCTTGCCATGGCAGGTACCGGCGAAGGCACCTGCCCGTTTGGCTGTCTCGGTTGCGGCGACTGCGTCGTGGCTTGTAACTATGATGCCGTGCGCATCAATCCCGAGACCGGACTTGCCGAATTTGACGACGAAAAATGTGTAGGCTGCGGTGCCTGTGTAAAGGCATGTCCCCGCCACATCATCGAGCTCCGCAACAAAGGTCCCCGCGGCATGAGGGTATGGGTTGCCTGCTCCAATACCGAAAAGGGTGCCGTGTCGATGAAGGAATGTAAGGTGTCATGTATCGGCTGCATGAAGTGCCAGAAGGTATGTACCCATGATGCCATCACCGTCACCAACAATCTCTCCTACATTGACTTCAACAAGTGCAAGCTGTGCCGCAAGTGTGTCGACGTATGCCCCACCCACGCAATCCTTACCGCCAACTTCCCCGTGAAGAAGCCGGCTCCCGCTGCCGAAACCACACCCGCTGCCGCCAACGCTTAATTTCTCCATTACCATCCACATCAATCCCATCATGAAGACTTTCAAAATTGGCGGTATTCATCCCGGCGAGTTCAAGCCCGCTGCCGGTAAAGCCGTTAAGACCATAGACCTCCCCCTCGAAGTAGTCGTACCTCTTTCACAGCACATCGGTGCTCCCGCCGTGGCCAAGGTTGCCAAAGGCGACCACGTGGAACGTGGCCAGGTGATTGCCGAAGCCGGCGGTTTCGTGTCGGCTCATGTCCACGCCCCCATTTCGGGAACAGTGGTCAAGATCGATAAGTACAAGACCCCTCAGGGCCTTCCCGCCGACGCCATTTACATAAAGGCTGACGAAGCCGACCACGCAGCCGACACCGAGAAGCGCGCTAATCCCGAAGTGAAACGCGACGCTGCCGCTATCGCAGCTCTCGACTCTAAGGAAATCGTCGACATCATCAAGGGAGCCGGTATCGTCGGTATGGGTGGCGCTACTTTCCCCACCCACGTGAAACTGTGTCCCCCTCCCGGCAACACGGCTGAAGTGCTGATCATCAACGCCGTGGAGTGCGAGCCCTATCTCTCGTGCGACGACATGCTTATGCGTGAGCGCTCTGCCGAGGTGGTGACCGGAGTAAAATTGCTCATGCGTGCGGCCAAGGTTGACCGCGCCATCATCGCAATCGAGGAAAACAAGCCTGAAGCTATCGAAATCATGACCAAAGCCGCTGCCGATGAACCCGGCATCGAGGTGATGACCATGAAGATGAAATACCCTCAGGGATCGGAAAAACAGCTGATCGAAGCCACCATCGGCAAGGAAGTGCCCTCGGGCGGTCTGCCCATAGCCACCGGCGCGATAGTCCAGAACGTGGCCACAGCCGATGCGGTAGCTCGCGCCGTGATTTACGACGAGCCCCTGATCGAGCGTATGCTCACCCTTATCAATACAGCCGACGGCACTGCCGAAAACTATCTCGTGGCCGTGGGGACACCCATGAGTTCACTGCTCGCTGCCGACGCTCCCCTGCCCGCCAAGATCATCCTCGGTGGCCCCATGATGGGCCGTCCCGGTATCTCGCTTGCCGCGCCCGTCATCAAGGGTACTTCGGGCATCCTCCTGCTCGACGAGAGCCAGGCGTCACGCCTCGAACCCGAGCCCTGCATACGTTGCGGTAAGTGTGTCGAAGCCTGCCCCATGGGCCTCGAACCGTTCCTGCTCTCCACCCTTTCGCGCCTGAAAGATTTCGAGTCGGCTCTTGAAGAAAAGGTCGTAAACTGTATCGAGTGTGGCTGCTGCTCATTCTCCTGCCCCGCCAACCGCCCCATCCTCGACTACATCCGCATAGGAAAAGCCGCCGGAATGGGCATAATGCGCGCCCGCGCTGCTGCCGCCAAGAAATAAGCCTCAACGTTCTATTTCATATACATCCAGAGGTCACAGCCCCCGCGGCATGTGACCTCTGCTTTAAATCATCAGATGTCGAAATTAAGGATCATATTTCTTTCTTTTATCTTGACTCTTGCTGTCGCGTGTGGTACGCGCGACCCTCATTCACGCCTGCTCAACCAAGTCGACATCTATAATTCAGCTCTGCACTACTTCCCTGACAGTGCCCTGATGCTTATTCAGAGTCTCCAAACAGACAATGATTTCATTGTCACCGACACAGTCAGATATGCCAACCTCCGCAACCTGACTCTTGCAGCCAACTCATTGCCCGTTCCTGCCGACACTTTTACCGTCGTTGCCGCTGCGAGCCATAAGATGCCTACTGTTTCGCGGTCGGAATCCTATTTCGCACTCGGTCTTGCCCAATATCATAAGGGACAAATTCTTAAAGCTCTCATTTCCCTTCAATCAGCTCTTTCGATCAACGACGATAACAAGGATTTGCTCGCCATCAACAGGCCATTCCTGATTGGCGACATTCATTCTGCCATTGCAGGAATCTATCAAACTCTCAATGACTCGGCGAAAGTCAATTCACATCGCCGTGCCGCCGAAGCCGCTTATCAGCAATACGGAGAGCTGCTGCCTAATTCCGTCAGGCGCCTGGCATTTATCCTGCCGGCACTTTCCGATTCGGTTCCCGGCCAATCTCTAATCAATGATGCAAGCCAAATCATTATTGATAATCTTGAGATTATCGCGCCTGATCCCGATAATGAACTGTCAGATTTCATGTTCCGATACATGGCGATTGTAATAATTGTCGGTTTATGTATCATATTAACTTTTATCGTTATCTACTTCTACCGTCGTCACCGGAAACTTCTTATGGATAATTTCCGTGATTACCGTGCGTTCCGCGCCCTCAGTGCCATGATGGACCGCCAACTGGAACAAGGAGCCAAAAATAAAGCCGAAGCCGATAAACTGAAAAACTACCTTACCGAAATCCTGCTCATTCTTGAAAACTACACGGCTGCTTTCCATGTTGCCATATCGTCGCCAAATGAGAAAAAGCGTGCGCTCGACACTTTACTAAACAGGCTGAGAATACTACTCGCTACGCCGGGAGCTATGGAGAGTATCGAAAACTATGTCAATATATCATCGGGCGGCATTTTGAAATCTTTCCGTATAGAATTTCCTGATTTTTCTGAAGCTGATTATCGGATTTTCATGTATTATGCGGCCCGGTTTTCCGCCCGCTCCATAAGCATCCTACTCAATCTTCCGATCAATCAGATCTACAACAAGAAATCCTATCTTCGCCGACGAATCCGCAATTCGTCATCGCCCGACAGCGCAATTTACCTGTCTTACCTCGACTGAAATCCGCTATTTTTGTCCTCAATTTCCCCTTTCCAAATAAATACTATCAACACACTTGGAAATCAATCAATTACGCATATATTTCCAATTAAATATCCATCTAAGAAGTCTAATTAATCCCTTGTTTTGTCATAAATTTGCGATGTAAATTTTCCGGATATAAAATTTCGTCGTTTATGTTATCTCAACCCAATTACAGACTACTCAAACCGTTTTTTATCTTAACTAACGTGTTGAACGGGATGTTTCTCATTTTCTTCCTCATCCCCTATCCTGTTGATTCCTCCCTTAACAGGTCATGGTGGATGTGGACATTATGGGGCACATGTCTGGCATGGGTTACAGCTATGATATTTGTGTTTCCGTTTTCGCGCCGTTTCCGTGATAGGTTGACCTCGGTCATTCCCACAAATTTGATATTTGCCATCAGCGCCGCTCTGACATTGCTGTTTCTACATCTAAAATAACTTTACAAATGGAAAAGTGGATTCTTAGGATTCTCGACACTCCATTCCGCTTCATAATATGGATTATGACATATTTTGTTGTCATCATTCCTTTTCCATTCGTGTCGGCTGACGGACATTTGGTTTACCAATGGATCACATGGGGTTTACTGATGCCGTGGACCACAGCGGTATTTGTGGTTAAGCCTTTGTCGCGCTCATTCTGCCAACGATTTGACTCTGTAACGGAAAGACTTCATATATATCCGGGCAATGTCACCGCCCTGCTGATCCTCCTCTTCTGCCTCCCGGCGATGATCAACTTATTACCAAAATACGCTCATTATTGATACTAAAATTTGAGGCTGCATCGTGAGTGATATGTCGCGATGCAGCCTCTAAAATGATTAAAACGAATAAACTATTTGCGGTTGAACACCCATACGCCGTCACCTCCGTAAATATTGAGAATCTTACCGGTGAGGACATATTCGCGGGTCCATAAAACAGTCGTTGAATATCCGGGGAAGAGTTCCGTTTCCTTGTCGCCGCTTACATAGCTGATTTTCAGGATATCACTGCCATTTGAATTGGTAGTCGTGGACCAATTGAAATCCATGTGATAATTTTCCACCTGAGATGCACGTGACTGATAACGCCAGGTCTCGTCAATCGAACCGGTGTAGTCACTGTTGAAGGTAAGCACCATCTGGATTGAGCCTGTCTCATCATCCTCTTCATAGGATTCGTAAAGTTCCCATTTTCCAACAATGGACTGAGCCTTAGGTTCATCATTGTCATCGCTTGAGCATGATGTTGAAACCACGCCCGACAGTATTGCCATAAGCAATAAAGTCATGATTCTTGAAATTTTTTTCATTTGAATAAATGATATTTTCCTCCCTGACCCTTAAGGAATTATACAAAAAAAGAACGTGGGCCGGAATTGCCACGTCTCGAATGAAGGTCGTAGGAAGAACCCGAAAGAAAGATGTGCAAAACTAACACCCACGTGTATACGCGGGAACTGTTTTAACTATCTCTTCTTTCTTGAAAATTTCCTACGTTTTCATTCGAAGATCAGCAAAACGCTCCTTTAAAACCAAAATGTAAAAACAGGCGCTCTCGCCCGATGTGCAAAAGTAGGAAAATTTTTCAATATCCCCGCAACTTTTGGGTCTTCTTTTTTGATATAGCGGAGTTTTCGGTCAAAAATTTGAGGTTATCTCTACTATTTTTATTAACTTTGCATGGATTATCACGCCCGCGAGGGATGATGGTCCATACTTACATTTCTTTCAGTAAAAGAAAACTTTAAATATTATACCAAAATCATGGCAGAAAAGAAAGAAAAATTGTTTGACCAGTTCCCTCCGGTGTCAACCGCCGAGTGGAAAGCCAAAGTGGAGGCCGACCTAAAGGGCGCTCCGTTTGACAAGAAACTGGTCTGGCGCACCAATGAAGGCTTCAATGTCCAGCCGATGTATCGTCTTGAAGACATCGAAGACCTCAAGACCCTCAACTCGCTTCCCGGCGAATATCCCTACGTGCGCGGTACGCGCGACAACAACGACTGGCTCACCCGCCAGGAGATCATCGCCGAGACTCCGGCCGAAGCCAATGCCAAGGCCCGCGAAGTGCTCACCAAGGGCGTGACATCGCTCGGTTTCAAGGTGGAAGATCCCTCAGCCGAGACTGTGGCCACACTTCTCGAAGGTATTGATCTCAACAAGGTGGAAATCAACTTCACCTCCTGTCAGAAGAAAGCACTCCCTCTCGCTGAGGCTCTCGTAGCCTATATCAAGGCCGCCGGTGCTGAAAAGACATTCCGCGGCTCAATCAACTTCAACCCCCTCCGCCGCCCCCTGCGTCACGGCCAGCCTTTCCCCGGCAATATCACCGAAATGGCCTGCAAGCTGCTCGACACGGTCAAGGATGTGGACAATCTGCGCGTTCTCGCCGTTGACTCCGTGATGCTCAGCAATGCCGGTGCATTTATCTATCAGGAGCTCGGCTATGCCATGGCTTGGGGCAACATGTGGCTCACCCTTCTCACCGAGGCAGGCCGCTCTGTGGATGAAGTGGCCCGCCGCATCAAGTTCAACATGAATATCTCGTCAAACTTCTTCATGGAGCTGGCCAAGTTCCGCGCTGCCCGTATGCTCTGGGCTCAGATCGTGGACCAGTACAAGCCTGAGAGCCTTGACAGCTGCAAGATGATGGCCCACGCCGCCACCTCGCGCTTCAACATGACCGTCTATGATGCTCATGTCAATCTGCTCCGCTCCCAGACCGAGGCCATGTCGGCAGCCCTCGCCGGTGTCGACTCCATCACCTCCACTCCATTTGACGTGACCTACAAGCAGCCCGACGATTTCTCGGAGCGCTTAGCCCGCAACCAGCAGTTCCTCCTCAAGGAAGAGAGCCACCTCGACAAGGTGGTGGATCCCGCCGGCGGTTCCTACTACGTGGAGACCCTCACCGTTTCGCTCGGTCAGGAAGCATGGAAGCTCTTCCTCGACGTAGAGGAGAAGGGCGGATTCCTCGCCTGTGTAAACGACGGCCAGGTTCAGGCCGCAGTGCGTGAATCATCAGAGCGCCGCCACACCGACGTTGCCCGCCGCAAGGAGATCCTGCTCGGTACCAACCAGTACCCCAACATCAACGAGATGGCATCAGAAAAGATCGTGGAACTCAACGGTGCACTCCCCTGCTCATGCTCCCACGGCGAGGAAGCTCCCGAAGCCGGCCTGCCCACCAAGCGCGCAGCGAGCGATTTCGAGGCACTCCGTCTTGCCACCGAGGCCGCAGCCAACCGTCCCAAGGTGTTCATGCTCACTATCGGCAACCTTGCCATGCGCCTCGCTCGCGCCCAGTTCTCAAGCAACTTCTTCGGCTGTGCCGGCTACGAGATCATCGACAATCTCGGCTTCGAGACTGTGGAACAGGGTGTTGACGCTGCCCTCGAAAAGGGTGCCGACGTGGTGGTGCTCTGCTCAAGCGACGATGAGTATGCCGACCTCGCCCCTGCAGCGTTCAAGTATCTCGACGGCCGTGCACAATTTGTGGTAGCCGGCGCTCCCGCTTGCATGGACGACCTCAAGGCCCTCGGCATCAACGATTTCATCCACGTGCGTTGCAACGTGCTCGATGTCCTTAAGGATTTCAATGCCCGTCTGCTCAAGTAATCACTCCCATTCATCCCTAAATAATTGAATATGAAACCCGATTTCAAACATATCGATATAGTCAAAGACGCCTTCGGTGATTTCAAGGCACCCAAGGCCACCGGGGAAGAATGGCTCACCCCCGAGCGCATCCCCGTCAAACCGGTTTACACCAAGGAAGATCTCGAAGGTCTCGAACACCTCAACTACGTTTCAGGTATTCCTCCGTTCCTCCGCGGCCCGTACAGCGCTATGTATCCTCTCCGCCCCTGGACCATCCGCCAGTATGCCGGATTCTCCACCGCCGCCGAGTCAAACGCTTTCTACCGCC
>CAZJKU010000025.1:0-31242 GCA_964546905.1 uncultured Staphylococcus sp.
TGCAGACTCTCACTGTGGATCGTGCGAAATTCGCCCGAACCACCGGCGAGATTGATGGTGTATTCCTTGCCTACATCGACGGCAAAGGCAATCAGTTTGAGCGCAAAGGACGCACTGATAAGATTGCGAGCTTCCTTACCGAACTTATTGCCGACTTCTTCGGTATCTACGAAACCGATGCGAAGAAAGTAGTGCTATATCACGAGAACCGCCCCAAGTTTGACCGTCTGCTCGAAACCGCCCTCGAAAAGTATGCTCGCAAGCGTCAGATTGCCGCTGCCCGAGCTGCCGCCACTCGCGTTTATAAAGAACACGAGTGGGAAGTGCCGAAGAAGCGCGTGTATGATTCAGACACCAACCACCCGGCGGAGGGTAAAAACCACGCATTGCTCCCGTTCATTCAACTTAACTCCGCATCAAATCCTGAAAAGGAATTTGTAAAATTCCTCGAAGCCAATTCGCAGTATATTGACTGGTGGTATAAGAACGGAGACAGCGGAAAGGCGAATTATGCCGTTGAATATCACAAAGGCGAGGGTGGCGAAAAGGCTCTTTTCTATGTCGATTTCGTTATCCGCATGAAGAACGGTCATATATATCTTTTCGACACCAAGAGTGCCGGTAGCGATATTTTTGCAGCCGACAAGCACAATGCGCTACTGCGATATATGGCTGAAAACTCGACAGCGGAACAACCGCTTGCCGGAGGCGTGATTTTGCAGCAAGGTTCAAACTGGCTGTATAGCCCCCTGCCTATTAAAAACACAACCGACACTCTCAACTGGAGCAGTTTTTACCCTCAACAAGCATAAGATATGAGCAGCAAAGGAATTAGACAAGCGGGGAGTTAAAAATTCTTAGAGAGCCGGGAATTACGGAGGATTTTTTGTAACTTTGTAAGTTACAACTGAATCTCCTACAATGAAGTTTAAACTTGCATCAGCCTACAGCCCCACCGGCGACCAGCCGCAAGCAATCGACGCGCTTGCGGCCGGCGTCATCGCGGGTAATCCGGCTCAGACTCTCTTAGGCGTCACCGGGTCGGGCAAGACGTTCACGATGGCCAATGTCATCGAGCGCGTCAACAAGCCCACACTCATTCTCAGCCACAACAAGACTCTTGCGGCACAGCTTTACAGCGAGTTCAAGCAATTTTTCCCCGAGAACTCGGTGCAATATTTCGTATCTTACTACGATTATTACCAGCCTGAGGCCTACATACCCTCGGTCGACAAGTATATCGAGAAAGACCTTATGATCAACGACGAGATCGAGAAACTCCGTCTCGCCACTATTTCAGCCCTCATGTCGGGCCGCAAGGACGTGATTGTGGTTTCTTCCGTGTCGTGCCTCTACGGTATGGGTAATCCCGAGGATTTTGAAGTAAATGTGATCAAGATCCGCCAGGGGCAGAAGATCTCGCGCAACAAGTTCCTGCGCGACCTCGTCAACTCTCTCTACTCGCGCAATGAAATCGAGCTTAACCGCGGCAACTTCCGCGTGAAGGGCGACACGGTCGACATACGCCTCGCCTACGAGGAAATCACCGTCCGCGTCACTTTCTGGGGCGATGAAATAGAATCGATCAAGACAATCCGCTCCGAAAACAACGCTTCACTCGGCTCTCACGACGAGTTCAAGATCTACCCGGCCAACATTTTCGTCACCTCCCCGGCACGCATGGGCAGCGCCATAGCGCAGATCGAACTCGACCTCGGCACTCAGGTGGAATTCCTCACCCGCGAGGGGCGGGAACTTGAGGCAAAGCGGCTTCTGGAGCGAGTGACCTACGACGTGGAGATGCTCCGCGAGGTGGGCCACTGCTCGGGCATAGAAAATTACAGCCGCTACTTCGACGGCCGAGAGCCGGGAATGCGCCCCTTCTGCCTTCTCGACTATTTCCCCGACGATTTCCTGACCATCATCGACGAGAGTCATGTCACGATTCCTCAGGTCAGGGCGATGTATGGCGGCGATCTGTCGCGAAAACTCAACCTGGTGGAATACGGCTTCCGTCTTCCCGCCGCGCTCGACAACCGCCCGCTGAAATTCGAGGAATTCGAGCGGCTCACGCCTCAGGTGATGTATGTCAGCGCGACTCCCGCCGACTATGAACTTGAAAAATCGGAAGGTGTTGTGGTGGAGCAGGTAATCCGTCCCACCGGACTGCTCGACCCCGTCATCGAAGTGCGCCCCTCGCTCAATCAGATCGACGATCTTCTCTACGAAATCAACGAGCGCATCGAGCGCAACGAGCGTGTCCTCGTCACCACCCTCACCAAGCGCATGGCCGAGGAGCTCAACGAATACCTGTCGAAACTGCGCATAAAGACAGCATATATCCACTCCGACGTCGAGACTCTTGACCGCATCCGCATTCTCGACGATCTGCGCGCCGGAGTGTTTGACGTGCTTATCGGCGTCAACCTTCTCCGTGAAGGCCTTGACCTTCCCGAAGTGTCGCTCGTGGCAATCCTCGATGCCGACAAGGAAGGATTCCTCCGCAGCCACAGGTCGCTGACACAGACCGTTGGTCGTGCCGCCCGTAATCTCAACGGCACTGTCATAATGTATGCCGACAAGATAACCGATTCCATGCAGCTAACCATCGACGAGACTGCGCGACGCCGCTCCATCCAGCTTGCCTACAACGAGCAGCACGGCATCACGCCCCAGGCCATCGTCAAGGCCCGCAACCGCATCATCGGCATCGACGACGAGGAGGAAGCCGCAGTTCCCCGCAAGAAGGGAGGCACCAAGGCTGCTCCCTCGCAACGCGGTGCGGCAGCCCGCCCGGTACCTTACGAGCAGGAATACTCAACCAAGGTAAATCTTGCCGCCGACCCCGTGATAGGCTACATGAGCGCCGAAGAATTGCAGCGCCTCATCACCAAGCGACGCGTGGAGATGGTCGACGCCGCCAAGCGCATGGACTTCCTCGAAGCAGCCCGCCTGCGCGACGAAATCATGAAGATGGAAGACCTTGTCGAGCAAAAATCCCGGTGACAGACACGCTCTCCTGCTAATAGTTCATCAATAGTTATTTTATATAGTCATTTTGGAAAGGAACGCCCCTCCGCAAAAATCGCCGAAAAAAAAATTCACTGAAAAAATTTGCATAATTAAAAAAGGGTTATTAACTTTGCACCGCAAATGCCAATTATGGTGAGCATAGCTCAGTTGGTTAGAGCGTCGGATTGTGGTTCCGAAGGTCGAGGGTTCGAGACCCTCTGTTCACCCTACCCCATGAAAGTCATCCCGGTCACGAGGATGACTTTCTTATTATATAAGCCCTCGGCATTGGTCATTTTGGGAACAATCTGCGCAATTATTTCATATTTCCCCATAAAATTTGCCATTAATGCTGATTTTTAACATCATATTGAGTAACTTTGCATCTCAATATGCAATTTCTACATGCACTTTTGCAATCAAATAACATAGTTTTATAATATAGCAATGAAAATCAATTTCCTCTCAGTATCTGTTTTAGGTCTGGGTCTCGCTACCGGAATTCTTGCATCATGCTCGGGCAACGGGCAGCAGCAGCAAGCCGGTCAGGCACCCGCTCCCGAAATCGCCACAATGGTGGTTTCCTCGGCCGATACACGTATCGACAACTCTTTCCCCGCCACTATCAAGGGTAAAACTGACATTGCCATCAGGCCGCAGGTCACCGGCTTCATCACCAAGGTTCATGTGGATGAAGGTGACTACGTGCACAAGGGTCAGGTGCTTTTCACGCTTGATCAGGTGCAGTTCAACGCTGCCGTCGATCAGGCCCGCGCTCAGGTAAACTCCGCTCAGGCTGCCGTGAACACCGCCCAGCTTACAGCCGACAACAAGAAGCATCTTCTTGACAAGAATATCATCAGCGAATTTGAATGGCAGATGGCCGAAAATCAGCTTTCTCAGGCCAAGGCTGCCCTTGCCACCGCACAGGCTGCTCTGGTCACCGCCCAGAAAAACCTCGCCTATACCACTGTCACCGCCCCGAGCGACGGCGTGGTAGGTTCGATTCCCAACCGTGAAGGCTCGCTCGCGTCACCCTCGTCGGTAGAACCGTTGACCACCGTCAGCGACAACTCTCAGGTCTACGCCTATTTCTCTCTGACCGAGAAGGAAGCACTTGACCTCGTGGGCAACGGAGCCAAGTCGCTCAACGCTGCCATCGCAGCCCTTCCCGCCGTGCAACTGCGCCTGGCCGACGGATCCATCTACCCGCTCGAAGGTAAGATCGCAACCGTATCGGGCGTGATCGATCCCACCACCGGTGCTTCCAATGTCCGCGCACTTTTCGCCAACCCTTCAGGCGTGCTCCGCAGCGGCTCGACCGGTTCCATCGTGCTTCCCTCTTACAGCAATGAAGTCATCACCATCCCCCAGCGCGCCACTTCCGAGCTCCAGAATCTGCGCTTCGCCTACGTGGTCAATGACTCCAACGTAGTGGTGCAGACCCCCGTAACCGTTCAGGACATGAACGACGGCCGCAACTTTATCGTGACTTCGGGCCTCAAGCCCGGCGACCGCATCGCCATCGAAGGCATCGGCACGACCGTGCGTCCCGGCATGACCATCAGCCCCAAGGATGCCACGGCATCAGCTCCCGCCGAAGCTCCCGCCACCGAGACTCCGGCTGCCGAGTAATCCATTATCACATAAAAGATTATCGCAAACATATAACTTGCAATGAAACTTGATACTTTTATAAATCGACCGGTGCTGTCGACGGTGATTTCAATTTTCATCGTCTTGCTCGGTTTAATCGGTCTGATGGCGCTCCCGGTTCAGCAGTTCCCTGACATCGCGCCTCCTACCGTATCGGTCACCACCACTTATCAAGGTGCCAATGCCCAGGCCGTGCTCAACTCGGTGATCGCGCCTCTTGAAGAATCAATCAACGGTGCACAGGACATGAGCTACATGACCTCGACCGCCACCAATACCGGTTCGGCCACGATCAACATTTATTTCAAGCAGGGTCGCGACGCCGACATGGCCGCCGTCGACGTGCAGAACCGTGTGGCCAAGGCTCAGGGTCTTCTTCCTGCCGAAGTCACCCGAGTGGGTGTGATCACCCAGAAGCGCCAGACCTCCATGCTTCTCGGTTTGTGTCTCTATGACGAGACCGGCGAATATGGCGAGGAGTTTATCGAGAACTACATGAAGATCAACATCGTGCCGGCCCTCCAGCGTGTGTCGGGTGTGGGCGATGTGATGGTGCTTGGTGCTGACTACTCCATGCGCATCTGGCTCAAACCCGATGTCATGGCGCAGTATGGCCTGATGCCTACCGATATTTCGGCAGCTCTCGCCGAGCAGAATATCGAGGCCGCTCCGGGTGCGTTTGGCGAACAGGGCGACCAGACCTTCCAGTACACTATGAAATATAAGGGACGCCTCGTGACCCCCGAAGAGTTCGAGAACATCGTGGTGCGCGCCACTACCGACGGTGAAGTACTCTATCTCAAGGATGTGGCCGACGTAGAACTCGGACGTGTGACCTACGGTTTCCACTCCGCCCTCAACGGTAAGGTGGCCGTAACTGCAATGACGTTCCAGACTCCCGGCTCCAACGCCACGCAGACCATCAACGACATCCTTGCCTACGTGCAGCAGGCCGAGAAGGATCTCCCGAAGGGTCTCGCCTTCTCTATCCCTATGAACGTGAACCGCTTCCTCAACGCCTCGATCGAAAAGGTTATCCACACCCTTATCGAAGCCTTCATCCTGGTGTTTATCGTGGTTTACATCTTCCTCCAGGACTTCCGCTCCACTATCATCCCCGCTATCGCCATCCCTGTGGCCCTTATCGGTACATTCTTCGTGATGTATCTCATCGGGTTCTCCATCAACCTTATCACCCTCTCGGCTATCGTGCTTGCGATCGCGATTGTGGTCGATGATGCCATAGTGGTGGTCGAGGCGGTCCATGCCAAGCTCGACGCGGGCTATCACAGTGCCCGTCGCGCTTCCATCGACGCCATGAACGAAATCGCCTCGGCCCTTATATCGATCACGCTCGTCATGATGCTCGTGTTCATTCCGGTGTCGTTCATGCCCGGCACGAGCGGAACATTCTACCGCCAGTTCGGTCTCACCATGGCCATCGCCATCTTCTTCTCGGCAATCAACGCATTGACCCTTTCGCCTGCGCTCTGCGCCGTGTTCCTCAAGGCCCACGACTCTGACGCTTCGCTCAAGGAACGCCTGAGCGAGAGCTATTCCGCCGCCGGCGAAGCCATCAAGAAGCGTTACAAGAAATCGCTCTCGATTCCTATGCCTCCGCTGTTGACCGCCGTATTTGTGGCAGCAGCAATCCTCTTTATGATTCTCGGCTGGTACAGCACAGAGAATATCCTGAAGCTCGTCATTGCATCCATCTGCGCCGTGCTCGGCGTGCTCGGCATCTTCAATCCCCGTTTCCACGCCGGATTTGAAAAGGGTTACAACCGCGTGCTCAAGATCTACCGCCGCCTCGTGCAGTTCTTCATCAGCCACAAGATCACTTCGGCAGCCATAGTGGCCGGCTCGATAGCACTGCTCGTGTGGCTCATGAACCGCACTCCTACCGGCATGGTACCCAATGAGGACACCGGTACACTCTTTGCCGTGATCGACATGCCCCCGGGTACTTCCCAGGAGCGCACCGGTCAGGTGCTTGCCCAGGTCGACTCGATCTGCGCCATGATTCCCGCCATCGAGACCCGCAACATGATCGACGGTTACTCATTCGTGGCCGGTCAGGGTCCCACCTACGGTACATTCATCATGAACCTCCGCAACTGGAGCGAGCGCGGAAAGGGCGAAAGCTCCACCGACATCCTCAAGCAGCTCTACTATCTCACCTCCCAGCGCGTCA
This sequence comes from uncultured Staphylococcus sp., assembly GCA_964546905.1. GTDB lineage: Bacteria > Bacteroidota > Bacteroidia > Bacteroidales > Muribaculaceae > Duncaniella. Next base: position 6,863 of record CAZJKU010000025.1, read on the forward strand.
AGGATGGCCGCGTGATGTTCTTCGCGCCCCCTATGATCACCGGTTTCTCCGTCACCAACGGTTTCTCGATCGAGATGCAGGACAAGACCGGTGGCGACATCAACGAGTTCTTTGCCATCGTGCAGGGATTCCTCGCCCAGCTCAACGCTCAGCCTGAAATCCAGATGGCCTACACCACGTTCAACCCCACGTTCCCTCAGTATATGGTCGACGTGGACGTAGCCAAGGCCAAGCAGGCAGGTATCTCACCCAGCACTATCCTGACCACGCTGCAGGGTTACTACGGCGGTATGTATGTGTCCAACTTCAACCGCTTCGGTAAACTCTACCGCGTGATGATGCAGGCTTCGCCCGATGCCCGTGTCAGCCCCGAGACCCTCAACTCCATCAAGGTCAGAAACGGTAACGGCATGGCCCCGCTGTCCAACTTCGTAACCCTGGAGCGCGTGTACGGTCCCGACCTCCTCAACCGCTTCAACATGTTCCAGTCAATTTCGATCACCGGTTCGCCCAACCCCGGCTTCTCGTCGGGTGAGGCTATCGCCGCCATCAACCGCGTCGCTGCCCAGACCCTTCCCGCCGGTTACGGCTTCGAGTTCTCGGGTATGACACGTGAGGAACAGAACTCATCGGCAGGAGCCACGGCCGTCATCTTCGGTCTCTGTCTTCTCTTCGTCTACCTGCTCCTCTCGGCTCAGTATGAAAGCTACGTCCTCCCCTGGGCCGTGATCCTCTCGATTCCCTTCGGTCTTATGGGTACGTTCATCTTCGCCCTCATGACAGGCATCGACAACAACATCTATCTGCAGATCGCGCTGATCATGCTTATTGGTCTTCTGGCCAAGAACGCCATCCTCATCGTTGAGTTTGCCGTCGAGCGCCGCCGCACCGGTATGTCGATCGTCAACGCCGCCATCGACGGTGCCGCAGCCCGTCTGCGACCCATCCTCATGACTTCGTTTGCCATGATCATCGGTCTTCTCCCCATGATGTTCGCCACCGGTGCCGGTGCCAACGGTAACCGCGCCCTCGGTACCGGATCAGTCGGAGGTATGTTGATCGGTATGATCCTGCAGCTCCTCATCGTGCCTACGCTCTTCGTCGTGTTCCAGCACATTCAGGAGCGCATCAAGCCCCTGAAGTGGGAAGATACTGACAATCAAGGCATCGAAAGCGAAATCGAGCAGTATTCACGTTAATAAATCCGTTGAATTATCATTACGATGAAATCATCAAAAATATCCCTTATCCTTGCAGCATCGTTGAGCCTCTCAGTGCTCAACGGCTGTGGGATCTATAAGAAATATGACGTTGACAACGTCGACTCCGCTCTCGTCAAGGAATATGCCGCAGCCCTTGAGCAGCAGACTGACTCCCAGGCTTTCGGCAACCTGAAGTGGCAGCAGGTGTTTACCGACCCCGTGCTTGTCGACCTCATCAACGGCGCCCTTGAAAACAACAAGGATCTGGCCAATGCCAAGCTCAACGTCGACATGGCCCACGCCCAGATGCTCGGCGCCCGCCTGAGCTATCTTCCCTCGGTAGCACTTGCTCCCAACGGCGCCGGCGTGTCCTACGCCAGCAGCGCGCTCTCATGGAGCTATCAGATACCATTGGCCGTAAGCTGGGAAGTCGACATATTCGGCAAGCTCCTCAACTCCAAGCGCGGAGCTGAAGCCGGCTACCGTCAGGCCAAGGCCTACGAGCAAGCTGTCCGCTCCCAGATTATCGCCGGAGTGGCCAACTGCTACTACTCCCTCTCGGCTCTCAACACCCAGCTCGAAATCTCCCGCACAACTGCCGGACTCTGGAAACAGAGCGTGCAGGTGATGCGCGACCTCAAGGAAGCCGGACGACTCAACGAGAGCGCGGTAGTGCAGAGCAATGCCCAGTATTACAGCATACTCGGCTCTATCACCGATCTTGAAGCCCAGGTGCATCATCTCAACAACACCCTCTCGCTGCTGATGAATGTGATGCCTCAGAAGTGGGACATCCCCGCCAATGCGTCGATTACCGCACCGGTAGAATACACCGGAGCAATCCCTATGACCGCCCTCGCCGCCCGTCCCGACGTGCAGGCTGCTGAGATGAACCTCGCCGTAGCCTATTATTCTACGGCATCGGCCCGCGCAGCCTTCTACCCCGGCCTATCCATCACCGCCAACGGCGGCTTCACCAACCTTCTCGGCTCTTTCATCAAGAATCCCGGCGACTGGTTCCTGCAGCTTGCCGGAAGCCTGACGGCTCCGCTCTTTGCCCGCGGCCAGAACATAGCCCGTCTCAAAGCAGCCAAGGCCACCCAGCAGCAGGCCCTCAACAACTTCGAGTACTCGATAATGAGTGCCGCAGCCGAGGTCAGCAACGCCATGACAGTGTATGAAAAAGCTGTCGAGAAGCAGAAATACCTCGCCGTGCAGGTAGAGGAGCTCACCAAGTCGGTCGACTACACAACCGAACTCATGCTCTACGGCGGATCTACTTCCTATCTTGAAGTGCTGACCGCCCAGCAGGGGTTGCTTCAGGCTCAGCTCGGGCAGGTGTCATCCAACCTCACCGCCTCTCAGGCCGTCATCAACCTCTACCAGTCGCTCGGCGGAGGCCGCTGATTCACCCATTTATGATTCCAAACTTAAATCCCCGAAAAACTATGATTAGCGACAAAGCCTATATCGACCCCTCGGCCAAGATCGGCGAGAATGTCACCATCCATCCGTTTGCATTCATCGACAAGGATGTGGAAATCGGCGACAACTGCGTCATCCGCCCCTTCGCGAGCATCGTGCGCGGTACCCGCATGGGTAGCGGCTGCTCAGTGTTTCAAGGCGCGATAGTGGGCGCTGACCCTCAGGACTTCCGCTGGAAAGGCGGTTTCACCTACTGCTTTATCGGCAATAACGTGACTATCCGCGAGAACGTCATAATCAACCGCGGCATCAGCCCCGAAGGCGGCACACGCATCGGCGACGGTTGTTTCCTCATGGCCAACTCACATGTAGGTCATGACACCCACCTGAAAGGTAACGACGTGATAGGCAACGGCGTGTCGGTTGCCGGTGAAGTGGAGATGGGTGAAAACACTATCCTCTCCTCCGGTGCTATCGTCCACGAGCGGTGCCGCATCGGCGACTGGGTAGTGGTAAAAGGCGGTTGCCGTATCGGCAGCAATGTGCCTCCCTACGTGATCATGGCCCACAACCCTACGGCTTATTTCGGTGTCAATGCCAAGGTGATGTCGAAAAACGGCTTCTCCGACGACACAATCACTGAAATCGCCAAAGCCTACCGCCACATTTACCAGACAGGCACATCGGTGTTCAACGCCCTGCGACGCATTGAGGAAGACGTGCTTCCCTCCGAGGAAAGGACCAACATAATGCGTTTCATAGCCGACTGCGATCTCCGCATCGTTGCAATATCCAAGGACCTCTCATGATAACTGACTGACAGCTAACACTTGATTTTCCGATAGGCTGCGTCGTGATCCATCGATCACGGCGCAGCTGTTTTTATTGCAGCGCGCCGTGGGCGTGATTCATGATGCGCGGAAAGTGATAAGGCGGTTGTAGATGAAATTGGCCACGGTATAAACTCCCATGCCTATTATCGTGGCGATACCATAGCCGCTGATGGTGAAGGACGATGTAAGGTCCCACTCCAGGTGGCCAATCATCCGGTTAAGGCACCACGTCACGGCAAACTGAATGGCATAACATACGCCAAATCCTATGGCAAACCTCAGCATCTCGCCGCGGTAACCGGTCGAGGCCGTCCGGAATACCCATATCTTGTTCCACAGGAACGAGTTGATGACTCCCGCGATATAGCCTAATCCGTTTGACACCCACAGGTTCACTCCGAGCCATGACTTGCAGACGTAGATTACGGCCAAGGTCACGAGGGTGTTCAGGCAGCCCACGATCAGGTACCTTACAAACTGTGCTATATCCTTGTTGTTGAGCGAATGATTCATGATTGATCAGTAGGCCGAGGCTTTCATGGTCAGCCCGGTGGTTTCCTGGAGTCCGAAAAGAAGGTTCATGTTGTGCACGGCAGTGCCGGCTCCGCCTTTGAGCAGATTGTCGATAACGGTGGTTATGAGTAACTTACCGTCGATGCGGTCGAGGTGAATTATACACTTGTTGGTGTTGACCACATCCTTCAGGTCAGGAATCTTTGACGAGATAAACGTGAAATTGTGGTCGTCATAGTAATCGTCATACAGTTTTATCACCTCCTCCAGGCTCACGGGACAGTCAAGATAAGTCACGGCGATTATGCCGCGCGAGAACGGGCCGCGCATGGGGATGAGATTGATGTCTACATTGAAACTCGGCTGCATGGCGAGAAGCGTCTGGCGTATCTCGGGAAGTTGCTGATGGGAGAACGGGCGGTATACCACCATGTTGTCGTTGCGCCAGGAGTAGTGTGACGACGGCCTGTGCTCGGCACCTGCCGAAGTGCTACCGGTTACGACGGTGGAATGTATCGTGCTGTTGAGGAGCATGTTCTTGGCAAGCGGCGCAAGCGAAAGCTCAATTGCCATGGCTATGCACCCGGGATTGGCCACGTGGCGGGCACCGCGCACCATAGGCTTGCGGTTCAGTTCGGGCAGACCGTAGACAAAGTCATGATCAGGGCTTTCAAGGCGGTAATCGCGGGCGAGATCAATAATGCGGAGGCCCTCGGGGATATCGTGAGTCTCAAGAAATTCCCTTGTCTTTCCGGCCGGACGGCAGCAGAAAAGCACGTCGATATTGTCAAGATCTACATCTGACGTAAACACCATGTCGGTCTCGCCTATCAGACCCGGGTGAACGTCAGATACACGCATACCGGCAACCGTCCGGGAGTTGACCCACGAAATTATCACGTCGGGGTGATTTATGAGGATTCTGAGCAATTCGCCGGCGGCATATCCTGAGCCGCCTATGATTCCGGCTTTCAACATGGTATCAAGAAAGTGAGATTAAGGATTTTATGACTGTTGAGGAAAGAGATGGGAGAAAATCTTGTCGGTCGCGCCGAGGTTGTCGTGTATATATTGGCCGGCGGCGCGTGATGCCAGCCTGCGTGCTTCATCATCGGTCAGCAGCCTGGTGGCAACCGCCGAGAGCTCGTCGGCTGAGTTCACCGAGAATCCCCCGCCGCAGCCGATCAGCCCGTAGGCTTCACGGAATTTCTGATGTCGTGGCCCGAAGATGACAGGGATCCCATAGACGGCTGCCTCGTTGATGTTGTGGATGCTTACACCGAAACCGCCTCCCACGTAGGCCATGTGGCCGTATCGGTAAAGGCTCGACAGCAACCCGAATGAATCCACTATCACAGCCCTCACTTTGCCAAGGTCAGTCTCCGGAGTGATTTCCGAAAGCATCACTGTGTCGCCGGGATTGATGGAAAGTTCCCTGCGGAGCTTTTCGAGTCTCGCTACGTCAAATTCATGAGGAGCCACTATGGCCACGACTTCGGGATGAGCCTTGAGCCACGGTATATACCGCTCTTCATCGGCAGGCCAGCTGCTGCCGAAAACCACCGTCGGGCGGTCGCCGGCAATCAGTCGCTCTATCGCCTCCACGCGTCGGGTAGTCTTCATGATGTCGGTCACGCGGTCAAACCGTGTGTCGCCCGCAACCACTACATTGGTCACGTCAATACCTTCGAGCAACCGGCGCGAGTTCTCGTCCTGCACGAAAATCGTGGTGAAGCAGCGGAGTATCTTCCTGAACTCCGCGCCCCAGGGTCGGAAAAATATCTGCCCGGGACGGAAAATTGCCGATATGAGATAAGTGGGAATGTTGTGACGGGCGAGGGTGGTGAGATAGTTGCCCCAGAACTCGTATTTGACAAATACAGCCATGACCGGGTTGACCGTCTCTACCCACCGCCGGGCAGCCGACGGAGTGTCGAAAGGAAGATAGACCACGGCATCGACCTTATCGTAATTCTTGCGCACCTCGTAACCCGAGGGCGAGAAGAACGAAAGCACGATACCCACGTCGGGCATCGTCGAGCGGATGCGCTCGATCAGGGGGCGACCCTGCTCAAACTCTCCGAGCGAAGCGGCATGAATCCATATATACGGTCGTCCCTTCTCGATTTTTCCTTCAAGAATGGAGAAAGTGTCGCGGTGTCCGGCCACCATCTTGGCAGCCTTGACATTGCCGGTCTTCCCGGCAATAGCCACGCCCAGACCGTAAAGACGTATTGCGAAATTATATAGCGGAGTCATGCCTCTGAAAAAAGTACTCAGGCTTTGATGGTCTCGATGCCGCGCTTGATGCGCGCGATAGTCTCCTCGCGGCCCAGAAGTTCGGTTATGTCAAAGATGTGCGGGCCCTTGCACTCGCCCACGAGAGTGAGCCTGAACGCATTCATCACATTACCGAGGTGATAACCATTGTCGCCAACCCAGTCGAGAATCTCGTGCTCGGCTTCTTCGCTCTTGAACGAGGGAAGGGCGGCGAGTTGCTCCACAAGCTCTTCCATGATGGCGGGAGTATCCTCTTTCCAGCGTTTCTTGATATCCTTCTCGCTATACTCTTCAGGAGCGACGAAGAAGAACTTGGCCTGATCCCACAGGTCGGCCACGAAATTGATGCGGTTCTTGACAAGTCCCACCACCCGGGTAATATATTCGGGAGAAAACTTTGTCACATCCACGCCATGCTTCTCAAGCACGGGCACGAATAGCTCGGCGAGCCGGGCGTTGTCCATCTTCTGGAGATACTCGTGATTAAACCAGCGGCCCTTGTCGAAAGCAAACTTCGCCCCTGAACGTGAACAGTGGTCAAACGAGAACTTATCAATAAGCTCATCCATCGACATCATCTCGCTGTCGTCGCCCGGATTCCAGCCCAGGAGAGCGAGGAAATTGATCACGGCCTCGGGCAGATAGCCGCTCTCGCGGTATCCGGCCGACACGGCTCCGCTTGCAGGGTCATGCCATTCGAGCGGGAATACGGGGAATCCGAGCCGGTCACCGTCGCGCTTGGAGAGCTTGCCCTTGCCGTCAGGCTTCAGCAGCAGCGGCAGGTGCACGAAATCGGGCCTTGTATCGGCCCAGCCGAAGGCCTCATACAGCAGCACGTGGAGAGGCGCTGAAGGGAGCCACTCCTCGCCGCGTATCACGTGAGTAACCTCCATAAGGTGGTCATCCACGATGTTGGCCAGGTGATAGGTGGGCAGATCATCGGCACTCTTGTAAAGCACCTTGTCGTCGAGGATCGACGAGTTGATCACCACCTTGCCGCGAAGCAGGTCATTGACTTCCACGTCGCGGCCCGGCTCGATAAGGAACCTCACCACATAGGGAGTTCCCTCATCAATCAGCCGCTTCACCTCATCGGCGGGAAGACTGAGCGAGTTGCGCATATTCATGCGCGTCGACGCGTCATACTGAAAATTGGGCGTCGCGGCGCGCGCTGCCTCAAGCTCCTCGGGAGTATCGAAAGCTATGTAAGCCTTGCCGGCGTCAAGAAGTATCTTGACATACTTGCGGTAGATGTCGCGGCGCTCGCTCTGCTTGTAGGGACCGTAGGCTCCCCCCTCCTTCACTCCCTCGTCGATCTTGATTCCGAGCCAGTTGAGAGCCTCGTTGATATACTCCTCGGCTCCGGGCACAAAGCGGTGGGAATCAGTGTCCTCGATACGGAGGATCATGTCGCCGCCGTGACGGCGGGCAAAAAGGTAGTTATAGAGGGCGGTGCGCACTCCGCCTATATGCAACGGACCCGTCGGCGACGGGGCAAATCTTACTCTTACTTTGCGATCCATGTTTCAGTCGTTATGTTTTGAGCCACAAAGTTAAGCAGAAATTTCGAGACCGCAAAACTATCCTCACCCCCCGTATGCATCAGCAGTGTCCTTGTACTTCAACTCAGTAACAATGAGATATAAAAATTTTGCTAATTATTGTATGTTGTAACCATAACGACTTATAAGTATTTTTGCCGACAATAATTAGCAAATGAGAAACAATCAGGACTTCCTTTCAGTATTCGGCAAGAAAGTGCAAAAGCTGCGGAAAGACCTTGGAATATCCCAAGAAGAACTTGCTTTTCGTGCCGGCTTTCATCGCACGTATATCGGCATGATTGAACGTGGCGAGAGAAACATTACTCTGAGCAATCTCAAGAGATTGGCTGACGCTCTTGAAATAGAACTAAAAACATTATTTGAATAAAAATATGCTTACTATACAAGAAGCCGTAAATAAAATCAAGGAATTGATAGAACGAGCCATTGTGACCGGTGGAGCGCAGGCAAAAAACAATCTTATCAAGACTCAGATTCCCATAGGTCTTTTACATGATGCCGTCAAGGCATCATTCATTAATGAAGGTGTTGACGGCAACCTTATCTTTCCCGCATGTAACGAACATGCCGGAGAACTGAAATTAGCAGGTTTCTTCAAATTTAAAGATCAAGACATCTGCATAATGCCTGGAAACTATGTCAAACGCCAAGAAAAGTTGACCTTTGACGGAATACTGAAAGGAAAGACCGACTCTTTCGGATTACAGTTGACGGAGAGAATATTATCCGTGAATGTAAGAAGTCAATTAAGCAGCACTACAAAGCATTTCTACACACTTTATGAAAGGACTTTTGCCGATGCCTTGAATCTTCATCTCCGATGCCCGAAGATGGTATTGGGAGAAGTCTACATGATTCCGGTATATGAATATGACAATGAGAGTGCAAAGGACAAAACAGTAAAGTTTAAACGCAAGAAGAATATTTCCAGCCATCTTGAAAAGTATATCCTATCGTTCAATGCCTTGAACAATCGGCAAGTAAGCGTGAACAATGGATTTAAAGGAGAAGAATACAAGTATGAAAGAGTATGCCTGCTGATAGTGGATTTCAACCGTCCGCAACCCAAGATATACAATACAACCGCTGAGTTGATTGCTGACAACCTGTTACCCGCCGATACGACGGCCTGTATTGACAACATGAATTTCCCGACCTTTACAAAAGAGCTTCTGATGATCTATGAGCAAAGGTTTGGACGTGGAAGTTGTATATGATAAATCTTCTCTAAATAATCATTGAGTTCCCGCTTATCGGTGATATTCCTTATTTCTTGAATCTGAAAGGTTTCCAAATATGGAATGGTGAATTTCTCTATGAAGTTTTTCAGATAGCAAGGGTAGCCTCCTTCGATTGCCACACTGGTAGCGGTAATATAGTAGTTCATCACATCGGAGTTCAGGTTTTTCTGGATGACATCTAAATTATCCACCGTGGCAAGAGGATGAGAGTCAAATAGATTACCGGCATTTTCTCGAAGGAAAATCCCATAACCATTAGTAAACAAACTACTTGTATTCTTGTCAACAAGGAAGCGCGGAGTCTTGCTGAAGGTTGGTGTATAGATTTTAATTCCTGTACGGTTAAGGCCCTGCGTCCTTCCGTAACTGTAAAAGGGTGTATAGGTATGCTTCCCCTTTCCCCTGTTGGCCAAAACATCTCTGACCGATAACAGATATTCATAACAGCAAGGGAATTGCGACTTCATCTCATCCTCGGGTACAACTTCCATTTTACCGTTCTTCAACTTGTAGGGAAAGATAAAATGACGGCGGTTGTTGACCACGTCCTCCTGACACTTCATGTCAGAAATTTTCACGGTCGACCGTGTTATCTCTTTTTCTACTTTCCAATGACTGTCGCCTCGTGAAAAATAATAGTAACTGTCATCATCGGCCGAAGGAATGAAAGAATAAAGATCATCTTTGAGCGTGGCAATCCCTACGCAGATATTAAATAATTCACCTATCGGCCTGCCGACCGACTCAATTTGTTTAATATTAATATGTTCCTCGCCACATAACAATCTCCATTTTTTCTTATCAAGACATAAATAAGAATTGGCCGACAATGAAATTTCCTTAAGAAAATCTGCTGGCGTCTGATTCTCCTTTATTCTGTCATATAAGATATAATCGTTCTTATCACGATTGATAAACGTCATTGCCGTGTAAGCCTGAACATCAAAAACCTTGACAGCACTAAAGTCAATAATATTATATATACATTGAAGACCTTGAAAATAAGATCTCAGACTTTCACCGGCCAATGATGTGAAATAGTTATTAGGGGTAATGTAGCCCAATCTCCCTTTTTCTTTAAGGAGGTTAAAGCCCTGCTCGAAAAATGCAAAATACAGATTAAATGTTCCAAACGAAGTTGTAGACCAATTTTTAATCAGATACTCTCTTGTACCTTCATCCATGTCCTGAAACTTGACATACGGAGGGTTTCCCACAATACAGTCAAATTTATGTTTCCAATCATACTTAAGGGAATCACAGCAACAAATATTGATATCATCAAAGCTGACAACTTCGCCACATTTAAGCGCATGTAAGCAAATCAGCACTTTGGCGCGCCTTACATTATAATCAAAAATGTCAGCTCCGACTATATTCTTTCTTATAACCTCGGAAATATTTCGGTTATGATTTTTTGAGAAGTACCTGATAGCACCCAATAGAAATGCGCCGCAACCGCAACTTATATCCGCAACGGTTTCATCATTGCCGGGTGCGATATTTTCAATTATGTAATCAACTATATACGCCGGAGTAAAGAAAGCCCCGTTGATAATCCTGTCTCCCGCAGGCATCAATTGCTCAAAGGCAACCGATAAATCTTCAATTGTATACGCTCCTAATGATTTTACTGCCTCCCGTAATTCATTAGATGGTTTGAAACCATCTAAATACTTGGAAGATATATCTGAACAGGCGAAGTCGATGCCATTCAGTTCGGCATAATGCAAAACCATTGCCTTTTCAACTTCAAGAAGATCATACTTCTTTATCAGGCCGAGATATGCGGGTGTGTTCATGTATTATCGATTCTTACCGGTTATATTAGATGTGACAATATCGAGAATTTCAGTTGCATTTGATTCTTCAATTACAACCGTATAAATCTTTTCGGCGAGCCACAGGTTTCGCAATTCAGAGTATTCAAGGTCAAGCACCGATGCAAGGGCAGGCAATAACTCCTCACGTATCGGACGTACACCCCGTTCATAACGGCTATACATAGGGATGTCAATGGATAATGCAGTCGCAACATGCTTTTGTGCAAATTGTAACTGTGTCCGGCGATTCCTTATTACCTCAAATAGTCTCATATACACATTGTCAATTTTTGACAAAATTAGTATTACTTTTTTATATTCCAAAAGAATTATGAACTTTCAAGCCGAATAAAACCGAAATAATCTCGGCTCGCGGAGCACGGAAAAAGATTTTTTTTGGGTGGGGATGTAACTTTTTCGGATTACGCGTGTCAAATATTATAAAAGCCGAAAATTCTTTTTTTCAACCCAATCATAATCCTCATGAAACGTATTTTTCTCTCTTTAATCATTGCAGCTTTATCAATCACTTCGCTCTCAGCCGCTACCCGCAAGGTCAACATCCCCAAGAATCCTGAAGCGCTGAGCATCAACTGCGGCCTCACCATACAGGTGCGCGACGGCCAGGCACCTGCCACAGTCACTGTGACCGGCGATGATAAAGCGATAGTCGACGAGATCACCGTCACGTTAACCGGTAATACTCTTGCCGTCTCTACGTCAGTAAAAGAAAAGTCTCGCAAAGGCATTGACCTCGGCAAACGTTACAAGAATCTCTCGATCGTTTATTCCGGACCGCTGCCCTCAGGTTACTCCGCTTCCTCGGCGGGCAAGGTCGTTCTCGAAAGCAACTTTTCCAATCAGAGCGCCACTGTAAGTGCCAACGTATCGTCGAGCGGCGACGTCAATTTCAAGAATATCACATGCAAGGAAATGAAAATCACCGCATCTTCGAGCGGCGATGTCGACATCAACACTTTGATTGCAACATCAATTGACGTCAACGCATCGTCGAGCGCCGACATCGAGGCTGCCGTCGTTACGGCTGCCAAGGCCGGATTCAACGTCTCGTCAAGTGCCGAAGTGGAAATCAGGACATTGAAGAGCGACAATCTCGCCGTGAGCTGCTCGTCAAGCTCCGATTTCGAGGCCAACCGTGTTGACGCCAACAATATTTCCGTTCTGGCTTCGTCGGGCGCAGATGTGGAACTTGCAAAACTCTCGGTCGTCAACATTGCAGCCGAGGCATCGTCGGGTGCCAAAATAGTCCTCTCGGGCGACGCTTCGGTAGCCTCGCTCGGAGCATCGTCGGGTGCCACCATCGTCCGCTCATCTCTCAAGTGCCCCTCTCCTTCCACCCGCACTTCCTCAGGCGGCAACATCAAGTAAAGTCACTATCCTCCAATTATTTAAATTATTTAAATTATTTCACTCCGGCTCGCAGGCTTCTGAATCCTTGCATTCACCTTCGAGCCGGAAATTGGACTTAAAAAATGAAACAACTTTCAATAATCGGCCTGTTCATTACCTGTATTTTATTGACAGGTTGCAATAGCGATGAACCTGATGATTTATTCCATCTCACCTTAGGCACTACGGCCGATGCCGAGGTTGCAATGGGCAGCCATTCTATTGAAGTAACCATCAATGGTTATGCGCGGTATATCGACATAGGAATAATTGGTGACTTTGATACTTATACTATTTCTGACAATATCCCCGAGTGGCTTTCAATTTCTATTTCCACCACCATTCCGAACCATTTCAGAATTGACGTGAGTGCCCTTGACGGAAGTGTCGCTCGAATTGGTAGAGTAGGATTCACCGTTTTCAAAGGCAGTCAGTCACAGTCAGGAGAAATTACCATTTCCCAAAATCCATGCACCTTGGAAGATTTGAAGAAGACCGAGCAACGAGCAATGCGGAAGTATCTGTCAAAGTTCGACGTAATAGATAAGCTGCCGGCAACAGATGATATTCAAGTCGGATCGGTCGCACCTTTCTATAAGTTGAATCCTGAGGGCACAATATATATGCAGGTCGTAAAGAAAGGTAAGGAATCCTCAGCTAAGGAAGGAGAAAAGATTTATTTCCGCTATATGCGTTATAATCTTCTCCCGTATTTGGAGAATGGCGTCCTCCCCAATGGTCAAGGCAATCTCAATTCTGAGACGCAAGATGCCACTTTCTTTGTACTTGGCTCCGATGATCCCGTCTCCGCCCAATGGGGTAAAGCCGTTCAAATGCCTATGCTTTTAGGTTTGCCTGTCGATAGTGAGGTTAATCTTGTTGTGGCATCGGAAGCCGGATTTATATCTGAGATCAGCGCAGTTACTCCATATCTTTATAATATCCGCTATTTCGGGCCTGCAAATTGATTCAGTCAAAGAATATCGCCGGTAGCTGCTGAAGCGGTGGCCGCGATGGCAAATTAGCGGTGATTCATTGCCGGTTTCTCGGAAAAAATCCCTAATTTTGTAGCGAGAATGAACCGAAGGAATGAATACATAGCGTTTTGGTGTCTGATTACCGTGGCATTTGCCCTCGTGGCAGGAGCCTCGGCTTTCGAGCCTGTAATGATCGGTGATCTACAGTTGCGCACATCGGGCATCGCCGACAGGCTGACGCGACAACCGTCATCCCATCTATCGGTCGATTCCATAATGCCCGCGCTACCCGACACACTTTCCCACGATGTAGACTCGTCGGCCCAGCGCATCCTGATTATCGGCGACTCGATGCTCGAAGGGTTGAATCCGAGGCTGGCAGCCTATGCAGCAGCCAATGGCCACACACTTAATTCCGTGATCTGGTACAGCTCAACGACCGCCTACTGGGGTTGTTGCGACACACTGAGGGTATACATGAAGCGGTTCAAGCCCACATTTGTGTTCATTTCCTTAGGTGCCAACGAGCTTTTCGTTGACAATATCGCCGAGAAGCGCGAGGACATGCTCAGGTATTTCCTCGATCAGCTTGGCGACACCCCCTACCTGTGGATCGGACCGCCCAACTGGAAACGCGACACCGGAATCAACGCCATGATTGCGCGCAACGTGCCGCAGGGATGCTATTTCAAGAGCGACGGGATGCACTTTGACCGCGCCAAGGATGGCGCACACCCCACCCATGCCTCAGCGGCGAAATGGATGGACAGCATCGCCCGCTGGATGCCTCTCCACGGCGCCCACCCTATCCTGATGGAGAACCCCGGTGAACTGAAAGCGCGCCCGGCATCGGTCACCGTGCTGCAGCCGCTCAAGTCACCCCTGCCACCCCGCCGCAAGAAGTAACTGTGGAAACCGTAGCGCGCAATATCCTCGACCTGCTCAGCCACGACCCGAAGAGTCCCATGCTGTTTTCAAGCGGACTGTTCTGGGCGCTATTCATCCTGTTTATCCCCGTCTACTCCCTGCTGAAAGAACGCCGGTGGCAGATGCTCGTTTTCGTCACCGCCTTCAGCCTTTATTTCTACTACAAGTCGAGCGGCATTTTCTTCCTGCTCCTTACCGCCACTTCGCTTCTCGACTGGACTCTGTCGCGCCTGCTCGTGGAGCTGAAGGAGACCTGGCAGCGGCGGGCGTGCATGATCCTGTCGATAGTAGCCTCGACAGGGATTCTCGCCTATTTCAAGTACGCCAACTTCTTTCTCTGGAACTGGAACGCCATGGTCGAAGGCAACTTTCAGCCCCTCGACATTATTCTCCCCGTCGGTATCTCATTCTATACTTTCCAATCAATCAGTTATATCGTCGACGTGTACAGGGGCCGGGTGGCCCCCACGCCGACGTGGCTGGAATATGTGTTTTTCCTGTCGTTTTTCCCGGCACTCGTGGCAGGCCCGATCGTGAGGGCCGACTACTTCCTGCCACAGATACGCGAAAACCGCCGGGCCACAACCCGGGAGGTCTATGCAGGACTGTGGATGATTATTCTCGGCACTTTGAAAAAGGCCCTGATAGCCGACTATATCGCTCAATACAATGACCTGATATTCATGTCGCCAACGGGCTACACGGGCTTTGAATCACTGATGGGAGTGATCGGCTACACCATGCAGATCTACTGCGACTTCTCGGGTTACAGCGACATGGCTATCGGACTGGCGCTAATAATGGGCTTCAGGCTTACACCCAACTTCAATTTCCCCTACAAGTCCACCAATGTCACCGAGTTCTGGCACCGTTGGCACATAAGCCTTTCGTCGTGGTTGCGCGACTATATCTACATTCCCCTCGGTGGCAACCGCAAGGGCACGCTACGCACCTACATCAACAATTTCCTGACCATGCTGATAGGCGGCCTGTGGCATGGCGCGGCGTGGAAATTCGTGTTCTGGGGTGCCCTCCATGGTGCCGGACTTGCGGTGCACAAGGCTTGCCGCCCGTGGCTCGACCGCCTGCCCGACAATGTGGCCGTAAAAGCAGCCTCATGGACCTTGACAATGCTTTTCGTCTCCCTGCTGTGGGTATTCTTCCGCGCCGACTCGTGGACCGACTCATGGCTGATAATCAAGAATATATTTACCAACTTCCAGCCTGAATGTATCGTCCCTTTCATCGAGACGCGACTCACGTGGGTCGTCATGATGGCTGTAATAATCATCGCCCATGCCCTGCCCGAGACACTGTGGGACAATCTGGGGCGGCAGTTCGTCAGCTCGCCGTGGGTGGTGAAGCTGATCGTGTTTCTGATCGTGGTGCAGCTCGTCATCCAGTTCATGAGCGAGGAAGTGGCGCCGTTTATATATTTCCAGTTCTAAAAACCTCCTATCCCTTGATATAATTATGGCAAGAAAAAAGAAAGAGCGTCCGTTGCTCACCGACGTGGAAATCACCGCAGTTGCCGCCGAAGGCAATGCCATAGCGCGCGTCAACGACATGGTAGTCTTCATCCCTTTCGGAGCGCCCGGCGACGTGGCCGACGTGCAGATCGACCGGCAGAAGCGCAACTACGCCGAGGGTCACATCGAGCGTATATCACGCCCGTCCGACCTGCGCGTGGAGCCCCGCTGCGAGCATTTCACCCTCTGCGGCGGTTGCCGGTGGCAGCACCTGCCCTACAGCTATCAGCTCAAGACCAAGCAGCAGCTCGTGGAGGACGCCATGACCCGCATAGCCAAGATTCCCATCCCCGAAATCACGCCCATCCTCGGCTCGGAAAACATCTGGGAATACCGCAACAAGATGGAGTACACGTTCTCCAACAAAAAATGGCTCACATACGACCAGATGCGCTCAGGCGAGGTATTTCCTGACCGCGACGCTGCCGGATTCCATATTCCGGGAGCGTTTGACAAGGTCCTCGACATCAACCGCTGCCACCTCCAGGATGATCTCGGCAACCGCCTGAGGCTATTCATCAAGGACTTCGGCAAGAGTCACGGCTATACATTCTACGACCTCAGGGAGCAACACGGATTCCTGCGCACGCTGATGATACGCATCGCCTCGACAGGCGAGGTAATGGCGGTGATGGTATTCGGCGAGGACGATCCCGATAGAATCAAGGAACTGCTCGATGCCGTGAAGGAGAATTTCCCGGAAATAACCTCGCTCCTCTACGTGATCAACACTAAGGTCAACGATACAATAGGCGATCAGGAGATTCTGACCTATTCAGGACGTGACTACATCGAGGAAGAAATGGAAGGTCTCCGCTTCCGCATCGGCCCGAAGTCGTTCTACCAGACCAATTCCCTTCAGGCCCACAGGCTTTACAGCGTGGCACGCGACTTCGCCCGGCTTAAGGGCGACGAACTTGTCTACGACCTATACACCGGAACCGGCACCATCGCCTGCTTCCTCGCCCGGGGCGTAAAGCACGTGATAGGCATTGAATATGTACCCGAAGCGGTGGCCGACGCAAAGGTCAACGCCGAAGTCAACGAATTGACCAACACCGAGTTCTATGCCGGCGACATGAAAAACGTATTGACAGCCGGCTTTATCGCCGAGCATGGTCGCCCCGACGTGATGATTGTCGATCCCCCTCGCGCCGGAATGCACGAGGACGTGGTCAAGGTGATTCTCGATGCCGAGCCCGGGAGGATAGTCTATGTGAGCTGCAATCCCGCCACTCAGGCGCGTGATCTCGCCCTGCTGCATGAGAAATATGATGTCGAAGCGATACGCCCCGTCGACATGTTTCCCCACACGCAGCACGTGGAAAACGTCGTCGCCTTAACTCTCAGGAAGTAACATCTTCCTGAGGGTCTCCACTCCCCGGGTGGCCGGCTCGGAAATTACCCTTACTCCGGGCGGCACGGCGGCGGGGCGCGGGTCGATGTAGTAGACAGGCACTCCGCGCCTTACGTAGTGAAGAAGCGAGGCAGCCGGATACACGGCAAGCGACGTGCCGATCACCACAAATATATCTGCCATCTGCGCCCACTCAATCGCGCGCTCTATGTTAGGCACCGATTCCTGAAAAAACACGATGTGGGGCCTGACGTGGTGCCCGTCTATAACAGTGTCGGGCGTAGTCACGATATGCTCTTCGTCGAGCGGGAAAGTCAGGTCGGGATCATCTACCGCACGGGCCTTCATCAGCTCGCCGTGAAGGTGCAGTATCTTGTGGCTTCCGGCACGCTCGTGCAGGTCATCGACATTCTGGGTTATTATATAGGTGTCGAAATGCTTTTCAAGGTCCACAAGGGCGCGGTGGGCGGCATTAGGTTCGGCAGTCAGCAGCTGGCGCCGGCGGTCGGAATAAAATTTGTGCACGAGGGCCGGATTGCGGGCAAACCCGTCGGCCGAACACACTTCCATCACCGGATAATTTTCCCAAAGTCCGTCAGCATCGCGGAAAGTCGAGATACCGCTTTCGGCGCTGATTCCTGCGCCGGTAGAGATCACAAGTTTTTTCATGAGAAGGAGGATAAGAAATAATCTATCGTTTTGATTTAAAAAATTCCGTCATCAGGGCCGCGCACTCGTCGGCAAGCACTCCGGCCACCACTTCGGCCCGCGGGTGAAAAGGCGACCGCGATACCTGACCCGTGTAACCGCGCTTGGGATCGGGAGCCCCGTAGACTATGCGCCCTATCTGGCTCCACCCTATCGCGCCGGCACACATCAGGCACGGCTCAACTGTTACATATAGCGTGCAGTCGCGCAGGTACTTCCCTCCGGTTGTCTGCGCTCCGGCCGTTATGGCCAGCATCTCGGCATGGGCCGAGACATCGCCCAGAGCCTCGGTCAGATTGTGGCCACGCCCTACCACGAGTCCGCGCTGACTCACGATCACCGCGCCTATCGGCACTTCATCGGCCCGGAGTGCCTGGCGGGCCTCATTGATGGCCATGCGCATGTATACTTCGTCCTTGTTCATTTCAATGCAAGCAGGTCAAGGCCCGAGGGTGCCTGATATACGCGCAATCCGAAGCGGTTCACATCGGCAAGCACGCGGTCAAACACTCCTGCCTGAAATTCCTCGTAATCCACCCATGACGTGTGAGCCGTGAAAAAGTAAAACTCAACCGGAAGTCCCTGGGCGGTGGGAGCAAGCTCGCGCACCATCCAAGTCATATCCTTTTTCACCGTCGGAGTCTTGCTGATTGCATGTTTCAGATAGTGGCGGAATGCCGTGATATTGGCCACTTCGCTGCTATCGACAAGGGGTGCAAACCAGTCCTCGCTCTCCACTGCGGCTCGCTCGTCGGCTGTCAGATAACGGATTGAATTGAGGTCGATGCACACCGATCGCTGCACACGCCGTCCGCCCGAGTCCACCATCCCGCGCCAGTTCTGAAACGACTCGCTCAGGAGTGAGTAGGGCGGCACGGTAACTATGGTCATGTCGAAGTTCTGAACCTTAATCGTGGTCAGTCCCACTTCCTTGACGATTCCGTTGATGTTGCGTGACGGCACCGAAATCCAGTCGCCGGGCCGCAACATGTCGTTGAGTGTAAGCTGCACTCCTGCCACCACACCCATAATCGGGTCCTTGAACACCAGCATGAGCACCGTGGCGGCCGCTCCGAGACCCGATATTATTATCAGCGGGTCGCGATTGGCGAGAAGACTGATGGCGATGATTATACCCACGAATATAGACAGTACCTGAAGCATCTGCCTGATACCTTTCAGGGCTGTGACGCGCGCGCCCCGCCGCTGTTCGAGCAGGTAATAGAGCGCGAGGATGATACGGTTGACAAGATGCACTGACGCCACTATGGTCAGCAGCTTGCACGTCACGGCAGCTCCCTCGCTCCAAGCCGGGTAAAGGCTCAGTGCCCTGGGAAGTGTAACCTGCAGGAAAAGCGTCAGGAGCAGTTCGGCCACCACTTTCAGCACCCTGGGATTGAACACGATGTCGTCCCAGGTCGCCGAGGTGTATCGGGTCAGCCTAACCACATAAGGCACCACCACGCGCGACAGCAGCGCATAGAGTCCCCACCCCACAAGCAGTGTGAAGGTAGTGACGATACAGGTCGCCGTCAGCTCCGAGTACCGCTCCTCTATGCCTGTCCCTTCGAGCAGGCCGAGCGTGAACCGGAGCAGAAAATAAGGGTCTACAAGTTCAGTCGTCATTTGGCAAGTGACCATTCAGCACCGTCCTTCGTATCCTTTACCACAAATCCGGCCGCAGCCATGCGGTCACGGATAAGGTCGCTCGTAGCCCAGTCCTTAGAAGCCTTGGCCTTGGCGCGCATCTCAAGAAGCAGGTCAACCGCATCCTCAAATGGCTTCATGGCCCGGTCATCGGGGGCCGACGTGTCGCCGGTCATCTCGGGGCGTATGCCGAGGATATCCACCAGCCAGGTATCGAAAAGGTCGCGCAGCGCGGCTATGTCGGCCTCGGTGGCGGTATCGTGTCCGTCCTTGATGCGGTTGATCACGCGCAGGGCATCGAAAAGCGTTGCGATAACCACCGGAGTGTTCAGATCATCGTCCATGGCCTTGCGGCACTCGGCGTCATAGCCCGACACGTCGACCGTCGACACTTCGCTTGGCTTCAGGTCGCGCAGGCGGCGATAGCCTTCGAGCATACGGGCGAGAGCTTTTTCAGCACCCTTCAGGGCATCGTTGCTGAAATCCACCGTGCCGCGGTAATGGGCCTGAAGGATGAAGAAGCGTATGGTCATGGGTGAGTAAGGCTGCTGCAGAAGCGGGTGAGAACCGGTGAAGAACTCGTCGAGAGTGATGAAGTTGCCCAGCGACTTGCCCATCTTCTTGCCGTCGATGGTGATCATGTTGTTGTGCATCCAGTATTTCACCGCATCGTGCCCGTTGTGAGCCACCGACTGAGCAATCTCACACTCATGGTGGGGGAACATAAGGTCCATACCACCGCCATGTATGTCAAAAGTCTCACCGAGATACTTCTCGCCCATCGTCGAACATTCGAGATGCCAGCCCGGGAAACCCTCGCTCCAGGGCGACGGCCAGTGCATGATATGCTCGGGGGCAGCCTTTTTCCAAAGGGCGAAATCAGCGGGATTGCGCTTTTCCTGCTGGCCGTCAAGGGCGCGGGTGGTGGAGAGGAGTTCCTCGACGTTTCGCCCCGACAGCTTGCCGTAGGGATGGTCACGGTTGTATTTCGGCACGTCGAAATACACTGACCCTTCCGATTCGTAGGCATATCCCGATTCCAGTATCTTCTTCACATACTCGATCTGCTCTATGATGTGACCCGACGCATGAGGCTCGATCGACGGCGGAAGAACGTTAAGCGCCTCCATCGCCTTGTGATAGCGGGTCAGATAGTGCTGCACCACCTCCATCGGTTCGAGCTGTTCCAGGCGCGCCTTTTTGGCGATCTTATCCTCGCCGTCGTCAGCATCATGCTCAAGGTGGCCCACATCAGTGATGTTGCGCACATATCTTACCTTATACCCAAGATAGCGCAGATAGCGGAACAGGACATCGAAGGTTATGGCAGGCCGGGCGTGACCCAGGTGACCGTCGCCATAGACCGTAGGGCCGCACACATACATTCCCACCCTGTCCTCATGCAGGGGCACGAATCGTTGCTTGGTGCGTGTCAGCGTGTTGTAGATCTCAAAGTTATTCTCGCGTATCATGCTCTTGTCAAGGTTAATAAGTTAAGTGATTATAAAAGTCAAAGGGTTAAAACGAGGCCTGAATCATAACCTATGCCGTTTAACCCTTGGACTGTAAAGTTAAATAAAAATCTTGTCAGGCTTTTCCGCCCATGATGAACGGATTGGGAATCTCGCCCTGGCCACCGCCATTTACGGGATGCTTCGGACGGATCTCACCGAAAGTAGCCTCATACTTCTTCACGTTCTCGATCAGCGCGCCCATCAGGTTCTTGGCATTCTCGGGAGTCATGATGATGCGTGACTGCACCTTAGCCTGAGGCATATTGGGAGCCATTGCGATGAAGTCCATGAAAAACTCGTTGGGTGAATGAGAGATCACGGCGAGATTGGCATAGTGACCGGCTGCGACTTCGGGGGTAAGTTCGATCTTTATTTCATTTTTCTTGCTATTGTCCATGACAGTGTGTTGATTATTTAGATGAATAATTAAGTTTCACTGATTCGGTAGGCCCGAATCCATCCACAAAGTTATGCAATCCCCTCAAAAAATCCAAGCGTTTAGCAATTTTTATAGTTCCGCCCGAGCTGTCCTCTATGCAAAGCGACCCGAAATGCACCCATATTCTCCTCTTAAGATGGAACTGAAAAAACTACTCAGCCGCATCATTCACTTCCACCGAGGATTATTTAGGAAAAAATGACTACTTTTGCATTGCCTTACTCTATCATTAATTACCACTGGTTTATATAATTATTTTGCGGAATTTTATAGCTCTGTTGATCTTGGTTTTAGCTGACATATCCGTTGGCGCAAAGGCCGGTGTGACCTATCATTCGGGAGAAGTGGACGGCGGATATGATTTCGTGCTCTATACTCCCGATTCAATTGAGTCTCCGGCACCTCTCATCGTTACATTACACAGCAGGAGTGCCTCGGGAAAGAATCTGCAGGATGTGGATTACTTCGGCACGATTGATGCAATCGAATCAGGCATGAAGTTGGACGCCATCGTTCTGGCTCCGCAGGCCTCCGGCGACACTTGGGATGTGGAAAGGGTAATGAAGGATATTGAATATGCAGTTACCACGCTCGAAGTGGACACAAATCGCGTATATGCCATAGGGATGAGCATGGGCGGAAACGGAGTGGCCGACCTCGTGGCAGCATATCCCGATAAAATTGCGGCAGCGATAATTCTTGCCGGTGGCTTGACCCGGGGAGATGTAGCCGCAATGTCGGCAGTCCCGCTATGGGTAATCCGAGGATTGAACGACAGGGAGGAAGCTATCAGCCGCACTGATGAAATGGTTGAGAAAATACAGCACGCCGACGGGTCAAGAATCATATATTCACGCGTCAAGGGTCTGGATCACAGGCAACATGAGCGCATACTCTACATGCCCTGTTTCTATGACTGGCTGCTGTCCCACAACCTCGCCGACAATGGGCGTCCGATCAGTCCTACGCCTGCCGTGACGTCCAAAATGCTTGGCACGGCCTACAAGGGCCTGAATCTCCGCGACGGCTCGGCAGCAAAGCGTAAAAGCCGCAGCCGCGCCCCTCGCGGTCCCCGAGGCCCGCGAAGATGGTAACAAGCCCCCTTCAAGATTCCTCAGAATATCGATTTTTTTATAGGCCCCTTTCCGGTCGGAGGAGTGGAATGATACGATACACCATATAAGCCCGTTCCGGGCATAATTTCACTAACTCCGAGTGCGCCACCTGGGGAGATGTTTTTCTACATTTTTCTTTATATTTTTCTACAATTTTCTTAATATCAGTTTTTTCTTGCCTAATATAAAAATAATCAGTATCTTTACGCGGTATTAATCTAATCATGGCTTGCGTCATGGTAAATAATCAATATTATCACTATGAAAAGTTTCAAGTTTCTTATCGTTCTCATTGCAATGTTGTTCCCGGTCATGGCTTTTGCACAAAATTCACAAAAACCCGGTTTTTCACCTTACGAATGTGTGGGCATGGTTGTAGATGGACAGCGTTCAGCCGGCTCCGGTTCAGTCGCTTGGGTTAAATTTGACGGGAACCTGATTTTCTTCAACCCCGTGGGCGGTGCCTACCCCGATTTGCGTTACAAGTATTCAGGCACTCAATCTGACGGCACTAAAGTTTACTATATGCAGTCATATAACACAGGTGGCATGGGTACAGCATCCGGTTGGGTGGATGTCTACACCGATTGGCTTCTTGTCTCGCCCGACAAAACGAGCATCAATGCAGTCCAAAAAAAATGGGATAACTCCAAATCAATACGTATTTATAAACTCCAGAACGCTTCATCGGCAGGCGACATGATCTATTGACGTTATGAGAAAAATAATCACTCTCCTGGCATTTCTCATGGCGCTGTCCATGTATGCCCAATCTGATCGTCTTGACTATTATCAGCATATCAAGACCGTTCGCGCCAACGGCGCTGTGGAAACCAAGAACGGCAACGCCGGTCAGTTTATTAACCGCACCACCGCTTATGCCAACGCCCGCTGTTTTGACGCCACCTCTACCGGTCTCGACCACCTCAACGGCACTCTTTACTTTACCGGCTACAACGGGTCAAGGGAAGTATATAAAGGAACGTCCTACTGGGGTGCGGGCACGCAATATCAGTTTGACGACAAGAACGGCTATCTCAATGTGAAGGATGCCAAAGGAAATGTCTACGTTTTCCGCCGCGCCACACCTCCGGCCGGACGCACCCGCAGCTCTTATCTTAAAAAAGGTGCCAATCTCGACGGTTATGATGCAGTTACCGAATGGAACAATCTCCAGAACAATAGCGGAAATAATAATTATGACACCGGCACCACGGGCAATTCTACGGGTGGCAAGGCCAAGGCAGGAAAGTCAAATTCCCACTCGTCAAGCACTTGCAGTTATTGCCACGGGAGCAAGAGGGTAAAGGCTCACGTGGGCACCGGCGGTTACGGGGTATCTGCAAAAAAGATAAAGTGCGGTACATGCGGCGTGTTGTATGATCCTTCATGCGACCACTGGCACGCCTGCCCCTATTGCAAATAAATTTTCAACATCACTTAAAGAGAAGTGCCGTGACGGATTTTCACAGATTCTTCGCGGCACTTCTTTCAGATATAGTTCTTGAGGTCAGGGGATTAGATAAACCTCACCGATCGCCCACAGTTGACGATCGTTCCGATATCAATCTTTAGTTATGTGCATGGCTAACCTGCAAAGAAATCTATATACACCTTAATTTCGGCAATAAACCAAATTTATTGCCGAAATTAAGGCATTATAATAACTCGCTTGTCTTCACCCAATAATAGAAAGCTTCAGGAAGAGTTCGTTGCAATTTATTCAATTTATTTGTCAATGCAGGAGCAATAGCCATATCCAAAACTACTTCCGGATTACCGCCGTATTTTTCAATTGCAGTTATACCGGGGCAGGTAAAAAAGTCCGTTGTTAATGATTGTAAAAATGCGTAACTTTGAGACATGAAACAATGG
>CAZJKU010000026.1:0-30532 GCA_964546905.1 uncultured Staphylococcus sp.
TCTGCAAACTTTGCGCCTGATTTTTAACATTTCAACGGACTTTTTTACCTGCCCCATTATTGCCGGTGAGAGGGATTTTTTCGGGGCTTCACTACGAAAGTACTTCGCGATAACGAAGCACGGGGTTCTCACCGTTTTATCTTAAAACAATTAAAGCGCTGAATTTCAGCGCTTTAATTAGCGGAGAGAGAGGGATTCGAACCCCCGGAGGTGTGACCCTCAACGGTTTTCAAGACCGCCGCAATCGACCACTCTGCCATCTCTCCTAAATGAGGACTTTACTTTCGTGTCCGTCCTATCAGGTTTTGCGATGCAAAGGTAGGGAGTATTTTTGAACTGTGCAAATTTTTTTGATTATTTTTTGAAATTGCAGATTCAAAAATGTATTTGTGAAAGCGAAAAAAATGTAGTAAATTTGCACCGCGTTTCGACGCTTTGTTTATTACGCTTAATTTCAAAGATTTAAAATAATTTCTCATGGCAACTACTGCTGATTTTAAAAACGGAATGTGCCTCGACATCGACGGCAACTATTTCTTTATCGTAGAATTCCTTCACGTTAAGCCCGGTAAAGGCCCGGCTTTCGTCCGCACCAAACTTAAAAATGTAAAGACCGGCCGTATTCTTGACAAGACCTGGAACTCGGGCGTGAAAGTAAATGAGGTACGCATCGAGCGTCGTCCTTACCAGTATTCCTACAAGGATGATATGGGTTACCACTTCCTCCACACCGAGACCTGGGAAGAGATAATTCTCCCCGGCGAGAGCATCGAAGGCGTTCAGTTCCTTAAGGACGGCGATATTTGCGAGGCCATGGTTCACGCAGCTTCCGATACCGTGCTGACTTGCGAAATGCCTACCAGTGTGATCCTTGAAGTCACCTATACCGAACCCGGCATCAAGGGTGATACTGCCACCAATACCCTCAAGCCTGCAACGGTTGAGACAGGTGCTGAAGTGCGTGTGCCCCTATTCGTCAATATCGGCGACAAGATCAAAGTTGATACCCGCGACGGTAGCTACGTAGAGCGCATCAAGGAATAATATTATTCCTGCTCTAACTATTTATCGGTCGGAATCAATGAGGTTTCGGCCGATAACTTTTTCCGCCACCTGATCGTTATTATTGCATGGACCAGAAAATTTCAATCTCAAATCCCGCTATTGAGACCGAGACTCATCCGTGGGAGCCGTTTTGCAATCCTGATTCAAAAGTGCTTGTGATGGGTACATTCCCGCCGCAGGCCAAGCGGTGGAGCATGGATTTCTATTATCCTAATCCTACCAATGATTTCTGGCCAATGATGGCCCTGATTTTCTTGGGAGACCGCAAAGCGCTGAATATTAAGGATTCAAAGTCGTTTGACCTCGATAGCATCAAGTCGCTGCTTAAATCTCATTACATTGCGATGAGCGATACAGGCTATCGGGTAAGAAGATTGATGGGCAATGCGTCGGATAAGTTTCTGGAGATAGTGGAGCCGGTCGATCTGCACGCGCTCCTCGACAAGATGCCCTCTTGTCGCACGATTGCTACCACAGGTGAGAAAGCTGCAGGTGTGATTGCAGGGTTGACAGAAACGGAGATTCCCAAGATAGGGGAGTATGTGACCACATCGTCGGGGCTGGAGATCTGGCGTATGCCATCCACGAGTCGGGCGTATCCGCTGAAACTGGAGAAGAAGGCTGAGTTTTACGCCCGCATGTTTGACCACGCAGGTGTGCTCGGCAACGAATCAATGTGAAAAATAGGTTTTTTCAGCAAGAGTGATTAACTTTGTACCGTCGAAACCGCATCCGGAATCGGCGATACATTCTTAAACAAACTTTATATGCTTGATTTTATTACACTTGGCATTGTTGACCCTGCCGGTATCGTGAATGAGTTTTTCAAGGCCGATGCCTCAACGGTCTATCTGCTCGTGCTGGGTCTGATGGTCATCGAGAGTTCATTCATCCCATTTCCCTCGGAAGTAATAGTGCCACCGGCTGCTTATCTTGCCTGTACAAGCCATGAGGTAGATATTTATTTAATAGTCGTGGTGGCAACAGTAGGTGCCATTATCGGGGCATTGATAAATTATTACCTGTCAATGTGGATAGGTCGCCCCATAGTATATTCTTTTGCCAACAGCCGCCTGGGTCACGCATGTCTTATCGATCAGGCAAAAGTGGAACATGCCGAAGCTTATTTTGACCGTCATGGAGCTGTTTCGACCTTTGTGGGAAGGCTTATTCCGGCAGTGCGTCAGCTCATTTCCATTCCTGCCGGACTCTCGCGCATGAATATATGGAAGTTTATCCTGTTCACGGGACTTGGAGCGATGGTGTGGAACATTGTACTTGCTTCGCTCGGATACTGGCTCGGAACGGTAGTGCCGCGCGATGCCTTGTATGAATCGGTGGAAAAGTATAATGTCTATCTTACCTATGCCGGTATCGCGATAGGTGTAATTGCGGTAGGTTTCATACTCTGGAACGCCTTCAAGCCGCGTGAAAACAGTAAAGAAGTAAAATAATGGAAGTATCACCATCACTCCTTGCCGCCGATTTCACCCGTCTTGGGGATGCGGTTGACACTATCAACCACAGCCGTGCGTCGATGATCCATGTCGACGTGATGGATGGAATGTTTGTCCCCAATATCTCGATAGGTTTCCCCATGATAAAGGCAATCGCCGATATTGCGGGAAAGCCCCTTGACGTGCACATGATGGTGGTTGACCCCATCAGATTCATATCGCAGGTGAGAGATGCCGGAGCATCGATCATGAATGTTCATCAGGAAGCCTGTATCCATCTTGACCGGGTGATCAACCGCATAGCCGAAGCAGGGATGAAACCGGCTGTTACGCTTAATCCGGCCACTCCACTGGTAATGCTTGAGGAAGTTCTCGATAATCTCGAAATGGTACTGCTCATGGGGGTTAATCCCGGTTTCGGTGGACAAAAATTTATTGAGTCAACTGTTGAAAAAGTGGCCAGATTGCGCCGCATGATTGACGACCGAGGTCTTAAAACCCGTATCGAGGTAGATGGTGGTGTGAATCAGGAAACCGGATTGAGGCTTGCCCGCGCCGGAGCCGATGTCCTTGTGGCCGGCAGCTATGTATTCAATTCTTCTGACCCTATAAAGGCCATCTCGACACTTGCCGATCTGTCATGAACCGTCCGGAAAAAATCAGTATTGAGCAATACGACTATCCTCTGCCTGTGGAAAGGATCGCACTACATCCGCTGAAAGATCGCGACAGGTGCCGGTTGCTTTTCCGAAACGGCCAAGGAGAGGTAACTGACCACGTATTCAGTGAAATCCCTTCGCTGATTCCCGCGGGTAGTGTCCTTATATATAATAATACGCGCGTGATCAACGCCAGGCTTAAGTTTCGCAAGGGTGTAAATCACGATGGCGCTTCCGTTGAGATATTCTGTCTTGAACCGGTTACACCGGCTGATTATGCCGTGAATTTTGCATCGACCGGAGCTGTAGAGTGGAAATGCTTCGTTGGTAATTCCAAGAGATGGAAGGAAGGTGAGCTTTCAATGATCGTTCCAGTCAAGGATAAGGAACTCATCCTTAGGGCTTCTCGCTCGGGTCGCGACGGGAATGCTTCGATAGTGAAGTTTTCATGGAATGACCCCTCGGTGACATTTTCAGAAATAATCGAAGCCGCCGGTGAAATCCCTATTCCTCCTTACCTCAACCGGGAATCGGAGGATGATGATAAGGATGATTACCAGACGGTGTTCAGTTATGTGGAGGGTTCGGTGGCAGCCCCGACTGCCGGACTTCATTTTACCCCTGAATTGATTGAAGAGTGTCGCCGAAATGGAATAGATACAAGGGAAGTCACCCTTCACGTGGGAGCGGGAACTTTTCAGCCTGTGAAATCAGAAACGATAGGGGAACACGAGATGCACTCGGAGTTCATTACCGTTAACCGCGAACTGATTGCCGAACTTGCCGAAGGTCAGCGACCTGTGATTGCAGTAGGTACAACTTCGGTGCGCACACTCGAAAGTCTCTACCACCTCGGGTGTTATCTCCTGTCATGTCCAACTGTTGGAAACCTCCCGGAGCTACCTCAGTGGTATCCCTATTCCGACGGACACCCACGACTGACGCGTAAGGAAGCCATGAATTCCATCCTGAATTATCTTGATCGCACCGGCGTTGATGAATTTCTTGCAACAACCCGTCTCATAATCGCCCCCGGATATGATTACAAGATGATCTCGGGGATGATTACCAACTTTCACCAGCCGCGGTCGACGCTCCTGCTCCTTGTCAGCGCATTGATCGGTGATTCGTGGCGTGACGTATATAACCACGCCCTAGAAAGCGGTTACCGCTTTCTAAGCTACGGTGATGCCTGCCTGTTTCTTAAAAATCCTCAAAAATAGGCATGTTCTGACAATTTTTTCGTAACTTTATGCGAATTTTTTCACATTAGTAAAAAACATGAAAATCAGAAATATATTCGTTTCACTTTCATTCATCGCCCTGGGGGCTGCATGTCTCACGGCTGCTAACGACAATGTAGTGGAAGAAGTGGCCTGGGTGGTCGGTGACCAGCCTATCTGGAAATCGGAAATTGAAGAGGCTTATCAGAATGCCCTGTATGAGAAAACCGATCTCAAGGGGGATCCCTACTGCATCATTCCCGAGCAGCTTGCAATCGAGAAACTGTATCTGCACCAGGCTGATCTCGACACCGTGGAGGTGGCCGACAATATGGTTGTCTCTCAGGTCGACGCTCAGATTAACTATTATATCAATAGCCTCGGATCGACCGAGAAAGTTGAGCAGGTGTTTCATAAACCCATCAATGCAATCCGCGCCACTCTCATGGATATGGTCAGGAACCGCTCGCGTATCTCACAGGTGCAGCGCAACCTGACCTCCAAGATAACCTCGACACCGGCCGAGGTGCGCCGATATTTCGACAAATTGCCAAAGGACTCCGTGCCGTTTGTACCCACTCAGGTTGAGGTGCAGATTCTCTCGCTCTCACCCGCAATTCCGCGCCAGGAAGTTGAAGATGTTAAGGCCCGGCTCCGCGACTTTTCAGAGCGCGTGAACAGGGGAGAGGCTGATTTCTCAACCCTCGCCATACTTTATTCCGAAGATCCCGAAAGTGCCAAGCGCGGTGGCGAACTCGGATTCATGGGGCGCGCCCAGCTCGTGCCTGAATTTGCATCGGTGGCTTTTAATCTCAATGATCCCAAGAAAGTGTCGAAAATTGTCGAGACAGAGTTCGGCTACCACATTATTCAGCTTATAGAAAAGCGCGGTGACCGTATCAATGTGCGCCATATCCTGATGCGTCCGAAGGTAGCCGAAGCCGATCTCCTTGATGCCATGACCCGACTTGACAGTCTCCGCACGGATATGGTCGACAACCATAAGTTTACTTTTGAAGAAGCTGTGGCTTATGTATCGCAAGACAAGGACACACGCAACAGCAAAGGCGTGATGGTCAACGACAACACAGGGACAACCCGTTTCCAGATGAGCGAGCTGCCTCAGGAAGTGGCCCGTATTGTGGCCGGTTTGCAGCCCGGCGAAGTGTCGAAATCATTCATCATGAAGGATGCCAAGACTAATCAGGAAGTGGTTGCAATCGTAAAGCTGACTGACCGTATCGAAGCTCACCGTGCCAATCTCGGGGATGACTTCCAGTTAATCAAGGACATGTATGAAAACGCCCGCAGAAATGAAATCCTGAGAGCGTGGCTACGCAAGAAAATAGCCGAAACCTACGTCCGCATCGAAGACGGTTGGCGTAACTGCGAGTTCATTCAACCCGGGTGGATAAAGGATAACACTTCGGGTAAGAAGTAATCCATGGGCAGGATGAAGAGTCGCTCCTTGGTGATTGCCGCGTTGGTGGCGATGGTATTGCCGGTGCTTGTGGCCCAGACGTCGGGCACCGGGACCTCGCTCCCGCCTGCAATACGTCCCACCGTCCCGCTTGCCGACCGCGCTGACCCGTCGAAAGTGTTTCTTGAACATGCTGACCGGTTGAGCTACGACATGATGCGCGATACGGATGTACAGGTGCTTCAGGGAAACGTTGTGTTCCGTCGAGGCGATATGTTCATGTATTGCGACAGTGCAAGGTTCAACGAGTCGACAGGGTCGATGGATGCCTTTGACAATGTCAGGATGGAGCAGGGTGATACACTTTTTGTGTATGGCGACGCTCTTTATTATGACGGTCAGGGCGAGCTTGCCGAACTGACTGCATATCCCGGGAAGAAAGTACGTCTGATAAACCGCGACGTTGAATTGGAAACCGATCAGTTTTTCTATGATCTCTATGATAACGCCGGCTATTATCTGACCGGAGGTATTTTGCGTGATCCGCAGAATACACTCAAGTCACGCCAGGGCTACTATTACCCTGACAGTAAGGACGCATTCTTTTATTTTGACGTGGAACTCACAGGTCCGCGCCCCAATGGCGACACTCTTCTTATCTTTACCGATTCACTTACTTACAACACAGAGTCGTCAGTGGCGCGACTTATAGCCGGCACCCGCATTATCAACAAGGACGGAGAGATATTCTCTCGTTCAGGTTTTTTCAATACCCGCACTCAGATCGCCGACCTTTATCAACGGTCGACAGTCCATACCCGTCGCGGCAATACTCTTACGGGCGATACGCTTTTCTATGATAGGGAAGCTGGGTATGGCGAGGCTTTCGGTAACATGGTACTGACCGATTCTATCCGCAAATCGTCAGTGTCAGGTGACTATGGCTTTTTCAACGAATTGACCGACAGCTCCTTTACTACCGGTCGCGCACTGGTGATGGACTACTCGTCGCCCGACACGCTCTATCTCCACGGTGATACTATTGTAGCATACGCTCTGCCCGACAGTACGAGAATTACCAATGTGTTCCATCGCGTAAGATTCTTCCGCCGTGACATTCAGGGACTGTGTGACTCTGTGAGTCTTGTTGAAAGGGACTCGATCATGTATATGTATAATCTTCCCATAATCTGGAACGATGACAAGCAGATAGTAGGAAACGTGATATATGTTCATTTCAATGATTCAACGGTCGACTGGGCCCGCCTTCCTGAAACCGGAATACTGGGACGTCATATCGCAGAAGATTGCTATGACCAGATGACCGGATCGGACATGACAGCATGGTTTGCCGATTCGACACTTTCGCGTCTATACGCTGAGGGAAATGTGCAGATCATCATGTTTCCCATGGAGAAGGACTCCACATATAATAAATTCTCTTTCACCGAGGGGTCTTCTCTGGATGCCACTTTTGACCGTGGAAAGGTCAAGCGCGTGAAATTGTGGCCTGAAACATCAGGTTATACTACGCCTCTTTATCTTGCCGGAAAGTCGAGCTACTTCCTCGACCGCTTCAGGTGGTATGGCGCATTGCGTCCCATGAGTCCGGCAGAAGTCTTTGAATACCCCGCCGAAATGGATGCCTTGCTCGAAAATCCGATCGTGCCCCGACCGCGGCCTGATTACAAGATAGTCAGGGGTACTGTTACCGGGCGTCCCAAGCCTCAGCGGGTGCCGACGGGCGAGGAGGAAACCGACTATCCTGAGCAGGATGATGCAGTTATGCCTATAGATCCTCAGCCCGAGGCCGAGCCCGCACCAGAAGCCGGGATAGAAACTACTGAAACAAATACAGTCGAGGAGGAACAGGAAAATGAGTGATATAATACGTTTGTTGCCTGATTCCGTTGCCAATCAGATTGCTGCGGGAGAAGTGATACAGCGTCCGGCATCGGTCATCAAGGAGCTTGTGGAAAATTCTATTGATGCCGGAGCCGATAATATCACTATCGTGCTTAAGGATGCTGGACGCACACTGATTCAGGTCATTGACAATGGCTCCGGGATGAGCGATACCGACGCCCGTCTCGCTTTTGAGCGTCATGCAACATCCAAGATACAGAAAGCTGACGATCTTTTCTCGCTTCAGACAATGGGATTCAGAGGCGAGGCTTTACCTTCCATAGCAGCCATTTCTCAGATCGACATGCGTACCATGCTTCATGGTGCACCGATCGGAACCCGGCTTATCATCAACGGGTCGAAGGTGGAAAGCCAGTCGCCAGAGGCTTCAGTACCCGGAACTAACCTGATGGTGAAAAATATATTTTTCAACACTCCGGCGCGCCGGAAATTCCTGAAGAAGGACACGGTGGAGTTGAGTAACATCCTGCGCGAGTTTGAACGCCTCGCCCTGGTTAACATCAATACTGACCTCGCCCTCATCCATAACGACAGTACTATTCATGCCTTGCGCCGAGCTTCGTTCAAGCAGCGCATTGGCGACCTGTTTGGTAAGGGAATTGAGAAGCAACTGATTCCGGTCGATACCGACACTTCAATAGTCAGGATCAGCGGATTCATCTCCCTGCCTGAGAATGCCCGCAAGAGAAATTCCCTGCAATACCTTATGGTTAATGGCCGTAACATGCAGCATCCTTACTTCCGTAAGGCCATCCTGCAATGTTACGATCATCTTATTTCACCCGACGAGCAACCTAATTTCTTTATAAACCTGAAGGTAGATCCCGAAACTATCGACGTCAACATCCATCCCACGAAAAATGAGATAAAGTTTGAGAACGAACAGGCCATTTGGCAGATACTAACGGCTGCTGTAAAGGATTCGCTCGGGCGTTTCAACGCCGCGCCTGCTATAGATTTTGACGTTCAGGACGCTCCCGAGATTCCGGTATTCAATCCTGCCACCGACATTTCCCTGCAGGAGGAATTGGATCCGCAATATAATCCTTTTGCCTCCGCCGGCAAAGCACCGGCCGCGCAAACAATTCCAGCCCGCAAGCCGACATTCACCGGGAGCAGGATCAATAACGGGGTGCCGACCGACTGGGAGAAGCTCTATGACGATTTTTCTAGAAAGCGTGATGAGGCGATGGATGAAATCGTTGGAAGCCGGATCAACAGGGAGGTTGCCGGTGAAGAAGTGACAGTCCCCGCGATAGAGAACCTTACCGAGGACCGCACTGACGGAATACCCGCCACCACTACCATGCAGCTTAAGGCTACCTATATACTGACCCCTTCGCGGCGTGGACTCATGATAATCGATCAGCATCGCGCCCATGTGCGCATACTATATGAGCGTTATCTTGCCATGGTTGATGAGAAGTCGTTTGTGGCCCAGCAGGTGATGTTCCCTGAAATTCTTCATCTTCCTGCTTCTCAAAATGTTACCCTTGAAGCGGTCCTTCCATATCTTGAAAGACTCGGATTCTCGCTTTCGCCGCTCGGTGACAATTCCTGGAGTATACTTTCAATGCCTTCAGTCGTCAGCGGAAAGCCGGGAACTGAAATCCTTACTGACATAATCAATGTTGTGGAGGAAACCGGTGAGGACATATCATCGACATTCCAGCGGAAAATCGCCCTTTCAATGGCCCGGAGCAATGCTATCAGGAGAGGGAAAATATTGACGACGGCTGAGATGGAAACGCTTGTAAGCGACCTGTTTAAATGCGCATCACCGGCAAGGTCGCCCGAAGGCAACGCCGTGTTCAGCGTGATTGAGATTGATGATATAAAGTCACTGTTTTGAGACGGACCGTTCTTTTCATATTAATGATTTTCGCGACTGCCGCGCTTTCAGGCGCAGCCGAAGATGTGTGTTTTTCAGTCATAACGTGTATGCCCGGGAGCGAGATTTATGAACTGGAAGGACATGCTGGCATAAGGGTTAAGCGGATTGACTCGGAGTCGGGCAGAATTATCGATGACAACGTCATTGACTGGGGAAACTTTGACTTTAACGCTCCCAACTTCGTGTATCGGTTCGTAAAAGGAGAAACGGATTACTCGATAGGATTGCGACCTACTGATTATTTTGTGGGTTACTATGCGTCGCAGGATAGGCGGGTGTATGAGCAGCCGCTTAACCTCGATTCAGTGGCCGCTCAACGGCTGTTAGCGTTGCTTATGACGAATCTTCAGCCACGCAACCGCATCTATCGTTATAACTACGTGAAAGATAATTGCGCCACCCGTGTAGTTGACATGATTGAGCGGGCTACCGGTGATTCGATAGCCATGAAGCCGTCGGGTCTCCGTGCCGTAACATTCCGCGAGGCCATGGAGTATTATCATTGCAATTATCCATGGTATCAGTTTGGCATAAATCTTGCGCTCGGAGCTCCGCTTGACCGTGTGGTTCCTGATCGCATGATGGTATTTTCACCTGAGGCCATGCTCAGGATGCTTGACGGAGCGGTGTATTCCGACGGGCGACCGGTAGCCGGCGGCACGTATAAGATTGTTGACAGTTCACGGCCTGCAGCAACCGAAGGTCCAACCCCATGGTATCTGACTCCCATGGCAGTTGCAGTGATGATATTGATTGTGGGGATAGCTGTTTCAATCCGTGATCTGAAAAGAAAAAGTCTGACGAGAGTGTATTACTCAGCGCTGTATCTAATTTTCGGAATAGCAGGGTTGATACTGACGTTCCTGATATTTGTTTCAGTGCACGAGGCCACATCGCCCAACTGGTTATATCTTTGGCTTAATCCGCTTTGTTTCGTGCCGGCTATCGGAGTATGGGTAAAAAAAGCTAAAAAGTTGCTTTTTTGCTACCAAATTGTTAATTTTGTACTCTTGATTGCGCTCCTTGTAGTATTCGCTATCGGAGTGCAACACCCTGATGCAGCATTTTATCCGTTGATCGCTACGGATTTATGCGCGTCGGCAGTTGTGATTTATTTATATTTATGCAGTCGAAAAAAACACTCGTGATCCGCATAGCCTCAGTGCTCGTGGCCTCTATGGCGATACTCGGTGCTGAATCGGCCACCCCGCAACCTCAGGGTGTCAGTCCGCGTGCCCGTCTCGTGGTGGGAATCGTGGTCGACGGGCTCGATCAGGACTACATAAGGTTGCTGCGCAGTCATTTCAAGGAAGGTGGTTTCAATCGGCTGATCGATCAGGGAATTACTATCGAGAATCTTGATTACGGTCCCGGCCTTGACCACACGGCTGCTACCGCAGTAGTGATGACCGGCGCTTCGCCAAGTATCAACGGAGTCCCGTCCTCGACTGTTTATGATGTAGTGACTCGCACTGAGCATCCTACCCTTAATAATGCTTCTTCCGCTGCCACGCTTGCATCGGATTATACTCCTGCATTGCTGCTGGTTTCCACGCTGGCCGATGAAATCAGGATTGCCGATGACGGACTGAATCAGGTCCATTCCATAGCCGCCGATCCGCAGATTGCTCTCGTGCTTGGCGGTCACGCTGCATCAAGCGCGTTCTGGCTTGACGATCTAACAGGCAAGTGGACAACTTCTTCATATTTCAAAGAGACACCCACCGTAATTTCCAAGCGCAACATCACCAGATCGCTTCCTCTGAGGATCGATACCATATCGTGGACTCCGGCAATGGAAGTGTCGCTGTATCCTGATCTTCCCGAGCACCGGAAAATGTATCCGTTCCGGTACACTTTCTCAAAGCGTGAACCGGAAGTATATAAGGCGTTTGCTTCCTCACCGGTGGGAAACCGTGAAGTGGCCGATCTTGCAGTGGAATATATTACCGAACTCGGTCTCGGCTCCCGAAACACTACCGATATGCTGAATATCGGATTCACTGTCGCACCTTATAAGTACGGTTCTCAGGCCGACAACCGTATCGAAACAATGGACGCTTATCTGCGTCTTGATTCCGACATAGCCCGTATCATCAAGGCCGTTGACTCTACCGCCGGAATGGATAGGGCAGTGGTGTTTCTCTCCGGGACGCCGGCACCGGCGTCGCGAAAACGCGATGACGAGAAATGGCGAATACCTACGGGTCGATTCTCACCGAGGATGGCGACTTCGCTGCTTAATATGTATCTCATTGCCATTCACGGCAATGGCGACTACGTCAGCGGATTCCACAACGGCTATTTCTATCTCAATCACAATCTGCTGAAGGACCGCGGTCTGAAAGCTGAGGATGTCCGCCGCCAGTCGGCTGACTTCTTGTTGCGGATGAGCGGAGTAAGCCGTGTATTCACTATTGACGACATTATAGCCCGCGATGCAGGTGATGATCCCGTCGCCTTGCGTCGCAACACATATTTCCCCCAGGCCGGCGATCTCCTTGTGGCGGTGAATCCCGGGTGGGTGATAACTGACCTTCCGGAGGATGAAGTCCCCGCTCCCGACGTTACTGCGGTCAGCTTTGCTCCCACGGCAGCTCCGGCATGGATTCTTGCTCCTGACGTAGAGGCTACTACGATCACCGATAAAATTGATGCCCGATCAATCGCTCCTACTGTAAGCCGTATTCTGCGCATCCGTTCTCCCAATGCCACTTCGCTGCCTGCGCTGAAATTTTAAGCTCAGCTTTTAGTGAGACGAAACTTTAAAACCATAATCCGAGAAAAAAACAACTCAATAATATGTCATTCTTATCATTCATAACCAAGTTGTTTGGTAATAAATCCCAACGCGACTTGAAGGAAATCGAACCCGTTATCAAGAAAATTGAATCGCTTGACGGGGAGATGAAACAGCTTAGCAATGATCAGCTGCGTGAGCGCATCACAGCCGTCAGGGAAGATATCAGGTCGGCGGTGGCACCTCTCGAAGAAGAAAATGCCAAAATCCGCGTCGAGGTTGAGGAACTTCCTTTTGACCAGCGTCAGCCCATGTGGGACAAGATCGACAAGAACGATAAAGAGATTCTCGACATCATCGAGCACAAACTTGAAGAGCACCTGCCGGTGGTATTTGCCACAATCAGGGAGACCGCTGCCCGTTTCGCTGCCAATGAGACAGTGGAGGTGACCGCTACCCAGCTTGACCGCGATCTTGCTGCTCAGGGACGGGATTTCGTGAGAATCGAAGGCGATAAAGCCATATACACCAATCACTGGATGGCCGGTGGTAACGAAATCAAGTGGGACATGGTTCACTACCGTGTACAGCTCATAGGTGGCGTGGTGCTCGAACAGGGCAAGATCGCCGAAATGATGACCGGTGAAGGTAAGACCCTTGTGGCAACCCTCCCCGTATTCCTCCGTTCTCTTTCGGGTAGAGGCGTCCATGTGGTGACTGTCAACGATTACCTGTCAAAGCGCGACTCGGAGTGGATGGGTCCGCTCTACATGTTCCACGGGTCGACGGTAGACTGTATCGACAAGCATCAACCTAACACTCCTGCCCGTCGCCGTGCCTATGAATGTGACATCACTTTCGGTACCAACAACGAGTTCGGTTTCGACTATCTGCGCGACAATATGGCTATGTCGCCTGCCGACAAGGTACAGCGAAAGCACTATTATGCCATCGTCGATGAGGTTGACTCTGTTCTTATCGACGATGCCCGTACACCGCTCATCATATCGGGTCCCGTGGCCAAGGGCGACGATCAGTTATTCGATATGTTCAAGCCCAATGTTGAGAAGGTTGTCGAGGCTCAGCGCCGTCTCGTGACCCGCATCCTTTCCGAAGCGCGCACCAAGTTCGCGAGCGACGACAAGGATGTAAAGAAAGAAGGAGCTCTGCTTCTTTACCGTGCCTATAAGGGTTTCCCGAAATACGGTGCCCTCATCAAGATGCTCTCTCAGGAAGGCATGAAGAGCATACTCCTTGAAACAGAAGCCTATTACATGCAGGACAATAATCGCGAGATGCCCACTGTGACCGATCCTCTCTACTTTATCATCGACGAGAAAAACCGCAGTGTGGAGTTGACCGACAAGGGAATTGACGAACTCACCGGTAAGAGTGACGACCCCGATTTCTTCGTGCTCCCTGACATCGCTTCACTCCTCTCGGCAACTGAAAACATTACTGATCCCGCCGAGCGTCAGGCCGAGAAGGACCGCCTCATGCAGGACTATGCCATCAAGGCCGAGCGCGTTCACACGGTCACTCAGCTTCTCAAAGCCTACACTCTCTTTGAGAAGGATGTGGAATATGTGATAGACGACGGAAAAATTAAGATCGTTGACGAGCAGACCGGCCGTATCATGGAAGGCCGGCGTTACAGCGACGGTCTCCATCAGGCTATCGAAGCCAAAGAAGGCGTGAGGGTAGAGGCCGCCACGCAGACTTTCGCCACCATCACCCTTCAGAACTATTTCCGCATGTATCATAAGCTGGCCGGTATGACCGGTACGGCCGAGACAGAGGCCGGAGAGTTCTGGGATATTTATAAACTTGATGTCGTTACGATTCCCACCAACAAGCCTATTGCCCGAAAGGATCTCGGTGACCGTGTCTACAGGACCAAGAAAGAAAAGTATGCTGCCGTGATTCAAGAAATTGAGGAGATGGTCAAGGCCGGTCGTCCGGTACTCGTGGGTACAACGTCGGTTGAAATCTCCCAGCTGCTTAGCCGAATGCTTGACCTCCGTCACATTCCCCACAATGTGCTTAACGCCAAGCTCCACCAGAAGGAAGCGGAAGTCGTTGCACAGGCAGGTAAAAAAGGAATGGTCACCATTGCGACCAACATGGCCGGACGCGGTACCGATATCAAGCTCACACCAGAGGTTAAGGAAGCGGGCGGTCTTGCCATTATAGGCACGGAGCGCCATGAGTCGCGTCGTGTCGACAATCAGTTGCGCGGTCGTGCAGGCCGCCAGGGCGACCCCGGTTCGTCGGTATTCTATGTATCGTTTGAGGACCAGCTGATGCGTCTTTTCGCCGCCGACAGAATCAAGAAGATGCTTGACAACATGGGCCTTGAAGAAGGCGAGCGCATTGACAGTTCGCTGATGAACAAGGCAATCGGAAATGCTCAGGTGCGCGTCGAGGAAAATAACTTCGGTATCCGCAAGCGCCTGCTCGAATATGACGATGTCATGAACAAGCAGCGTACTTACATCTACAACCGCCGCAATCACGCCCTCAACGGCGAGCGTATCGGAATCGACATCGCCAACATGATGTGGGATCTGATCGAGAATCTCGTCAACCTCTACGGCCCCGGTGAATATGATGATCTCGCGATGGAGCTTTTCAAGACACTCACAATCGAAGTACCTTTCACTGCCGAGGAATATCGCTCGCTCGAAAAGGAGGATGCAATCGAGAAAATTCACTCGGCTGCCATAGAGGCTTTTGACCGCAAGTCGGCCAACATCATCGAAGTGGCGCAACCCGTGATCAAGGACTGCGTGGAGAATCGTGGCATGGAAGGACGTATTGCCGTGCCCATGACCGATGGTAAGCGTTACTACAATCTTGTCGTAGACCTGAAGGAAGCCTACGATTCAGGATGTAAGAATATCGTGAAGGAATGGCACAAGGCCGTGCTTCTGGTATCGATAGATGAATTGTGGAAGGAGCACCTCCGCGAACTCGACCAGTTGCGCCAGAGTGTGCAGAATGCTTCCTATGAGCAGAAAGATCCCCTTGTTATCTACAAGGTTGAATCGTTCCATCTCTTTGAGCAGATGCTTAACACGCTCAACGAAAAGACTATGGCTACCCTTATGCGCGGACACATCTATATTCCGCAGCCCCGTGCAGCCGAGCCTCAGGAAGCGCCTGCGGCTCCTGAAGTAAAACGTGCCATGCCTGAGCGTCCCAATGATTACTCGAAGTATCAGGCTTCGCGCGAGAATCTTCCCGGAGAGGCAGCGCAGCGAGAGGCCGCTTCCCGCCCACAGTCGCAGCAGCGCCCGCAGCCGGTAAAGGCCGCTCCCAAGATCAACCGAAATGATCCCTGCCCCTGCGGTTCAGGAAAGAAATATAAAAACTGCCACGGCAAGGGTCTCTGATCTCTGACCCGGTCAGCTACAGAAAGCATCGAGCCCCCGCAACCGCCTGTAAAGGTTGCGGGGGCTCAATGTATATCTACGAGATGTAGTTATCAGGATTCCTCAGCCGTCATGGCCTTGCTTAATTGCTGTTCAAGGTCGGCAGATGAAAGACGGGTTGACAGACTTCCGCGATAGGCTACCGATATGTTGCCCGTTTCCTCCGAAACCACTATGGCAAAAGCGTCGGTGGCCTGCGCGATACCGAGCGCTGAGCGATGGCGAAGACCGAGTGAACGCGGAACGTTACGGTCATGACTGACCGGCAATATGCAACCGGCTGCCATTATTCTTCCCTTGTCAATAATCATGGCTCCGTCGTGGAGCGGGGAGTTCTTGAAAAAAATGTTCTCGATAAGGCGCGCATTTATGTCGGCATCTATTATATCGCCTGATTTCTCATAGCGTTCAAGCGACATCTCACGGGCGATAACGATAAGGGCTCCCGTGCGCGATTTTGACATGCTCATGCACGCATAGACGATGGGCAATATATCCTTGCGTGTCCTGTCTGGATGGTTGCCGAGATTATGATGAAAGAGTTTCTTAAGAAAATGCCATCGCTTGTGGTCGCCCAGCGCAACGAGAAATCTTTTTATCTGATCCTGAAAAAGAATCACAAGGACAAGAAGGCCGATACCCATAAACTGGTCGAGAATAGTTCCGATCAGTTTCAGTTCAAGAATCTGCGAAGTCACCACCCACACTACTATAAACGACAGCACCCCGAAGAAAATGTTGAGTGTTCCGCTCTCCTTCATTATCTTATATAGATAAAATAGCAGGAGACCTACTATCGCTATGTCGAATATATCCCTTATCTCGATGTGGATCATGATGTGGCAGTTTCAAAAGTTCCGTTTAACATATTGTTCAATTTTACGGCCATTACCGCCTCCTTTATGTCGTGGACGCGCAGTATCGATGCTCCCTTCTGCAACGCATACAGGTTGAGGGCTGTAGTAGGAGCCAGAGCCTCCTCGGCCGGAATCTCAAGGGGCTTGGTGATGAGTGATTTTCTCGAAAGCCCTATGAGCAATGGGCGGTCAGTGATTTCCTCAATGACTTCGAGGCAATTGAGAAGGTAATAATTTTGTTCTACCGTTTTGGCAAATCCTATACCGGGATCTACGATCACGTCACTGATGCCTTGTAAGGCAAGCCGGCGCACCTTGGCTTGCAGCTGTCTTGAAACTTCAGCGGCTACATTGTCGTAATCAGTCATTGAATTCATTGTTTCAGGTGTACCTCTGGTGTGCATAATGATGTAAGGAACCTTAAGCTGACCTACGGTTTCAATCATAGCTCCGTCGGCATCACCGCCGGTGATATCGTTGATAATATCGGCACCGAAGTCATTGACAGCCTCCAGAGCTACGCGGCTCCGGAATGTATCGACTGAAACCGGGATGTTGCTGCTGATGCCGCGCAGGATTTTCAATCCTTCCCTGACTCGGCTGAGTTCCTCCTCGGTATCAACCACCGGTGCGCCCGGACGGGTGGAACAGCCTCCGATATCGATTATGTCGACTCCTTGCTCAAGCATTGTCTCAACTCTTGAGGCAATGGCGCGTGAGTTGCCGGCGCGACTTCCTGCATAAAAGGAATCGGGCGTGACATTAAGGATACCCATGACTGCCGGTTGAGTGAACTCGGTCAAGTAGCCATGGAGATTGAGTGAAAACGGTCTGAACATCATTCAATGATTTTGCGCGAAATTACTGATTTTCCCACTCTTTACCAAATATGTGTAAAAAATTCACGCCCACCGCGAAAATTCACAATTTTAAGTTAAATTTTACGTTATATGTTAAATATGGCACAATCATTTTTATTAACTTTCGCAACCATTGGCCATTTGAATTGTTAACATTATAAGAAAAGATTTAAAATTAACGGCAAACAACGCTCTAAGCGGCATTTCTCATTGAAAGATGAAAAAATCTACAATTTGGTTTCTGACTATCATAATGGCTCTTACATTCTCAGGGCTTCTCTACGTCCAGATCATGTATCTCAAAAACATGATCAAGATGCGCGACGACCAGTTTTCCGAGAACGTAAAGCGTAGCTTGTATTCTGTGGTCACGCGCCTCGAACAGAATGAGACCAAATACTATCTTGATGAGGATGTAGCGCGGATAGAAAGCCGCTTTTATCCGCGAACCAATCTTGACGGGACCGTAAGTACCTATTCTAATTTCACCACTCCCGAGGGCGTTAACTTTGAGCTTAATCTCAAGAGCGACGTGAAGAAGGGTGGAAACGAACAGTACTCTTCATACCGCGACCTTATACGCGGACAATATCTTTATCAGAAAGGACTACTCGACGAAGTGATACTTAACATTCTCAATCAGTCGAGCAACCGTCCGATCTATGAGCGCGCTGACTCCACGGTCGTATCGGACTATATGAGAGCCGAACTGGAGAATAACGGTCTTAACCGTCCCTTTGAGTTCGCGGTAGTGAACCGTGCCGGTGTCCCGGTTTACAAGACCAAGGGATTTACACCCGATGAGCGGGGCTACGACAACATGTTCACCCAAACCTTATTTCCCAACGATCCCCGCAGCAAAGTGCACTATCTTAAAGTGTTTTTCCCTACCAAGGCTGATTACATCTTTGACTCGATAAGGTTCATGATACCGTCGTTCATATTCACTTTCATTCTTCTCGTTACTTTCCTCTGCACCATTATCCTCGCTTTCAGGCAGAAGAAACTGACCGAGATGAAAAACGATTTCATAAACAACATGACCCACGAGTTCAAGACTCCTATTTCCACCATATCACTTGCCGCCCAGATGCTCAATGACAACGCCGTGCTGAAATCTCCCACCATGCTGAGCCATATTTCCACGGTGATCAACGATGAGACCAAGCGGTTGCGCTTTCAGGTCGAGAAGGTTCTGCAGATGTCGATGTTTGACAGGCAGAAAGCCACTCTTAAACTTACCGATGTCGATGCCAATGTTATCATCGCCAATATTGCCAATACCTTCAAGCTGAAGGTTGAGAAGTATGGAGGAAAGATAAGCGCTGATCTCGATGCCGAGGATGCTGAAATCAGGGTCGACGAGATGCACTTCACCAACGTGATCTTCAACTTGCTTGATAATGCGGTGAAATACAGGCGCGAAGACACTCCGCTTCATCTTGATATCGTGACACGCAATGTTACTTATCATGGAAAAGAAGGTATATCAATTTCCGTAAGCGACAACGGTATCGGTATCAAGCGCGATGACCAGAAGAGGATATTTGAGAAATTCTATCGCGTGTCAACGGGTAATCTTCACGATGTAAAGGGGTTCGGTCTGGGCCTTGCCTATGTGAAGAAGATGATCGACGAGCTCGGTGGTGAGATCACCGTTGAAAGCGAGTTTAATTCAGGAACGAAATTTACAATATTATTATCAATAACAAAAAAATAGAAAATTATGGAAGAACGTTTGCGCATACTGTTATGTGAGGACGACGAAAACTTAGGCATGCTCCTCCGCGAGTATCTTCAGGCCAAAGGATTCAACGCCGACCTCTATGCCGACGGAGAAAGCGGCTACAAGGCGCTTCTCAAAGGCAAGTACGATCTTTGTGTGCTCGATGTCATGATGCCCAAGAAAGACGGCTTCGCACTGGCACAGGAAATCCGCACTGTCAATTCTGAGATTCCCATCATCTTCCTGACAGCCAAGTCGCTTAAGGAAGATATTCTCGAAGGATTCAAAATCGGTGCCGATGACTATATCACCAAACCTTTCTCGATGGAGGAGCTTGTGTTCCGTATCGAGGCGATACTGCGTCGCGTCAAGGGAAAGAAAGGCAAGGAGATCACTATGTTCAAGATCGGTAAATTCACTTTTGACACTCAGAAGCAGGTCCTCATGATTGATGACAAGGTAACGAAGCTGACCACCAAGGAAAGCGAGCTTCTCAATCTGCTTTGTACTCATGTCAACGAGATTCTTGAGCGTAACTTCGCCCTCAAGACGATATGGATTGATGACAACTACTTCAACGCCCGATCGATGGATGTCTATATCACCAAATTGCGTAAGCACCTGAAGGACGATCCGTCAATCGAAATCATCAATATCCACGGCAAGGGTTACAAACTGATTGCTCCCGAGGCTGAGGCTTCAAGATAAACTAATTCTCAATAATACGGTGACCGCGGTTCAATAATCGCGGTCACTTTTATTAAGATACTTCAGTGAAATT
Source organism: uncultured Staphylococcus sp. (assembly GCA_964546905.1). Taxonomy (GTDB): domain Bacteria; phylum Bacteroidota; class Bacteroidia; order Bacteroidales; family Muribaculaceae; genus Duncaniella. The sequence continues at coordinate 20,043 of CAZJKU010000026.1, forward strand.
CTTATTAGTCCGGCGGTCAGGATCACTGATCCCAGTATCAGAGTAAGGCTCGACGTGCCGGCACTGTTGATGTCAAAGTCAAGATGTCCTCCGCGGGCAAGCCATTCGGCCACGACTATTATACTGTTGTTAATCGCATGGACTATTACTGCAACCCATATCGATCCGCTCCACACGGTTAGATATCCGAAAAATGCACCCAGCAGTATACGGGGGACAAAGCCGAAAAACTGGAAGTGGAAAAGGCTGAATATTACTGCAGTCAGCCAAATGGCGAGATGCCGGTTCATGCGTGATTGCACCATACACCCGAGAAGCGCGCCCCGGAAGAAAATCTCCTCACTTACCGCTGCAAGGATACCTATGATAAGTAAGCTCATTATGAGGTCAGAAATGGCTGTCCCTCCCATCAGCAACTCTATCGACGCCTTGGCGCTGTCCTCGGCTGTCCTCATCATTTCCTGAAGGCCCGATAATGATTCCGGGAATGACAGGTTCTCATTCCATTCCACTATGAAATTCATTGCGGGTGTGGAGGCTAAAAGAATCAATACCGCCATAATCGCCCATAATGCTGATGGCTTACGCTCGATTTCAAGCAGTTTGCCGGGAGCCGTGGAACAGAGTACCGCGACAATCGCCGGGGGAAGAATGAAAACGATTACATCCTGCATCACGGCAAAAATACGCATGAAACGCGTTGTCACCGGATCACGCATGAATAGCATTGCAGCGAGTGACATTATAAACATGCACCCGATTGCGATGAGAAAAAGCATCACGATAGCGCGTAATGGAGAGGTGCGAAGCAGTGAGATATTTTTATCAAAGGTTTTCATAAATAGAAATCCGAGGTCAGTTCCTTGTATTCAGGAGTCAGTGAATGGTCGTTGTTACGTATGGTCAGGGTTGAATACTCCGTTGTATCGGTCAGAACGGGTGACAATTGCCACATCGTGCGCTTGGCCGGTTTTCCCGCAACAGGAATGACCGAGCATTTCCTCAATGTGTGAAGCCGGTGTAATTCAATGATAAATTCTATTTCGTTGTCGCGCGACGAAGGGGCAATGAAAGCGATTGTACCGCGAGAGGTCAGTAAGCGGGCGGCATTTTCAAGTAGCCATCCGACACCGAAGGTGTCTTCATGTCGCGAACCTGCACGTCCGGAATCCGGTGATTTAAGCGATTCGGTGAAAAAAGGAGGGTTGGAGATTATGAGATCATAGGCATGGTCAGATAATGTCATGGTTGTGATGTCGTCATTCATTACCTTGATGTTTTGCCCCATAGGAGAAGCTCCGGTATTTTTGATTGCATCTTGACACGCCCCCAGGCTACACTCCACCGCATCGATAACCGCGCGGGGATTACGCTGGGAAATCATCAGCGAAATCAATCCTGATCCGGTTCCGGCATCGAGTGCGGTGGCTGCGTATTCTACATCGGCCCATGCACCGAGCAACACACCGTCGGTCCCCACCTTCATGTCACAGCGGGAATCGTCGATGCTGAACCGGCGGAAATTAAACATGCTTACTGAGCGAGGCCCACGTTGTCAATGTAAAGCGTAAGGCCTTCGGTCCCTACATAGGGTTCGCCGCTACCTGCCGAAAACATAAGGACCAGATGGGTGGGAGTGGCCGATGCGTCATCCCAGCCTTCTTCAATCACAGGTACCATTTTTCCCTTAGAGTTCTTGGCATAATAGGCGTTATCACCTCCGCGCAGGTCAAGAAACGGAGCGAAAGCGGGTGACGATGATATGTCGCCATACATCACAGGCAGACGGTAACCGTTGACCCAGTCGCTGCCGGAGGTAAAGAGCCTTCCGGCTGTGCCGACTCGTTTGGCGTGGATATTACCCTGGGCATCCTCCCAGCGACGCTGCAGGAACATAAACACGACGGCATTATCATGTCCGGGAAGTGTCTTTTTGCTCCCGAAACCAGTGGATTTTACCCTGGTGTTGACATCGGGCATATCCACTTTATAGTCAAATACCAATGAAGACGGACGCTTGGAGTAGGGCACTCCCATCTCCATTTTGGAGTAAGGTTTCTTGGTCGATGAAATAGGCTCAAACATCTCGCCCAGAAACATCGATCCGGCAACCATAACGTCCATATTGATTATACCCAACACTTTAACCCGTTCAATCTGAGTGGTGAGACGTGCTGCTTTATTGCCGGGTGTGCGTTCAAAGGGATATATAGCGTTGGAAGTCTTAGTTATACCTGACACCTTTGCGTATACATTGCTTGTGCCCCAGGGCGAGCCGCCGAGGTTACTGTAAGCTTTGTTGCCGTCAATAGTAGTAGTGGGACCGATTTCATAGACAACCTTATCCTTGCCACCTATTATGGCGCTTTCATGGATATTGCGTGTCACCCAGTTGTTCATGTCGCCATATTTGATAGGTTCAACTTTCTGAGCCGAGGCCGTAACGTTGGCCACCATAAATAGGGCGGGAATAATAGTCGGAAACAGTTTCATGTGAGTTTTATAAACAATCTTTTTTCTTTTACTGTGCAAAATTCGGTAAAAAAAATGAACTGTCAAGGGAATTGTAACCTAAAATAAGGTAAAATGGACAATAAGTTGAAAAATTATGAACTTTAGCACAATCTATAAGCCGAAAAAGGTGTAATTTTGCACAATGTTTCATCATTCGAAAATAAATCGGTCAATACCGGCCTGTGTTTTAGGTTTGCTTTGTGTCGTTTTGTCCTTTTCCCAGGACATCGCGGCAGCCTCGCCGTCACCTGTTGCCGATACTGACACCTTGCATAAGAGCGGAAATATCTTTGTAAGGTTCTATGACTTTGTCATGAGTCCTGACACGACCAAGATTACCTCCAAGCCGAAATATAACTTTTTTGTCGGACCAAGCTACTCTGTCGACACGAAGTTCAATCTCGGTCTTCTCCTGACCGGCGGCTATACAACCGATGTCACTGACACCACCCTGATGAACTCCTATATCTCTTTCCCGGGACAGATTTCGACGGGAGGTTATTACATGGTGGGAATAGAAGGATCGCACATATATCCTCACGACGCCCGCCGGCTCAATTATTCGGCACGAGTGTCATTTTTCACACCGTCGTTCTGGGGCCTTGGCTTCGAGGAAGAACGCTACGACGAGATTAGGACCAAATATCAGCGTATCACAACTACATTAAATGCTGATTACAGGTGGCATCTCGTCCATAACCTCTTCGTCGGTCCTACATTGGGTTTCAATTACACCCATGCCATGAAGATACGTAATCTTGACCTGTGGCACGGGCAGCCGATGACTACACTTTCGCTGGGTGCCGGATTCGTGTTCTCCTACGACACGAGAGATAATCTCAACTCTCCTTACACGGGAGTATTTGTAGAAATCGTCAACCGGTTTTACCCTGATATTTTCGGCCATCGCAGCGCCAATTTCAATCTTACCGAGATCGAGACAAATTATTATCGAACATTATGGCGCGGCGGCGTGATAGCAACTCATTTTCACGGAGCCTACACCATAGGCAAGGCATTGTGGACCATGATGCCGCAACTCGGCGGAAAGATGGGTTTCCGTGGTTACTATGAAGGCCGCTACCGTGACCGGAACGAGATGAACGTTATGGCCGAGTTGCGCCAGCATGTGTGGAGGCGGTTCGGCTTTGTAACTTGGGTAGGTGCCGGAACAGTATTCCATGATTTTTCACAAGTCAATTTCAAGAATATGCTGCCCACCTTAGGAGTGGGATTGAGATTTGAACTCCGGCAGCGTTCCAATATATGCCTCGATCTCGGATTCGGACGAGGTGAGATGGGCGTTGCCTTCCAGCTTAACGAAGTGTTTTAATGATGATTAAAGATCTTTTTCCAAAAATATTTTCCCTGAAGGGATTGTATTACCTTTTGATATTCGGGTGTACGTTACCTGCATTTATCCTCTCGTTTACTGAGCATTATCAGTTTTTTGCGGCAGTGGCCAATTCACTGGTTATCTTCGGTGTCGTCTGGCTGCTTGCTTCGATATCAGTAAAAATCGGTCGGACTGTCTGGTTCATGTTCCCGCTGATATTTTTCGCGGCATTTCAGGTCGTCCTCCTTTACCTGTATGGACGGAGTATTATTGCAGTTGACATGTTCCTGAATCTTGTCACGACCAATTCAGGTGAAGCTACCGAACTACTGTCCAATATGTGGCCGATAATACTGGTCGTTGCCGTAGTCTATATTCCGCTACTGACGTGTGGTGCCGTGACAGCGTTCAAAAAGAAGTATCTCACCAAGAAATTCCTTAGGAAAAACCGTCCTGTGGCCTGGTGCGTTACCATTGCCGGAACGCTGTCGATGATCATTGCCATGATTACGGTAAAGGGTTACCGGGTGAACTGCGACCTGTATCCCGTCAACGTGTTTTATAATGTATATCTTGCAGTAGACAGGAGCACGAAGACTTACCATTATCATGAAACATCGGCCGACTTCAGGTTTGATGCCACTCCTGCCGATACGTTGTCGGCACGCAGGGTCGTACTGCTCGTAATAGGGGAGACCTCGCGCTCGACTCAGTGGCAATTGTGTGGTTACGGAAGGGAAACTAATCCCCGCCTGTCGAAACTTGACGGATTATACATGTCACGTCACGCCCTCAGCGAGTCAAACACTACTCATAAAAGCGTTCCTATGCTACTGTCGCAGATCACGGCTGAGAATTATGATTCGCTCTATTATGTGAAAGGTCTTATCTCGGCTTTCAAGGAAGCAGGTTATTCCACAGCTTTCTTCTCCAATCAGGCAAGAAACCACTCGTTTATCGATTTCTTCGGCATGGAGGCCGACACGATTTCCTTTATAAAGGAACATCTGCCGTTTGGAGCTATTTCTCCCGACTATGATCTTATAAATCCTCTTGCCGAAATTCTCGCCCGGGGAGATGAAAAGCAACTCATCGTCCTTCATGCTTATGGATCTCACTTCAACTATCGGGACAGGTATTCTGCAGAAGACGAAGTGTTCAAGCCGACCGATTATATCGAGGCTTCCAGATATTACCGCGAACCGCTCGTCAACGCCTACGATAACAGCATCGTGGCAACTGACAGGTTCCTTGCACGCGCGGTGGAAATGATCGACAGTGCAGCTCCCCTTGCCACGCTTCTCTACACAAGCGACCACGGAGAAGATCTGTTTGACAACGGGTCGAGATATTTCCTCCATTCCTCGCCACTTCCTACTGCTTATCAGGTTATGGTGCCGTTTATGGTATGGACTTCTAAGGACTTTACTGAGAATTATCCCGAAAAAATCAGTGCTTTGCGTGACAATATTGACCGAAGGGTATCGTCAAGCAGGTCATTTTTCCATACCGCCATTGACCTCGGTGCCATTACGACCCCGGTTTATGAGAATGAATCCTCATTGCTCTCACCGTCCTACACTCCCCGCGAGCCGATTTACGTAACCGATCATAACGAATCGGTAAGGTTGCTCGATCTCGAAACGGTTGATCCCGAAATAATAGCGTCACACTGACCGTTAGGCCAGCGTGACGCCGGAATTATACGCTGATCGCGTTGCAGAAGCCTTATTCGGCAGTCAGAGTATAGTCAATATCGTTGATTTCATAATTAAGAGTTTTTCCGTTAAGCACTTTGATGTCGTCCATGTGAATGGGTGACGAGTACTTGATGCGGAGGTCGTAGGCAAGCCGGTCCTTAATCAGGGAAACGAGTTGCGGCTTGAGGGTGTCGATAGCCTCGGTCGAAGCATCAGGTAGGGTAGTGGTGATGGTCTGCGCATCGGGATCGATCTTGACTTCAAGCGACGATGGGTTCAGGGTAATGATAATCTCGTCGTCATCCACGGCTGTCCATGTTCCGGTAACAGTGGAAGTTCCTGCGAGAGTCATCTCTACTGTCGACGGCTCGGTACCGATAACCACATTGTCACTGTAATTTGTTGAGAGGGTAGAGTTGATGACAATATTCCCGCCGGGAGTCTTGGCGGAATCATCATATTCAAAAGTATAGGTGGAGAACAAATCGGAATTCAGGGCCTCGCCGGGAATACGATCAACTCCTCCGGTCCAGGTCCCATCCACTTCTTTTGCAAGACGTGAGGCACTTTCGCAACTCACAAGTGAAAGGCTTGCCAAAACAGCAGCTCCAAGAAGTATTGACTTAGTTTTCATAATCAATTTAATCATTTGTTTCTTTCTCTATATTGTAAACTAGCCTAAGATTGAAAAGTTCAAAAACTTTTGCATTTTTTTAAAAAAAAGTATATTTTTGTCGACATGAGCTACAATAAAGTGATATTGATAGGAAATGTAGGGCGTGACCCTGAGATCAGATATGTTGAAACGCGTCCGGTCGCTTCGTTTTCACTCGCTACGTCCGACCGTGCCTTTACACGTCCCGACGGTACTGTTGTGCCGGAGCGCACGGAGTGGCATAATATTATAATGTGGGATGCCAATGCCGAGTTTGCCGAAAAGTATATCAGGAAAGGGTCACGCCTTTTTCTGGAAGGGAAACTACGTTACAGGATGTGGGAGGACAGGAATACTATAAAGCGCACGGTTACGGAAATATACGTAGACAATTTTGAAATTCTCGGGCGATAGACGCAAAAAAAGTAATCGGCAGGAGCTCGTTTGACATTTTTTTGCTAAATTTGCAAAAAAATTTGTAACCTTAAAATCAAAAACCTAAAATTCCTGTGCAATGCTTACGACGATAATCATTGTTTTCGTAATCGGCTATCTTTGCATAGCCCTTGAGCATCCGCTGAAGGTCGACAAGACTGCATCGGCGCTTCTTCTCGGAATGCTTTTATGGATTATCTACGCCTTTGGCGCTGAATCACTTGTACCTGCCGCTGCTGGCGAACATTTCCAGAAGTTCCTTGACGAGAATCCCAATCTTGCAGGTGAATCGCTCGGCCATCAGGCTCTCCAGTACATCCTCAATGTCGATGTTATCGAGCATCTCGGCGACATCACCCAGACGCTCCTCTTCCTTATCGGTGCGATGACTATCGTGGAACTTGTTGATGTCCACGGAGGTTTCCGCATCATCACTGATCGTATCACCACTCGCAACAAGCGATCGCTCCTTTGGATTATCGCGTTTTGCACTTTCTTCATGTCGGCTATCCTCGATAACCTCACCACTACTATCGTAATGATCATGCTCCTGCGCAAACTCATTGATGATCAGCAGGAGCGCTGGCTATATGCCGCCTCTATCGTGATCGCTGCCAACAGTGGCGGCGCGTGGTCGCCTATCGGTGACGTCACCACGATCATGCTTTGGGTAAAGGGAAATGTGACAGCCATGGCTCTTATCAAATATGTGCTCCTTCCCAGTATCATCTCGATGGTGCTTCCCATCTTTGTAGTATCGCTCAAGCTCAACGGTCAGCTCGCTCCCATAGCGGTAGCTCCTGAAACTGAATCGGAGTTTCCTGCCCGTGACCGAAACCGAATCTTCTATCTCGGTGTCGGCGGCCTGATTTTCGTGCCCGTCTTCAAGTCCATCACCCACCTCCCTCCGTTTATCGGAATGCTTTTCGTGCTTGGTGTGCTGTGGGTATACACTGAACTTTATTACAATCACCGCCTGCTTCAGAAAGCCGAAGAGCACCGCATCCCCCGCGTGATTTCGCGCATTGACATGCCTTCGATCCTTTTCTTCCTTGGAATCCTTATGGCAGTAGCTGTGCTTCAGTCGACCGGTGTGCTCCGCATGATGGCTGAATATCTTGATTCTACCGTCCACAATGTATATATCATCGACAGCCTCCTCGGTGTGCTCTCGTCAATCGTCGACAATGTGCCCCTTGTGGCAGGTGTCATGGGTATGTATGAAGTGGTTACTGATCCCAACGTCACCGGTTATATGGCCAACTTCGTCGTTGACGGAACATTCTGGGAACTCCTTTCCTACTGTGCAGGTGTCGGCGGCTCGATTCTGATTATCGGTTCCGCAGCCGGCGTTATTGCGATGGGCCTTGAGAAAATCCAGTTTGGCTGGTATCTGAAGAACTTCAGTTGGCTCGCACTGCTCGGTTATCTTGCCGGTGTAGGTACCTATATGCTTGAAAAACTAATCTTCTGACACCGTAACATTCCGTAGATATGATGACGCGCCGCCTTATGATGGGTGGCGCGTCAGGTTCTTTTATATAGCATGATGTAAAAAATGTAAGGTTTCACGTGTATTTCTACGAAAATAGTGTTATCTTTGCACATCTGCTCGGGCCTTGGCCCTGTATGAGTCATTGAAATTCATTATTTAATTATTATAAACATAAATCATCAATGAAAAGAGTTTATACTTTTGGAGATGGTAAAGCTGAAGGTAATGCTTCAATGCGCAATCTCCTTGGTGGTAAAGGCGCCAATCTTGCTGAAATGAACCTCCTCGGGATGCCTGTGCCTCCCGGTTTCACCATCACTACCGAAGTCTGCACCGAATACACTGAAAAAGGTCGCGACGAAGTGGTGAAACTTATTAAGAAAGATGTAGAGGCTGCTATCGCCCATGTGGAGCAGCTTACCGGTAAAAAATTCAATGATCCCGCCAATCCCCTCCTTGTATCGGTTCGCTCAGGTGCCCGCGCCTCTATGCCCGGTATGATGGACACAGTACTCAATCTCGGCATGAACGACGCAACCGTTGCTTCACTCGCCGAAAAGAGCGGCAACCCCCGTTTTGCTTGGGACAGCTACCGTCGTTTTGTCCAGATGTATGGCGACGTTGTGCTCGGCATGAAGCCCAAATCCAAGGCCGACATCGATCCTTTCGAGGAAATCATGGACCGTGTAAAGGAAGAAAAGGGTGTCAAGCTCGATACCGAACTTGATGTGGAAGATCTCAAGAATCTCGTGACCCTCTTCAAGGCTGCCGTTAAGGAATACACCGGCAAGGACTTCCCCGATGATGCCTGGGAACAGCTCTGGGGTGGTATCTGCGCCGTGTTTGATTCATGGATGAACGAGCGCGCCATCCTCTACCGCCGTATGAATCAGATTCCCGAAGAGTGGGGTACAGCCGTCAATGTTCAGGCCATGGTATACGGCAACATGGGTAATAACTCAGCTACCGGCGTTGCTTTCAGCCGCGACGCTGCAACTGGTGAAAATATCTTCAACGGTGAATACCTCATCAACGCTCAGGGTGAGGACGTTGTAGCCGGTATCCGCACTCCTCAGCAGATCACCGTGGAAGGTTCACGCCGTTGGGCTGCCCTTCAAGGTATCTCGGAAGAGGTGCGTAAGGAAAAATATCCTTCGCTCGAAGAGACGATGCCCGACTGTGCAGCCGAGCTCATCAGCATCGCCCATAAACTCGAAGACTACTACCGTGACATGCAGGACATGGAGTTCACCATTCAGGACGGCAAGCTCTGGATGCTCCAGACCCGTAACGGAAAGCGCACCGGAGCTGCCATGGTAAAGATCGCCATGGATCTTCTCCGCGACGGTCAGATCGACGAAAAGACCGCACTCCTCCGCATGGAGCCTCAGAAACTTGACGAACTCCTTCACCCCGTGTTTGACAAGGCTGCTCTCAAGCGTGCCGTAGTTGTTGCCAAGGGTCTTCCCGCTTCTCCCGGTGCCGCTACAGGTCAGATCGTGTTCTCGGCCGACGAAGCTGAGGCTTGGGCTGAAAAGAAAAAGAAAGTTGTCCTTGTCCGCATCGAGACTTCTCCCGAAGACCTTCGCGGTATGGCCGTTGCTCAGGGTATCCTCACCATGCGTGGCGGTATGACTTCTCACGCTGCCGTGGTTGCCCGTGGTATGGGTAAGTGCTGCGTGTCTGGAGCCGGTGAAATCAAAGTTGATTATCACGAGAAAACCGTGGAAATGGGTGGAAAGGTTTACAAGGAAGGTGACTGGATCTCACTCAACGGTTCTACCGGCGACGTATACGACGGCCAGGTACCCACTGTTGAACCCGAACTCGATGGCGACTTCGGTGCAATCATGAACCTCGCCGCCAAGTATACCAAGACCCTCGTCCGCACTAATGCCGATTCTCCCCGCGACGCCAAGCAGGCACGCAAGTTCGGCGCTCAGGGTATCGGCCTTTGCCGCACCGAGCACATGTTCTTTGAAGGAGACCGCATCAAGGCTGTGCGCGAGATGATTCTCTCATCTGACGTAGAAGGTCGCAAGAATGCCCTCGCCAAACTTCTTCCCATGCAGCGCGGCGACTTTGAAGGTATTTTTGAGGCAATGGACGGCTTCGGCGTGACTATTCGTCTCCTCGATCCCCCGTTGCACGAATTTGTACCTCACCAGACAGCTACTCAGAAAGTGATGGCCGAAGAAATGGGTCTCACCCTTGAAGAAGTAAAGGCTAAGGTTGACTCCCTCGAAGAATTTAACCCCATGCTTGGCCACCGCGGTTGCCGTCTCGGTATCACTTATCCTGAAATCACCGAGATGCAGACACGCGCCATCATCGAAGCTGCCCTCGCAGTCAAGG
>CAZJKU010000027.1:0-29903 GCA_964546905.1 uncultured Staphylococcus sp.
CCCTATTAAAACAAAAAAATCCCCAAATTATTTGGAATTTAACATAGAATACGTGCGGCCTGTATCAGTTGCTCGTTCCGCTTCTTGAGGCTCTGGCATGTGCCCATCTGAGTAGAACGAGCAACGCGGAGCCTCACGCTGTATGATATGGGGATTAAGAATGTGTATCGCTACACACTCTTATTTCGATATATCATACCCTAAGGCGCCTATCGCTGTCTCACTCCTGACTCAGATTTTGAAACTGCCAGATTTCAAGAAGCCAAGAATAAGCGTCGGATAAACGCTTGTTATATGTCGTTGTCAAGGCTGAAGACCTTGACCGGAATGCACCCGCCCGCGAAACCCATATCGGGACTCCGCTGTCGATATGCGTTGCAAATGTAATAAGTTTATAATGACTTTGCAAATTTTGTCAGAGGAAATTTGAAATAATATTATGTAATCAGTAACTTTGCAGGGATTACCCGGGGGCTGTCAGGGTCGACGGGTAGATAGTTTGCAATCAATAAATTTGTTATGAATGGCTGCCACTGTTTCTGATCCTTTCGTGTCGCTCCGCAATGATATTTCGGCCGGGCGGCTGCGTCCGCTCTATCTTCTTCACGGCGGGGAGGGGTATTATATCGACCGGCTGGTGGAGGATTTCGAAAATCTGCTTCCCGAGGCCGACAGGGCGTTCAATCTCTATCAGCTCTATGCTCCCGAGACTCAGATGGATACAGTGATGGAGGTGGCACGCCGGTACCCGATGATGGCCGAGCGGCAGGTGGTGATCCTGAAGGAGGCTCAGGCCATAAGCGCAGTGCAGCTCAATAAGTTGCACAGTTATGCCGAGCGCCCCACGGAGTCGACGGTGCTTGTGATCGTGTGCCGCGGGGCCGAGGCTAAGGGCAAGGAGCTGATAAGCGCGGTGAAGAAAAACGGCGTGATCTTTGAGTCGAAGAAGCTGACCGACCGTCAGGCCGGCCCTGCTATTTCGGCCATCGTGAAGCAATACGGCCTGAGCATCGACGCCAAGGGGCTGTCGATGATGACCGATTATCTGGGGGCCGACGTGGCCAAGATTCATAATGAGATAGCAAAGCTGTCGACCATCTTAGGCAAGGGAGCGCAAATCACCCCCGAGGTGATAGAACTGAATATCGGTATCTCGAAGGATTACAATACTTTTGAGCTCACTGATGCAATAGCGGCGCGCGACGTGGCCAAGGCGTTCAGGATAGCGCAGTATTTCCGCTCCAATCCCAAGAATAATCCCACGGTGCTGACCGCCGACGCGATCTTCAAGCTGTTTTCCAACCTGCTTATCTATCACTACACGCGCGACAAGTCGCCGTCGGGCTACCTTGATGCACTTGACCTCAACAAGACATGGCAGTTGCGCCCTTATGAGGTAGCTTCGACGCGCTACAACGTCAGGCAGACCATCGAGATCATATCGGCGATACGCGATTTTGACCGCAAGGCCAAGGGGGTGGGATCGAGGATGAACGAGTATGACCTTTTCCATGACCTGCTGTTTCATATCTTCACCGCCCGGGGCATTATCGACTGACCGGCAGTGAACCTCCGGGCTGTGGCGCTGGTTATATAGATGTCCGGCCCGATTTATCGCGAGGCCGGCGAAGTCACGTTTTATAATCATCATTTCAACTATGAAGTCATTCATCAAAATCGGAAAATATAACACTCTGAAAGTGAAACGCCTCGTGGATTTCGGGGCTTATCTCGACGCCGGCGGTGACAAGGAAGTGCTCCTGCCGGGCAAGTACATTTCGTCGCCCCTGAAACCGGGCGACGAGGTTGACGTATTTGTCTACACCGACTCCGACGATCGCCCTGTGGCCACGACCGAGCACCCGTTTGCGACCGTGGGAGAGTTTGCCTTCCTGCAGGTGAGCGACGTGAACCGATACGGCGCGTTTCTCGACTGGGGGCTGATCGCCAAGGAACTTCTCGTGCCTTTTGGCGAGCAGCGCGCCAAGCTATCGCGCGGCATGGTGGTGCCGGTCTACGTGTTTCTCGACGATGCAACCAAGCGCGTGGTGGCATCGTGCAAGATCGACAAATTCCTGGGCAACACCATCCCCGAATATCGTCGCGGCGATAAGGTCAAGGCCCTGGTCTATGACCGCAATGAAGTAGGGTATAAGGTGATCGTGGATAATCTCCATCACGGTATCATATATGAAAACGAGCTTTATAAGCCGCTGGTGATAGGCAACACGGTCGACGCGTATGTGAAAAACGTGCGTCCCGACTGCAAGATAGACCTTCTGCTCCACGGCGCCGACGATCACCGCGTGGATGAACTGGCCGCCCGGATACTTGACCGCCTCGGCTCTCAGCCCGGCGGGTACTACCCGTTGACCGACAGTTCTTCGCCCGAGGCCGTCAAGGCGGCCTTTGCCTGCTCGAAAAAGGATTTCAAGAAGGCCCTCGGCAACCTCTACCGCCGCCGGCTCATCACGATCCATGATGACGGAATTGTGCTCGTAAAAGACTGATACCAATGCTGCCGCCGACGTTTGCCTTTGTCCTGGCCGCGATAGCGTTATGGCCGATGGTCACCGTGGCTTATCTGGTTGCGGTGCTGGCCGTGGCATGGATCATCATCACCGACAACGGCAATCCCGTGCGCTCGCTCGGCTGGATAGCGGTGGTGGTGCTTCTTCCTGTGCTGGGCTTTGTCATGTACCTGTTTCTGGGGCGCGGACTGAAAGACACCCGTGTCATCTCGCGCCGCAAGCGCCGCAGGCTTTCCGCTCCCACCGAGCTTGCACCTTCCCCGGCGATGCTGCGGGCACTGCCCCCCGACGCAGCCCGGCTCGTCAGGCTCGGTCACGCGACAGCCGGAGCGGCATTGTTCACCGATACTCCCGTCGAGGTTTACACTTCGGGCGAGGACTTCTTCAATGCTCTCGTGGCCGACCTCGCCGCCGCCCGCAAGAGCATCAACATGCAGTATTATATCTTTGCCGACGACCATATAGGCTCTACCATCTCGGGAATACTGAAGGATAAGGCCAGGCAGGGGCTGAAAGTGCGTCTGCTTTACGACTACGTGGGCTGTATTGATGTGCCTTCGTCGTTTTTTGAATCCATGGTCGAGGCCGGGGTGGAGGTAGAGCCGTTTTTCCGTCCCCGGTTCCCGCGACTTGCAGGCACGCTCAACTGGCGTAATCACCGCAAGGGGGTGATGATCGACGACATGATAGGGTATATCGGAGGCATGAATGTGGCTGACCGTTACATCAACGGCGGCGACTCATTCGGCAAATGGCGCGACACGTCGGTGAGGTTTACCGGGCCTGCGGTGGCCGGGCTGCAATATCACTTTGCCGTCGACTGGAATTTTATGGGACGCGGCCTTATTGAATATTCCACTGCCGGTGAAGCATCTTCGTGGCCCGGAGCTGTCGACGGTGTAAGCGTGCAGTTCATCACCGGCGGTCCCACTGACCGGTATTCGGGCATCGCTCTTACCTTCTTCAAGGCCATAGCCCAGGCCAAGAAGCGCGTGTTTATCCAGACCCCGTATTTCCTGCCCAATGCCGCGATGCTCGGAGCGTTGCTGACAGCCTCGCTCTCAGGAGTCGACGTAAGGGTGATGATGCCCCGCATGACCGACTCCCGGCTGCTGGCTTATGCCTCGCGGTCGTTTATGGCCGAGTGCATGGGGGCAGGGGTGAAGTTCTATTTCTACGAGCCCGGAATGTTACATGCCAAGATGCTCCTCGTGGATGATTACTTCTCCACGATTGGCACCACCAACTTCGACTACCGGTCGATGGAGGCTAACTTCGAGGAAAACATTATGATGTATTCCTTAGAGATGAACCGCTCGATTGCGCGCCAGTTTGACGACGACATGAGCCAGTCGACCCGCGTGCAGCCCCGGGAATGGCACCGCCGCAGCCGCCGCGAGAAAATCATTGAAAGCGTCTGCCGCCTGCTCAGCCCTATGCTGTGACGATAGCGGAGTTGATAATTAAGAACGATATAAACGTTAAAGATATGACAAGAGATATTATGGAAACAAGCAACAAGGGAAACCGCAAGTTTCACAAAGTGTTTTATGCCGCCCGTCAGGCGTTGCGTCGTCATGCCACCGGCGGCAACGTGCTGATATTTGCCACGGTGCTGGCTCTTGTGGTGGCCAATATACCTGCGCTCGGCTCGCTTTACAATGATTTCTGGAATCAGGAGATGAGGCTCCAGATAGGCGGTTTCAACCTGTTTTCTCATGCAGGACATCCCATGACCGTTCTACAGTTTATCAACGACGCGCTCATGGCCGTGTTTTTCTTTACGATAGGTCTTGAAATCAAGCGCGAGGTGCTTGTGGGAGAGCTTGCATCGTTCAAGCAAGCGCTCCTTCCAATCATGGGTGCGATAGGAGGCATGGTGCTACCCGTAGGACTGTTCCTGCTCCTGTCGCGCGGTACTGACTATACCGCGGGCGCTGCAATTCCCATGGCCACTGACATAGCCTTCTCGCTCGGCGTCCTGGCCATCCTCGGGAGCAGGGTGCCTATATCCCTGAAGATCTTCCTGACTACCCTGGCCGTGGTCGACGACATTGGCGGTATAATCGTGATCGCCACCTGCTATTCAGGCCACATCGAGGCGATGTATCTGCTCTATGCCGCCCTGCTTCTCGGTGTACTTTTTATCGGCGGGAAGATGAAGATACAGAGCAAGATGTTTTATTTCATCCTGGGCGGCGGAGTGTGGTTCCTGTTCCTTAACTCAGGTGTGCATCCCACGATTGCGGGTGTGCTCGTGGCGTTCACCATTCCCGCTTCGCCGGTCTACGATCCACGCGACTACGTGAAGATAATCCGCGACAATATCGCCAATTTCCATGCCGAGGATGATGAACGGCTCGGTGCGCGCACCATACTCAACCATGACCAGATGGACTGGCTTAAGCAGATAGAAAGCGCGTCAGATAAAGTCATATCGCCGCTACAGGACATGGAAGACTCTCTGCATCCGCTCACCAACTATCTCATCATACCGCTATTCGCATTTGCCAACGCCGGAATCTATCTGCTTGACATCGATCCGGTAAGCATTGTACAGGGCTTAAGTCTGGCCATCATCCTCGCCCTCGTAGGCGGAAAATTCCTGGGCATTCTTCTCTTCTCTTGGTTCACTGTCAAGGCCGGGTGGGCTCCGATGCCTGAGCGAAGCAACTGGAAGATGATAGCCTCAATAGCCATGCTCGGAGGTATCGGCTTTACGGTATCACTCTTTATCGCCAACCTTTCGTTTGGCGATATGGGCACTACCGGTTTGGCAATGCTCAATCAGGCCAAGATCGGAATTGTTGTAGGATCGCTGGTGTCGGGCATCGCCGGCTTCTTCCTGCTGCACCGCTTTCTCCCCACCACTCCGCAACCGGAAGATAATTAGCAGTTTTTTGTCAGGTTCATAGGTGATTTTGACGAAAAAATTATTAACTTTGTGAAAATAATACGCATGTCATGAACCCCTATGATTTCAATAATTCAGGAGTGTTTATAGATCCGACAACCGATGCCGGATTCAAAATTCTTTTCGGGAGGGAATCATCCAAGGATATACTAATTTCCTTGCTGAACACCATTCTCGAAAAGGATCTTGATGCTCCCATCACTGATCTCACTTTTATTGACAAAGAGAAGCAGCACATTGCGGGAGGTGAGCGGACTGTCATCTTCGATCTTCACTGTGTCACTTCCGGGGGTCACAGGTTTATTGTTGAGATGCAGAACATGGCCGAGGAATGGTTCATAGAGAGATGCCTGCTGTATGCCTCCAGAGCGATAACTGAACAGTCCCGTCCCGGCAAATGGGATTACTCCTACTCACCTGTCATCACGATAGCCTTTACAAATTTTACCCTCGGCAATTTCACGGGTCAATATCTCGTTGATGGCTCGCTGATTGACAGGTACAGTGATAAACTTCTCACTGACCGGATGCGTTTAATATTCATACAGTTGCCTCAGTTCTCAAAAAGCAATCCGGATGAGTGCACCTCAATACTTGAAGAATGGATCTATACTATCAAAAATCTTAAGAATATGGAATCGATACCTTTTGCCCATAGAAATCCCGTATTCAAGCGTGTCGAAGACTTGGCAAGGAAAGAAAATCTCACTACAGCCGAGCGTCGCGAATATGAACGGAACCTGAAACACTATCAGGACTATTACAGTTCGCTGATGTATGCTTCTAAGAAAGGGCGTGCAGAAGGGCGTGCAGAAGGACGCGCGGAAGGGCGCGCAGAAGGACGCGCAGAAGGGCGGACCGAAGAGCGGGAATTACTCGTTGCCCGCATGAAAGCCAATGGATTCTGCGATGATCAGATAGCAGTTATTCTCAACACTCCGCTACCCGGTTCATCGGCGTCTTCAGAAAATGTATGAAATAGAGTCATACGCATCATACGCATGAGTACCAATCGGCAGTTCCCTTAATAAAACCGAGGGGATAGGAGCTGCCGCACGGTTGACCGGTGTCCCGGATTTGAGCAGGGAATTGGAATTTGAGAGGATTTTTATTACCTTTGCCGAAAAGTAACCATTATGGACACCTCCACCCGGATCAGATTCGTCTTCATCGCCCTGCTGTGGGTCATGCTCTGCTACCTGGTTATCGCCTCGCAGCCGTTCACGCCCTGGATAGCCTTTGTGCTTATCACCTCGGGCATTGTGGTGTGGGTGCCGCTATATAAGAAGTATATAAAGAATGGCAAACGCGACAAATGATACAAAGTCACAAGCGCCGCTCTATCCGCTCCTGAGCGGAATCGACTCTCCGGCCGACCTTCGCAAGCTGCCTGTTGACCGCCTGCCGGCGGTGTGCGATGAGTTGCGACGCTTTCTTATTGCTTCTCTCTCCAAGAATCCGGGGCACTTTGCCTCTTCGATGGGTGCTGTGGAACTTACCGTGGCACTCCACTACGTGTTCAACACTCCTTACGACCGCATAGTTTGGGACGTGGGACATCAGGCCTACGGACACAAGATACTCACCGGTCGCCGCGACCGCTTCAGCACCAACCGCACCCTTGACGGACTGAGCGGTTTTCCTAACCCTGCCGAGAGTCCCTACGACACTTTTACTGCGGGACATGCTTCCAACTCCATTTCGGCTGCATTGGGCATGGCTGTGGCCTCGCAATTGCAGCCTGACGAACCTCACCGCAATGTTGTGGCCGTGATCGGGGATGCCTCCATCAGCGGTGGCCTTGCCTTCGAGGGACTGAACAACGCCGCCAACTCCAATTCCAACATACTTATCATCCTTAACGACAACGACATGTCGATCGACCGCAATGTGGGGTCACTCAACTCCTACCTTGCCCACATGACGACGTCGAAGTCCTACAACAATTTCCGTTACCGTCTCTACAAACTGATGCGCAAGCTGCGCCTGGTCAGTGACCGCTCGCGTGGCAAGATACTTCGTTTCAACAATAGCCTGAAATCCCTTATCTCCAACGAGCAGAATATCTTCGAGGGATTGAATATCAGGTATTTCGGGCCTTTTGACGGTCACGACACCGAGACGCTCGTCAACGTGCTCCGCGATATCAAGGA
Source organism: uncultured Staphylococcus sp. (assembly GCA_964546905.1). Classification (GTDB taxonomy): domain Bacteria; phylum Bacteroidota; class Bacteroidia; order Bacteroidales; family Muribaculaceae; genus Duncaniella. The sequence continues at coordinate 7,599 of CAZJKU010000027.1, forward strand.
CATGACCGGGCCACGTATCCTGCATCTACGCACCGTCAAGGGCCGAGGATATGAACCAGCCGAGAAAGATCCCGCCCACTGGCACGCTCCTGGCCGCTTCAACCCCGACACGGGTGAACGCATTACTTCGCCGGGCGAGAACGAGAAGTATCAGGATGTATTCGGTAAGACTCTCGTAGAACTTGCTGCCGCCGACCCTAAGATCGTGGGCATCACGGCTGCAATGCTTTCGGGCACGTCGATGATAATGATGCAGAAGGCGTTTCCTGACCGCACATTCGACGTGGGTATCTCCGAGGGTCATGCCGTGACATTTGCCGGCGGTCTGGCTAAGGACGGAATGAGGCCGTTTGTGGCAATCTACTCCTCGTTCCTGCAGCGAGGCTATGACCATATTATCCACGATGTAGCCATCCAGGGCCTGCCGGTGGTGTTTGCGATCGACCGTGCCGGGATAGTGGGAGAGGACGGAGTGACCCATCACGGAGTCTTTGATCTCGCCTATATGCGCAACATCCCGGGAATGACCGTGTCAGCTCCGCGCGACCCATTTTATCTGCGGCGGTTGATGCTCACTGCGTCAACTGTCAACGGGCCTATGTCGATACGTTATCCCCGTGGAAGTGGCCGCGATCTTGAGCCTGTCGAGGCTGAGCCGTCACCCCTTCCCATCGGTAAGGGGGAGTGTCTAAGGCAGGGCGACGACATAGTTGTGCTTACGATAGGGACCGTGGCTGCCGACGCATTGGAGGCCATTGAACGTTTTTCCTCCGAGCGTCCCGATGTCAAGGTTGCTCTATACGACATGATCTACCTGTCGCCTCTCGATGATGAGATTCTCACCGAAGTCGCCTCCAAAAATGCACCCGTCGTGACAGTCGAGGACGGGACTGTAAAGGGTGGACTCGGCTCGGCTGTGCTTGAATGGATGGCCGATCATGACTTCCGTCCCGTAGTGAAACGCCTCGGTATGCCCGACCGTTTCGTGGCCCACGGCTCTGTGTCACAGCTTAAAAAGCAATGTGGCTATGATGCCGACGGTATTTATTCCGCACTCCAATCCTTAATTCCCGCTGAAGGATGAAAATAATTATAGCCGGTGCCGGTGAAGTTGGCTCCCATCTTGCCAAGATGCTCTCGCGCGAGGAGCAGGATATTACTCTGATCGATACCGATACCGAGCGGTTGGCCGCGATGGATGCCAATTATAATCTCTTGACCATCAATGGTAATCCTACTTCCTTTGCTGTCCAGAGCGAGGCCAGGGTCGACGGCTGCGACCTTTTCATAGCCGTCACCCCCCACGAGACCCGCAATGTGGTGGCTTGTGCCATAGCAAGCAGTCTCGGCGCAAAGAAGACAGTGGCCCGGGTCGACAATTATGAATACAAGAAACCCGACCATCGTGAATTTTTCGCTTCAGTGGGTGTCAACGACGTGATCTACCCCGAGCATCTCGCATCGGTGGAAATCGTCACTGCCCTGGAACACAACTGGGTGCGTCACTGGTTTGAACTTCACGACGGCGAGCTGATAATCGTCGGTGTCAAGATCCGCGACAATGCCCCGATAATCGGTATGCACCTCAAGGAACTCGCCATCGCCCACCATTCCTTTCACGTAGCGGCCATAAAGCGCAATCACGAGACGATTTTTCCCCGAGGCGATGACTTCATCCGCTCTAATGACATAGTCTATTTCGCCACCCGGCTTGAAGATGTGAACAAGCTCGTCGACATCTGCGGAAAGGTCTACCGACCCATACGCGACGTGATGATAATGGGCGGAAGCCGCATTGCCATAAGGTTGGTCCACAGCGTGGGCGACCGGTATAATTTCAAGATTATCGAGACTGACCGCGATCTATGTGTCAAGCTCGCCGAGAAGTGTCCGCAGGCCGAGATCATCAATGCCGACGCACGCGACATCGACACCCTGCGCGAAGAAGGCATTACTTCGGCCGACGCATTTATCGCCCTCACCGAGTCGAGCGAGGCTAATATTCTTACCTGCCTATCGGCCAAGGAATTCGGCGTAATCAAGACGATCGCCGAGGTTGAAAATCTCCAGTTCATCTCCGAAGCCGAGAATCTCAATATCGGCACGATCGTCAATAAGAAGCTCCTTGCATCCTCGCGCATCTTCCAGATACTCCTCGATACCGATACGTCCACGTCCAAGTGCCTCGCGCTCGCCGATGCCGAAGTAGCCGAGATCGAAGCCCGCGAGGGCTCGAAAATCACCAGTGCGCCCGTCAAGGACCTGCGCCTGTCGCGCGACATGACCATAGCCGGCCTGATACGCGACGGTCACGGCAGCCTTGTGACCGGTAACACTCTCATCCGCCCGGGCGACCATGTGGTTGTGTTCTGTCTCAACGGCGTGATCCACAAGGTAGAGAAACTGTTTTCTTAACACACCGGTTGAGTTTATGGCATTCTCAAGTTCGGCAAACATTAATTTCCGCGTGCTCTTCCGCGTCATCGGCTGGCTCCTGATGATCGAGAGCATCTTCCTTATAGTGCCTCTCGTCACGGCTATTGTATGTGGTGAGCACGACTGGATAGCCTTTACTATAACCCTCGGGGCCACCTTAGGTGCCGGAGTGATGATGACTACCCTTATCAAGCCCCGCAGCAACAGTATGCGCAAGCGCGAGGGATTCCTGCTGACAGCCCTCGTCTGGGTATTCTTCTCCATCTTCGGCATGATTCCATTCCTTCTGATGGAAGAACCGCTTGATATTTCCGACGCATTTTTCGAGACCATGTCAGGTTTCACCACCACCGGAGCCACCGTTTTCAAGTCCATCTCCCACCTGAGCCGCTCAGTGGTGATATGGCGCTCGGTCATGCAGTGGATCGGAGGCATGGGGATCATCCTCTTCACCCTTGCCGTGATCCCGATGCTCAACAACAACGGCGGTATGCAGATGTTTAACGCCGAGGTCACAGGTATCACCCACGACAAGCTCCGTCCTCGTGTAAGCTCCACTGCTAAAGGTTTATGGATGGTTTATATCGGATTGACTGCAATCCTTTTCGTCCTTCTCCTGATAGGTCCTATGGATGCTTTTGAGGCGATATGTCATGCGTTTTCGACCATGAGCACGGGCGGTTTCTCCACCCGCGACGATTCGCTCGTGGCATGGGACAGCGATTATGTTCTTAGCGTCGTGACCATATTCATGTTCCTTGGCGGAGTGAACTTCGCCCTGATATTCCGTGCAATCCACGGCGACCTGCGGCCCGTGTGGCAGAACGATGCTTTCCGTGCCTACCTGAAGGTGATCCTGGTGATGTATGTCCTCTTCACCGCTTCAGTTATCGTCCACGGTCAGATCGAATCGGTGAAATCTGTCACCCTCGAACCCCTCTTTATGGTGGTATCTACAATCACTTCAACCGGTTATGTGACCATAGGATTCGGCAACTGGGGTACGTTTGCACTCGCTCTTACGTTCGTGCTCATGTTTACCGGAGCCTGTGCCGGATCTACCAGTGGCGGAGCCAAGATCGACCGTATGCTCGTGTTGCGCAAACATGCCCGCAACGAGATATACCGTTGCGTGCACCCCAACAATATTTATACCGTCAGGATGAGCGGACGTGCCATGTCGCCCGATCTTGTGTCGAAGGTCATCATCTTCCTGTGCCTTTACGGTATCATTATTGTAGTGGGAGCTATTGTGCTGACTGCTATGGGAGTACCGTTGATCGATGCCTTCTTCTCGGCATTCTCTTGTATTTCCAACACCGGCTTCGACACCGCCATAACAGGCTACGGCGCGCAATACGACATTATTCCCGCTTTAGGGAAATGGGTCCTCGCCCTCATCATGCTCACGGGCCGTCTCGAAGTCTTCACCGTCCTCCTCCTATTCACGTCCACATTCTGGAAAAAGTGACGGTCATCTCCGGCCCGTTCCGTTGAGGTGGTGCAACTGGTAGGCGATCATGGCTGCGGTCACCACGGTGGCTATGATGTCGCTGATCGGGAAAGCCATCCATATTCCTTTCAAGCGGTAAATGGGAGGAAGCAGGAGCAGCAGCGGGATGAGAAAGAGCACCTGCCGGCAGAGGCTGAGGAAGATCGACTTGGCCGCGTAGCCTATCGACTGGAAGAATGTGGTCGACACAATCTGAAATCCCACGACGGGAAAGGCCGTCATAGCTGTCGAGAGAGCCTGGACGGTAGTGGCTATGAGTACGGCATCGGTGGTGAAAGCCCTGGCTATATACCCCGGCATGGTGAGGCCAATCACAGCACCCAGTCCCGTGACAGCCGTGGCTACGGCCACCGAAAGCCAGTAGCAGCGGCGCAACCGGTCAAGGTTTCCGGCTCCATAGTTGTAGCCCACGACAGGTTGCATACCCTGGCACAGTCCCACGCACACCATCGTCAGCAGCGAGGCGAATGTGGTGAATATTCCTGCCGCGCCCACGGCCATGTCTCCGCCATAATCCGAGAGCGAGCGGTTGATGATCACGTTGATGAAACATGCGGCGGCATTTACCAGCGACGGAGCGGCACCTATGGCCACGATCCGCGCCACTATGTCGATGTCGAGGCCGAATGTACCGCGCTGAAAGCGGAGCGTGCTGTCGCGCCTGAAGAAATGAGCCATGACGAAGAGCATCGATACAGTCATGGATATATCAGTGGCTATCGCCGCGCCCTTGATGCCGAGGTGGAGCAGGATTACGAAGATAAAAGCAAGCACCAGGTTGCAGCCGGCTCCGATAAGCATTGTCACCATGGCGCGGATGGGATAGCCCGAGGCGCGCATGATGTTGTTGAACGAAAATGTGAGATTGGTCATCAGCAATCCCGGCAACAGGTAGATCATGAACTCGCGAGCGTATGGCAGGGTGACGTCGCTTGCGCCGAAACTGCGCAGGATGTCGTCAAGATATATGCCGAAGACTGCAATGTAGATGGTTCCGAATATCAGGGTGAGCGTCAGCGAGTTGCCAAGTACGCGCTCAGCCCGCGCCCGGTCACCGCCTCCGAGCATTATCGACACGCAGGCCGATGCTCCGGCTCCCACGAGGATGCCGAGAGCTGCCGTTAGATTCATCACCGGAAACGTGACGGTAAGACCCGTGATTGCTTCCGGCCCCACGACCTGGCCGATGATGATGCGGTCGATGACATTGTAGAGCGACATCACCACCATTCCTACTATGGCCGGGAAACTGTAGCGGAAAAGCAGTGCCCCGACCGGCGATGTGGCAAGTTCGTTAAGACGGGCTTCTTTATTATCTGACTTCATAATCCTTGCAAAGGTACTGCTTTTTTAGAGAAAAAGTATTACATTTGCCGTAAGTAAATCATATACCATGTTCAAGATAATTGAAAAAGAATATTTCTCGGAGCGGGTGGTCAAGCTGATTGTGGAGGCACCGCTCGTGGCCGCATCCCGTCGCCCGGGCCATTTCGTGATTGTCAGGGTAGGGGAGGGAGGCGAGCGCATCCCGCTGACTATTGCCGATGCCGGTACCGCGCGCGGCACCATAATGCTCGTGGTGCAGGATGTGGGAGTGTCGACCCACAAGATATGTGCTCTCGAACCGGGTGACTCTTTCACCGATTTGGTCGGACCGCTCGGAAAGGCCACCGATATAAGGAATTACGGCACTGTCGTGTGCTGCGGAGGAGGTGTGGGCGTGGCCCCGCTTCTGCCCATCGTCAAGGCCATGAAACAGGCCGGCAACCGCGTGATCTCAGTCCTGGCCGCGCGCAACGAGTCGCTCATAATCCTCGACAAAGAGGTGGCCCGGTATTCCGATGAAGTCATAATCATGACCGACGACGGTTCGCGCGGTCGCCGCGGACTTGTCACAGCAGGTCTTGAAGAGGTGATTGCCCGCGAGAAAGTCGATCTCGTGGTAGCCATAGGTCCGGCGGTGATGATGAAGTTCGTAGCCGCGACCACTGAAAAATATGGAATCGAGACGCTTGTATCGCTAAACACGATTATGGTAGACGGCACCGGAATGTGTGGCGCCTGCCGTGTGACTGTCGACGGGAAGACTCGCTTCGTGTGTATCGACGGGCCGGAGTTTGACGGCCATAAGGTGGATTTCGATGAAATGATAATGAGGTTAAAATCTTATAACTGAATACTCTGATGTCTCAGCAAAACAATAATTCCGGCCGCGAAGCCGGATGGCGTCGCGAACTTCGCGAGTCTATGTCGGCCAAGGAACGCACGTCGATACCCCGCGTGGCCATGCCCGAACTCGATGCTGCATATCGTGTCACGTGCTCGCGCGAGGTCAACCGCGGCCTAAGCCGCGAAATGGCGGTCCTGGAGGCTACGCGATGCCTCGATTGCCCTGATCCTCAGTGTGTGACGGGTTGTCCGGTGTCGATCGATATACCCGGTTTCGTGAAGAATATCGAGCGCGGTGACATGGGAGCTGCCGCCGCCGTGCTCCGGCTGACGAGCGCGTTGCCCGCCGTGTGTGGCCGTGTGTGTCCTCAGGAACGGCAGTGCGAGAGCAAGTGCATCTACCACAAGATGAAGAAACAGCCTGTCGCAATAGGTTATCTTGAGCGGTTTGCCGCCGATAATGAACGTTACAACCCATCGACGGCGGTTGACCGTGCGCGCCGCAGTAACGGGATTAAGGTGGCGGTGGTAGGTTCCGGCCCGGCCGGACTTTCATTTGCCGGCGACATGGCCCGACGGGGATTTGACGTAACCGTGTTTGAGGCGCTTCATGAGATAGGTGGAGTGTTGAAATATGGCATCCCCGAGTTCAGGTTGCCAAACGAGGTAGTCGATGTGGAAATCGAGGCGCTACGCAGCTCGGGAGTCAGATTTGTGACCGATTGCGTGATAGGAAAGACCATCAGCTGTGAAGAGCTCCTTAAGCAAGGATTCCGTGGAATCTTTGTCGCATCGGGGGCAGGACTGCCGCGCTTCATGGGGATTCCCGGCGAAAACTTCGTGGGAGTGATGTCGGCCAACGAGTATCTCACCCGCATCAACCTGATGGGTGCGGGCCGCAAGGGATATGACACCCCGGTGCTGACCGGAAAGCGCGTTGCCGTGATAGGAGGCGGCAACACGGCGATGGATTCCGTGAGGACCGCGCGTCGCCACGGTGCCGAGCGGGCGATGATTGTGTATCGGCGCAGCGAGGCCGAAATGCCTGCGCGGGCCGAGGAAATACAACATGCCCGTCAGGAAGGCGTTGAGTTTCTGACACTAAGTAACCCCGTCGGTTATCTTGCCGATGAGCATGGGCGTGTCAGGGCCATGCAGGTGCAGCGTATGCGCCTCGGAGAGCCCGACGAGAGTGGGCGCCGCAGTCCCGAGCCTATTCCGGGAGCCATTGATGAAATCGAGGCCGACGTGGTCATTGTCAGTGTAGGTGTGTCGCCTAACCCGCTGATACCAAATGCTATTCCGGAACTCGAAGTTTCGCGCAGGGGTACTATCGTGGTTGATGAATCCACCATGCGGTCGTCGATACCCGTGATTTATGCCGGCGGCGACATAGTCAGGGGCGGGGCCACGGTGATTCTCGCTATGGGCGACGGCAGGAAAGCGGCAGAATCCATGGCCGGAGCCCTCGGGGAGGGGCTACAATAAGGCTTATTGGAGAAATTACAATAAGGTAGCGCGGCTTATTGTTGTTAACTTTAATTAACATTTTAAATTATTGAAAATCAGGTAATTTTTCATTATTTTTGTGAAAACAAATTTCAGTAGAAACAATAATCATTATCACATTTTTTAATCCCAACTGACCATGAAAGAATTCATTCTCATGACATCGGGGTTGCTCCTCGCCTGCGGGACTGTCTCGGCTGAGACCTATCCCTATCAGGACGAATCGCTTTCGCCTGTTGAACGTGCTGCCGACATGGTATCGCGCATGACCCTTGCTGAAAAGATAGATCAGGTAGGTCACAAGACATCGGCCATCTCCCGTCTCGGGCTCAGCGGCTACAATTATTGGAACGAAGCAATCCACGGCGTTGCACGCTCGGGCCTCGCCACTTCATTCCCCGTGTCCAAGGCCATCTCATCGACCTGGAACCTTCCTCTTATATTTAATGTGGCAACCGCGATTTCCGACGAAGCCCGCATTTACAACAATGACAAGAACAAAGGTCTCATCTACTGGTGCCCCACCATTAACATGAGCCGCGATCCCCGCTGGGGACGCGACGAGGAAAACTACGGCGAGGATCCCTTCCTTACCGGTAAGATCGCCGTGGAATATATCAAGGGTATGCAGGGTGACGACCCCAAGCACTACAAGACTATCGCCACCGCCAAGCACTTCGTGGCCAACAACTACGAGGGAGGCCGTACAAATACTTCTTCCAACATGGACGACCGTAACCTGCGCGAATACTATCTTCCCGCCTTTGAAATGGCTGTGAAGGAAGGTAATGTCCGCTCGGTGATGAGTGCCTACAACGCCATCAACGGAGTGCCCTGCGGTGCCAGCCACGAGCTTCTTATCGACATCCTCCGCGACGAGTGGGGATTTGACGGATTCGTGACCAGCGACTGCGGCGCTGTGGATTACGTTTTCACCCGCCACAAATATGTAGCTACCGGAGCCGAGGCATCAGCCGTATCGATGAAGAACGGTGAAGACCTCAACTGCGGCGACACTTTCCAGACCTATTGCAAGGAAGCAATCGAAAAGGGTCTCATGACCGAGGCTGACCTTGACCGCGCCCTCATCCGCGTGCTCGCTGCCCGCTTCTCGGTGGGAGAATTTGACAAGAAGGGTAATGTAAGCTGGACTTCGGTACCCTCTTCCAAGCTCAATTGCGAGGAACATCAGGAACTCGCCCTTCAGTCGGCCCGCGAGTCGATCGTGCTCCTTAAGAACACTGACAACATGCTTCCCCTTGATCCCACCAAGTCGGTGGCCGTCATCGGCCCGCTTGGCCACACGGTGATCCTCGGCGGTTACTCAGGCTCGCCCACAGTCCTCACAACTCCTCTCGAAGGCATCGCCTCAAAGATGAACTATGTGATCAACGACGGTACCGTACAGTTTGAGGACTGCGTGGAGCAGAGCACTCCCTCGACCGACAAGCGTCTCACTCACGAGGCCAACGGCTCGTCGGGTAACCTCGGATATATCTACAACAACGACTGGGTAGCCTTCGAGGATGTCAACTTCGGCAACGGCCGCTCGCTGCTTGAGGTATATCATGGCGCAAAGAACTCTAATCCTACCATAGTCCAGTTCTATCTCGATACCCTCGACGATACCCCCGAGGCTGAGATCACCTGCCCCGTGACCGGCAACTGGTCAACCTATGTGGTTACTTCTGTCAATGTTGATCCCGAGGTATTCAAGGGCACCCACAAGGTATATACCAAGTTCCTCGGTGGCACCAACGGCGACAAGTACTGCGCTAACATGGACTGGTTCAAGTTCTCCGATCCCTCAATCACCAATCCTCTTGAAGAGGAAGGTCCGCTCTACTTCTTCAAGGGTTGCTCGGTCAACGACAAGAAGGAGACCAATATCACACGCGCGGTAGAGATCGCCTCCAAGGCCGACATCGTGGTATTTGTAGGCGGTACCAACCTTGACGTGTCCGACGAAAGCCACGACCGCAGCTCACTCAACCTCCCCGGTGACCAGCAGGCTCTCCTTGAGGCCGTCTATGCAGCCAACCCCAATGTTGTGCTTGTGCTTGAGACATGCTCGTCGGTAACCATTCCCTGGGCTAAGGAGAATGTTCCCGCTATCGTCGAGGCATGGTATGACGGTCAGGCACAGGGCCAGGCTATCGCCGATGTGCTCTATGGTGACTACAACCCCTCGGGTAAGCTCACTTCCACCTGGTATGCCTCACTCTCTGATCTTCCCTCGGGAATGATGGAATATGACATCCGCAAGGCCGGTTATACTTATATGTATCACTCCAAGACTCCGCTCTTCGCCTTCGGTCACGGTCTCAGCTACACCACATTTGACTACTCTGAAATGTCGCTCGACAAGGCCCGTCTCGAAAAGGACGGTACTCTCAATGTCACCGCCACCATCACCAACTCAGGCAACCGCGCCGGTGCCGAGGTAGTGCAGCTCTATGCTCACTGCGAGTCACCTGCCGATATTGAGCGTCCCCGCCTGCAGCTCGTTGGCTTCGCCAAGGTTGAACTTGAACCGGGTGAATCCAAGGATGTCGTGATCCCCGTAAAGCACGAGCAGCTTGCCTACTTCAACACTGCCGATCAGACATTTGACGTAGCTGAAGGTGCCGTGGATCTCTACCTCGCAGCCGCATCCGACGATATCCGTCAGACCGCCCGCATCTCCACCGAGGGCGCTACCGTCAAGCTGACCTACCGCTCATCGGGCTCGGGTATCAACGACATCGTTACCGACCGCAACCTTGATCCCTCCAAGATCTACAACCTCTCAGGTATCTATATGGGTGAGGATTCTGACCTCGAAACTCTCCCCGCCGGCTTCTATATCGTTGGCGGCCAGAAGATCGTGAAGAAGTAATCATTTTCCCGCTTATACTCAATCAGCCCCGGTCAGCGCGACCGGGGCTTTGTTGTAATTTAACAAAATTTAACGGGGGGGGGGTAATTTTTAGGTTTGGTTTGTGTACTTTTGTGAATTATTTAACCTGTAACAAACTGCAACCTATGAATTCAAAGACAATCCTTTGGGGATTATTGGCATCGGCGATGTTGATTCTGCCCTCATGTGGCGATGATGACGACGATAATAATGATGGTCCTGCTCCTTCTACTACCGGCCAGAATCTCACGTCAATGACCGTCTTCGGTCAGACTCTTGCCTCATTCAGATATGATGGCCAGGGCCGGATGACCAGCCTGAAACTTGACGACGGCGATTTTACACTCAACATATCTTATTCACCCCTGAAACTTAAGTTTGTTGACGAAGACGACGTGACCGAATGGAACAGTGTAGTCACCAACAGTGCAGGCTACATCACTTCGGCACGTGTGACCGAAGTGTATGATGGCGAGACCGATGTATACTCGATAGCCATAAAATACGACAGCAATAACCGCATGACCTCAACCTCTGTCGAAGGCGAGGGTACAACCGCAACGCTCACGTGGAACGGTTCCGATCTCGAAAGCTTCCGCAGCCATGACGGTGACTACAGCTTCTCACAGATATTCAGCTATTCCGATACTGAAAACAGGGCTGATAACGTGAGCCTGATGTGGTGTGAAATGTCTCCTTATTGGATCACCGGCCTTTTCGGTAAAGTGCCGGGTCATCTTCCCTCAAGCGTGACCGACACATCTTATGACGAGACCAGGAACTTTGCCTATAAGCTCAACAGTAACGGAACGATTGCCAAGGAGCAGGTGGCAATGGACGGCGAAGGAACAATAGTAATCGACTATAACTATTCGTCGAGCCGTGCCTCTGAGGAATCTGCGGCTGCCGACGCTTTCAAAGTTTTTGACAATAAATCAGTCAGGAAACACCGACTTTTCAAAAAGAAATAAGCCACTCTGATGAAAAAGCTATTCATTACCTTTTTAGCCTTAGCCGGAATATTTGCCGGAGCTAAGGCTCAGGAGTCGATTGAACGCGACAGTCTTGAACTTCTCAAAGCCGAGCTCGAAATCGCCAACACTGAACTCGCCCGTCTCGACGCCGAGAATCAGCAGCTTGCTCAGGAGAAGAAGTGGAGGGAAATCTGGGGCAAGGGCCGCTACACCATGATCGCCTACGCTCCGTCAGCGTCATCAAAGGAGGACGGCTTCAAGACCGATGCCTCTTTCGCTCTTGCCGTAGCCAAGGGTAACCAGTATTTCTTCAACAGAAAGCCTTTCGGCGGTATGGTAAAAGTAGGTCTCGACATGCGCTGGTTTGAGATCAGCTTCATGAAATACAAGAAGATAGAATATGAGACAACCGACGGCTGGGACGATAACTGGGGCTGGGACGACGAAGACGTGCCCGGTTTCCTTGACGGCCTTTCTGACTTTGGCCGCTATGACCTCCACGTGAGCGCATTCGGCTTCGGACCGGTAGTTTCGGTTGCCCCGCTGTCACATCTCAACAATGCAGCCCGCTATCTGCGTGCCACTCTCTATTTCCATTATAAGCCCACGTTTGGTATGCACATCGTCAGCGACGACGGAGAGATGGAGACCTCGCTGGCCTATTGCAACATGATGGACTTCGGCGGCAAGATCCAGTACCGCGCCATCGCCCTTGGCCTTGAAGGCAGCTGGGGCAACGGCAAGTACAAGCAGATCGTGTTTGACGACGAGGAAGAAGCACTGCCCAAAATTAAGCGCAATTTCTCCAGTTTCCGCATCTACTTAGCCTTTACATTCTGATTCACGATTTTTACCCATGGCATCATCCTGTCGGTATGTGCCATGGGTATATTGTATCGGTACGCCTTGCGCCATTTTGGGAGAGAAGCTGAAGGTAATCTATATCTTAATGATTTTTAACAATCATTGCTCCGCGATATAATCCGTGTTTTGATTACTTTTGCAGTGAGCGCGTTGCTCATTTAATAAAATACTGTCAGATGAAAATTAAGACTTTACTTTTTGCTCTCGCAGCGTTGTTTATGGCATTAGGCTCCCACGCTCAGGCCACGTTAGACGAAATTGACCGGTGCAATACTGTGGAGATCTACGGTACTGATGCCAAGGATGTCATCAAGATCACGGCTCTTTCCGGAAGCAGCAGTGCTACCAAGGGCATGGCTTTCTTCACTTTCCCGGGAAAGAAAGATTATACAGCTAAAGGCGTGAAGTATGTGACCATGGGTTTGGATGAAGGTTGTTTTGGTGTGCTCGACAGCTTCTCAACCGGGGGACGTAGTTACTCCAATGTGTCAATACTCGTTGGATTTACTGCTGAACCGGGAGTGGGTGTGACAGTAGAATACACCATTTCTAAGGATGATGATAACCTCGTGGCAGGTTCGTTCACTCTCAGGAGCGTCAAGTATTCCAATCCGTCAGGAGATAATGCTAAAGATAAAGCCGGATATGTTGACTCGGATTGGGCTAAGGCTTATGCTAATTTCGGATATTGGATGATAGGTCATCTCGAAGAATATAAGGATTAAAGATATGAAGATTGCAAAATTATTGGCAGTACTTACCCTGCTGCTGACCTCTTCCGTAGCTTTTGCTGACAAGAAAGCCGATAGTGAATACGTGCGCAACGCCCGCACTGTGGACGTGGCCAATGAATACGGCACCGTCTCAGTGATGTTGCATGAGACTTATAATAAGACGCTCCTGTTTCAGACATTCAAGGGTTACAATGTAGCAGGAGAATACTCGTGGACTGATCTTCAGGTTTCGATCGCCGACAAGATTGTAGTCAAAGGCAAGGATGCCGATGGTAATGTATGTAAGTTGACCGTTGAGCCGTCAGGAAAACAGTTCAGTTTATGGATAGAGCGCCGCGGGGCCGACGGCAGTTTAGTCGAGGACACGGGAATACGTGAAATCGGTTCTATTTCTTTTGGCAACAGTCAATACGATTTCCGTAAAAGCAAGAATGTCAAGACCGGATTCAAGCTCCTGAAGGAGTGGATCACCGACAGGCTGATGTAGTCCCTGCCGGTCATGTACAGTTGACGGTGCTGTAGATTCTGTCTGCGGCGCCTTATTATATGTTTGTTTTACCGGCGGAGGTGTCAAAATGCAAGCGGGTGGAGTGATTTTGTAACAAATTGTAACGGGACGCATGGAAATGTTACAATTGTGTAAATGGCGCGGTTGCGAGGTAAAATTTTGGTTTTCAGTAGAATAGATAGCTAATTGAGAAATTGTGCCAAAAAAGTGAAAAATTGAGTTAAAAAATTTGGCCGGATAGGAATTGTGATATAATTTTGCCAATGTGACCGAGAAGGTGACAAAAATTACAGTTGTTAGAATCGTAAAGGAATTGACCTTGATTTTAATGCTGTGAAGTACTTGATGCAAAGCAAGTAACTGTGACTCCGGCGAGTCCGATGACCGACAGGCTGAGGAATCCCGCGAGTCTTAAAACGAATCAACCGTCGCTCCCCGCTCCGGCGGGACAGGACGTAAAGATACAGCGAGTGTCCGGACGGATGTCGCATAAACATAACAGTTAGTATTAGTAAAAATCAGTTGTTAGAATCGTTTACTTTTTTTGACCTTGATTCATATAGATGAACATGGTGGACAAAATAGTAGTATTGGCTCTGACCGGCATGGAAGCAATCGGTTTCCTTGCCGGCAGAGTGGCTTTAATTATTGACGTAAATACCTAAATACCATATAAAAACATATTTTGACCATGAAACGAATTTATTTATCAGGCATTATGGCATTGAGCTGGGCCTGGATTGGCGCGGTGACACCCATCCATGTGTCGGTCGACGGCGATGACTCGGCTGCCGGCACTTCCGAGGCTCCCTTTGCAACGATAAGCAAGGCTGTGGAGGCCGTTGAGCCGGGTGGCACGATCTATGTCCATGGCGGTACCTACTATCTGACCGAAAGGGTCAAGGTGCCTGAAAAGGCTACCGATGCCGACAACCGCATCAGGTTCTGGGCCTACGGCGACGGCGAGGTGATAATCGACGGCTCAATGATGCAGCCCAAGTCGACGATGGAGTTCAAGATGGCCCGCTGCATGTATTTTCCCTATTATGCCAACTACTGGCACGTGAAGGGTATTACCTTCCAGAACGCCAAGGACAACGGCGTGAAGGTCGAAGGCAGCTACAACATATTCGAGCAATGCGTGTTTCGCGGAAATAACGATACCGGATTGCAGATAGGTATGTTCAAGGACTGGAGTATCGAGGAAACAAAATCGTTTCCCATATCGGGCGCTCCGGCGTTCAATCCCGGTTACACTTATTGCCGTGGAAACAAGGTGATCAACTGCGACGCATATAATAATTATGACGCAGTCTCATTTGGCGGCACCGACGACGGCGGCGATGCCGACGGATTTGCCTGCAAGCTGTTCCCCGGACCCGGAACCGAATTTTACGGTTGCCGCGCGTGGAACAACAGCGATGACAACTGGGACCTTTACATGGTTTATCACCCCGTAGTTATAGACAACTGCTACGCCTGGAATGCCGCTCTTGATGCCGACGGAAATCTCACTCCGGGCAACGGCAACGGATTCAAGCTCGGCGGCGGTGGTTCGTCGGGAGGAGCAGCCTTTGCCCAGTCGACGGGTGCTCACGTGGTACGCAACTGTGTGGCTTTCTCCAATACCAAGAAGGGATTTGATCAGAACAATGCCTACGAGGGCATGTATCTCTTTAATAATGTGGCTTGGGACAACGACTACAACTACCGTTTCCCCACCGAGTTCAAGTATGGCGGCATGTATATCCGCAACTGCGTGGGCTTCAATCCCCGCACGCTCAATCACGAGTTTCTCTCGGAAAGCAAGGAGGGCTCACAGGTGCCCGATACCGATTTCAACAGCTGGACTACAATAGACGGTTGTGACCCCTACAAGGACGGTAATAAAGTCAATAAGACAAAGATTTATGCCGCCGATCACTCTGCCGAGTTCCTCTCTCTGCTCGAAGCCGACGCCAAGGCACCTCGTCAGCCCGACGGTTCGATACCTGAAAACTCGTTCACTCGCCTTGTGGCCGGAAGCAAATTTGTCGATGCGGGTGTGGTGATTGACAACTTCATTCCCGTCAGATTCATGACTGAGGCCGAGGCCGCTGCCGGAGGGGTTGAGCTCATCACTGCCGAGCCGGTCACTATCGAATATAATGGCGTTACTGCCGATATGGGCGCTTATGAATCAGGTGTTGCCACCGCAGGCAAACTATATGTCGTAGGCGGCGAAGTGAATCAGCTCGTGTATGCCGGCGATCAGATAGAGCCCGTCACTATTAAGTGGGGTGGGGCGGCTACCGATGTCACCGTGGAAGGAGCTGTGGGGCTTGCCGTGGAGAAAGACGCGGAAACGAAGACCGTGGTGATTTCAGGCACTCTTTCAGCTACACGGACTGTCACTGTCACCACCGTAGGAGGCGAGACGGCTGCTGTCGTAACCCTGACATTCACTGCCTCGACCGTTGCTCCCGGCACTCTCGTATGCGTATCGGGAAATGCTTCACAGACGGCTTTTTACGGCGAACCGGTTCAGGAAATCGTGTTTCAGCGCGGTGGCGGAGCTTCGGCATTTGAAGTCGAAGGACTTGCCGACGGCTTGACGGCAACCGTCGATGGCGACATGTTGACTATAAGCGGTGTACCTGCCCGGGAATGTACATATCGGGTGACCGCTACCGGCGGCATGAAAGATGTGTCGCTCACGGGCCGCATCTCACTCGAAATAGCCAACCGTGTGCTCACCGGCGACTGGTATCATATTCAGGACGAAATGTCGGCACTCCCCGAGGATCTGCGCGAAGTCGTAGGTTTGGAACAGGGCGACTCTTATGTTACCGTGTGGGATCCGGCTTATACTGAATCAGACGAGTCAGCGCCGGCAGGTTGCACCTCCGGAGCCGTGAATGTAGAACGCGGTGGCGCGCTCGTGTGGACCCTTCCCTCGCTTCTCGAACTCAAGGCCAACGTCCATTTCACCGGAGGCCGCTACCTCGTGGTCAAGTATCAGGTGGAAGGTGAGCCGGAACGGGTGTGGACATCCGAAAAACTCAAGAAGACGACCTTGACTGGCTGGGATCTGATGCAGGAAGCCGGTATCGAGCCGGTGATGAAGCCGGTGACTGTAAAGTTCTTCAACGACGGTGGCCTCAACAACGGCGGCATACGCATCTATGACTTCTATGTCAAGGTTGCCCGCGACGTTGCGCCCTCCGGATTGACCGAAACAGCCGTTAAGGAGAGCCTCCCCTGGTATTATACCGGAAATGCAGTGGTAGTCAACCGTGACGACGTGGCGGGAGTGGCCGTATATGACCTCGCCGGCCGCATGGTAAATTCTACTGTCGGCTCGGCGGTGCTCCCCCTCGGCGGTGCTCCCTCGGGCATGTATATACTGCAGGTGGTCTATGCCGATGGCAGCTCCGTAGCATGTAAGATTCAGATATGAGAGAGTTTTTCCTGTTACTGCTCTTCGCGCCGCTTCTTGCCGTGGCGGCGCGGGTGGAATATTCAGCCTCCGGGGTGGTCTCGTTTTCCGAGACCACTCCGGCAGGTGATTTTACAGCGATCTTCAAGCGCTGTCTCGCCAACGATATATTCACCTTCTCGCGGGTGAATCTCGCGGGACGCCACGTAAACTACGGCATGGACAGCGACAATATCGGCCCTTTCCTGATCGAAGGAGCCGCAGGGCTGTGTCACTGGGTAGGTGGCAACCATCTTGACGAAAATGGTGTGCCCACTGCTGAATGTCAGAGGGTGGAGATATTTACCGACGATACCGCGATAGATACCTCCTCTGATTTCAGTTGCACATGCAGTGTGATGACCGTAAAGGTGGTGAACCTGTTAAAACACTCCGCGCTTGGTGAAGTGGCTGTGGAACGGGTGACATACATTGTCTCAGGCAACAGTATTCAGGTTGAGGTCAGCCACGAGTTTACGGGGGATTCACCGCGGCGCATATATACTTACTACGGTATGCAGTCGATGTTTGGCAACGAGGACCGCATCCTTGTGCCCGGCTACGGCAACTGTGGTTGGATTGAAGTAGAGCCCGGTGCCGACTTAAGCATCACCAAGGCCGAAGCACCCGGGATGAGGCTGTTTGTAGAGAGCAACGGTTCAGCCATGCAGGCCTCGCTCCTTTATCCCGAGGGTCTCGGCGACCACGGGGTGCTTAAAGGGACTGATGCCATTTTCGTTCATTCCGGAATAGGGAAAAGCTACCATTCCCTAATCAAGGGATTGACAGTGACAAAGGGTGAGACGATTTCATGGCGGGGACTTTACAGCTGGTTTGAGAATCCGCTCGATGATACATTTGACACTGCGGCCGGGGAGCCGCTGTTCAGCTATCCCGCATGGGAGTCGGGCGTGTATAAAGTCGTGACAGCCGCGCCGTCAGGTGAGGTCATCATAGTCGATCCCGCGTCACCTTCGGGCCTGTGGCAGCCGGCGGCTGACGACGGCGGTGGCGATATCTCGGTCCATGACCTGAACGGAAGGAGGATCGGCGGCAGCATCCCTGCTACCCCCGGCATCTACATCGTGAGCGACGGTATAAGGGTGAAGAAGGTGAGGATTAATTGAAAAAATGTTAATAGCTTTTTTGAGAAATAGGGCTTGAGTTCTAAAAATAATTCTTATATTTGCACCACTAAAAGCCACGCGGCGTGTCGGTCGATGATTCGCGAGACACCGTCCGCGGGGTGAAATATGTGTTTAGAATATTAACTATCAGTAAGATATATAAATACTCATATTTGCAATATGATAACGTTAGCAATTCAAAATGCAACATTGGCTGTCGTGGCATTGCTCACGGGAGCCGGACTTGTGGCGATTGCAATGTGGCTTGCGGGACTGATTTCACCGCGCTCGTTCAATCCCCAGAAAGGCGAGGCTTATGAATGTGGTATCCCTACCCGAGGCGAGTCGATGGCTCAGTTTCAGGTGGGATATTATCTTTTTGCCATACTCTTTCTGATGTTTGACGTTGAAACCGTGTTTCTCTACCCGTGGGCCGTCAGAGTCAAGGAACTCGGCGGCGAGGGCCTGACTGCTATCGCGGTATTTTTCGGAATCATAGTGCTTGGTCTCATCTACGCCTGGCGGAAAGGAGCTCTCGAATGGAAATGAAGCAGGTGACCGCCCAGGGTATGCCCTACGAGGCGTGGAAGGATAACGAGTATATCGAATCTCTTGTAAAGAAACTCAATGAAAGCGGAGCCAACATCATCGTGGGCTCGCTGGATCAACTTATCAACTGGGGGCGAAGTAATTCACTCTGGCCGCTGACATTCGCCACCAGTTGCTGTGGTATCGAGTTTGTGTCGCTTGGCGCAGCCCGATATGACATGGCACGCTTTGGCTGGGAAGTTGCGCGTGCCTCGCCACGTCAGGCCGACTTCATGATGGTGGCCGGAACGATCGTTCACCGTATGGTGCCGGTGTTCCGTCGCCTCTACGACCAGCTCGCCGAGCCTAAATATGTGATAGCCTGCGGCAGTTGCGCCATCTCGGGTGGCCCGTTCAAGAAGAGCTATCATGTGGCCATGGGTATCGAGGATATAGTGCCTGTCGACGTGTTTGTCCCCGGCTGTCCTCCCCGTCCCGAAGCCATGATCTACGGGATCATGCAGCTGTCGCGCAAGGTTAAGGTCGAGAAATTCTTCGGCGGCGTTAACCGCCAGGAAAGTCAGGAGGAGTTTCTGAAGCTCCACCCCGTGCCCGGAGTCAACGACTGATCGCTGAATCCGCCGGAAAGCGCTTAATATTATTTTTGTCAAGACATTATCCAATATATCACCATCTCTACAATGGCCGACATCAAAGGAATAATCTCCTCGCTGTTTCCACAAGTCGCTATCACCGACGGCGACATACCCGCGTTGACCGTGGACAACTCTATGTGGCATGAGGTTGCCTCAGCTCTCCGTCACGACGAGCGTCTGAAATTTGACTTTCTGATGACTATCGTCGGTATGGACTGGATGGAAGGCGGCATGGGCTGCATCTACTATCTCAACTCCACTGAGCACGACTTCACCATTACCGTCAAGGTGATGGCTCAAGGTGACCGCAAGAAACCCTATATCGCATCCATCCACGACCTCTGGGCTATCGCAACGATCTACGAGCGCGAGGTATATGACTTCTACGGAATCATATTTATCGGCAACCCCGACATGCGCCGTCTTTTCCTCAATATCGACTGGGTGGGCTATCCCCTGCGTAAGGATTATGACAACTCTCCCGATACCAATCCCATCACCACCGAGAGCGAGCGTCAGACTGACTTTACCGATGTCTACTCTCTCGCCAAGGACGGCAAGATTGTAAAATCGGAGCGTCGCATCTTCGCCGAGGATGACTTTGTGGTCAACATCGGCCCGCAGCACCCCGCCACCCACGGCGTGCTCCGTTTCCGCACGGCTGTCGATGGCGAGACCATAAAGAAAATCGACATTTATTTAGGTTATATCCACCGCGGTATCGAAAAACTCTGCGAGGGACAGACCTACATGCAGTCGCTCCCCTTCATGGACCGTATGGACTACTTCTCGGCTCATCCTTATCATCACTGCCTGTGCATGGCAGTGGAGGAGGCTGCCGGAATCCAGATTTCGGAGCGCGCTCAGGTGATACGCGTCCTGATGGACGAACTTTCGCGCATCGCGTCCCACTGCCTCTTCATCGGTACCTACTGCATGGACCTCGGAGCTACTACGATGCTGTTTTACACGCTGCGCGTGCGCGAGCAGATTCTCGACATTTTCGAGCGCACCTGCGGTGCCCGCATGACGTTCAATTACGACTGTATCGGCGGCGTGATGCAGGATCTCGCTCCTGATTTCGTGAAGGATGTCAAGGCCCTTCTTGAAGTGCTTCCCGCCAATATCGCCGAATACAACAAGATATTCACCGGCAACGTGATAGCCCGCAACCGCATGGAAGGTGTGGGCGTGCTGACCCGCGGCGACGCAATCTCATGGGGCGTGACCGGTCCTAACGGCCGTGGCTCGGGCTGGGCATGCGACGTGCGCAAGGTTGCTCCTTACAGCATCTATGACCGCCTGAAATTTGAGCAGGTAGTGCGTCACGAAGGCGATGCCATGGCCCGCTTCAAGGTGAGGATGGACGAGATGGTGCAGAGCGCTGCAATTATCGCCCAGCTCATCGACAATATTCCCGAAGGGGAGTATTGTGTGAAGGTCCCTGCCGTGCTCAAGCTCCCCGTGGGCCACTGGTTCAAGGCAGTGGAAGGTTGCCGCGGCCTCTTCGGTGTCCACATCGAGAGCGACGGAAATACGGCTCCCTACCGGTTGAAGCTCGTAGTACCCTGTCTTCCCGCCGCAGCTGTTGTAGACCACATCACTAAGGGTCAGAAGATAGCCGACCTTATCACGATAGGCGGTTCGCTCGACTATATCGTGCCTGATATTGACCGTTAATTGACTTGAAGAAATAAAGTTACCAATCATTATATCACAAATCCTGTCATGCAAGATTTTTCAGTAGCTACCAACTGGTTTCATTCTTTTCTTGCCGGTTACATGCCTGAATGGGTGGCGGTGACTCTCGAATGTCTGCTTATCGGCGTCGGGTTGTTGCTGGTCTACGCCCTGCTGGCACTTTTCTATATCTGGTTTGAGCGCAAGGTGTGCGCCGCATTCCAGTGCCGTCTTGGTCCTAACCGCGTGGGCCCCTGGGGATTGCTCCAGAGCTTCGCCGATATGTTCAAGATTCTCATCAAGGAACTTATCTCGCTCAACCACATCGACAAATTCCTCTTTGCCCTTGCTCCCTATCTGGTGATCATCGCGTCGATGCTTGCCTTCGCAGTTCTCCCCTGGGGTAACGGATTACAGATCATCGACTTCAACGTGGGTATCTTCTTCCTCGTAGCCGTGTCGTCGATAGGCGTGCTCGGTATCCTGCTTGCCGGATGGTCGTCCAACAACAAGTTTACCCTCATCGGCGCACTCCGCTCGGGCGCGCAGATGATCTCTTATGAACTTTCGATAGGTCTCAGCGTGATCACTATGGTAGCCTTTGCCGGCACGATGTCGGTGGGCGGTATCGTGGAAGCTCAGAATCATCTCTGGTTCATCTTCTCGGGTCATATTCCCGCGATTGTGGCTTTCGTGATATTCATGATCGCAGGTACTGCCGAGACCAACCGTGGCCCGTTTGACCTCCCCGAAGCCGAGAGCGAGCTGACCGCCGGATATCACACCGAGTATTCCGGTATTCACTTCGGTTTCTTCTATCTGGCCGAGTACCTCAACCTGTTTATTATCTCGGGTGTTGCCGCCCTCTTGTTCTTCGGCGGCTGGATGCCCCTCCATATTCCCGGCTGGGACGGTTTCAATCACGTGATGGACTATATCCCGTCGGTAATCTGGTTTATAGGCAAGGCAATCGCGCTGTCGTTCATCATCATCTGGTTCAAGTGGACCTTCCCCCGTCTGCGCATCGACCAGCTCCTTTCGCTTGAATGGAAGTATCTCCTTCCCATCAACCTGTTCAATCTCGTAGTAATGGTTCTCGTGATCGTCTACGGCTTCCACTTTTAATCACTAAACAAGATATTTCTTCCCACCCCCTTTTCACCATTATATTTAATACCTTTAACCCATGAGTGAGAAATTCGGAAAAGTTGCGCAGGTAATCGGTCCTGTGGTCGACGTAATATTTGAAGG
>CAZJKU010000028.1:0-28221 GCA_964546905.1 uncultured Staphylococcus sp.
AGAGCATCTGACTACGGATCAGAAGGTTACAGGTTTGAATCCTGTATGAGTCACTTAAATCCGGCTTCTGGTTTATCACTATCATGATGACTAAGGATGCCGGATTTGTTTATTCATCACCCGTCCATGCGTCACTTCTTCACGTTACTGCTCCTGTCAATCACCTGCGGCGCATACGCCGATTCGATCACAGCTCCCGCCACATCTTACATGCCCAAGATAGGCGGAACGATCCGCACCCGCTGGGAAGCCGACACCGAGACCGGCGAACAACGGTTTCAGGTGCGCAACGCCAGGGTGACGTTGTCAGGCAATATCCATCCACAGATCTCATATTTTATCCAGACCGACCTCTGCGACCGGGGAAAAATGAAGATACTCGACGTCTACGGCCAGATCGGCATAATTCAGGGCCTGAACCTGCGCGCCGGGCAGTTCCGTATGCCTTTGGGCGTGGAGACATTCCGCCATCCCGGCAACTACGTCTTCAACAACCGCTCCACTATCGGGAGATACATCTGCAACTACCGCGCCGTCGGTGCAAGGGTGCAATATACGCTGTCCGCTGTCCCGCTCCTGCTCGAAGCGGGTGCCTTCAACCCCGCCACCATAGGCGACCACGAGGTGTGGTCGCGCACGGTTGCTTTCGGCTCCAAAGCTCAATATTTCCTCGGCCCGTGGACCTTCACCGGTGGTTTTCAGTCAATCAAGCCCTCGACCGTGAGGGTCAACTTTGTCGACGTAGCCGCCGGATGGCACAGCGGACGGTGGCAGGTGGAGGGCGAATACATGTACAAGCACTACACTTGCAGGGCTCTTGATGCAACCGACTCGTGGTGCATATTCGGCAGCTACGCGATGCCCGTCAAGGCCGGGCTGTTCAATCAGCTTTCCTTTCAGGGACGATGGGACGGGATGACCGACAATTCCAACGCCATTGCCGACGAGGACGGAATTATCGGCATGACTGACCCGGGACGCGACAGGGTCACACTCGGCACCACGATTTCCCACCGGGGAAAGAACGTGTTCCTTGACCTGCGCCTCAACTATGAAAAGGTGTTTTATCATCACTCTCAGGCCGCCCCGGCCAATTCCGGCGACCGTTTTTCCATTGAAATGGCTCTTCATTTCTAACGATTAACATTATTTAACTCACGGCTCATATTGTTGAATTTTTTCCTTATTTCATTACAAAATGCGACAAAGAGACATTTAAAACTACCTAAAATTAATAAATTTTATCACTTATCGCTGTCCTCTGGTCCTCATCCTCAGCCATCCCGACTAATTTCTGAATGAAATCTCCTCGATTTCTCTTGCATATTTTAACTGAAAGATTTAACTTTGCTGAACGAAAGAAAGCATAAAACGAAAATCCACTGACGTTAAGTACTATGTGTAAGCAGTAAAGGGTGACCGTGAGGTTACCCTTTATTTTTCACAATATCTTTCGCCGGCAACCGTTATTAAACTAAACAGGAAAAGGATTGGAAACGTTAATGTAAATAAATTCTGTCGCCTGCTCGCCCATTGCGGCTGTTTTGGCACAGTTTTTGCTCCCTCTCTATAAAAATCAGAATAATTACACACAGTAAAGATATATATGAAGATTCCGTTCACATCCAACTTTCAGAACCTTCTGGAGCGCAGCCGACAGACGGCATTTGCCATGAAGTCGCCCGTGCTCCACGACGGTCACATCCTTCTCGCCATTCTTGACAGCGAGCCGGGCGACACTGCCCTGGAAGCGCTGACAAGAGTCATGCCCACGATTCCGGGTATGGAGGTTTCAGAGCAATTAGGACGGCTGCGCAACGATGTCGCGGCCATCTGCGAGGACTCGCTGAAAAACTCCGGCGTCAGCGGGGTGATACCCGGAACTATCGCCGTCAGTGACCGAGTCAACCGCCTGCTTTCGATAGCGTCGTTCACGGCCCGCGGTCTCCGCTCGGGCAAGGTCGACTCGCTCCATCTGCTCCTTGCCCTCGTGCAGGGCTCGGCCACGGCTCAGGAATACAACACTCTGCTCGCAGCCTACGGCATCGACTCCGAGTCGCTCGGCGAGGCTGCCTCATCCATTCTCAAAGAAATGCGCGCCCCCCGTGCCGGTGCCGAGTTCTCGGAAGAGGAGGACGACGAAGCCCCCGCTCCCGGCGGTGGTGACAAGGCCGGTGATCGGCGTACGACCGAGAGCCGCCCGTCGTCGCGCGGCGGCAACGGCAAAGGCAGCGACACGCCGCTGCTCGATAAGTTTGGCAACGATATGACTCGTGCCGCCGAGGAAAACCGTCTCGACCCCGTGGTGGGCCGTGAGGTTGAAATCGAGCGTCTCGCCCAGATTCTCAGTCGCCGCAAGAAAAACAATCCCGTGCTCATCGGCGAGCCCGGTGTGGGAAAATCGGCTATCGTGGAGGGTCTCGCCCTGCGCATCATTCACCGCCAGGTGGCCCGCGTGCTTTTCAACAAGCGCGTAATTTCGCTCGACATGGCTTCGCTCGTGGCCGGGACTAAATACCGCGGCCAGTTTGAGGAGCGCATCAAAGGCATCCTCGACGAGCTGTCGCGCAACCACGACGTAATTCTCTTCATCGACGAGTTGCACACTATCGTCGGCGCAGGAAACTCTGCCGGGTCGATGGATGCCGCCAATCTGCTCAAGCCCGCGCTTGCCCGCGGTGAGATACAGTGTATCGGTGCCACCACGCTCGACGAGTACCGCAAGAACATCGAAAACGACGGTGCCCTGGAGCGTCGTTTCCAGAAAGTGATGGTCAACCCCACCACTGCCGAGGAAACCCGCATCATCCTTGACAATATCAAGGACAAATATGAGGCCCACCACAATGTTATATATACGCCCGAGGCCCTTGATGCCTGCGTGGCACTGACCGACCGCTATGTCAGCGACCGTAATTTCCCCGACAAGGCTATCGACGCTCTCGATGAAGCCGGCTCGCGTGTACACATCACCAATATCACAGTGCCCGAAACTATCGTGACGCTCGAAGGCCAGATCGAGGAAACCAATTCGCTTAAGCTCACTGCCGCCCGCGAGCAGGACTTTGAGAAAGCCGCCGAATACCGCAACCGCGAGCAGGAGCTTAAGAAACAGCTCGAATCGGAGCGGGCCGAGTGGGAAAAGCGCCTCGACGCCACCCGCGAGACCGTCGACGAGGACCGCGTGGCCGAAGTCGTGGCCATGATGACCGGAGTACCCGTGCAGCGGATTGCGCAGGACGAAGGGAACCGGCTTAAGGAAATCGCACCCGTGCTGTCAAGTCAGATCATCGGCCAGGACGAGGCAATCGACAAGCTCGCCAAGGCGATCCGTCGCAACCGCATCGGCCTGAAGGACCCCAACAAGCCCATCGGCACATTCCTCTTCCTCGGCCCCACAGGCGTCGGAAAGACCCATCTGGCCAAGAAGCTCGCCGAATATCTCTTTGACTCGCCCGAGTCACTGATACGCATCGACATGAGCGAGTACATGGAAAAATTCGCCGTGTCGCGACTCGTCGGTGCGCCTCCGGGATACGTTGGCTACGAGGAGGGCGGACAGCTCACCGAGAAAGTGCGCCGTCGCCCCTACTCCATCGTGCTCCTCGACGAAATCGAAAAAGCTCACCCCGACACCTTCAACCTCCTGCTCCAGATTATGGACGAAGGCCGGTTGACCGACTCGCTCGGGCGTACAATCGACTTCAAGAACACCATCCTGATCATGACCTCCAACATCGGGTCGCGACAGCTAAAGGACTTCGGCTCAGGTATCGGCTTCAACACCCCTGCCGCCGACGACAAGGGCTACTCGCAGAGCGTGCTCCGCAAGGCGCTTAACAAGGCGTTTGCCCCTGAGTTCCTCAACCGCATCGACGATATAATCATGTTTGAGCCCCTCTCGCGCGAGGCAATCTTCAAGATTATCGACATCGAGCTTGCCGGCTTCTACCGCCGCGTCAAGGATCTCGGTTACAAACTCAACATCTCCGATGCCGCCCGCGACTTCATCGCCGACCGTGGCTATGACGCCAACTTCGGTGCCCGCCCCCTCAAGCGCGCTATCCAGAAGTATCTTGAGGACGAACTGGCCGACATCATTATCGATGCCTCCATCTCCTCGGGCGACACCATCGAGATCGATTACACGCCCGGCGACGAAAAACTCACTCCGCGCATAATCCCCGCCCCTAAAGGCGACGAAAAAGAATAACCCATAATCCCTTATACCAAGCGCCGGCCTGCCACCGCAGCCCGGCGCTTGATTTTTTTACTCCTTCTTAAAGACTCCGGAATTTACCGGGTTGTAAAAATTTCATACTTTAGTTTGTATATTGAAACAATCTTAATACCTTTGCGAAAGTTGCACCATTAATCATGTGATCACGACATTTATGATACATGAAATAATATGACAACGGGCAAAAAATCCTGATAAATGAGACGGACAGCACCACATATAGTACAGTACCAAGGGTCTAAAAGGAAATTAGCTCCTCAGATCTTAAGATTTTTACCATCTCGCTTCAATCGATTTATCGAACCGTTTGCCGGCATGGCCGCCATGTCAATTGCCGTGGCTTCAGAAGCAAGGAGCAAAAGATTCATTCTTAATGACATAAATGCGCCCCTGGTATCACTATTGCATGATGTAATTGAGTTTCCTGAAACTTTATATGAAAAATATGCCGACTTATGGGAACAGCAGTTTTCATTTCATGAAGGCTCGGAAGAACACTATTACTATGTCAGGGAACAATTCAACAAAGGGAAGAAAGACTCTCAATATATATTGTATTTGATAGCTCGATGCGTGAAAGGATCTGTAAGATATGGGTCTAACGGGAATTTCAATCAATCACCCGACAAAAGAAGAAACGGGACCGCGCCCTCCACTCTTTTGAAAAATATTCGGGAAATATCAACCTTAATGAAGGGAAAATGTTCTTTT
Organism: uncultured Staphylococcus sp.; assembly: GCA_964546905.1. Taxonomy (GTDB): domain Bacteria; phylum Bacteroidota; class Bacteroidia; order Bacteroidales; family Muribaculaceae; genus Duncaniella. Next base: position 4,952 of record CAZJKU010000028.1, read on the forward strand.
CATTCTCTTGATTATAGAGAAATCTTAGAGCAATCACAACCCGGCGACATCATATATATGGACCCTCCCTATCAAGGTGTCTGCACCGGTAGGGATTCCAGATACTTTTCCGGTATTGATTTTCATGAGTTCATTACAAGCCTTGAAGATCTTAACAGGCGTGGTATTGACTATCTGGTTAGTTATGACGGTTTTTGTGGCGAAAAGAAATACGGTGAAGATCTTCCTGAGGAGTTAGGACTTTCAAGAATAATTCTAAACGCCGGTATTTCTGCTCAATCGTTGTTAAATGGAAAGCCGTCTGCTACAAGTGAAGCCCTCTACATAAGTCGTGGGCTTATAGGTCATGGCATATCTCTTCAACCTGAATTAGAATTGTTTGCAATATGAATGAATTGACACCGGAATTCATAAAGAGATTACAATCAATAACTTCAAAGAGACCTGCCACAATAATCAAACACATATTGGAGAAAGGCTATATTACTTCTGAAGATATTAAGAATTTATACGGTTACAACCATCCGCCCCGGGCAATAAGAGACGTAAGGGAACAGGGAATTCCTATCGAGACTTATCGAGTTAAAGACAATACAGGAAGAACCATTGCCGCCTATAGATTTGGCGATCCGTCGTCGATAGAAAACAAAGTATCAAAAATCCATGGAAGAACGGCTTTAGTTAAAACATTAAAAGAGGCTCTAATCGAAAAATACGGAGCCAAATGTTTTATATATCAGCAATACATGGATTCCAATTTACTTCAAATTGATCATCGCGTACCGTATGAGATCGGTGGTGACCAAACTCAAGATATCGAAGCGTATATGCTGTTAAGCCCTTCTGCCAATCGGGCAAAATCATGGGCATGTGAACACTGTGAGAATTGGAATCAGAAAGATATAACTTTTTGTTCAGGATGTTTCTGGTGTCATCCTGAGAATTACGATCACATCGCGGGAAAAGCAGAACGAAGGATAGTCATCACTTTTACCGACGATGAAATAGCTGATTACAATAAGTTAATTAAGGAAGCAGGAGAAGCTGATGCAGAGCAATTCATTAAGAATCTAATTAAATCTAATTTAGTGTAATTTCTCAATATTATTTTACAAGCGTCACCCCGCCTCGGGTGATGGGGCGGGGTGACGGAATGAGGTGATGTGAAAGGGTAAATCAGCGTTTCACATATTTGTAGGTCTCGAAGCTGCCGGGACGCTCGATAACGACTACATATACGCCCGTGTCGGCACGCTCCATAAGAGCTGCTACATTGTCGCCCTTGGCGGTGGCGATTATGCGGCCAGTGAACGCGTCGACGAGCAGCGAGCGGCCTGCCGATGCGGCGGCAACGGTCTCGGCGATACCCGATGCGGCGTAAGTATCATAAATAGCCTTCACATCGTCGGCGGCAAGAGCCACGGGGCGGATGGTAAGCTCGTCGATAGCTCCTTCATAGGGGCGGGCGGCTTCATCGGAGATAGCGATGCGGAACGGCTCGTTATTGTCGGCTATCGCGCCGGTACCAACTCCGGTTGTGCGTGCCACTTCCACGCCGTCGATATAAAGCGTCATGGTCTTCTCGGCAAAATCGCGCACACATGCCACATGGTGCCACTGGCCGTCAAAGGCATAGTTGGCGTCGGCAAGTTTGCAATCCGATTTCTTCACGTCGTCGTCGATCGAGAAGCAGAGATAGTTGTTCTTGCGCTCCAGGCCTATCCAGTGTCCGGTCGTCTTGAGGTCTTCATTGCGCGAGTGGCTGCCCTTGAAGAAGATATAGGCATCGGCATCGGTCGACTTCATCCAGAGATCAACAGTAAAGTTGCTTTCGCCGAGCTGAATGGCATCGTATGCCTCCTGCACGTAGTGAGCACCGTCGGCAAACAGGGCTGCACCGTTCTTCACGCCTTCGGTGGCGACAGGAGTTCCGTCGGTGGCCGAAGCCGAGCCATACACGAGGTTGGGAGTCGTCTCTCCCACTTCGTCGAGAGGATAATAGGCAAGATCCTTGCCGGTTGTGGCGAAACGCTCGGCAACCTTTTCAGCCGGCATCGCACCGCGGTACACGTAAAGCTCATCAATCGCGCCGGCAAAGGGATTGTCGAAAAGCACGTTATCGTTGCCTATCACGAAATTCTCAGCCTGACAGGCAACCGCTCCGGTGTTGTCGTCGCCCGTGGCCACGAGATCACCGTCGACATAGAGGAAGAGCTTGTGGGCGAAAGCGTCGCGCACACCCACCACGTGGTGCCACTCATCGTTCATCCACTTGTCGGCTTCCTTTACGTAGGCCTGGCTCTTGGTCACGTCATCGTCTATGGCGAAGTAGAGCACGGCGTTCTTGTATTCAAATCCCATCCAGTTGCCCGTGGCACCGGTAGATTCGTTGCGGGTATGGCTACCGGCATGGACGATGTAGGCGGCATCGTCGGCGCTCTTCATCCAGAATTCCACGGTGAAGTCGTCAGCACCGAGAGCAAACTTTTCGTCGGGAGCCTGAACGTAGTAAGCACCACCGATAAGCTCCACGGCATTGCCTTTCTTACCCTCCACGGTTTCCACACTGCCGGCGGCAAGCGTAGCGTCAGTGCCGAGCTGGTTGATGAGGGTCTCGCCGGGATCATCGCAGGAATAGTAAGCCATGGGAGTGAGTTCAACTGTCTTCACCACCTTAATTTTGACTGTAAATGAAGCGTTTTCGTCCTCATTGGCAGCTCCGGTCGAAGCGATTGTCACGGCATAGTCGCCGGCAGCGGCGGGAGTGCCGGAGAGGGTACCGGTCTTTGCATCGGCATCGTATTCCCAAGTCAGTCCTTCAGGGAGCTCACTGCAGGTCAGGGCCTCGGCGCGGTAGAGGGCCACGGTGACAGGCTCGATGGCGTCGCCGAGATTGATGAGCTGCTGGGCCGAACCCTCGCGCAGGAGTATTGCGGCATTGGTGGCATAAGTGTCCTCGGGGCAGTAGCTCAGGTGAGGGGGCTGGTTGTAGGCCGTGTTCTGCCAAGCGATAGCCATGCGGTAATGATGGTCCTGAAGCAGACAGGGGAGCTTATAGGAGGTGGGGATTGTGGTGGTGAAAATGTAGAGGTCGCTCAGGGTGTTCTTGTCGCGCAGGATTATCTCCTCACGCCAGTCACCGAAGAGATCAGCCTGGAGGTTGGGAGTGGCTTTGGTGCCATTGCATGACTCCACGTCGGCGATCTTCGAGAAGTCCACCACAGTGTTGATGCGCGAGAAATCAGCCTCGGGCTTCGACACGGCTGTACCGTCGAGAAGTTCGTCGAGAAGGTCACCGTCCCAATACACACGGAAGTTGATGGGCGGACGGTTGGCAGCGATTGCCTTGCCGTAGCTGTAGACGTTGGCATCGCTCGCGGCCCAGTATTCATAACCGGGAAACGCTGCCGACACGTTGGCGGCGATACCGCGGCCTATGTCATTGCCGCTCTGCGGCTTGAAGAAGATGATCTCACCGGTGCGGGCATCGCGCATCTCGGTATCGAATGGATAGGAAGCATCCTTGTCCTCGTGGGGCATGAACACCTGCAGGCCCTCACGGTCAGGAAGCATCTTGGCCAGATGAAGTGCATCACCGTGGCCTTCCTTATTGTTGGTCAGCGGGTTGGTGCGGTAAAGCAGGGTTCCGTCATGGTCAAGCGAAGCGGCACCGTATACGATTTCATCCTTTCCGTCGCCGTCAACATCGCCCACGGTCAGGGCATGGGCACCTTCACCCCACAAGCCTTGGCCGGTCTTGTTGGACTCATGGAACCAGACTTCCTGAAGCTGTCCGTCGCGGAAATCCACCGCCCATACAAATGCAGCGCGGTAATAGCCTCGGGCCATGATCACCGACGGATGTTCGCCATCGAGGTAGGCCACACCTCCGAGATAGCGGTCGGCACGGTTGCAGTAATCGTCGCCCCACACCAGACGTCCGTATTCGTAGCCGGGCTTGTAGGCGATTGTCGACAGCTCCTCGCCGGTCTTACCCGAGAAGCAGGTGAGATATTCGGCACCGCCGCGCACGTGTCCGAAAATCTTCTGTGGTACATCCGTGTGCATACGGTAATCATCCGTCTCCTTGTCGCCCTCCATCAGCACCCAGTTACCCTTGCCGTCCTTGGTGCCGGGAGCGGTCTTGCATATCATCTCGGCGCAGCCGTCGCCGTCAAAGTCATAGACCATGAACTGTGTGTAGTGGTTGCCCGAGCGGATATTGTGACCCAGGTCTATGCGCCATAGCTGCGTGCCGTCAAGGCGGTAACAGTCTATCAGCGTAGGACCGGTGAAGCCTTTCGACGCGCTGTCCTTAGCGTCGCTCGGCATCCATTTCACGAAGAGTTCATATACTCCGTCGCCATCCACGTCGCCTATCGAGCAATCGTCGGGCACGTAGGTATAGCTGTGGGGCGTCTCGCCGTCGGCACCCACGCTACCCCCTTCAGGGCGGTTGAGATGGATCTTGAGATACTGGTTGTCCCAGGCCGTGGCAGTGCCTGAGGCAGTCAGACCGGTCAGGCCGGCAGCCTTTACTTCATAGGTGGCACCTGCCACGCCGGCAGGATCGGTGAAAGAAGTCACCGATGTGATCGGCTCGGAGTTAAGCTTCACGCCGTCGCGATACACGTCGAAAGCGGCATCCCCGTCGGCAGTAAGCGAGCGCCACGACACGAATACACCGTCGGAGGTCTTCACTGCCACCACTCCACGGTCGAGAACCTCGGCCTGAGGTGTTCCGGCTGTCGACACGAGCGCGCCCGCAGCCAGAAGTGCGGTAATCAGAGTTTTTTTCATGATAGTTACTTAAGTAATGCTATTAAGGTTAAAATGTTGGATTTATGTAGCAAAGTTAGCGAAAAAAATCCTATCTTACAAATAATATATCACCCCTTTCAAGATAGTGAGCCGGAAACCCTCAGAATTCCGGCTCACATATTATTTTTTTACATGCGCCCTTACTAATTGTCTTTAACCTGGTCATCAATAATGCGTTTTAAAGTCTCGCGGGGATTAGATGACTTAAGGAGAAGCATGATCAATGGATTGTCAACAAAGATAACCTTTACCTGACCCTTGGACTCTCTCAGGGCCTCAATATAGGCTGTACGGGCAAATGAGGATGTTGTAAAGAGAAATCCCAATTCTGCAAGTCCGTTTGTGGCTGAAAGTTTGTTTTGGAAAACGATAAAATCATTCTTACCAACTTTCTCAGTAGGCTTGTTCTTACATTCTATCAAGATGTATTTCCCGAATTTCGATAAGAATTTGTCATCTATATCGTTGCGTACAATCAAGTCAACCTCGTTCATCGACTTGTCTTTCACTCGCTTTAATACCTCCGAGAAGCCAATATTCTGGAAAAGCAACGCCACGAAGTTTTCAAATCTCTGCCCTTTGAGAAATGTATTTTCTTCATCCTTGACCTCGGAATAAAGGTTGACAAGTGCCGAACTTATCTGCTGAGGGTTTTCGTCAAGATCATCATAATATTGCATGATGATTTTTTTCAACTCCGCGCCCCATGCAGCATAATCCACCTTTTTCTCCATAAAACCAAGAATATTGCCATTCTTCATCAATGAAGTGATCTTATCGTAATATTCAGGGATAAACTTTGAAACAAAGAGAATCTTTGCAAACGGATTGATCTCAACTATTTTTTCCGCCAGAGTGATGCCGTCGAATCCATAGCCGTCCATTCTGATATCAAGGATTGCAAGGTTGTAGAATCTGTCCTCAATCACCGATAAAATCTCTTCTTCGGCCGAAGCATAGATGACCGTTGAAAAAGGTATCTCCTTCTTCACATTCCTGGCTAAAGCGTCAGCCTGAACCCTTTCGTCATCAATTACCAGTATCTTTCTTGGAACCATCTTTGGGGAATTTTAAAGTAAATATTGTTGAAAAACCATCTTGATTGCTTGACACAGCTATGTCACCCCCTATCTCATCACACAAGTATTTGGCATGAAATAGTCCGATGCCACTTCCGTCGGTTGTAGTAAATCCAAATTCAAATATAGCTTCAAGATTTTCTTCCGGAATACCGCAACCGTTATCCTTAACTTCAATAACACACATATCTTGATCAATGTTCGCATCAATCACTATGCGCTTATCCGTTGACCGAGTCTTTAATGCTTTCTGGGCATTTATGACTAAATTGTGGATCAACTGCAATAAAGCCTGAAAAGGTTGCGTGATTTTTTCTTTATCGTTTCGGTCAAAATAAGTTTTGACATCGATATTCTCGGCGTGTGACGATTCCCTTATCAGAATCTCTACTGCGGTTATCAGTTCCGAGAGCCTGAATGTCTGGGAAGGACTATAAAGGATGAGTTTACCTAAATTGATAAGTGTTTCATTTAGATTCCTCACTGACGACCTCAAAGTCTCGATAATTCCTGAATCCACATCGCCCTCTAAAGTTTCGATAGTCGCGGATATGTTTTGAATAGCATTGCCCATATCATGACGCGCAAATTTTGCGAGATAATCCATATGCTTGTTATTGGATGCTATGACTGCATCCAGTGTCTTTTTGTGCATATCAATTTTCTCCGTCAATTTTTCAACCTGCTTCTCAAGTGTTTTGAGCGGGATACGGGGATGAGGTTGATATCTTGGGGGTCTTGCTGCCATGGTATCTGCATTTTGAGTGCAAATATATTATTTTATTTCATTCTTTGCAACCTACAGCGACCAAATATCACTACAAACGTAAAATCAACTCCTGATGTACGGACATGCCTTCGGCATGTTTCCCCTGCAAGGAGCAATAGTGTATCTTTCCGTGGCGGTGAAAGTAACCAATCAGTCGCTGCACACGGGCTACGTCGCAAAGCGGCGTCCGTACATCAAGTTCTCCGCTCTTTTCTGACGGCAACGTAGCTCCGCTGCTATAAATCAAGCAGTTGAGTGTCGATCCGCGGGCTTTCGTCAGGAGCCTGCGGGGAAGCCCATCCCGGGCATGATTAAGAACTTTAGTTTTCCCCGGCTAATTTCCGATCAGTATAATTGCTGTTGAAAATTTTGGAAATCAGGTTAAAAATTTGGCGGTTAAGTGAAATTGAGATATCTTTGCACTTGCCGACCGCTCCGCAGAGGCCCCGGTCATGGGGAATGTGCGGGTTGGGGGTGGCAGACATAGTTTATTAGCGTTTATCGACGCTCTTTCTTGGCTTGTTGAAACCTGGAAAATTTCATGTTGAGTCAGGAATGAGACAACGGTTGACGCCTTGTGTGGATATGACAGTAAACCCGTGTTGACATGCTGATGCGAGAGCAGCGGCAATGTCGGTTTTATCATATCTTGCGTGAGGCCTCTGCGTTGTCCGTTCTACTCAACAGGGCAGTTCCAGGGCCTCAACAAGCGGGACGGACATCAGGTAATGGCTCTCACGCTATTCGTTTTTATAACGTATTATTAATCAATGTATCAGCCGATTCAGAGAGTCAAGCGGCACGCACATCCACTCTCTGAAATCAATTTGTTACACATTAATAAATCATTCATGAAAAAAACATTTTTACTGTTTATCGCTACGCTGACTTCTCTCATAGCCGTGGCTGAATCGTTCTCTTTCTACCACGAGGGAAACGTATTGTTTTATAACGTGCTCAGTAAGACTGACTACACATGCGAAGTAGCCAAAAGTCCATACGTATTCAATGATTTGGTAATTCCTGATTATGCCCTGGACTCATCGACGGGCATATATTATAAGGTCGTCTCGATCGCATTTGAAGCATTTTATAGAGGAAATTTTACATCGGTAACTTTTCCTGAAACTTTGGAAACAATAGGACAAGAGGCATTTAGTTCTCTGCAAGCCGTGACAAGTGTAACGTTTCCTCGGTCGCTCAAAAAACTCGAAAACCGAGCCTTTGCCGATTGTAAAACTCTAAAATCTGTGGTTTTCGATGATTGTGCAGTGTCAATTGGTGAAAAAGTTTTCGGAGGTTGCTACAATCTAGAATCTTTAGATTTAGGTAATAGCGTGACAGAAATTGGGGTTGGGAGCTTTGAGAATTGCAGATCATTAAAGGATTTCATTATCCCGGAATCAGTTAATTCCATCGGAGAGTCGGCTTTTTATGAATGTGTCTCGTTACATAATTTATCAACAGGTAATGGAGTAAAGGATATAGGAGATAGTGCCTTTGCCGGATGTACGCAATTAAATACTGTTGTTTTAGGTAATAATATTGATAAGATTTATATTCATGCTTTTTGGGATTGTACATTTTTGACCACGGTTGATTTAGGTCCAAGCGTAAAACATATTTATAATGGCGCATTTGCAAAATGTGTAAGTCTCAAAACTATTAAAGGAGGCGAATCCTTGAAGACGATTCGCAAGCAAGCTTTTTCGAATTGTTATAAGTTGGCGGAATATGAAATTCCTAATTCTGTAAGAGAAATACAGGAGGAAGCATTTGGAGCCTGCCACTCTCTCAAAAAGTTAACTCTACCTCTTGGACTGGAAACGTTAGGGGCAAATATCCTTCAGAGTAGCGAGAACGTGACTGCAATTGAATGTCCTCTGGTAACTCCGTTGCCATTCAATAATATTTACCCATTTAGTTCTGACGATTATCAAAGAATTACCCTCTATGTGCCGGCAGAATCCGTAACAGCATATATGACAACGTTCCCATGGTCGCCTTTTTCCAACATTGAAGGGAAAATTTTCTCTGGTATCAATGACGTAGAGGTCGATTCAGCAACCGATGAAATTGACCTCAATTCACCCTACGAAATGTTTGACTTGGTTGGCAGAAGAATTTCCGGAAACTATCAGAACGCTCCTGAAGGCATCTACATAATCCGACAAGGCAGTAAGACCAAAAAGATTGTGAAGAATATATAATCCGACTGATAATAATCTAATCTCTCAGTTACACACGATCCTCAGGGAGACAGGCACCGGAATGCGGTGTCGGTCTCCTTTTTTTCTCATTACCTCACTCCGGCAACTATCAGACAGGCGGCTCCTAAATGGCGGCGGGTGGTTATCGCGCCTGTAGAGTTAAGTGAGGCACTAATTTTGCACTCGTAAACTTAATTTTGCACTCGTAAACTTAATTGAATACCATGAGAAAGATCGACATGATTATCGTTCACTGCACTGCCACGCCCCGGGGCCGCGCGGTGACTGTCGCCGAGATTGACCGCTGGCACCGGATGAGAGGATTTGACTGCATAGGCTATCACTACGTCGTGATGCTCGACGGCAGCGTAGAGCCGGGTCGCCCCGTCGGGAAAGCCGGCGCCCACTGCAAGGGGAAAAATCAACACTCCATCGGAGTAGTCTATGTGGGCGGTCTCGAAAGTGACGGCAAGACTCCCGCCGATACCCGCACTCCGGCGCAGCGGCAGGCACTCCTACGCCTGATCGAAAGGCTGAAGCATGAATATGGCGTGACCGCGGTGCGCGGTCATCGCGACTTCGCCCCCAAGGCCTGCCCCTGCTTCGATGCCCGGGCTGAATATGAGCGGTGAATTGCCGCAAATTATTTTTCCTTTATTTTTCCTTTATTCGTTAAATTTCGTCGATTTTCGGAAAATATTCCGTAACTTTGAGAATCCGTCAGGTGTGATTTGCCTGACGGATGTTTCCTCATGTGGACCCTGTCTTATCTGACGTTGAAAAACTATCCTCGCCGATAGATTCAGGCCTGCTATTCTCTCTATTATTCCATCCATCTAATTCTCTCAATCATGGAAACGAAAATCTCTACCGAAACAAAAATCAAGATCGAAATTAACGAATCATCCGAGCCGAAAACATCAATAGACTCAGTCACTCCCAAGGGACAGGGCAAGCTCGACATGGTGATTGCCTTTGACACTACCGGCTCCATGGCGGCTTATATCGACGACGTGCGCCGCCAGGTGGCCGACATGATACCCCGGCTGTTTAAGGACAACGAGGACCTGCGCCTCGGCATCGTGGCCTTCGGCGATTACTGCGACATGGTCGACCGCAACACCTTCGGAAACGCCTACCAGTGCGTGCCGCTGACCGATAATGAAAACGACATCATAAAGTTTGTGCGCGAGTCAAAGGACACGAGCGGAGGCGACGGCGATGAGTTCTACGAGCTCGTCATTAAGAAGATAGTCGAGGAATCGCCCTGGAGGGAAGGTTCTTCAAGGGCCATCCTGCTCATTGCCGACGCGGCACCCCATGAGGTAGGCTATTCCTACGATAACTATGTGATCAACAATCAGATCGACTGGCGGAAAGAAGCCCGCAAAGCTGCCAACAAAAAAATCAGGATAGACACCGTCTCGATTGCGGGCCTCAGGTGGTACAAGGAGCTCTCGGCCATGACCAACGGCATCTCCGTCCCGTTCCATAGCAGCGGGAAGACTGGCTCGATGATCGAGACCGCCACCACAGCCCGCAGCGCAATGGCTTTCGCCGCATCGGCCCGCAAGACCGACGACGAGGCGACACGGGCTTACAGCGCCGGACGCAGCCGCAGCCTGCGCGAAAAGCTGTCGGCCATGAGATCAGAGTGTGCCGATGCCGAATTAAATGAGATATTTGATTCCTACACCCGCGAAATCGATGACGCCGATGAATGATCTCTCCGACAAGTGCCGCGGCTCCCTCATAGGGGGAGCCGTGGGCGATGCGCTCGGCTATGAAGTGGAGTTTGACAGCCTCGACGCGATCATACACCGCTTCGGGCAACGGGGCATAACCGCTTACGTCACCGATGCCGACGGCGTAGCTGTGTTCTCCGACGATACTCAGATGTCGCTGTTCACCGCCGAGGGATTGCTGACGGCCATTGCCGGCGGCAAGCACTCCCGTGATGAAATCACTCAGAGCATCACCCGCGCCTACATGCACTGGTATCTGACCCAGACGCGCTCTGAAATGACCGGCGACAGCTGGTGCCTGCGCCTTAAGCCCCTATGGGCGCGCCGCGCACCCGGTATCACCTGTCTTACGGCACTTCAGTCGCTCTCCCTCCCGGCAGGTAGGGTAGCCAACAACTCCAAGGGCTGCGGAGGGGTGATGCGCGTGGCCCCCGTAGGCATATTCTCGGCCGCACATCCTGATATTATCACCCTTGAGCAGGCAGGCGAGATTGCCGGAGCGGCAGCCGAAATCACCCACAAGCACCCTCTCAGCACCCTCTCCTCCATGGCCCTGGCGATGATCGTCAGGCAGTGCATCCTGTCGAAACGTGTCGACCGCGCCCGGCTACGCTCCATACTCGAGGATGACGTGTTCAGGCTTCTTGATGAAAAATTCAGCTGCGACCGCCACCTCGCCGACCTCCATGCGCTGGTCCTGAAAGCTTTGTCGCTTGTCGAGTCATCCACGCCCGACTTTGAGGCAATCCGTAGTCTTGGCGAAGGATGGGTTGCCGAAGAGACTCTGGCTATCGCTCTCTTCAGCGTAATGCGCTATATTGACGACTTTGAAAGATGTATCGTGTGCTCCGTCAACCACAGCGGCGACAGTGATTCAACAGGGGCGGTAGCCGGAAACATCATCGGTGCCATACTCGGCTACCGTGCCATACCTGAGAAATATCTCACCGCTCTCGAACTCCACGATGTAATTGTATCGATGGCCGACGATCTCGCCGGAGTCTCTGACGAAACGCAGATGACCGACCGCTATCTCCACTTCAATCCCCGCAATGTCAACCCCGCCTATCTAATCTGATCTGACGTTCTATAACAGTTTATCTGCATTAAAATGCTCCAGCGGTGAGCGGATGATGGAGGCGACCCGGGCGGAGGGGATCACTTCGGTTATGGCTGAGATTACCTCATTGCGGAAATAATATGCCACCGAACCGCTTAACATGATGGCGGCATGATGCCGCTCCCAAAGCGGAAGAAGGCTCACACGCGCATAGTTGCAAAACGATGTGCTGAGAAGGCCGGCGACATATCCGTCGGCCTTATTCATGCTAAGCCACGGGCCGAATGAGCCGAGAAATGCCCGTGGGGCATCCCCGCGATATACCTCTTCAATTACACTCCCGGGTGTGATGCCGTAATCCGCTTCAAGCGAATCGGCAAGATGACGGGGCAGACGGCCTGACACATATCTTTCCATAAGTTCGCGACCTAATGCGGCTCCGCTGCCGTAATCGCCCAATATGTATCCGGTGGAGCGCACCGAGTCAATAATCGCTCCATTCTCGACAACAACGGCGTTGACACCGGTCCCCATTATCGACACGATTGCCTTGCCTCGTGGCGCGAGAGCGTGGATCGACGCGTAAATATCGGAGTAGGCACTGACCTCGGCATCAGGGTTAATCGCGCCGAAAGCCGTCTCTACTCTCCTCTGCCCGGCTCCGGGCAAGCATCCGGCCCCGTAAAATATAATCTTGCGGGCCTTGCTGATTACCGCCTGAGCAGCCGACAGCCTGAGGGTGATTTCCTCTGCATCGAGCGAGGCCACACTGAACCCGTCGGTCGTCAATGTCTCCACAGGAGCCTTCCCGCCCGCCGGGTCATAAAGCATCCATCGGGCCGAGGTAGCGCCGCAGTCCACTATGAGCGTCATCATTCCGAAAGCAGGTTGATGGCGAAATCTATTATCGTGTCATGACCGTCAAGTGCCGCGAGCGGGTCAAGATCCACGGCACACCCGGGCGACGGATCCACTCCGTTCTCAGTAAGACGGCCCTGTGCATCATAGACGGGACAGGCCGAGAACCTGATGCGCCAGCCACACGGAAGTTCGCTGCTGAACGGCATTCCCGAGCCTCCGCCCGTAGTCGCTCCTACTATCTTCACCTGCGGCAGCAATGCCATGATCGAGGCGAAATTGTTGGCCGCCGAGAAAGTGGAGCGGTTGGTCAGCACCACCACCGGCTTGGTCCATATCACGTTTCCTTCCGAGGCCGGATTATAGTAGAAAGCGTAAGGCTCGGAAAAGTCAGCATGTCCCGGACCCGTCTTGTGGCTGATATAGCCGGCAAGTATCGGCTCGGTGATGAAATGTGACACGAGAGTCTCGACATTGGTCAGGTCACCGCCACCGTTGTCGCGTATATCTATTATGAGGCCCGTAGCCGTGCGCAGGTAGTAGAGCACATTGGTGATGTTGCCGCTTCCCACCGGCGATGAAAACGACCCGTAGCGCACGTAACCTATATTATCGCCGAGAAAACCGTATTGCAGCCCGGCGGCGTTGAGATAGTTGAAATTGAAATAGTATTGCTCCACCAGTCGCGCCGAATAGTTCTGGGGGTAGTCGCTCCACCAGCGGCGGTAATATGAAGTCTTGAACGAGGATGACAGATTCGTGTGGCCGTCGCGGAGCTCATCGAGCATGTCGGCACACACGTCAAAAAGTTCCTCTCTGGTCATTTTGTCGGAAATTCGCGGCGCGTAGCGGGTGTGAATCTCCTCCCAGTCGATATCTTTCCGGTCGAAGAAACAGTAGTGCTCGTCAAGGATCTGCCACAGGGCCTCGAAATTAGCCTGAGGATTGTCGGCAGGCTCGTGTACCCGGTGGCAACCGGTCAATAACACAAGGAGAAGAAGGGTGGATATGAAGTGCTTCATCAGTAAAGAGCGTGGATCATGCGCGAATGTTCACTCATGGGGCGGCGCGGATTCACCGACAGCCACTCGCCCGAGATACCTATCACAAACGCGTGAGTGAATATATTGGTGGTCAGATGATTTACCCGCGTCGAGAACACCTTGCCGTGATAGCCGGCAGTCAGACTCGTGCCGCCAAATTCGAGCCGGGCAGTGAGCAGGTTGTCGAGCATGAAGTAGTTGCCCCACCAGGCGGCGTGGGCGAGTCCCGACGTGTTGCCGAGATATATCTCATAATAAAGCTCGCCATAGTCGGGCGAGAAAAACACTCCGGTCACAGGCAGCGTGGGGCGGTAAGCCACCGTCACGGGGAGTTTTCCTATCTTGAAGCGGCCCGTGGCAAGTCCGGTCACGTTTACAGTCCATGATGCCTTGGCCGACACCGGATTGTTGGAGTTGACCGACGTATATAGCGCACCCGCAGTGACCGAAGTCGAGGCTCCGGGGGCAAGTGTCAGCCACCTGTTTACGGCATACCGGCGCATCATGCCCCAGTCGGCTGTCAGCGTCATGTCCCACATGGTCGCATTGCGCGCGCGGTTGTCGGCCTTGTCGGCTTCGAGCCTTACGGTAAGCGACATAGTCCAGTGCTCGGGACTGAATTTCATAGCCTGATAGCGCTGATATGCCACTCCGAGGTGAATGCCCTCGTAAGGTATCGGCGAGAGGTAGGTATCGGCAAGTCGGGCGCTTCCCGCCTCGATCATCCACGATGAGTCGACAGGGCGCAAGATTTCCTGAGCGTGGACCGCAGCCCAGGTGCCGAGCAAGATTATTATGTTGATCAGTCTCTTCATCAGTCGAAAAGTCTTTGCTGTCCGGTAAGTTCGTCGCGCACCTCGTCATCGCTCCGCTCAGGCTCAATGGCCGGGTCGACACTGTCATCAGGGGCATCCACCTCCACTGCGGTCACGTCCTGCGGCTCATCGTCAGCTACTACCTCCACAGGTTCAATTTCCGTGACGCTGTCGAGTGTAAAGGTTGTCAACCGCTTTCCCTTGGCCTTGAACGACTTGACGGCTACAAAATCGGCAGCCGTCACTTCCATCGTGCCACGGAAAGTATCGTCGCCGCCAAATGTCAGCAACACCCTCGCCCCGGGCTCGGAAGTCATCAGTATCAATGTGGACTTGTCATTGTCGGTGAGGAAGCGCTGAGGACGGGCCGACGGCTCAAACTTAAACCGCTTAAGGTAAGGATAGCCCTGGTCGGCATCGTTGAGAATCACTGTCCACACTTTCGCCGGATCAAATTTCTCTATGAGCAATATATTGTCAGGGTAATGGTTGGAGGCCTCGAAGGTTGTGGTGAAGAACTCCCCGGTCTTGGTCACAACAAGGATAAGGTCATTGGCATTGAATTCGCCCAGCAGTCGGCCCCGCCCGTCGTAGTTGAGACGGTTCACGTCGGGGTCAAACCACACGTTACGTCCGCCCAGTGTGGAGCCGCCCTTCTCTTTGAGCGAGAAGCGGTGCACCTCGTTACGGGTCACGATGTTGCCCATTGCTCCGCGCCCCTTTATGGCAAGTGTGGAGAAGTCGACGTCAAACTGCAGCGTCTTCAACCTCAGTTTCGGTTTCAGCGTCACCTTGACCACTTCAGCCTCTCCGTTGGGATTGGCCGAGAACCATGCAATCCGGTTGCCGGGCTTAGGCTCGCCGGGTATCACATTGTACTCCTTGTCGCGGGTCACGCCGGTGACGTGGAAACGCTTCATGTAGAATGTTCCGCCTCGGCCGTTCTGATATATCACGTTATAGATGGTGCGTTCATCCTTGGGCTTGAACACGTTGACATAGAGCACACCCTTGCCCACCGACAGTTTTTCGGCAACCTTCACCACCTTGTAACGTCCATCCTTGTAGAAGATTATCACGTCGTCGATCGAAGAGCAATTACACAGGAACTCATCCTTCTTCAATCCGGTGCCTATGAACCCTTCCTCGCGATTGATGTAAAGTTTCTCATTGGCTTCGGCCACGGTAGCGGCCTGAATATTGTCAAAGGAGCGGATGACGGTGCGCCGGGGATAGGCGGCTCCATATTTTTCCTTGAGGTTGCGGTACCAGTCTATCGCATATTCGGTTAGGTGCTCAAGACTATTGTGGATTTCCTCGGCCTTAGCCTGTAGTGCCGCCATCTGCTCATCACACTTCCGGGCATTGAATTTCAGTATCCTGCCCATCTTTATCTCAAAGAGGCGTATGATGTCGTCGTCGGTGATGGGACGGAGCAGGTTGCGGGCATACTTCTCAAGGCGCGAGCGGATGTGGGCGATGGCATCCTCGCGGCTTTCGCTTTCCTCGTAGCCCTTCTCCTTATAAATGCGTTTCTCGATGAAGATACGCTCCAGATCGAGGAAATGCAGCTGATTCTGCACTTCGTCGAGCTTGATAAGCAGTTCGCGGCGCAGGATGTCGCGCGTCTGCTCCACGTTGTGGCGCAACACGTCGCTCACCCCTATGAAATGGGGCTTGTTCTCCGAAATCACGCAGCAGTTGGGCGACACTGATACCTCGCAGTCGCTGAAAGCATACAGGGCATCGATCGTGCGGTCGCTCGAAGTTCCAGGCAGAAGATGCACGAGGATGCGGGCATGGTCAGTGGTCATGTCCTCCACTTTGCGCAGCTTGATCTTTCCCGACTCAAATGCCTTCAATATCGACTCGATCACGGTGGCGGTAGTCTTCCCGTAGGGAATCTCGGTAATGGCGAGCGTCTTATTGTCGATCTTCTCTATCTTGGCGCGGATCTTCACCGCCCCGCCACGCTCGCCGTCGTTGTAGCGGCTCACGTCGATGAATCCACCGGTCACGAAGTCAGGGTACAATACGAATTCCCGCCCTTCGAGATGAGCTATCGCAGCATCGATTATTTCATTGAAATTGTGAGGAAGTATCTTGGAACTCAGTCCCACGGCTATACCCTCCACACCCTGCGAAAGCAGCAGCGGAAACTTGGCCGGAAATGCCACCGGTTCCTTGGCGCGACCGTCGTAGCTCGGCGTCCACTCGGTCACCTTGGCGTCATATACCACGTCGAGCGCGAATTGCGACAACCGCGCCTCAATATAACGTCCCGCGGCAGCCGAAGCACCTGTCAGCACATTGCCCCAGTTACCTTGCGTCTCCACAAGCAGGTCCTTCTGCCCGAGCTGCACGAGCGCCTCATAAATCGACGCATCGCCGTGGGGATGGAACTGCATGGTGTGACCCACGATATTGGCCACCTTGTTGAAATGACCGTCGTCGAGTATCTTCATCGAGTGAAGTATGCGCCGTTGCACCGGCTTGAGGCCGTCGGCGATATGAGGCACGGCACGCTCAAGTATCACATAACTGGCATAATCCAGAAACCAGCTCTGAAACATTCCGCGAAGGGTGTGGCGCACACCCTCGTCGGCGGTGTCGACGATGATCGTGGGGTCGAAATGATCTGAGCGGGCCGGCGATACGTCGGCCACGCCATCATCATCAGGCTTGATGGTATTATCTTCGGTCATAACGGGTCATAATGGGGCTTGACTGCAAAGGTAACAATTTTTTCACTCATTCTCCCCTTTTCCCACCGAAATTTTCTATACCGATATTTACTCCAATCCCTACTTGTTAAAAAATATTAATCCCGGAATTTTAGTTATTGTAACCCGGGGAGGGTGCGGATTTTTTACCTAACTTTGCAGTTAGCGGTAAGGAATCCGCTTGCCTTCAAGGCTGTCTCTTACCTTTAATTTTATTACATTATATCATACTTTCACGTTCTTATCATGAAAATTACATTTTTCCGACAGTTGTTGGTGGCCGCCCTCTGCGCGATTGCTCCCGCTCTCGCCGCTCAGGTCATCACGACTTCCCCTGCCATCGTGCAGACCAACTCGACCAACATCGTCATAACCTATCATGCCGACCGTGGCAACAAGGGCCTTATCAATCAGCCTTCCACTGCCAAGATCTATGCCCACACCGGCGTGATCACCAACCTGTCCACTTCTCCCTCCGACTGGAAATACGCTCCCACATGGGGCGACAACTCGGCCAAGTATCAGATGACCTACGCAGGTCCCAACCTGTGGACTCTCACAATCCCCTCGATCAACGAGTATTACGGAATCACCAATCCCGCTGAGATCGTTGAGAAGCTCGCTTTCGTGTTCCGCAACGCCGACAATTCCAAGGAAGGCAAGGGCGACGGCGGCAGCGACATCTTCGTCAACGTAGCTCCGGCCGGATTCCAGATGAGCCTCACCTCCACCGCCGAAAACGGCGTGGTGATGGATGGAAGAACCGTGACCATAACCGCTTCAGCCACATCAACCTGCGACATGGCCTTATATCTCGGTTCCACCTCCACCGCTCCTCTGAAATCGGCTCAGGGCGTGACTTCGCTTTCGGTCGACAAGACATTTGATACTCAGGGCACCTATACCATCATCGCCACTGCCAAGAATGCTTCAGGCCAGACCCTGACCGAAGAACTCAACATCACCCGCATCGTGACGGCTCAGGAACAGGCATATCCCGGCGGAACTCCCAAACCGGGTCCCGTGGCCAATTCCGACGGATCGGTGACTTTCTGCTTCCCCACCGTCAAGGACCGCACCAAATCAATGATCATCGTTCCCTCGTGGACCGGTTACACTATTACCGAGGAGTGTGTCATGAAAAAGCACACTGTAGGTAACAACGTATATTTCTGGACCACGATGACCGGTATCGATCCTGCTGCCGACAACATCTATTACTTCCTTGCCGACGGCTCCACCAAAGTGGGCGACCCCTATGCGCGCCTCGTCCTCGACCCCTGGAATGACAAATACATTTCTTCGGATGTGTTCCCCAATCTCCCCGTCTACCCCACCCAGCAGGTGCAGAACGTCCCCCTCGCCGTCTACAAACCCGTCCTCGACCAATACAACTGGCGAGTGAAGAACTTCAAGGGCGTCAAGCAGAACGATCTCCTTATCTACGAGCTCCTCATCCGCGACTTTACCGGAACCGAAGGCCAGGCCAACGGTGAAGGCACCGTGGAGGGCGTGATCTCCAAGCTCGACTACCTGCGCGACCTCGGTGTCAACGCCATCGAGCTGCTCCCCATCATGGAATTCAACGGCAACCTCTCCTGGGGTTACAACACCAACTTCTACTTTGCCCCCGACAAGGCCTACGGTACTCCTACCGATTACCGCCGCCTCATCGACGAGTGCCACCTCCGCGGCATGGCCGTGATCCTCGACATCGTCCTCAACCAGAGCGACGGCCTCCACCCCTGGTACCAGCTCTACCCCATCGCTTCCAATCCTTTCTACAACGGCTCGGCTCCTCATGCCTACAGCGTGCTCAACGACTGGAACCAGGACTGCGAGCTCGTCCAGAAGCAGTGGGAAGACTGCCTCAAATACTGGATCACCGAGTACAAGGTCGACGGCTACCGCTTTGACCTCGTGAAGGGTCTCGGCGACAACTCAAGCTACGGCAACACCTACAATCCCACTACCAACACATTCGGCGTGCCCAGCGATGCCAACACCAACCGCTACAACGCCACCCGCGTCGCCCGTATGAAGAAGCTCCACGATGCCATCCGCACCGTCAAGACCGACGCTTACTTCATCAACGAAGACCTTGCCGGAGCACAGGAAGAAAACGAGATGGCCACCGACGGCGAAATCAACTGGGCCAACATCAACAATTCTTCCTGCCAGTTTGCCATGGGCTACAACTCCGATGCCGCCCTCAACCGCTTCTACGCTCCTCTCGACAGCCGCACATGGGGCTCGACCGTGAGCTACGCCGAGAGCCACGATGAAGAGCGCATGGCCTACAAGCAGCGCCTCTACGGCACTCAGGGCGTGCGCGGAAATGTCGCCATGATGATGCGCCGCCTCGGTTCAGTAGCAGCCCAGATGATACTCACCCCCGGTGCCCACATGATATGGCAGTTCCAGGAATTCGGTGCTGACCAGACCACCAAGAACTCCGACGGCAGCAACAACACCGACAACAAGCGCGTGATCTGGAGCTACCTCGACAATGCTGACCGTGCAGGACTCAAGGAGAATTACTCTCAGCTCCTGGGTATACGCGCCGACTCGCCCGAACTCTTTGACAACTCAGCCACAACCACCACCGTCAGCCTGGGCGGATGGGATGCCGGCCGAACCATTACCCTCAAGGCAGCCAACGGTAAGGAACTCTACGTATTCATCAACCCCACCGTGGGCAGCAACGTGATATTCTCGGCTCCCGTCAACCTCAGCGCCGGCAACTACCACCTCGTTGCAGCAAGCTACGGAGTCACCCCCACCCTCAACGGTAGCTCGGTAACCCTCCCCGCCGGAGCGTTTGCCGTCTACGGCACCATCAATGTTTCAGGCATCGACGAGGCTACCCTCGACGCTCCCGCCGCTCCCATGATCTACACCATCGGCAACTCAATCGTGGTTGAAGGATATGAAAGCAACCAGTTTGAGGTCTACAACCTCGCCGGTGTCAAGGTCAACCCCGATGCGGTAGTACCCGGCATCTACATCGTGACAGTCGACGGCTACACCACCAAGCTCGCCGTGCGCTGATCCATCCATTAAAGAAAAAATCAATCCCCTCTGTCGAGGCTGCGCCACCGCGCAGCCTCGACTTCATTTATCCCCTCCCCCACTACTATAATTAAGCACTGGACAAAATTTTTTAAGATTGCTGAAGATTGTAATATCATTTTTTTAACTAATTTTGCAAATAGACTCACGCCGTGCGTCTTCCAAAAGAGGAAGCGAGGTGGGAGGTGAAAAATTAAAGGCGTTTACTCGCGCTTTATTCTTGTCTCATAAAGACGACCAATTTTGTAAGACAGTCAAGAATATAGCAAAGTGGACGCTCACGGGTATGTATTTACCTATCCGGGCTCATTCTATGCCGTAACCGGCATGGAGTGGGTTTGGGGTATTTGCATAGGCGTGGGTTATCTGCGTTGCCATTCTACTGTCAGGCTTCTTGGTCGTCGCCTATGAGAGGAATGGCAACGGTAACAGATACCCACTCCTTTTTTATAAATACCTGTCGCAGTGGGGTATTGGCGACACTTCGTTTTTGAGTGATTCGTCATGAAAGCGACTGACAAAATAAATCTTGCTGAACGCATCCGCTCCATTGAGGGGCTGACCGATGATGAACGGTCGGCTTTGCTCGGTTTGCTTAACGACACCAAGACCTACGGGCTTGTATGGGAAGATAAACCGGAGGACGTGGAAGAACGTCTGCGTGACGAGCTTCCCGTCCTTGTCGAAGATAAATCAAAGGCTCTCACTGAGGGTGGTGCCGACGCTCCCAATCATATCCTGATTGAGGGCGACAACCTCGAAGCCCTTTCGACTCTCGCTTACACTCACGCCGGAAAGATTGATGTAATCTACATCGACCCTCCATACAACACCGGCAACAAAGACTTCATCTATAACGACTCTTACGTTGACTCCGAGGACAGCTATCGACACTCCAAGTGGCTCTCCTTTATGTCAAAACGTCTCCGTATAGCCAAGAAACTCCTCTCCGACCGTGGCGTTATCTTCATCTCAATAGATGACAATGAATTACATAACTTAATTTCGTTATGCGATTCTAATGATTATTTCGGGGAATCCAATCGAGTAGGCGTCATGTGTCGAGCCACTGGTACAACGACAGGTCAAGATGCAAACAAATTGGGTAGCTCTTTTGACTATTGTGTGATATATTCCAAACGAAATTTTACATTAAAAGGCGTAAGTTTAACTGAAAAAGACTTAAAGAGATTCAAGGACAAAGATGCTAAAGGAGCTTACTCTACTTTACAACTAAGAAAGACTGGCAATGCAGATAGACGAGAAGATAGACCTAATATGTTCTATCCAGTAATTGCTCCAGATGGAACAGAGGTCTACCCATTCGGTCCGTCAAATTATTTGAGTCGTTGGAGAGTCGCTAAATCATCTTTTGAACAACTTGTTAAAGATGACATGATTGTATGGAAAGAAGCTCCAGTTGAGTATATAGAGGTTGATGGTTTTATCCGTTCTAAATGGACTCCTTATGTAAAATATTATTCAGAGGGCAGAACAAAACAAATCTCAAATCTATTGCAAGACATAGAAGGGAACAAGAAAGCTTCTATTGTAATCAAAGAAATATTTGGGGACAAGGGGGTATTTGAATACCCTAAACCAATAGAATTTATCAAAATCCTTGAGACAATTGGTTCCGAACTTGACTCCATTATCCTTGATTTTTTCGCTGGTTCAGGCACCACCCTTCACGCTACGATGCAGTTGAACGCGGAGGATGGAGGAAAGCGACAGTGTATTCTCTGCACCAATAATGAAAACGGCATTTGCGAGAATGTAACTTACGAGCGCAACAAACGAGTTATCAACGGCTACACGAAACCTAATAACGAGTACGTCGAGGGCTTGCACGACAACAATCTCCGCTACTTCCGCACTGGCTTTGTAGGACGAAGCCGCACCACTAAGAATATGCGCCGACTCGTTGCTCTCTCCACCGATATGCTCTGCATCAAGGAAAATCTTTATGCCGAGCAGAAGCAATTTGCAGGTCTGCCGACCTTCAAAAATATCTACCGCTATTTCGCTGACGGAGAAAAGAAAATGCTCGTAATCTACGACGAGCGATATGTAGATGAAATCGTCAAGATGATAGCGCAAGTCGAAACCGACACCAAAATCAAGGTTTATGTTTTCTCGCCGAGCGAAGACCCGTGGGAAGCAAGTTTTGAGCCTGTGATTGACAAGGTGGAACTTTGCGCTCTGCCGCAAGCAATCTACAACACCTATAAGCGCATTTTGCCGAAGCGCAAAAATAAACCCATTGACGAAACCGAAGAAGACGCTCTCGCCACCAACGGCGAAGAAGATAGTCTCGGAGGACTGTTTGACGAGAAAGGAGGCGAGGCATGAAAACATTGCAATATCAACAGGACGCGATTAAGGAACTTACCGATAAGACCGTTAAACTCCTTAACCTCGGAGGCTCACGTCGCAAGATTGTTTTCGAGGCTCCGACAGGAGCCGGAAAGACCGTCATGGCTTGCCAAACGCTCGCCAATATCGTTGACGAACTCCGTACCCGGAGCGACAGCCGATATAAGGAATGTGCCTTTATATGGTTTGCTCCGCGCAAACTCCATCTGCAAAGCTATATGAGTCTCAAAGGGGCTTTCGGAGAAACCCGAAAACTAAACCCGGTAATGTTTGACGAACTCGACCAAAGCGAGGGTATTCAGCCGGGCGAAATCCTCTTTGTGAACTGGGAGAGCGTCAATAAAGAGAAAAACGTAATGGTGCGCGACAGCGAAAGCAGTGCGTCCATTTATGAAATAACTCGTCGGACTCAGCAAGAACTCGGCTTGCCGATTGTTGCAATTATCGACGAAGAACACATGTTTTGGTCAAACAATGCCGACAAGACCCGACAAGTTTTGGAGCGCATCAATCCGGCTATAGAACTTCGCATATCAGCGACTCCGAAGACAGTGCGCCCCGATGCGCTTTACAAGGTTGACCGCCAGGATGTCATTGCCGCCGAGATGATAAAGAAAGAAGCGGTGCTTAATCCTGAAATTGATGTGAACTCCAATGAAGATGAAATTGCCTTGAATGAACGATTGATTAAGGTTGCCC
>CAZJKU010000029.1:0-26534 GCA_964546905.1 uncultured Staphylococcus sp.
TCCAGCGCGACCTGACCGACTCGACCGTGCTGCGCAACATCGGCGTGCCCCTGGCTCACTCACTCATCGCTTTCGCGTCGACCCTCAAGGGCCTTGGCAAGCTGCTGCTCAACCGCGAGGCCATCGACCGCGACCTTGACAATACCTGGAGCGTGGTGGCCGAGGCTATCCAGACCATCCTGCGCCGCGAGGGTTATCCGAAACCCTACGAGACCCTTAAGGCTCTCACCCGCGTCAACACCGCCATCACCGCCGAGAGCATCTCGGCCTTTATCGACACGCTCGACGTGACTCCCGAGGTGAAAGCCCGTCTTCACGAAATCACGCCTTCCAACTATACCGGCCTGAAGTGACATGAAGCTGGTGGTGCAGCGGGTCAGCGAGGCCCGGGTGGATATCGACGGGCAGTGTCATGGCCGGATAGGCCGGGGACTGTGTGTGCTCGTGGGTGTGCGCACCGACGACACTCCCGCCGATGTGGACTGGATCGCCGGAAAGCTGCTCAAAATGCGCATTTTCCCTGATGAGGACGGCGTGATGAACCGCTCGGTAATCGATGCCGGGGGCGACATCCTCGTCGTCAGCCAGTTCACGCTCTACGCCCTGACGGCGCGAGGCAACCGCCCGTCCTACATCCGCGCCGCCGGCCCTGATGTGGCCGTGCCGCTCTATGAGCAGTTCATCACTACCCTCCGCCGTGATCTTGCCCTGACCGGCGGCGAGGTGGCGACAGGCCGCTTCGGTGCCGACATGAAGGTGGCGCTCGTGAACGACGGCCCCGTGACGATTGTTATAGACTCAAAGAACCGCGAATGACCATGACTGTCCCGCCCAACCAACTTACCCTCGCCGAGATGCAGCAGATCGTAGACCGGTGGATCACCACCACCGGCGTCAGATACTTCTCGCCGCTGACCAACATGGCTATCCTCGCTGAGGAAACCGGCGAGGTGGCCCGCATCATGGCCCGCACCCACGGCGAGCAGTCGCCCAAGCCCGGCGAGAAGCTCGACCTGGCCGACGAACTTGCCGACCTCCTCTGGGTCACGATAGCTATCGCCAATCAGAACGGTGTGGATCTCTCCGAGGCGTTCAGCCGCAATCTCGATAAGAAATCGCGCCGCGACGCAACCCGCCATCTTTCCAACCCGAAATTGAAATCACCTGAATCATAAACCTCAAAAACCAACTATATTATGGCAGATAAATATACTGAAGTCTTAGAGAAGTCACGCGTGACTACCGACGAGACCGTCGTGGCGGCCCGCGTCAAGGAAATCCTCGAAAAGCACCTCGAAGAGAACCGCAACGAGGAAAATCTCAAGAAAATATTCAATTCCATCGACCTCACCACTCTCAAGTCGACCGACTCGCAGCAGTCAGTGGCCAACTTCGTGGAGCGTGTCAACGCCTTCGAGAGCGAGTATCCCGCGCTTCCTAATGTTGCAGCCGTGTGTGTCTACCCCTGTTTCGTCCCCATCGCCCGCACGGTGCTCGACGTATCGGAGGTCGACATTGCCTCGGTAGCCGGCTCATTTCCCTCGGCCCAGACTTTCATAGAAGTGAAGATAGCTGAAATCGCCCTCGCCGTTGAGGCCGGAGCCGATGAGATCGACGTGGTATTCGGTCTCGGCGACTTCTTCGATCACGATTACGAGGAGCTCTGCGATCAGCTCCAGGAGATGAAACATGCCTGCCGCAGTGCCCTGATGAAGGTGATCCTTGAGACCGGCGCGCTCAAGAGTGTCGAAAACATCCGCAACGCGTCGATTCTCTCGCTCTACTCCGGCGCCGACTTCCTCAAGACTTCCACCGGCAAGGAATATCCCGGGGCGTCGCTCGAAGCCGCTTATATAATGTGTGAATGTATCAAGGAATACTATGAGGCTACCGGTCGCATGGTAGGTTTCAAAGTGTCGGGCGGCGTGGCCACCACCGAGGAGGCGCTGCAATACTTCACCATCGTCCGCGCCGTGCTCGGCGACAAGTGGGTGGCCACCAACGAATATTTCCGTGTGGGTGCTTCCCGTCTGGCCAATGCCGTGCTCAGCGACATCACCGGCGTTGAGACCAAGTTCTTCTGATTATCCCCCCGCATCTCACTCTCACTCCCTTCATGAGCAACAATCATAAATATTACATCATCGTCGACGGCGAGCACCACGAGGGTCCCATGACATTCGAGGAGATAATCGCCCATCCGGCCTTTTCGCCGATGGCCCCGGTGTGGCGCGACGGTCTGACCGACTGGGCCGAAGTGCAGATCATAGTGGACTTCGCCGATCACTTCGCCGCCATGAATCCTCCCGTGGAGGATAAGGTGCCTCCCTATTCCCGGCAGTCGCCCGAACCTGCTCCCGGTCAGGCGGGCGGATTCAGCAGCACACCCGGCCCGATGCCCGAGTGGTGGTATGCCGACAGTCGCCGCGAGGCCAAGATGCCCTCCAATTATCTTGCCTTCGCCATCATCGTGACGCTGTGCTGCTGCATTCCTACCGGAGTGGTGGCGATCATCTATTCCTCCAAAGTGTCGTCGGCGTTCTATCGCGGGGAGTATGACAAGGCTCAGTCTTGCTCTGACAACGCCCTGCTCTGGTGCATCATCTCGCTCGTGCTGGGACTGATGTGTATGCCTCTTGTCGGAGTGATGAATCTCATCATATCCTCGATTTGAGAACCCGAAGCACTCCGGTGATACTTTATACCGCTGTGGCGGTGGCAGCTCTTGCCGCCGCCATGGCGGTCGCATGGATATATGCCTCCTATGACCCTGCGGCCGAGGGATCATGGTTCCCGCGATGCGTGTTCAAGTCGCTCACGGGCCTCGACTGTCCCGGCTGCGGAGCCCAGAGGGCAATCCACGCTATGCTCCACGGTCACTTTGCCGAGGCATTGCGGCTCAATGCCCTCTTTGTGGCCGAGCTGCCGCTGCTCCTTCTGCTCGGGCTTGTCGCCCTCCTGCCGGGGCGGTTCAGCCGGTTGAGGCGGCTGCTCGTGTCGCAGGGCTTCATCCTGTCGCTCCTTGCCGTGATCGTGGTCTTCACCGTGGTGCGCAATATATTGTGACACCGGGCATGAACATCTCTTTATTACCGCGCGTTGAAAAAATATGGATAACACTGCACCCGTTCAATTCCTTTCGTCCGTCAGGCGGCGCTTTTCGCCGCAGGTGTGGATGGTGCTGACCGTCATCGCCGCAGGCCTGGTGACGGGTGCGGGTGCCTACGTGCTGAAATGGCTTGTCCGCTCTATCAATCACCTGCTCACGCGTCATCTTCCCGTCGACGGCCCTGACTATCCCGTGCTGCTGATTCCGGCCATAGGCATGTTGATCACGGTGGCCTTCATGCGCTATGTGATCAGGCAGAATATTTCCCACGGCTCCGATATGATCAAGCGGCGAGTGGCGCGCGGCGAGTACTATCTGCGCCCGTCGCTGATGATCTCGCCTATCCTCGCCAGCTCCGTGACACTCGGTTTCGGCGGTTCGGCCGGCGGTGAAGGCCCTATCGCCACTGCCGGAGCCGCCATCGGGGGCAACTTCGGGCGGTGGGCCGGGCTGAGCCGCGAGCAGCTCATGGTGATAATAGGTTGCGGGGCCGGGGCCGGAATCGCCGCCATATTCAAGGCACCTGTCGGGGGTATGTTCTATACCCTCGAAGTCCTTGCGCTGCCGCTCACCACGCTCAACGTCATCATGCTCGCAATCGCCTGCCTTACTGCCGGACTCACTGCCTACGCCCTTTCGGGATTCACCCCCGACCTCGCTTTCAACGGAGGCATCGATCCGTCGGGTTACTGGATAGTGGTGCTGATAGGGGTGATATGCGGATTTTATTCCATCTACTACTCCCGCATCGTGGCCCTGATGACCCGTGTATACATGAAATTCAAGTCGCGCTGGAGCCGTGCCTTAGCCGCCGGGGCAGTAACCGGACTGCTGCTTTTCATCTTCCCCGCCCTCTATGGCGAGGGCTATGAGGTGATGCGCGCATTTATCGGCGATAATCCCGATAAGGTATTGTCAGGAAGTCTCGACGTGGTCCGCGCCGGGACCCCCGTGATGCTCCTGCTCGTCACGGCAGGAGTAATGATGGTCAAGGCCATAGGTACCGCCTCGGCCACCAACGGCGGTGTGGCCGGTGACTTCTCGCCCGCGCTGTTTGCCGGGTGCATGGCAGGATATGTGATTGTGGGCGGTCTCAACCTTGCCTTCGGGCTCGACACCCCCGTGGGCGCCTATGTAATAGTCGCCATGGCCGCGTCGATGAGCGGAATCATCAAGGCCCCGCTCATGGCTATCTTCATCACCACCGAGATGACAGGCAACTTCTCCATGCTCCTGCCTATACTCATCGCCTCGGCAATATCCTACGTGATAGTCAGAGTGGCCGCAAGCGGCCGTTCAGCCGACAAACCGACCAATGCTTAATTCCCCGCCGGAAGGGCCATAGACTCTGCCACCGTATTCAGAAAAAGAAACCCTTCCCGCCCCTGAGCGAGCGAAAAAAATCGATTCATTTCCAAAAGTGGTCAAAAATCATCACTTTTGGAAAAGAATCGATTTTTTATTATCTTTGCAAAAATTACCTGATGATATGATAATCGGTCGTAAAGAGGAAATATCCAGGCTCGTGCAGGCGCGTGAGTCGGAGTATTCAGAATTTGTGGCGGTCTACGGGCGGCGGCGAATCGGAAAGACGTTTTTGATCAGGAATGTTTTTGAGAATCAATTCACGTTTCAATACTCGGGGATATTCGGCGTTACCAACAAGGAGCAGATTCACGAGTTTTACACCGCGTTGATCAATCAGGGGTTGAGTCATGACGAGTCCGAACCGGCCTCATGGTTTGAGGCATTTCATCTTCTTGAAAAGTTGATTGATGGTTCTGACCGCAAGAGGAAAATAGTATTCATTGATGAACTGCCGTGGATGGATGCCCGCAATTCAGGCTTTATACCGGCTTTCGAGCATTTCTGGAACGGATGGGCTTCGGGGCGCCGCGATGTGCTGCTGATAATCTGCGGCAGCGCTACCTCATGGATAATCAACAAGATCTTCCGCAGCAAGGGTGGGCTATATAATAGGGTGACGTGCAAGATTGCCTTGAAGCAGTTTTCGCTTGCTGAGTGTGAGGAAATGGCGAGACATAAAGGACTGTCGTTTAACCGCAACATGATCCTGGAGTGTTACATGGCTATCGGAGGAGTACCGTACTACTGGAGTAAACTGGTGCCCGGGAAGAGTGCTTTGCAGAATATCAATGACCTGTTTCTCAGAGACGACGGAGAACTCCGTAATGAGTTTACCTATATCTATAACTCAATGTTTTCCAGCCCTGAAAAGTATCTTAAGGTGATAAAGGCACTTGCGGGGAAGAAATCGGGGCTGACCAGAGACGAGATAATCTCTAAAGCCGGGATTGACAGCAGCGGCCGGTTGAGCGGAATAATCGAGGATCTCGCCGAGTGTGGCTTCATACGCAAGTATTGCCATCCCGACAAGAAACTGAAGGACGCTCTTTATCAGCTTGTGGATTGCTACTCGCTGTTTTACTATCATTTTGTCGCAAAGACCTCGGGTATTGATGAAAATTACCTGTCGAAAATTGCAATGACCCCTGCCTACGCCACATGGTGCGGACTGGCGTTTGAACGGGTGTGTCTGCTCCACAGCCGGCAGATAAAGGCCGCGCTTGGCATATCAGGCATATTGGCTAATCTTTTTTCATGGCATATTAAGAAAACCGCCGATCATCCCGGAGTGCAGATAGATCTTATTATTGATCGGTCAGATGGTATTGTCAATGTATGCGAGATGAAATTTGCCCCTGAAGGATATCGCTTGACCTCGGCTGAGAAGCAGCGGATTTTCAACCGGGTGGGCGTGCTGAAACTGTACCTGCCACGCTCCAAGGTCGCACAGCCTGTGCTGATAACCTCCCATGCGGTTATCCGTAACAGTAATTCTGATGAAATACCCCTTCAGGTCACAGCCGACCGGTTATTTATGCCCTGAAACTTAGTATTATAAATCGATTCTTTTCCAAAAGTGGTCAAAAATCATCACTTTTGGAAATGAATCGATTCGTGTGGGGCGGGTGGTTTTAGCAGGGTTGTTATGGATTTTTTTCTTATCTTTGCGGATTGAAATGATAAGTAATTCCAAAAATAGAACATAATTATGGCAACTTGGTTTGAATGTAAAGTAACTTACGATAAAACAATGGAAAACGGCGCGATCAAGAAGGTGACCGAGCCTTATATGGTCGATGCCCTTTCGTTTACCGAGGCTGAGGCACGCATCATCGAAGAGATGACTCCGTTTATCTCGGGCGAGTATTCGGTGGCTGCCGTGAAGCGCACCAAGATCGCCGAGATATTCCGCGACGATTCAGCCGACCGCTGGTATCTGGTGAAGGTGGCTTTCATCACCCTTGATGAGAAGACTGCCGTGGAGAAGCGCTCGGTATCGCAGATTCTCGTGGCTGCCACCGGGTTCAAGGGTGCCTACGACCGTTTCATGGACGGAATGAAGGGCACTCTGGCCGACTTTGAGATCGTGTCGATCGCCGAGACTCCTATCATGGACGTGTATAACGCCAACTTAGGCAGCTCCAAGAGCGAGGAATAATGAACGGAATCGCCGCCAACCTCAGCCGTGTAGCCGCCGGGATTCCGGCGGGGGTCACGCTTGTGGCCGTGTCGAAGTTCCACCCGGTGGAGGCTCTGCGCGCGGCCTATGATGCCGGCCAGCGCATCTTTGCCGAGAGCCGCGCGCAGGAACTGGTGGCTAAGGCGCCGGCGATGCCCACTGACGTGGAGTGGCACTTCATCGGCCATCTGCAGACCAACAAGGTGCGCGCCATCCTCCCTTACGTATCGTTGATACAAAGTGTCGACTCGGAGCGGCTGCTCAAGGTGATCAGCGACGAGGCCGTGAGGGCAGGGCGCATTGTCGACGTGCTGCTCGAAGTCAACGTGACTGCCGACGGCAGCAAGACCGGCATGTCGCCCGAGGAATTTGACGCTTTCGTGGCGCGGTTCAATCCCGGGGATTTCCAGGGTGTCAACGTGCGCGGACTGATGGGTATGGCCACATGGACCGATGACTCCGACGTAGTCAGAGGTGATTTCGAGACCCTCCACGGGATCTTTTCACGCCTGCGGCAGGAGGATTCCCCTTTCACGGCGGGATTTGACATTCTGTCCATGGGAATGAGCGACGACCGGGATCTTGCCATAGCCTGCGGCTCGACGATGGTCAGGGTAGGGACTGATATTTTCGGACAGAGGGAATACTGAACCGTATGCGACGCATTGCCATCATGACCGGAACCCGGGCCGACTGGGGGTTGCTTTCTCCCATTGCCGCGGCCCTGCGGTTCACTCCCGATACCGAGGTGGTGATCGTGGCCACCAACATGCACCTGTCAGCCCGCTACGGCCACACGGTCGACGAAATCATCGCCGACGGCTTCACTCCCGTGGAAGTGCCGGTGGACACCGACGATGACTCTCCGCGCGGCAAGATCCGCGCCATGGCTCAGTGTCAGCAGGGCGTGGCTGAGGTGCTTGAGCGCGAGGCGATTGACCTGGTCGTGATACTCGGCGACCGATTCGAGATGCTCGCCGCGGCCACGGCTGCGCTCATGATGCGCGTGCCGATGGTACACATCGCCGGCGGCGAGATTTCCGAGGGTGCCATCGACGATTCCATCCGTCATGCCATCACTAAAATGTCGTCGCTCCACCTGACGGCCTGTTCCACCTACCGCGACCGCGTCATAGCCATGGGCGAGTCGCCCGACCGGGTCATAAATACCGGTGCCATAGGCGTCTACAACCTGCTCAACGGTAGGGCAATGACTCCTGCCGAGCTGAGTCAGTCGATAGGATGGACTGTTGACGGCTCCACACTGCTCGTTACCTACCATCCGACCACGCTCGACGATAATTCCTCGGCGGTCCTTTTCGGCAATCTCCTTGATGCCCTTGACCGTTTCCCCGACAATAAGGTGCTTTTCACCTATCCCAACAACGATGCCGGAGGGCGCGCGATCATCGCCATGATCGAGGACTACGTAGCCCGGAATCCACGTCGGGCCCATGCCGTAGCGTCGCTCGGGCGGGTAAGATACCTCTCGGCGCTGCGCACGGTCGCCGCCGTAGTGGGAAACTCGTCGAGCGGCATAGTCGAGGTGCCCTCTGCCGGAATCCCCACGGTCGACATCGGGATACGCCAGCAGGGGCGGCTCAGGAGCGACTCGGTGATTCATGCCGACGACAGTGCCGATGCCATAGCCGCTGCCATCAGCCGGGCCCTCTCGCCCGAAATGCGTCAGACAGCCGCATCGGCTCCCAATCCTTACTGCAGCCCCGACACTCTCTCTCGCATTGTAGAGGCAATCTCCACCGCCGACACGGCGAAACTCAGAATCAAGAAATTCCACGACATAATCCCCCTCTCATGAAACCGCTGTTCATTATTCCCGCCCGCGGAGGAAGTAAAGGCATCCCCGGCAAGAATATCCGCCCGCTCGGGGGTCGTCCGCTCATCGAGTATTCCATCGACGTGGCGCGACAGCTCGCCCCGTCGCCCGGCCACGTCATAGTGTCGACCGACGATGATGCCATCGCCGCCGTGGCGCGCCGTGCAGGGGTCAATGTGCCGTGGCTGCGTCCCGCCTCCCTCGCCACCGATACTGCGGGCAGCCGCGAGGTGATACTCCATGCCATGGACAAGGCCGACGAGGCCGGAACTGAATATGACTGCGTGGTGCTTCTGCAGCCCACCTCCCCGCTGCGCACCGCTGCCGACGTCGAGGCCTGCCTTGACCTATACAAGCCCGGCGTGGATATGGTGGTGACCGTGAAACCCGCCGCGTGCAACCCCTACTACGACTGCTTCGAGACCGATCCCGCCACCGGCTGGCTACACGTGTCGAAAGGCGACGGCCTCATCACCCGCCGCCAGGATGCCCCTCCGGCCTGGCAATACAACGGTGCCGTATATGTGATAAACCCCGACTCGATCCGCCGCTATCCGTTGGGGGCTATGCCCCGTCGCGTCGCGTCGCCCATGCCCGCTGAGCGCAGTATTGACCTCGATTCACTTCTCGAATGGCAGATCGCCGAATCCTTAATTTGATTATCCCGCCTCATGAACAGCCATATTATCTCCTCCGGTGCTACATTGCTTCAGGCTCTTGAAGCCATCAATCGCCTCTCGGGCAGCGAGATGACACTTCTGGTCACCTCGCCGACGGGCCGGATGACCGGAACCCTGACCGACGGCGACATACGTCGCGCCCTGCTGCGCGGAGTGTCGCTTCACGCCCCGGTGGCCGACGCAATGCACCGCGACTTCAGCTTCCTGCGCGAGGGCAGCATCGACGTGGCCGCCCTCAAGGAGATGCGCCGCTCGGGCAAGCATCTCATCCCGGTGGTGGACGGGGACGGTAAGATAACCCGCATCCTCGACACTACCCGCATCACCACTATCCTCCCCATGCGCGCCGTCATTATGGCCGGAGGGAAAGGGGAGCGGTTGCGCCCGCTCACCCTCTCTATGCCCAAGCCGCTTGTCAAGGTGGCCGGAAAGGCTATCATCGACTATAATGTTGAGGCACTTGCCGCCGTGGGTGTCACCGATATTGCCGTCACGGTCAACTATCTCGCCGCGCAGCTTGAGGAGCACTTCGCCCGCCCCGTGGCCGGAGTGCAGGTAAAATGTTACCGCGAGGACTTCCCCATGGGCACGTTGGGCTCGGCTGCCCTCGTGCCTGAGGGCACATGCGAGCACACCCTCGTGATGAACTCCGACTTGCTGACCACCATCTCATTTGAGGACCTTTACATCCACCACACCTCCTCGGGGGCCGACATCACGATCGCCGCCATCCCCTACAATGTCTCGGTGCCTTACGCCATACTTGCCACTGACGCGGGCCGCGTCACCGCTCTCGAAGAGAAACCCACCTATGCCTTCTATGCCAATGCCGGCATCTACCTGATACGCAGCTCGCTGCTTGCCAAGCTCGACCCCACGGTGCGCACCGATGCCACTGATTTCATCACCTCGGCCATAGCGTCGGGCCTCAAGGTAGGCTACTTCCCCATCTCGGGCACCTGGATCGACATAGGTTCCCATGCCGACTATGCCCACGCCTGCGAACTGATGGATCTTTCGCGCGCCAAGGGATAATTTCCTGCCGGAGGTGAACGAAAAGCCCGCGTGAGGAGTTTTAATTACATAGACAATTATAATCAAGATTCTGAAAATTATGGCTGACAGCAATTTCATAGATTACGTAAAGATATTGTGCCGCTCGGGAAAGGGCGGCGCCGGTTCACGTCACTTCCATCGTGCCAAGTATGTGCCCAAGGGTGGACCTGACGGTGGCGACGGTGGCCGCGGCGGTCACATCATTCTCCGCGGCAACAGCCACATGTGGACCCTTCTCCCCCTTAAATACCGCCGTCATATCTTCGCCGGCAACGGCCAGAGCGGTTCGGCGGGCCGTTCATTCGGCAAGGACGGCGAGGACGTGGTGATCGACGTGCCGTGCGGCACCGTGGTGTTTGATGCCGAGACGGGTGAATATCTCACCGAAGTGACCGACGACGGCCAGGAAATCAAGCTCCTGCGCGGCGGCCGCGGCGGCCTGGGCAACTGGCACTTCAAGAGCGCCACCAACCGCACTCCGCGTTACGCCCAGCCCGGCGAACCGGCCATAGAGAAAAGCATAATCCTTGAATTGAAGCTGCTCGCCGACGTGGGCCTCGTGGGCTTCCCCAATGCCGGAAAGTCAACCCTTCTCTCGGCCATATCGGCTGCACGGCCCAAGATAGCCGACTATCCCTTCACTACCATGGAGCCGCAGCTCGGTATCGTGTCCTACCGCGACAACCGCTCATTCGTAATGGCCGACATCCCCGGTATAATCGAGGGCGCGAGCGAGGGCAAGGGTCTCGGCCTGCGCTTCCTGCGCCATATCGAGCGTAATGCCGTGCTGCTCTTCATGATTCCCGCCGATGCCGAGGACATCAAGGCGCAGTATGACATCCTCTCGGCTGAACTTGAAAAGTTTAATCCCCAGCTGGCCGACAAGCCCCGTGTGCTCGCCATCTCCAAGAGCGACATGCTCGATGATGAGCTGATGGAGGAAATGAAAAGCCATCTGCCCGAGGGAATACCCGCAGTGTTCATCTCAGCCGTCACCG
This sequence comes from uncultured Staphylococcus sp., assembly GCA_964546905.1. Taxonomy (GTDB): domain Bacteria; phylum Bacteroidota; class Bacteroidia; order Bacteroidales; family Muribaculaceae; genus Duncaniella. Next base: position 11,228 of record CAZJKU010000029.1, read on the forward strand.
GAATGGGAATCGATAAACTGAAAGATATACTCTGGGGCGAGATCACCGACGAGCGTAACCGTATCGAGGTCAATCCCATCACCCACCGTCCGCTCGATGGCCACCATCGCGTCAGGGAAGAGGACGAGTTTGTGTTTGAGAACGCGCCCGTCACCGATGCCGAGGTCGAGGAATTTGAGGAAGACTTCGACGATGAGGAATTTGACGGCGAGGATTACCCCTACAGCGACGACGATTACATCGAGGAAGACATTGAGTAAATGCTGCTCGCGATTTACACCACGATAGAATTTTACGTCATAGCCGCGGTCATAGCCGCGGCTGTGCTCGCTATGGCGGGTCGGCGCGACAACGGCCATGCCGCAAGGCAGCTGCTCCTGCCCACCACTCTGCGCTACTCGGGCGAGCCGCGCGAAGACGCCATAGAACTCGCCACGCTCGACGACGGCAACGTGCTCCTGCGCCGCCACGGCCTCAAGGGCCTGGGCGACCGCGGGGCCGTCAGTCTCGCAATAGAAGTGAAAGGTTTCGACGTGACCGTCAATGAGCGCCGCGTGGAGGGCGGGGGAGAACCCGTCGACACAGCCGAGGTCGTTCTTGACTTCATGGGCCGCGAGCGCTACTTCATTAATTACCGCGCCGAGAGCGTCGACGGCGTGGTGGCCTTCACGTTCCACAACCGCGACGGAATGCACGTTATCAAGCCCTTCCGCCGAACCTGATCCTCCGATAACGAGTCGGCGGATAGGTGAGGTTGGTAAGCGCAGGGCGTGCGAAGCCGAAGCAATGATTGTGAACGAAACTTTGGAACTTCTTTCAAATTATTGGAATAGTGTAATATAGAAATTATGCTATCGGCATAACCACCGTTTCGGCGTACTCCGCACGCCGTGACTGTGAGACCCATTTCCTTTCACCAATCGCCTCCGCAAGCTCCGGCGAATGGTGTTACGATGATTCCGCGTGCTCCGCACGCACTTGATCAAGCCCTTCCGCCGAACCTGATCCTCCGCTCACAGGTCATAGCCCTTGAAGCCTCATTAGTCGAAGAATGGCTCTCGCCTGAATTGATGTCAGCACTTCGCTCTGAAAACCTGCGCTCAGATCTGACAGAAAAGCGGAAGACGGTAGTCCTCCAATTCAAAGCACAGATAATCCACTATCTGCGTGAGGGTTCGTTCAATAGTCGAAGACTCGCTGACATCGTCAACTTCATCCAGCAGAATGAGCAAGATTTCCAAGAGTGGCATACGTCGGCCATCGCTCGATTGTTCGCACCGCTGGTCTTCAAAAACGAAAAGCGATCAAGCGGTTACTTCTTCTGAGCATCGTTCGGAAGATATCAGTGAGGTTCAGTCCTTATCTGACTGCGTAATAAATCCAACTCGTCTACGAGGCGTACTAGAAATCTTTTGAGCGGCTTGCAATTCAGCAATTACCTCACTTATGTTATCCAACTGCATCTGCATATCTTCATTGATATCATTTTGATCTTTAAGGATATCTTCAACATAAACAGCCAATTTATCAATCTTTTGCTCCAATTGAGTCAAGGGAGTTGCTTTAGCCTCTGTAACCAGTTGTCGCATAATTACAAATGCGCGCATTATCCCCCTGTTAATTTGAATGGCAACAGACGAGTTGAGGACACTACTCAACATTGCGACTCCCAATTCTGTAAATGCAAAAGGAAGATATTTGACATTGCTTCCTCTGCCTCCGTTCAAGGTGCCAATTTGGCACCTTGAACACTCATCTTTGGTGAGAGTAAACATAAAATCCTCACCCTCAAATCGTTCAATATTGCGCCTTACAGCCCTTTTAAGCTGTTTCGTCTCTACACCGTAAAGAGCAGCGAGTTCGTAGTCAAGTATCACCTTTTGACCGCGTATGTCAAGTATCTTATTCTGAATTGTTGTCAGTGAGTCCATTGCTGTATGAGTATATGCGCAAATTTACAAAATTCCTCTCGATTATCGTCCTGTCGATAAGTGACAACCCGTTACACTCCGAAGATCTGTAGAAACCACTTGGCGATCATGACGTAGATCACGAGGCCGACGATATCGTTGGATATCTGGATAAAGGGCCCGGTGGCGAGGGCGGGGTTGATTTTCAGTTTTTCAAGAGTGAGAGGTACCACGGTGCCGAGGATGGTGGCAAACATCACCACGATAAAGAGTGAGCAGGCCACCGATAGCGTCACGCTCAGTTGGCCCGGAAGCGTTATGAGGTTGTAGATGAGCATCACTCCCGAAATTATGCTGGCATTGAGCAATCCTACGAGCAATTCCTTGCCGAGCTGCTTGGAAAATTCCTTTACGTCGAGCGAGCCGTTGGCAAGTGACTGCACCACGATGGCCGAAGCCTGAACACCTACGTTACCGCCCGTACCGCCGATGATGGGGATGAAGAGCGCAAGCGCCGTGACGGCGGCAATCTGATCTTCAAACACCCCGAGAATCATCGAAGCCGCTATGCCCGAGCACACTCCTATGAGCAGCCATGGGATGCGCGCTTTGCTCTGCGACAGGATGGAGTCGTCGGCGCTGACGTCGCTTGAAAGACCGCTGGCCAACTGGTAGTCACGCTCCTGCGACTCGCGCACCTGGTCCATGACGTCGTCGACGGTGATGCGGCCCACGAGCCGCCCTATCGAGTCGATGACGGGCATGGCCACGAGGTCATATTTCTCAAAGTCGAGGGCGACCTCGTCGATGGGAGTGTCGGCCTTCACAGCCGGAAAGTCCTGCTCCATGACGTGCTTGATCTTCGATACCGACGGATGGGTGATGAGCGTCTTCAGCGGCAGGATTCCCTTGAGGCGCTCGTCGTTGTCGATCACATACACCTGATACACCTCGTCAAGGTCCTCGGCCTGGAGGCGCATCTGCCTGATGCACTCGGGCATGGACCAGTTCTCGTTGACCACGATCATCTCCGTGCCCATCAATCCGCCGGCGGTGTCCTCGTCATACTTAAGAAGGTCGATGATGTCGCCCGCCTGCTCCACGTCGTCGATGTGGGAGAGGATCTTCTCCCGCTCGTCCTCGTCGAGTTCCTGGATTATGTCCACGGCATCGTCGGTGTCGAGATGGTCGATCTGCTTGGCGATGTCCTCGGCGTTCATCTTCGACAGCAGCTTGCGGCGGTCGTCCTCGTCGAGTTCCATCAGCACGTCGGCAGCCGCCTCCTCGTCGAGGAGCTTGAAGAGGTACTCGGCCTCGTCCAGGTCAAGGTCCTGATACAGTTCGGCAATGTCGGCCGGGTGGAGGTCGGCCAGTTCGCGGCGGGCATCCTCGTCGCGGTGCTCGCTGATTATGTGGCGGAGTGAGGAAAGATATTCAGGTGAAAATTCTTTCATTGAGATTTTGACGCGGGGTGAGGTTGGTTACTGCTTTGGATAAATCATGAGGGTGAGAGCCACGAATTGCTCCACGCTCAACTGCTCGGGCCGCAGGTTGAGCAATTCATCGTCAGGCAACGGCACCCCCGCCGGAAACAGTCCGCGCAGGGAATTGCGCAGTGTCTTGCGACGCTGGTTGAACGCCGTCTTTACCACCGTCTTGAACTTTGCCGGGTCGCATCCGGGATCGGTCACGCCGTTGCGCGTCATCCTGATCACTCCGCTCTTCACTTTAGGCGGCGGGCAGAATACTTCGGGCCCCACGGTGAACAGATACTCCACGTCATACCACATCTGGAGCAGCACGCTCAGAATCCCGCGGTCCTTGCTCCCGGCGGGCGCGGCGATGCGCTCTGCCACCTCCTTCTGAAGCATTCCCGAGCAGAGTGTCACGCGATCCTTGTAGTCAAGTACCTTGAAGAATATCTGGGAGGAGATATTGTAGGGATAGTTGCCAATCACGGCGATATGGTCAGAATCCTGAAACACCCGGTCAAGGTCGAGCTTGAGGAAGTCGGCCTCCAAGATGCGTCCGTCGAGCGCGGGGAAATTCCGCTGCAGGTAGCTGACGCTTTCGGTATCGATCTCTGCCACCTTCACGTCGCGACCGTCGGCGATGAGATACTTGGTCAGTACACCCATTCCCGGCCCTACTTCAAGAACCGGAAGCCCCGGATCGGCATCAAGGGTCGAAGCGATGCGGCGGGCCACCTCCTCCGATGTGAGGAAGTGCTGGCCCAGAGCCTTTTTGGGCTTTACTTCGGGACGCGGTGCCCTGCGGGTGATTCTGTTCATTGCGTTTCGGCTTAATTCTGATGCAAAGGTAGCGATTTTTTTAACTTAATCCACCCGATTCATCCTAAAACACCACCCCGCGCCAATAGTTTTTTAGCATCCTCCCATTCAGGAGCAGTCCAATCAATAAGCAAGATATCGAAAAAAATGTTACTTTTGCAGAATGAATCAAGAAAATCAGAATGTAGAGTATAAGCGTATATGGAAAGACGAGTACCTTAAGTGGGTTTCGGGCTTTGCTAATGCTCAGGGCGGAAAGATTTATATCGGTATAGACGATGATATGACTGTAGTTGGTGTGGACAATCTTCATAAACTGTTGGAAGATATTCCTAATAAGATCATCAACAATACAGGTGTGTTTCCCGAGACGAATCATCTTAAAATAGAGGGTAAAGATGTTATTGAAATTGTCATAGAACCTTGTGGAATGCCAATTTCTTATCAAGGTGTCTATCATTATCGAAGTGGTGCTACAAAACAACAATTCCGAGGAGTCGCTCTTCATCAGTTCCTGTTGAAAAAGATGGGTTTAAATTGGGAAGATATTCCTTGTGAAGGTACTTCATTGGATGATATCGATGACGCAGCGATTGATTATTTCTTGGCTCATGCCATCGGGGAAGGCCGCATGAATCCGGAATTGCGCGGAGCTTCAAAGATGGAAGTGCTGTCCAATTTAGGTCTTATCAATGATGACGTTCCTACAAATGGTGCAATTCTTCTATTTGGCAAATATCCTCAGCGCAAATTTGCAACATCAAGTTTCAAAATTGGCAGGTTTGGAGCGGATGATGCCGACCTTTTGAGTCAGGATCAAATTGAGGGGAATCTGATTCAAATGACTGATCGAATAATGCAAGTATTAAGTAGCAAATATCTTGTTCGTCCGATACATTATGACGGGTTACGACGGAAAGAACCTTTGGAGATTCCCGAAGAGGCGCTTCGCGAACTTATCTTTAACAGCATCGTCCATAAAGTACAATTCGGAACTTGGAATCAGATGAGTATCTATGACGATCATATACGTTTATGGAATGAAGGTGTATTGCCTGAAGGTTTTACCGTTGAAACACTTATGAGCAAGCATAGCTCAAAACCGCGTAATCCAAAGATGGCTCAGGTTTTTTACCGCGCCGGTTTTATTGAAGCATGGGGACGTGGATATGAAAAGATAATGAAAGCATTTGATAGTGCTAATCTTAAGTGCCCGGAGTTTATCATAGAGCAAGGAGGTATTTCTGCAATAATTCATCGTGAAATATTCTTGTCTATCAGGGATAATAAAATCCTCTGCCAAGCCGATACAGAACCGGGTCAAGCCGATATAGAACCGGGCCAAGCCGATATAGAACCGGACCAAGCCGATATAGAACGTAATAGAAACCGATACAAAACGGAGGAGCGAACAATTATTATCGAAGCAATCAAAGAGAATCCATCGATTACAATGGATGCTCTAAGCGACTTACTTTATATTACCAAAAGTAGTGTTCAGCGACGAATGAAGGCTCTTGTAAAAGAGGGTAGGATAAGACATATCGGACCGACAAAAGGAGGTTATTGGGAAGTGATTGATGAGCACTGACTACTAACTGCATCGTTTGTCATGATTCCGGTGTAGATGATTTTAGGGGCATTGACTTAGATTTTCGATTTATCAAGATGAGACCGGAAGGTGGGGTTATTCCGGAGCTGCGGATTCTTCAGGTAGAAAAGCTACGGAAGCCCGGGGCGGCTTTTCAGTGGCGATCAAGACCGCTGATTCAGCTCTAAGTTTGCAGCAGAAAAAATGTACGGACGTGCCTTTGGCACGTTTCGGAGAGTAGCTTAATGTAACTTTAAGTTTTTCAAGAATATATACTTGGATATATAGGAATGAGTTTTGCTGAGACACTGGAAGTTGCCACCTGACTCTCTCCGAAACGTGCCAAAGGCACGTCCGTACAGTGAACAGTTGAAATTTTCGTTTATGTGGATGGGTAGCTGATATACGGGAGTTTGGCTCACGCGGAGAGGGTTGCCGGGGCGTGCTGAGCAGGCCTGAGTCATCACGCCAACCGGGAGAATCCGCTGCCACGGATAAATGTCAAGCGGCCCGCCGGGTAGGCGGGCCGCTGTAAGAGGGGTTATTTTAACTTGGGGAGATTACTTGGAAGCATCGTCGATGGTGCAGATTGCAACTCGGTTCCAGGATTCTTCGCTGAACATTGTTCCGATACCCTGACCTTCGGCTGAGATGCGGTCGGCTGCGATACCATATTTCTTGATGAGGGTGTTCTTCACGCTCTCTGCACGGGCCTTGGCAAGACGCTCGTTGACTTCGATAGAACCGTCGGGAGAAGCATAACCCTTGATCTCAACCTTTGAGCCTTTGTGGTGCTTGAGGAAGTCGGCTACCATTTCTACGTTAGGCATCTGGTCAGCGGTGATGGTGCTTGAACCGAGGCGGAAGAAGACGTAGCGTACTGACTGGAGATCGGTGGAAGTTTCCTTAACCACGGTAGCAGGCTTGGCTTCGCAAGCGGCGAGGGCAGCGGCGAGTTCGGCTGAGTTGGCGTTGGAAGCGGCCAGAGCGACAGCGGTATCGTCGAGGGCTGCGCGGAGTTCGTTGACCTTAGCGTTGAGGGCAGCGACTTCACCGGCCTGATCGGCGGGAATGGTCACGCAGGGGAATCCTTTGCCGAAGTTGTAGGTAAGACCCACGAGGCAGTTGAATGTAGCGGCGTTGGCGTTGTAGCCTACTGTTGTCTGAGCGATGTTACCGCCGGTCATGTTCCATGCGATATAAGGCTTGAGCGAGAGGGTAACGGCCTGAGAGAGATTGAAGTTGAAGTTAAGACCGGCCTTAGTCACGAAGTAGTTGAGATCTTCGCCCTGACTCTTGGCCCAGTATTCATGTCCCCAGCCTGCACCGGCTACTGCGTCGAGAGTGAAGACGCGGGGATTGCAGCTGAAGCCGCAGAAGAGGTTGGTGAGGTTGACTTTTCCGTAGGCACCTACATAAGAATTGTCAAATGCTGTATAGCTGCGCTCGGCATTGTACCATGAGGAAGTGTTTACACCGAAGAGACCTTCAACACCGAGTCCGAATGTGGGTGAAATTTGCTTCTCGATGTGGAGACCGGCTAAGCCGCGCATGTCACCGAAGAAAGCGTGATGAGTCAGAGGGGTGGTAACACCACCGTCGAGTCCGATTGACCAGTTGGAACCAAAGTTGGTATGCTCGACTGCGGTCTGTGCATTGGCAACTGCAAATACTGAAGCGGCTGCTGTGAGAAGTAAATACTTTTTCATTGTTGTAGCGATTTTAATTTATTTGTTATTTTTGTTCAGTTGATTCTAAGCGTTGTTCCCGCAAGCGGGAGAGGGGTTGTGAAACGGATTTTTGTAGTTTTTGTTAATTTTTGATTTTTTAATTTTAATTTTACCGCCGTTGTGGCGGGCGTTTGAATATAAAACATCGCCTGCGATGAAAAGGTTGAAAAAATGTGTGAAAATTTTAACTTTTTGCTTAAAATCGCGGTTACAAGCGTGTAAATTAGTATCTTTGCATTAATAAATTTTTTCAACATCATTATCCGAAACATCATCCTGTAACGATGGATTACCGCATATTTCCCCCTGACGGATGGCTTGAAGCCACCGTAGGTTTACCGCTGTCCAAGAGCGTTGCAGCCCGGCGGCTGGTCATCGCGTTCCTTTCGGGACGGGTGCCGGTCATGGAGCAGGACGCGCCGCTGCCCGACGATACCCGGGTGCTTCTCGATGCCCTCGGCGCGCTCGCCGGCGACGCTCCGGTAGATACTGTCGACGTGGCCGGTGCCGGGACAGCCATGAGATTTCTCACCGCCGCCGTCGCCGCCACTCCCGGCCTTGAGACCCGGTTGACCGGCAACGCGCGCATGAAGCAGCGGCCCGTCGGGCACCTTGTCGATGCCCTGCGTGGTCTCGGCGCCGACATCTCTTATATAGAGGAGGAAGGATACCCGCCGCTCCACGTCAAGGGCCGTACCTTGAAGGGAGGTGAGATTGCGATCGACGCTGAGGTCAGCTCGCAGTTTACATCGGCCCTGATGATGATCGCCCCGCTGATGGAGCGTGGGCTGAAGATCACGCTCCTTGGCGAGCCGGTCTCGATGCCCTATCTGAAGCTGACCGCCTCGATGATGGAGCAGGCCGGCGCGGAAGTGGATATTTACGGCGGCGATACCGTAGAGATTAAGCCCGGGAAATATTCCGCGGCTGCCTCGCTGGCCGATGAGCCTGACTGGAGCGCGGCAGCTCCGTGGTATGGCATCACCGCGCTATCGGGGGGTGAAGTGACCGTAGACGGCCTTGACTCCGGTTCAGCGCAGCCCGACCGCGCTCTTGCCGATATATACCACCGCCTGGGTGTCGACACCGCTTTTCAGCCCGGGGAGGCCGTGCTGACGGCCCACCCTGACGCTCACGCGCGCTTTGAACTCGACATGGGCGGCACTCCCGATTCTGTTCCTGCGGTGGCGGTGACATGTGCCATGCTCGGCATACCGTTTACAATATCAGGAGTGGCCACGCTGAGACTTAAGGAGTGTGACCGCATCGAGGCTCTCATGACTGAGCTCGCCAAGGTGGGCGTCAGCATCACTCTTCCCGCCGAGGGGGTGATGGCCTGGGATGGCCGCAGGTTTCCGATAACCGAGATGCCCCGATTTGATTCCCACGGCGACCACCGCATGGTGATGGCCCTCGCCCCGGTCGCCCTTTATATACCGGGTATAATAATCAATGACGCCGGCGTGGTGTCGAAATCCTATCCAGGATTCCTTGACGATCTCGCCGCTGCCGGTTTCACTCTTATCGACGCTGACGCGCCGCTGCCCGGGCCGGAGGAGGCCGGTGACTTATGACGGGGGCCCTGATATTGCTTGCCGTCACGGTGGTGACGGGCTTGGTGCTGAGACTTCTCCATAAGCCTGATGCGGCTGATGCACCCCGGCCGGAGTCCCCGGCGTCGACCGACGGCGAGGAATGTTGCGGTCTCCATGAGGTATGTGAGAAGCAAGGGCGGCAGATGCTTGCACCGGAATACTTCGACGATGAGGAGCTCGACCGCTTCGCCGGGCGCGGCAAGGACGATTATGCTCCCGCCGACGTAGAGGAATTCCGCGACGTGCTGTTCACCCTCCTGCCGCAGGACGTGGAGCCGTGGGGTTTCAGCCTGCGGGCCCGCGGGATTGAAATGCCCCCCGAGATTCATGACGAGTGGGTGATGCTCGCCACCGAATACAAAACCGCTTCCCGACAATGATCGATCTTCTTCAATATGATTTCTTCCGCAATGCCCTGATCGGTATAGTCCTGATCGCCGTCAGCTCGGCCATTATCGGCACATACGTGGTGACGCGCCGCCTCGTGGCGATCTCGGGCGGCATCACCCATGCCTGTTTCGGCGGCCTGGGTCTGGGTTACTTCGCCGGTGTCAATCCGGTGATCACGGCCATAATTTTTGCCGTAGCCTCGGCGTTGGGCGTAGAGTGGATCTCGCGCAGCCGTGATGTCAGGGAAGACTCGGCTATCGCAGCCGTGTGGGGTGCCGGCATGGCACTGGGTGTGGTATTTGTGTTCCTCACTCCCGGCTATGTGCCCGAACTTAATTCATTTCTTTTCGGTAACATACTTACCGTAACGGTGGCCGACCTGTGGGCCTACGCTGTGTTTACCCTCGTGCAGATTGCGCTTCTTGCCGTGGCTTTCAGGGTGATAGTGGCCGTGGCCTTCGATCCTGACTTCGCCACCGTGCGCGGCTTGCCGGTCAAACTGATTTCCACGGTGATGATGGTGATGACAGCCGTCAGCATAGTGCTGACGATAAGGATGGCCGGCATAATGCTGCTGATGTCAATGCTCTCGCTGCCGCAGATGACGGCTGAAATCTATTGCCGGCGTTTCGGCTCGATCATGACCCTGTCGGCTGCTATCTCAGTGGTGTGCTGCGTGGCCGGGCTGTTTCTCGCCACGGTCATCGACGTGCCTTGCTCGGCGCTCATCGTGCTGGTGATGATAGCCGTGTTTGCGGGCTGCAGGGCGACACGGGCCTTGACCCGGTGAACCGCAGGGGGAGTTTTACCGTTGTTAAGCTATAATGACAACACAATATATAATATAAGACGTATGGAAATAGGACAGACTATCCCCGAAGTATTAGGCACCGACGCCGATGGACGCATTGTCACTACCGACGAGTTTGAGGGCCGTCCCCTCATCATCTACTTCTACCCCAAGGACAACACTCCGGGCTGTACAGCCGAGGCATGTTCGATACGCGACGACTACGAGGACTTGCGCGAGAAAGGTTATGTGGTGATAGGCATAAGCAAGGACTCTGCTGCGAGCCACGAGAAATTTGCCGACAAGCATTCCCTGCCCTTCCTGTTGCTCAGCGACGAGTCGACTCAGGTGAATCAGTCATTCGGTGTATGGCAGAAGAAGAAAATGGCCGGGCGCGAGTACATGGGTACCGTCCGCACCACCTTCATCACCGACGCCGACCACCGCGTTGTCGACATAATTACCAAAGTCGACACCAAGCAAGCCGGCCGCCAGCTCCTCGACACCCTCGCCCGGCTGTAAAAAATACCTCCCGGCAATAGCTTGACTTTTCGGGAAATTTCCTACCTTTGTGCAGCATTACTTTCGCTAAAGAACTGTGCCCGTTGATTGAATATGAAATTTCTCTCCGAAGATAAAGTCAGAGACAAGGCCCGCGCGATACTCGGGCTTGAAGATACCGAAACCGCCATAGCAGGTGTCGGGCAGTTAACTTCGTTTAATCAACTCGGATTTGACGGAGTGGCTGATCGTCCTGATGGCTGGTATCTCCCGGCCAATACCGCTTTTACCGCCATCATACTTGAAGCTAAAAACAGCAATTCCAAGTTATCGGCATCGGAGCGCGACGAGTTACTCAAGAATTGCCGCATCGCAGGTGGCAGATATGAGCGAGTAATCGGTATACTCTACAACGGTTACGAGATTGCCGTGTATAAGGACGGTGTAGAAGTACCATCCCAATCGGAATTGAAAAACAAGGAGTACTATTTTGGGCTGTATGCCGAAAATACGATAGATAAGCATAAGATATACCTCTATACCAACAGGATAAATAACCTGCTGCATTTTGAGTTCAAGATAAAGAATCTCTATCACCGCATGATCTTTACGGCGTGTGCTCTCGTGGCGAAGCGCTACGGAGCCTTCCTGTCGAAGGGCATGTCGTTCAACACGTTCCGTAATTCTATCTCTGATACGCTTGAAAAGTCGTTTGGTGAGGACTTTGAGCACAACAGCAAGCTGAAGATCCTTCTCGACGTGTTCAGCGAAATAAAGATGAATCCTACCAATGATCAGAAGATAATCGATTCATTTATAGAAAATGTATCGGAAATATCTGATTGCATCAATTCTGATTTCTGGAACGGGGAGGACGTGATGGCGATTTTCTTCAACGAGTTCAACCGTTATAAGAAGAAGTCGGAGCAGGGACAGGTTTTCACCCCCGACCATATCACCTCATTCATGTATCGTCTCCTTGACGTGAATAAACGTGATTACATCCTCGACGCAGCCTGCGGTTCCGGCGCTTTCCTTGTCAAGGCGATGTGTAACATGATCAAGGAAGCCGGCGGAGTAAGGTCGACTACTGCCGAAGAAATCAAGAAGACCCACCTGTTCGGTATCGAAATTGACAGGGAAATCTATGCCCTTGCTTGTGCCAACATGCTGATACACAAGGATGGCAAGACCAATCTGGAATTGCTTGATTCGAGAAAGGAAGAAGCATCCAGGTGGATAAAAAGCAAGTCGGTGACGAAAGTCCTCATGAATCCACCTTTTGAAAACAAGTATGGATGTCTGGAGATTGTGGAGAATGTTCTGGATTCGGTTCCGGAGAAGACGCAATGTGCGTTCATCCTTCCTGACTTCAAGTTGGAGAAGAGAAAAAGAGGGTTTTCCCGCAGGTTGCTGTCAAGACACCGCCTTGAAAAAATCATCAAGTTGCCCTCCAAGACATTCAGCGGAGTCAATACTTCCATCTTCATATTCAAGTCAGGCGTGCCTCAGAATGGCAAGAAAATATTCGGTTGCTTTATTCCCGAGGATGGACTGGAGACCGTAAAGAACAAAGGTCGCCAGGATGTGAGAGGCAGCTGGAAAGAAATCGAAGATAGATGGGTGGACATAATCGAGCGGCAGAGCGGCGATGACTCCATTCAGTGGATTGATCCGGCTGAAGCGTTGTGTTACCGTATTCCTGAAGCGCAATTCTCAATATCCGAAGCCGATTTCAAGAAAGCGGTGCTTGACCTTGTGATGTATGAGAACAATGTCTCACCCAAGGATTTTGCTGATGCTGTATTTGCGTTTGTAGCCTATAACGGAAACATTGAAATCAACGATGGTTCACTCTCCATCACCAACTCCGACAAGTAGTAATCCACATGAATTTCCTAAAATATATCTCCGATTATAAGCCGGCTGAGTTGTCGTTGTCGGACTGGAAAGAATACCGTATAGCCGATTTGTTTGCCATAGAGCAATCTGATGGAGACAATCAGGCGCAACGGCTTGATGAGGGCGATATTCCCTTAGTTAGTTCCGGAAGTTATAACAACGGAGTGTGCAAGTATATTGACAAAGGAGATGGAATAAGCCAGCTGTTTCCCGGCAATGTGCTGACGGTAGATATGTTTGGCAAAGCGTTCTATCAGGAGAGTCCTTTCTATGCAGTGTCTCACGCCCGGGTATGTGTACTCCGCCCCATTGATGCAGTGAGATTTAATAAATTCATAGCGCTATTCCTTGTGGCTGTAATCGACAAGACATTCCGCCCGAGATACTCTTATGAAGAAATGTGCAGTTCGTCGGCATTGGAAAAAGAAGCAATCCTTCTCCCGTCAAAGGATGATCGCCCGGATTGGGATTATATGGAAGGCTATATAAAATCCATTTACCCTTATCTTGAGAAGCTCGTCAAGTGATACCGCGGCAAGCGGGAAGAAAAAAGTTTCCGGAAAGGTCATGTCGCGGCAACCTTTCCGGAAATTTTTTTAGAGGGCGAGGGATCAGAGTCCTAAAAATTCGTCAAATTCAGCTTTCTCCATGAAGCCCACTGTGGAACGGGTGGTGCCGTCGGGCATCATTATGACCACCATGGGAATGTTACGCACCTCAAACTGCTCGGCAGCCTTGGGGTTTTCGTCTACGTCGATCGAGAGGAACACGGCTTCGGGGTGGGCCTTGGCTGCTGCTTCATAGATGGGCTCGAAGCGCTTGCAGGGTCCGCACCATGTGGCATTGAAGTCCATCACCACGGGGCGGGTGGCATCGGGCTGCACCTCGGCAGGGAACTGCGAGGGATTGTAGACGATCACTTCGCCTCCGTTGCCATAGTTAGCCTCGGTAGTGGCGGGAGCGGTGGTCTCCACGAGGTTCTCGGCGCCTTCTTCCACGGCATCCTTCACGCTTTCGCCCGAGGTCTTGCCCGAGCAGGCGGTCATCATCACGGCCAGGGCGGCCGCTGCGAAATAAATTGCTTTCATATCATTAATTTGTTTACGTTTAGGCGCAAAGGTAGGCTAAATTTTCGGGTTAAACAATAATAGGCACATTAATAACGTTAAAAAGATGATGAAAAAGCGCCTCTCATATACCTTGCTTCTCCTCTTGGCGGCGGTGGCATCGGCTCTGGGTCAGAATCTTAACGACAAGCTGATGAACCGCCCGTATACCGACATGCGCAAGTGGCATCTCGGGTTCTCGATCGGCGCCCATACCCAGGACATATCGTTCACCCACAACGGTTTCGTCACCGACGCCGGCGAGCAGTGGTTTATGGAACAGCCCTCGTTCTCGCCCGGATTCTGCGTCAACGGCCTTATCGACTACCGGCTGAGCAACTATCTTAACCTCCGCTTCACGCCGGGAATGTATTTCGGCAGCCGTGACATCACGATGAGGGAGTATGTCACCGGAGCCAAGCTGTCGCAGAACCTGAAGTCGACCTACGTCGTGTTGCCGCTCGACATCAAGTTCTCGGGGATGAGGATGCGCAACGCGCGCCCCTACGTGACGGGCGGTTTCATGGCGGCCATCGACGTGGCCAAGAAGTCGAGCGACTACCTGAAGACCAACGCCTTCGATGCCTTCCTGACCGTAGGCTTCGGATGTGACTTCTATCTGCCGTTCTTCAAGTTCATCCCCGAGGTGAAATTCTGTTTCGGTCTCCGCGACATCCTCATCCATGACCGTCCCGACCTGGTGGATGACCCCGATAAATTCAAGATTACCCAATCGCTCGCCAAGGCGCGCTCCAACATGGTGGTGTTCACCTTTTATTTCGAATGACCTGTCACAGACTCCTCAGCTATATCCTGACGGTGGTTACCGCAGTGCTTGCCGCGGGCGGTGCCGCGGCCCAGACCGACGCACGCCTGACGCAATATTGGGCCGTGCCCACTTACTACAATCCAGGTGCCGTGGGCGAGACTGACTTCGTCAGGCTCCGCGGCGGCACGCGCCTGCAGTGGGTGGGGATCGACAATGCCCCAACTACATTCCTGGTTACCGGCGACATGCCCCTGAAGATAGGCAAGAAGCGCATAGGTCTCGGCGTGATGTTCCAGCAGGAGAAGATGGGTCTTTACACCAACATCACAGCCGACATTCAGGCCGGCTACAAGCTCAATCTCTTCAAGGGAGTGCTGACGGTGGCCGTCCAGGCCGGCCTGCTCAACGAGAAGTTCAGGGGCTCGGAGGTGTTTATCCCCGACGATGACGACTACCACCAGTCGACCGACGAGGCCATCCCGATGCACGACGTGGGCGGCAACGCGCTCGACCTGGGAGTGGGTGCCTACTTCTATCATCCCAAGTTCTGGGCGGGCGTCTCGCTTCTCCATGCCAACAATCCTACCGTCACCTTCACCTCCGACTCCCAAGGCTCCACCGGCGGCTCGACGGCAGGCGAGGGCACAAGTGCTAAAAATTTTGAATTTACCGCCCAGCGCACCCTATATTTCATGGCGGGCAGCAATATTCCGATAAAAAACACGTTATTTG
>CAZJKU010000030.1:0-26189 GCA_964546905.1 uncultured Staphylococcus sp.
TACCGCGAGGCCTACAACATGTATGCCTGCTCGGGAATCCTATTCAATCACGAGAGCGAGCGCCGCGGCGAGACATTCGTAACCCGCAAGATCACTCTTGCCGCTGCGCGCATCGCCCAGGGCAAGCAGGAAAAACTTTATCTCGGCAACCTGTCATCGCTCCGCGACTGGGGCTATGCCAAAGATTATGTCGAATGTATGTGGCTCATCCTCCAGCAACCCGAGCCCGACGACTATGTAATCGCCACGGGCGAGCAGCACTCGGTGCGCGAGTTCTGTCTCTACGCTTTCCGTCGCGCGGGTATCGAACTGAGATTTGAGGGTGAGGGTGAAAATGAAAAGGGTATCGACGTGAAGACCGGAAAAGTCGTGATCGAAGTTTCGCCCGATTTCTATCGTCCCACCGATGTCGTAAACCTCTGGGGAGACCCCACCAAAGCCAAGGAAAAACTTGGATGGGATCCGACCAAGAAGACTTCCTTTGAACAACTCGTCAACCTGATGGTGGATGCCGATATGGCCAAGGTTGCTGTGGAACGTGCCGGAGAGCAGGTCCGCACCAATCTTGCCGAATATCTGGAAAAAGGTATCGTAAAATAATTTCATGCGATGAAACCTACCAAAGGGCCGAGCTATATAGTGCCTTTCATTCTGGTGTCGCTCCTGTTCATGCTCTGGGGCATGGCCAACAACATGAACGACACCCTGCTTGCAGCCTTTAAACGCATCATGAGCATGAGCGACCTTGAGACGTCGCTCGTGCAGGGTGCGTTTTACGGCTCATACTTTTGCTTCGCCCTTCCGGCAGCCCTTTTCATCCGCCGGTATTCCTACAAATCAGGTATTCTCTTAGGATTGCTGCTCTATGCGGCCGGCACCATGCTTTTCCTTCCCGCCGGCGAGGCCGCATCCTATCCGGCATTTCTTGTGGCGATCTACGTGATGGCGGGCGGATGTGCCGTGCTTGAAACCACTGCCAACCCCTACATCATTTCGATGGGTCCGGCCGAATCAGCCACAAGAAGGCTCAATATCGCCCAGGCATTCAACCCGCTGGGAGCTATCGCCGGGATTCTGCTGAGCCGTCATTTCATCCTCGGGCGTCTCAACCAAGCCGGGGCGGCCGAGCGAGCCGGAATGGACAGCGAGGCCCTCCGCGCCATGCAGCAGGAAGAGCTCAACGCGGTGTCGAGCACCTATATGATGATCGGCGTGGTCCTGCTGATCCTTCTGATCATCATTTTCTTCACAAGGATGCCGGCTGACCGCGACACCTCGGGTCGCTGGAACTTCCGCGCCACCTTAGGCCGCCTGTGGCACAACCGCCGTTACCGTTACGGAGTTATTGCACAGTTTTTCTACGTAGGTGCCCAGACGTGCGTGTGGTCATTCACCATCCGTCTCGCCATGCAGCGGCTTGGAATCCTTGAGAAAGAGGCATCAATGATGTTTCTTTACTCCATACTCGGGTTCACCGGTTTCCGCTTCCTGTTCACGTGGCTGATGAAATATGTCCGTCCGGTCTATCTTCTCGCTGCTGCTTCGATAGTGGCAGTAGTCACCACTGCCGGAGTACTTCTACCCGACCCCGTTCTTGCCGTGACATCGCTCATTGCTGTCTCGGCGGCAATGTCACTCATGTTCCCCACCATTTATGGCATCGCCCTTGACGGAATCCACGGCGACGACACCAAGATCGCCGCTTCCGGACTCATTATGGCCATACTTGGCGGAGCCGTGATAACTCCGGTTCAGGCTGCCGTGAGCGACTCGGTGGGCATCTCGATGTCATTCATTGTTCCGCTCATCTGTTTTCTGGTGATACTCGCTTACAGCGTGGGTATCATCCGTTCAATCAACACCCAACGTTAAATCCAGTCCATGAAAAATAAAAAAGTATTTGTGTCGGGATGCTACGACATGCTCCACAGCGGCCATGTGGCTTTCTTCAAGGAAGCCTCGCGCTACGGTGACCTGTATGTCGGTATCGGTTCTGACGCTACTATTCAGGAATTGAAACACCGCACCACCGTATGCTCTGAAAAAGAACGCCTCTATATGGTCAAGGCGATCCGTTACGTGACTGATGCCTACATTAATCCCGGAAGCGGAATGCTTGACTTTGTCGAGACGCTCGATATGGTGAAACCCGATGTATTCGTGGTAAATACCGACGGCGGCTCCGACGTCAAGCGCGAACTATGCCGTCAACGCGGTATCGAGTATATCGAGCTTGACCGTGTACCCGACGACGGACTTGAGGCACGCTCCACCACCTCACTGAGGTCGACGGTCAAGAGCCACCTTCCTTATCGCGTAGACCTCGCAGGCACATGGATTGACCAGCCATACGTCTCGGATCATGGTTCGGGATGGGCACTGACAATGTCGATCGAGCCTACCATGGAATTCATGGAGCGTGGCGGCATGTCGACGTCCACCCGCAATGCCGCCAAGAAGATATGGCCCTACGAGCTTCCCAATTACAACGAGGAAATGCTCGCCAGGCTACTTTTTTGCTTCGAGAATGATCCCGAAAACAAGGGCCACGTTTCAGGAGCTCAGGATGCCATAGGTATCTGCGTGTCAGGGCTCTGTCGCCATTATTACGATGGACACTACTGGCCGTCTAAGATCGAGCAGTGTACCGACGAGGCAATTCTCTCTTGGCTCGAAAGCCATTTGTGTCTCGTCCCGATGTTTCCCCGTCGGCCTGGATGCTCGGTAGTTGAAGGCAAAGACATCACCCCGGCCAAGGTTAAGGATCTCACTGATGCTGCCGCGCGCTGCTGGGATGCCATCATGGACCGCGACCTCGACCGATTCGCCGCCGCATTCGCCGACTCGTTCAATGCCCAGATAGCCATGTTCCCGGCGATGATGCAACCCGGCGTGCAAGAGTATATCGACAAGTGGAAGCCCAAGGCCAAGGCTTGGAAGATGCTCGGAGCCGGTGGCGGTGGTCATCTTGCCCTTGTGGTCGACGAAATTCCTGAAGGTGCTATACCCGTCAAGATACGTCGCAAAGGATTAATGTAATTAACAACATTAGAAACAACAATTATGGAAAAGAACTCTAAAATATACGTTGCCGGTCACCGTGGGATGGTTGGCTCGGCGATAGTGCGCGAGCTCCACAGGCAAGGTTACGAAAATATCATTACCCGCACTCACGCTGAGCTCGATCTTACTGATCAGCGCGCCGTCGATGAATTTTTCGCCGCCGAGCGCCCTGAATACGTATTTCTCGCTGCAGCAAAGGTGGGAGGTATCGTAGCCAATTCCTCGGCTCTGGCCGACTTCATGTATGTCAACATGATGCTTGAGATGAACGTGATTCATGCCGCATGGCAAAACGGCTGCAAGAAACTCGAATTTCTCGGTTCATCGTGCATCTATCCCCGCCTCGCACCCCAGCCCATGCCCGAAAGCTGCCTGCTGACGTCGTCGCTTGAAGAGACCAACGAGGCTTATGCTCTTGCCAAGATCTCGGGACTGAAATACTGCGAGTATCTCAACCGTCAGTATGGCACCGACTATATTTCAGTAATGCCTACAAATCTTTACGGACCCAACGACAATTATCACCCTACTCACTCCCACGTCCTTCCCGCCCTCATCCGCCGCTTCCACGAGGCTAAGGAACAGGGCCTCGAAGAAGTAACATGCTGGGGCGACGGCTCTCCACTGAGGGAATTTTTATATGTCGATGACCTCGCCAATCTCTGCGTATTCCTGATGAACAACTATTCAGGCAACGAGACTGTCAATGCCGGTACCGGTAAAGAACTCACCATCAAGGAACTGACCGAAAAGGTTGCTAAGGTAGTAGGATATACCGGCCGTATTCTCTGGGACACGTCCAAGCCTAACGGAACTCCCCGCAAGCTCCTCGACGTATCGAAAGCAGCCCGCCTCGGCTGGACCTATACTACCGAACTCGATGAAGGAATACGCCTGGCCTACGAAGACTTCCTCGCCCTCGGCGAAGAAAACCGCGCAAGTCGCTGATTTTCCGTAATATCCAGTAATCAATCTTAACAAAATGAGGATGCCGCTCGGGCATCCTCATTTTGTTTATACCTGATAAAAAATCCTTGAGTTCAGATGTGGAAAATTTCTTTGATGCCCGAGATGAAACCTACGGCGGCCATGATGAGAAGAATGACGGCGATAATGCGATTTACGAGCCACATGGAGCGAACATTGAAGTGGGCGCGGACTTTATTCACAAAATAGGTCACGAAAAGCCACCAAAGGACAGCACCTCCGAATATCGCCGCGTAACCTGCCACGTAATGATAAGCCCTGAATTCAGGCGCGAGGAAGCTGAATCGGGCAAATAGCGCAATTATAAAGAAGAGTATCAACGGATTGGATAGCGTGAACAAAAATCCGGTCACGAAATCTTTCCAATAAGAGTTGACCTGAACGGTAGTGCGTTTAAGCTGGCGCGACGGATTGCTTCCGAAAAGATACACGCCGTAGGCTATCAGGAACAGGCTTCCGATTATCTGAAGTAGACTTAGGTTATTTTCAATGAAATCAGTAACAAACGAAAGACCGAGCCCTGTCAGCAGACAATAAAAAAGGTCGCTGAGCCCCGCTCCCACTCCGGTGCAGAAAGCGGGCCAACGCCCTTTGTTGAGTGTGCGTTGAATACACAGCACCCCTATCGGCCCCATCGGGGCCGATATCAGGACTCCGATAAGGAGTCCGCGGAGCATTATGACGAAAAAGTCGAGCATCGAACTACAAAGTTACAATAAAAAATGCACAACTGCGGCATAATTGCGCCGGAAAAATAAGTCAGCCGACTACGGCTGACTTACTCGATGATTTACTTGAAAGTATAGTCGATCTCAGGAGAAACGTTTACAAAAGCCGGCATACACATGCCTGTGGAGGCACCTATATAGGTGGGATCGGAGATATAGAAACGGTCACCCTTGTATTGATAGGAGACTCCCGGCTTGCCATCGTCGAGCTTTACCGATGCGCTCTCATGTCCCGGATAGCATAGTAACTGGCTCTCAAGTCCGAGGACATTCCACAGCAGATAGGTATAGAACACGGCGCGGTCCTCACAGTCGCACTTGTCATAATACAGCATCTCCTCAAAGAAATAGGGCTTTTCAAAGCCATGGAAATCACCGTCGGTTGCATAGCTGAATCCGCTCTGCACGAAACTCAAAATCTTGTCGGCAGCCGCACGTGGATCGCCGGCATCAACCTGGCTCTTTACCTGTTCCACAATACCGGCCCGCACCTTGGGGTCTATCACCGAGAGGGCATATCCTGACGTGGGCATCTGCGGATACTTATAGATTACCGGGAAAATATTGGCATTTACCTCGCCTGAGATGTGTATGTCGCCATACGATACGTCAAAGGCATGAGGCTTGTACGGCAACCTCAGTCCGTTGAGGGTTAGGTCAAGTTTCCGGCCGGCATCCATCTGAGCCGGGATATTGCACGTGTAGAGCGACTGCCCGTTGAGATCAGGTTCAATGTCGCCGGTAAAGATGTAGTATCTCTTTCCGTCGATGTTCATGTAACGACGGGCATATACCGTCTGCTCAAACGGCACGAGAAGCAGTGTCAGTCCTGATCCGGTGCGGGCAATCCTGACATCGTAACCCATATTGGCCATGATGTAATGTACAAGTGAGAGCCTCGATGACCGGTCAGCAGTCTTGAACACTCCGTCGACCCAATGATTGACAAGATCAAAAGTCAGGTAATCGTTAAGGCCCAGTTCGCCCGCTTTGGCACGCAATGATGCGATGACCGATGCCACGCTCTTGTCGGCGGCAAGCGAGCGCCAGGCTGAAGCGTAGGCCCGCTCGTCGGTCAGTTTGCCGCCGAGACTGAACTCCGGTCGAGGCAGCTCTACCTCCATGCCGTAAAAATCAACCGGCATGGTCTTTGCAGCCGGTGCAGGCACCGGCTTGGCAGGGACAGGTTTTACTGGAGCAGGTTTTCCGGGTACCGGCATGGAGCGCTCCTCACGCGGTGCCTCAGGCTTTACCTCCGGAACCGCAGGTGTCACCTCTGCTTTCGGCTCGGGTATTGTCGGGGTAACTTTGGGAGCTGATTCAGGCGAAAACAGCGGCTGACGCTCAGGCTTGGGTACTGATGACCGTTCTACACCGCGGAACGAATCATATTCTTTCCACACTCCTTCGAGAAACGAGTCATAGTTGGCCAGTACCTCACTGCGAAATGAGTCGTAACGCGAAAGCACTTCATTTCGGAAGTTTTGAAACGACGAGCCGGGCGACTGGCTCCACACGGGAGCCAGCGCGCCGGCGGCTGCAATCGCCATTGTAATTATTGAGCGCTTAAGCATGGCTTAAGGTTGAAAGGTGAGAAATCTGTTTTCAGTCATCGAATCCGGCGCGGACAAAACCGGAAATCTTGTCGGCCATGCGCTGGGCAGCTTCGCTTTCAAGGGCGGCAGCTTCGAGAGCGCGGAGTCGGGCCTTGGTGGCGGCATCCTCGTTGACGATGAAGAATGTCTGCATCTCATAGGTACCGTCGGCATTAGGACGGATGATCGAGAAGCTCTCTACCATCTCATTCCTGATTTCCTTCTCTACAAGACGCTCGTAGGCCGAATAGAAATGGTCAAACTCCGATCCGGGTTCGGTGCCGTTGGCCTGCATGTCACTTACTATGCGGCCCTTAAGCGAGCTACCGGCCTTCTGTGCATAGTTGTTGACAGCATTGTTCACTGCCATCTGGTGGCCGATATTCTTGCTCTTGAAACTATTGGCTACACCCACTTCTTCCTTGCTGTTCTCATCCTTGTCGAGATTGTCCCAGTGCTTGAGAAGAGCTACTTCAAGGGTGCGCGAGGAGCCGAAGATCTCCCACTTTCCCTTCTTGAGTTCCTTCATCTTGGTGGTGCGTTCCTTCTTGAGGGCCTTTTCGAGAGCTTTATTACGCTCGGCGGCATAACCGGCCGTAGGGATAAGGAGGCATAAAGCCATCAACAGAGCGATAATCTTTTTCATTGGTTTGTTTGATTAAATGGTTTATAATAGATTGATTTATTGAGCAATGTCGATATTGACGATTTTCACCCCCATCTTCCGGTCATTGATGCGGGCTTTCTGGAGCCACGAGGTAAATTCGCGGTAGGAAAGGCTTCGGGGTGCGCCCTCGGCCACGAAGTGATCGGAAGGACGGTTGAACGGCTCGGGCGAGAAGATGACATAGACACGGTTGCGCTCCACCGGCTCATCGGTAAGCAAGGTCATTTCGTCGACTGTGCCATGCTCGCGATGACCGCGTGCGGGACTGAAGAACACGTAGGGCTCGTCATGCTTTATCTTCACGGCCCCGTCATTGAAATCCATGTAGGGAAGCAGGCGGTAGACTGTATTGTCACTTCCGAGCAGATAAACCGCGACATTACCCGACACCGGCGACCGGAAATAAAGGGTCATGTCGTCGCCCGACTTAAACGATGTGGAGGCGTTGCGTGGATCATCACCGTTGCGCAGCACGAGGGCCTCAAAATCGGCAGCTTCGTTGGAAACAGGACGGGCCTTTCCCCACACCCGGCAGCGGACGATCAGATTACCGTCGGCGCCAGGCGGAAGGAATTCATATTCCGGATCGCGGGTATCGCCGATCCACTCTCCTTTTACCTCGCTGATGTTGAGCGCGTCAAAGGCTGTGGTCTCCGAGCCCGAGGTCACGATGTCGTGCTGAGTCACCGTCTGCGTAAACGATGTGCCGAACTCTCTTGCCAGCGCGGCAGCCACGGCGCCTTCGCGGGCGGCTTCCTTGCATTGGGCGGGTGAGTGATGACTGTCGCCGTAGAATGTATATTCCCCCGACACGGATTTCACATCAGAGGCACGCGCCGACAGTAACCCTGTCACCGCCATCATCATGCAAAGCAGGTATCTGAATGTAGTCTTCATCGGTTGAGCTTTTTGGATTTCCACATGTCGGTCATCGCGCCCGAGGTCACGACGGTGGGAGTCTGGGGCTTCTTGTTGACGAAAGTGGAGCGGTTCTTGACTTCGGCAGTCACATAGTCGGCAAGATCCTTAAGAGTCACGTCGCCCTTAGATTTCTGCAACTTCTGGAGAATGAAGTAGGTGAACATACCGTGATTCTTCTCGGTGAACGGCAGTGCGGTTTCCTTGTCAGATGTAGCCGAGAAGATAAACATGTTGCCCTTCGGGGCTGCGGCCTTAGGCTTGATGGCTACCGCGCGGGCATTGGCAATCATGTCGCCTGACCGCTCGGCACCGCTGAAACAAGCGTCGAGAAACACCATGACGCTCCGGGCATCAAGAGCTCCGAGTTCCTTGTAGAGTTCGTTCATGGAGTAGCACGTGCGGGTGAGTCTTGGGTCGGCATCCACCGGCATCAGGAATGCGTCCTTGGTCTCCTCGTCGGGCATACCGTGACCGGCATAATACACGATCACGTCGGCCTGACCGCCAAGCACGTCTACCTTTCGCTTAAGATCGGTTATGGCACTGTATACGTTACCGAGTGAGGCATTTATCACTAAGTTGACGTTCTCATCGGGCATACCGAGTGTCTTGCGGCAATACTCGGCGAAAGCCGTTCCGTCGTTTATGGCCGATGGAACGCTGACCGCATTGCGGTAATCCTCATTGGCTATCACGAGAGCGAGAGTATTGGGATTACTTTTCTTGGCAACCGGTATATTCTCGTCAACATCTGACTTCTTGGTTACTACAAGGCCGGGGGCATTGTTGTCGCTCCTGCGGTTTCCTGCGGGCCGGTTGGCGGCGAGAATCGAGGCGAAGTCGATATCGATGTCGGGTGTGCCCGAATACTCGCGTGCGCGGCGGTTGTCATAATTATATGTCTTACCGTTGAGGGTGAATGCGATGGAAGCAATCTGCACACGGTTATCATCGATAAAATACGTGGGATTACGGAAAGTTACGCTGGCGAAATTGCTCTTGAATTGCTCCGCTTCATGATCTTTCAGCGGCACGTGGAGATAGATGGGTCCGTAGGATGTCTCGATAAGGAATGTCTCGTTGGTAGCGTCGTATGGCATCAGCTTTATATCGGTCAGTTTCAAGTGGTTGCCATACTCCTTGAGATAATTCTCTCCTGCCTCGGCGAGCAGTCGGTCATACTCTGCCTTGATAGTCTTGTCATTGACTCGCTTCTTATATTCCTCGATGGGTTCAAACTCACCCACAGCCGACCATTTGGTCAGGTTCTCGCCTACATATTGCGCGCCATATTCCGAGAACAGAGGAATGTCGGCAACGTTGACTTCGGAACTGTTATACTCGAAATTCCTGTTTCCGGTGTCGCTTGCACTGACGAGTGAAGGCATGAAAACCTCAGCGATTGGGTCTACACCGAGAGCCGTCAGTCTTTCATTGATCTTCTGATAGTCTTCCTTCTGCTCCAGGCACAGATAAGACACGCCGAGAGCCTTGAGATATTTCTCACTCATTGGATCGGTAGCCACCACTTCTTCAAGTTTCTGGGTTGCGGCGGCAAAATAGCTCTTGGCCTGACGGCGGTGACGCTTCGACTCCTTTTCATCAGCAGCCATCACGGCATCGTTGAAATGCTTTACGGCGATGTTGAAGTAACACAGGGCGATGTGCTTGGCTGTCGACAACTTTCCGGGCGACACCTCGTCGAGCTTGTTATAAAGGTCGAGGGCCTGATTGAACTGACCGGCATCCTCCCAGAGCTTGCCCTGCACGTTAAGTAGCTGCTCGCTCTCGGGGTCAGAGGCAAGGGCAGCAGTCAGGAACTCCTGAAGATTTTCGGCACGGCCTCCGTCGATACACAGCTGCATTCCTATCAGCGGCAACTGCTTGTTGTCAGGATAAAACGGGATAGCTGTCTGGAGCGTGGATATACCCAGGTCATACTTCCCGGCATTGAGGCAAGCCTGCCCCATGAAAGTATAGACGAGCTCGCGCTTGGAAGTATCGCCGGTGCTGAAATACAACTTGAAGTAATCTATCGCGCGGTCAAATTCCTTGGCATTATAGGCACCCGATGCGGCGATATAGGCAAGGACTGCCTGCATTGACTGGTCTACCTTCCACACCTCATCCTTGAATTCATCCATCAGCTGGATGTCAAGATAAGCCTGGGCGTAGCGCGAGAGCATGGCGGCATCATTCTTTGACGAATAAAAGAACGCACCGCGGTAAAGGTCGCGGTCAATCTCGCGCAGCATTTCCTTGCACTGGTTCCACCCGCGCGAGTGTGGTTCTTGTGCGGCGAGCGCTTCAGTTACTGTCAGATAGGCTTCATAAACCTGAGGGAACACGACCTCGTCGGGTTCGCCGTCAAATTTCATGAAGTTGATTTGCTTGAAACTGTCGGCTGCGCGGGTCAGCAGAGAGTCGGGGGTCACGATGACCGAATCGGGCGTCTCGGCCGATTCGGTCATTTCGCGGGTCTCGTCACCCTCGGGAGCAGCCGACGCGGCCACTACCGTGATGATGGAGAAGAGAGCGGTGAAGATTGTTAAAATCTTTTTCATTGAACAGATTCAGATAGATTTATCAAAAAGCATCGATAAAAGTGAAGTCCACGCTGATGCGGCGGTTGGCCGAGCCTTTTTCCTCCGATACGGCGATGTTGTAGCGATAGGTGCGCTGCATGTCGTTGAACTTGTCGACATTTGTTTCAAGGAAGTGCTTCACGCCATAGGCACGCAGGAATGCGAGCTCCTCGTTGAGGTTGATGCGCTGACCGGGGGCCATGGTTATGGTTGTCATCTCGTCGCGGTTGTAGTAGGGGAGATTGTCAATGTCGCCGAACTCACCGTTGTAGGTCAGGTGGCTGGTGATAGGCATTGCGTCGGCCGTGCCTGAAATCTCCACCTTGAGTTTTTTGCCATCCTTGAGATACTGGGCCAGATCACCTTCAAATGCTGTCTTGACAAGGTCGAGCATGGCGTTGGCAGCCGGCGACTGGGCGCTGACATACTTGCCGGGGAGGAAATCCTCGGTAGCCGAAAATTCAGGGGCTACGTCGTAGGTCACATTGACACAGTAATTAAGAATCCTGTTACCGTCGGCGTCAAAGTCGGGTACGATGCGCGAGTCGACGGTGATTGAAGTATTGTCGGTCAGCACGTTTTCCTTCTTGGCCGTCTCCATGATCTCGCGGCGAAGCTCTTCAAGACGGAGTTCCTCCATCTGCTGCTGCTGGATAAGTTCGATCGATACCACGTTGTCAGCATCGGCCATAAAATTCAGAGGCACGCGGTCAATGTTATCATAAATATATGTCTTGCCGGTGGCAGTGTTGAATACCTCGGCATAAACAAGTTCAAAATTGTCATCGGCCATCACGCCATACTTGGAGTTGCGGAATTCCAGCGTGGAGGCGTCCGAGAATCCCGAGAGATCAGATTCGGGAACGGGAATGAAAATCGAAGGCATGTTGTCGAAATCCACCTCAAGCACTCCGGCAGCCCTGTCGTAGCTACCGAGGGCCACCATTGCCATGCCGGCAAGGTCGGGGGCAAAGCGGGTCGATGCTTCCTGCTCATATACGCGGCGCATGTGGTTGCGTGACTCGTCGTTGACACGGGCATTGTACTCTTCCATTGTCTCGCCCGGCATCATCTTGAGCCATTCATTCATCTTGTCGTTGACCTCATCGTTGACAAGACGGCCGAAGTTAGGTTTCAGGTACGGCAAGCGGCGACCGTTGAGGGCGTTGAGGCCGGTGAATACGAGCACCTGGTCCCCTTTGCTGTCAGAGAGGAAGGTAAGCTCGCGTGACTGTCCGCCGGGCACGTCGATAGAGTGGCGGTCGGCGGGCGAAAGGAGATTGATGACCGAAATCTTGTCGGGCGATTCGAGCACGGCCATATACTTTCCGTCCTTGTTGATCGAGATTGACAGACCGTCGCCGAGGTCTTCAAGGCTCTGAACGGGGAGGAACGTGCGCGTGTCGTAGGCGGTCATGATTCCGTCATCGGTGATCACGTAAAAGCGCGAGGCATCGGCATTGAAGCAGAAATCATTGACTCCGGTCTCGTAGTCCCAGGCGGCGCGACGCTTGCCCGTCTCAAGGTTATAGACGGCAACACGGGTGGGATCGGCCACAACGAGGTAATACATGTTGTCGCTGAACATCATCCGCTTAACATCAGGATAATCGATTTTCACCGGCTCG
Organism: uncultured Staphylococcus sp.; assembly: GCA_964546905.1. Taxonomy (GTDB): domain Bacteria; phylum Bacteroidota; class Bacteroidia; order Bacteroidales; family Muribaculaceae; genus Duncaniella. The sequence goes on from CAZJKU010000030.1 coordinate 12,175, forward strand.
CGCACGGGCTTGAACTTAAGCACGTCGACAAACTGCACTGCCGTGTCAGTCGCCACGGCGAGTGAAAGACCGTCGGGGGTATAGGCCACGGCCCGGGGCACACCTAAGTGCTTGCTGTCAAATTTCTTCTTTTCCTTGTCTCTCGACGCGAAAATATCATAAAGGATTGCCTCGGGAAGATTCTTGTTTCCGGGCTTCTTCATTACAACGGTCATGTAACTTCCGGCCGGATAGAATGACACGTCCTTAAGTAAATTCTTCTTGTTGCCTGTCAGGTGGTCGCCACGCAGGCTTGTCACGTCGTTGCCCGACACGAGATATACCACCGGTCCGCAGACAGCGATGGAATCAGGGGTAGCTGACTGCACAAACTGGTATTCGACACGCTGGAGCGGCCGGGAAGGTTGATCGGCATAGGATACTGAATGTCCCGCTGTCAGCAGACAGGAGGATGCTGCGAGAATTGCGTAAAGTGTTCTCATTGCACTGATATTGAATAACGATTAATATTGTCAGAATGAATACAGATAGACCGGAAGGTCGGTTAAAGCGGAATCGGCATCGGCCTCTTCATTGATGGCATCAAGAAGCTGATCGACTTCAAAATAATAATGGGCCATAACTACCAGATAGCGGTTGTCGGCATCAATGTCAGCCAACTGGGCGCGCATGAGTTCCTGACCGGGAAGCAACACATAGCTGCCCACAGGCTGGCCGATTTCGGCAAGAGATACCGAACCGTCGGCGGGGTTGATGCGGAGCACGTTGAAGTAGAGCGGGAACTGGATATTGTTCCTGAGCATCAGTGTCAACGCTCCCTCGGGAGTGCGCTCGCTCTTGACCGGGACAGGAAACTGTGCAGCGTCGTCAGATGCCGATTTACGGGCGAGCATTGCCCTGACATAGTGACCGAGCATCTTGTTGTCGATCTGGAGAGTATCGGAGTGCGGGTCATAATTCTGGAGGGCGCGGGTCACTTTGCCTTTGGCCAGGTATACGGTGCTTTTGGCCGTATTCCCTCCCTTGCCGATGCGCAGGTTGCGGTTGACGGCAGCGGTGGTCTCGCTCGACTGCCGGCGCGCCTCGAAGATTATCGACGAGGGCGAATACTGTCCGGGCTTGGCAACCTTATATGTCTTGGAATCGCGGGTGTCGAGCAACTCTATGCTGCCTCCCTCGGGAATGGTGATGAGGTCGGCCGGAGCCACGTCGGTGCCGGGGAGTGCCTCACCGGTTTCCCTACCGTGTCTTAAGGTCACTTTTCCGGTCACGGCAAACACCCTGTAATGTGCCATGGCCTCGGTTGCTCCGCTGAGAAGCAATATGATGGCGATCAACCGCGCCAGTGAATGGTTAAGTATTGTTTTCATGCCTGTGGTTTATTATGCAATTTTGAATTTTTGTGTCTAATCTTATCACGCAGGTATACGTAAAGGGCCTGAAGACCCATCCAGATGTCGAAAGCAAACAGTCCGAAGGTGATCATCAGCAACGTGAACGAAAAATCCATCAGCACATTGCGGTTGATGAACACCGAGTAGCTGAACACCAGTATCAGATACAGCAACACGACCTGAAGCACCCTCAGCACGAGTCCCTTGAAGGTCACTTTGAGCGATATATGGAGCAGCAGGAAGAAATAACATATCAGCACTCCGGTGAGGATATTGAGCCACTTGGGGACGACCCTCAGATAGCTTCCCGAGAGAATGGTGCTGAGGGCGCGGGCATGGATTTCGACCCCGGGCATGGGAGAACCGAGTGGAGTGAGATGCTTGTCGCCGATGTCGGTCAGCGCGCCTATCAGCACGATCCTGCCATTGATCTCGGCAGCGAAACTGTCGATTTCCGAGGCATCGATTTTCCGGTAGATACGTGAAGGATAGTTGATTGTCTCGAAGTCCCTGCCGCGGTCAAGAAGCATCTGGAGTTTTTCGGGAGCGACCTCGCGGGCGATCTTTACGGGAAGTGATTCGATTTCCTGACCGTTGTCAAGCGGCATCTTCACGATGAATTCCCTGACCACACCGCCGTCAAATTTTTTGGGCAGATTGACAATTCCGGCGCGTGACAGCCGCGCCGAGTCCATGTAAAACGATCGTTCGTGCAACTTATAGGTATCATCGCCGGGAGCGCGATCGACAGTGACAGCCTCCACGAGGCCGGGGAAATTATCGGTGATTTCCTCAAGATACTCGTCAACGAGCGAGTCACGCCGCTCGTCAAATGTCACGTCAAGCCCCACGGCTTTAGGCTCATAGCGCATCAGTCGGTCGAGCATCAGGGCAATGTCCTCGCGGTCAGCGTTGTCGATGTTCACCAAAATTATGTCGTCGTCAAGCGTGCGCACGTCGCGTGAATCAGCCACGATATTATAGAAATCAGTGATACTGAAATCTTTACGTTCGTGCGGTGAAAGGAGGGTGGAAGTGGAGACCGAGAACGGCTGCATCATCACCATTGACAGCATAAGCGCCAAGGCAGTCATCCCAAGAGCCTTGAGAAGTATCAGCGGGGGTAGTCGGTCAAAAAGTTTCACAGTCCGGAATAAGGTTTGGGCAACCCGCTGCTGACGAAGTTGCGAAAAATGATGGCAATATCAGCAGATTAAGGTCTAATAATTATTGATTTGCAAATATATGCAAAAAACGCACCCATTCCACCATTTTAACCCTCATTAACATTTTATTTTCAATTTCTCTATCGTTCCCGAAAACTATTTTAACATTCACCCGGCTGTGGGATTCAACTTTTTTCATTACCTTTGTCAGTCTATAACCGAAAAATGTGACCGATCATGAAAATACGCCGGATATTTTTCCTTCTGCTCATCCTCGCGGGTAGTCTCGCCGGGAAAGCCGACGGACTGTTCCCCTACCCTATCGTTCCCGACACTATCGGCACCCTGACTGAAAGATGCAATTTCCTTTCCAATCATTTCTGGGACTTCTGCGACCTTAAAAAATCGTTTTCTTCACGCGCTAAAATGGCCGAGGAGTTCCGCGGATACCTTGAGATACTCCAGCTCGCCACGCCCGACACCGCTCTGGCCGCAGTCGACGTCTTCACCCGCAAGCTCGACAAGCAGCCCGACGATCTGGTATTCCTTGCCGAAATAGCCGAAGCCGAGCTGTACAGCGACACAGCCAAGGCCTGGGTCGACGAGCTTTACATACCTTTCGCCCGTGCTGTGGTCAATAACAAGCGTGTCAAGAAACCCTATAAGGCACGGTTTGAGCATCAGGCCCGCGTGCTATCCAACTCGCTGCCGGGCCACGCGATACCGTCGCTGCCCTACACCCGTCCCGACGGGACTGCTGGCGACGTGGCCCGTGATTCGGCCCAGGTCGTGCTCCTGTTCATCAACGATCCCGATTGCTCGGCCTGCCGCATGGCCCGGGTGAGGCTCGCAGCCGATGTTAATACCCGCGAGCTCCTCAGTGAAGGAATCCTGAAAATCGCGGCAATTTCGCCGGTGGAAATCGACGACAAGTGGAAAGAGGAGGTCGCCGCATATCCTGAAGAATGGATCGTGGGCGCGGCACCCGATATTGACATGTCGATCGACATGCGCGGCGAAATGCCTGTATTCTATATCCTCGACCGTAAAGGTAAGATAAGGTTCAAGCACATAGACATAGATCAGGTGCTTGACATAATGCGTCAGCTCAAGAAGCGCTGACAGCCGGCACCTGTTTTCCCACTTCCGATTATTTACGTTTCACCTCATGAATACTCTCATAACTTTTTATCTCAGCTCCATCGGGAAGAGTTATCCCAATATGGGACGGCTTTTCCTGCGGCTGTTTGTAGGCATCATGATGATGCAGTTCGGGATACGTCATCTCGTGAATTTCAACGACCTGATGCTCGACTTTCCCACCGTACTGGGCATGTCACCGGTCGCTTCGCTCATCATAATGATAATCATTGAGCTTGGCTGCTCGCTGTTGATAATGGTGGGTTTCCTGACCCGCATGAGTGTGATTCCTCCTGTCATAGCCATGATCGCGGCCGAATATTACATTCTCCATGACATGGTGCCCAATCTGCCCGTCTACGGTCTTGAAAGCACTGACCCCGGTTATCTGCCCATCATGTTCATAGGCATTTACCTGTTCCTCCTCATCGTGGGTCCGGGCAAGATTTCGCTTGACTATTTCATATCGCTTTATATCATAGACCGTCGCGGCAAGACCGAGGAAGAGGTGCTTGAAGAAGTATGAACGTAGCGGTTTTGATTTCCGGCGGTGTCGACAGTGCCGTTGCTGTCCACCGGTTGCTTGAGCAGGGACATGACCTTCACCTGTTCTATATCCGCATAGGGCTTGATACCGACGAGGGCGACTGCTCGGCCGAAGAGGATATCGAGATGTGCCGCCTCATTGCGCGGCGCTACAATCTGCCCTTTGACGTTGTCTCGCTTCATCAGGAATACTGGGACAACGTGATGGCTTATGCGTTGCGCACGGTAAGCGAAGGATTGACCCCCAACCCTGACCTGATGTGCAACAAGATGATAAAGTTCGGATTTTTCGAGCAGAGGTGGGGACATGAATTCGACCGCACGGCCACTGGACATTACGCCACCATAGTGGATGGTGCCGACGGCCTCACCTATCTGGGCACGGCTGTTGACCTCGTGAAGGATCAGACCGATTTCCTCGCTCAGATTTCCTATGACCAGCTGTCACACCTGATGTTTCCCATCGGCGACCTGCCCAAGTCACGGGTGAGGGAAATCGCAGTGGCCACGGCGATGCCCAACGCCTACCGCCGCGACAGTCAGGGTATATGCTTCCTTGGCAAGATCAACTACAATGACTTCATAAGGCGCCACCTCGGCGAGCGACCCGGTGCGATAGTTGAACTGGAGACGGGCCGCAAGCTCGGTGAGCATCGGGGATTCTGGTTTCACACCATCGGCCAGCGCAAGGGTCTCGGCCTGTCGGGAGGCCCGTGGTATGTGGTCAGGAAAAATGTCCATGACAACGTGATATACGTGTCGCGCGGCTACGATACCGAAAAGCAGTATGGCCACACACTCCACCTTGCCGAAATGCACTGGATCACCCGTGATCCATGGCCCGAGGAATGTGAGAACGTGGAGATTACGTTTAAGAACCGCCACACTCCCGAGTTCATGCCCGCCACGCTGTCGCGCGTGCCCGGCGCCTCGGGAGAATATGTCATTTCATCACCGGGACGTGTGCAGGGCATCGCCCCGGGCCAGTTTGGAGTCATCTATAATCCCGAGAAAACAATCTGCCTTGGAAGCGGGGTTATATCGGGCGGAAACATAAACCTGTAGAATGTAAAGAAACCCATCACATATATTAAATATGGAACAGCGCATAAGATTGAAAGTACTCGGCCTTTCCTATAGCCAGATACAGCAGGGAGCCTATGCCCTGATCCTGGCGCAGGCCGGTGGTCCTTACCGTATACCGGTGGTGATAGGTCCGGCCGAAGCTCAGTCGATAGCCATGAGCATGGAGAACATCAAGCCGCCGCGCCCCATGACCCATGACCTTTTCGTATCGTTTGCCCACACGTTTGGCGTCACGCTGAAAGAGGTCTTCATCTATAAATTCGAGGACGGCATCTTCTCGTGTGAGCTCACTTTCAGCGACGGTGACCGCACGGTGGTGATCGATTCACGCACGAGCGACGGTATCGCCATAGCCATGCGCACCGGCGCCCCCATCTTCACCACTACCGAGATTCTTGAACAGACCGGGTTCATCCTTGAATCAGCCGACGGTGAATCTTCCACGGAAGACGATGCTGACAGAGACGACGATGATGATGATGACGACGATGATGACGACGGCGGATATGAAAGCGGTCAGGATGAGGTCGACGATGAAGAAGATGACGACAACCTGCCCCCCTACGGTCGCGAACCACGTCTTGAAAACTATGCTATCGAGGAACTTGAGCGCACCATCGCGCGCCTGACCGAGCGCGAGGAATATGAGGAAGCCGCCCGCGTGATGGCTATTCTCCGCCGCAAGAAGGAGCGGCTCAACGATACTGAAAATTCAGGCGACGAAAAATAATCCCTTAATCCATACCAATCACAATCCCCACTTTTCAACCAATGGTCACCACCAATCAGTCACTGATCAAGACGCGCCTTACGGTCATGAACTTCCTTGAGTTTGCGATCTGGGGTGCATATCTGATTTCTATGGGCATGTACTTAGGCAACCACGGCCTCGGCAACTACGTGTTCTGGTTCTACACCGCCCAAGGTATCGTTTCCATCTTCATGCCCGCGATAATCGGAATCATCGCCGACCGCTGGATTCCCGCGCAGAAGACCCTGAGCCTCTGCCAGCTGCTTGCCGGAGTGTTCATGATCGCTACCGGATATGCCGCGTCTGTGTCGGGCGACACGCTGCCGTTCACGTCGATATTCACGCTCTATGCTATCTCGGTGGCATTCTTCATGCCCACGATAGGCATGTCCAACTCAGTGGCGTTCAATATCCTTGAACAAAACCGCATGGACACCGTGAAGGAGTTCCCGCCGATCCGCGTGTTTGGCACGGTAGGTTTCATCGTGGCCGAGCTTGCGGTCAACTTCATCTCTATTGGCGGCGTTGAGATTCAGCACAGCTACACCCAGTTTTACCTCTCGGGGGCGCTGAGCCTCGTCCTGGCCGCTTACTGCCTCACGCTGCCCGACTGCCCCGTGAAGAAAGCCGAGACAAAGTCGCTCGCCGATACTCTCGGAGTCAAAGCTTTCGCGCTGTTCAAGCGCAAGGAGATGGCGATATTCTTCATATTCTGCATGTTCCTTGGCGTGTCGCTCCAGATAACCAACAGCTACGGATCGAGCTACATATTCCAGTTCAACAGCGTACCAGGCTACGAGGGTGGCTTCTGGGCAAAGAATCCTACCTTCCTCATCTCGATATCCCAGTGTGCCGAGGCTCTCTGCATCCTGCTTATTCCTTTCTGCCTCAAGCGTTTCGGCATAAAAGGCGTAATGCTGATTGCGATGTTTGCCTGGGTTCTCCGCTTCGGCTTCTTCGCTATCGGCAACACTTCGCCCTCGGGTGTCAGCTACCTCATCCTCTCGTGCATAGTCTATGGTGTGGCTTTTGACTTCTTCAACGTGTCGGGCGGTCTTTATGTCGACTCCCAGACCCCTCCGGCCCAGCGCAGCTCGGCTCAAGGTCTCTTCATGCTGATGACCAACGGCATAGGTGCCTCGCTCGGTACACTTATCGCCGGTTCGGTCGTGGTCAACAATCTCGTGCATGATCCCGCTATTCAGGATGACCCGGTGGCAATCCTCCACGGGTGGCAGATGAGCTGGGCGATATTTGCCGCCTATGCTCTCGTTGTGGCAGTGCTGTTCATGATCATCTTCAAGGAAAAACCCGCGCAGCCTGAGAAAATCGTGGAGCAAGCCGCTCCCGACGGTTTTGTCGACTCTCCCATCGAAGAACAATGATACAATTCTTCGCTCCTGAAATTGCCGGGACGCTCAGGTTACCTGAAAGCGACTCGGCCCATGCCGTCAGGGTCCTGCGCATGAAAGCCGGCGACCTGCTTCAGGTGATCGACGGTAAAGGCAACGTATATCAGTGCCGGCTGATTGAAGCACATCCCAAGCGGGCAGCTGTGGAAATACTGTCAACTGATCGCCGGGAACTGCCATGGAGTCAGGACATCACTGTTGCAGTCGCCCCAACCAAGCATCTTGACCGCATGGAATGGATGGTGGAGAAGTTGACCGAGATAGGAGTCAACCGCATCATCCCTATGCTGTGCGCCCGTTCCGAGCGCAAGGAGATCAAGACCGAGCGGCTGGAGAAAATCGCTGTTTCGGCCATGAAGCAGTCACTCAAGGCCACATTGCCCATAATTGACGAGATGACCCCTATCGGTAAAATTATCCGGCAGTTTGACGGATACACCCGGTTGGTGGCCTACTGCGATGAAGCGGTTGAGCGGCGCGATTTCACTTCCGCCTATATTCCACAACGTAACACCCTCATCATGATAGGCCCCGAGGGCGACTTCTCACCTGCCGAAATCAGAGATACACTCGACGCAGGCTTCACGGCAGTGACCTTAGGCGAAAACCGGCTCCGCACCGAGACCGCCGCCCTCTATGCCGTCACCGCCTGCCACATCCTCGACACCTGCATCCCCGAGAATTAGTCCATCCAATTCACGTTACACCCTATAATATCATCAGTGATGCACTCACGGCGCATCACTGATGTTTTTTGTATTCAAGGCGACTAAGTAGCTGTTCACTTATTTAATCACAACCTTACGGGTGGTGGTGCCTTGCTTCACGATGTAGATACCCGGAGTAAGTCCTTTGAGGCTGTCACCAACGAAAAGTCCCTGAAGATTGAAGACTTCGCATGAATCGTTGCCGTCAATTACCACATCTTCTATTCCGGAAGGATCAACTACATTGACATTGCACGAGGCTGTCTGGACTACACCATAACAGTCAGTCACTGTATAAGTTATCGTGGCACTACCCACCGATAACCCCGTCACGTTACCATCCCCGTCAACAGTTGCCACCGAAGGGTCAGACGAACTCCACTCTTCCATGTCGACCGTCACGTCTCCATCCTTAATAATGTCGACTTGGAGAGCGAGCATGTCACCCTGACCAAGCGTTACGTCACCCGGAGTGATTGATAGTTCAATCTCTCCCATCTCCCGGTAGTGATCAAGACCGAACGCCATACTCCATGGATAATATTTGGCATATTTTGTACGACTGCCTTGGGGAACATATATTATAGTGTTAGAAGGGAGACCGGAAAAAGTACTCATTTCCGCTTCTTGTGGTACCGGATTGAAGTCAATAATCTTTTCAAGAGAACTGCACCCGGAAAATGTTCCTTTCAAAGTATTAATTGTATTGGGTATCGATATGGAAGTCAGGTTACTGCAATTACTGAAAGCCCATCCACCGATTTCAGTTACTGTATTGGGGACTGATATAGAAGTCACTTGACTACCGGCGAAAGCATCGTATGCGATAGAGTTCACAGTGGCAGGGAACGAGTACTCTCCTGCTTTTCCGGCCGGATAACAATATATTTTGGTTATTTCCTTATCGTATAGCACTCCATCTATCGATTCATAAAACCTGTTATCAGAGTCCACATCAATACCGGTAAGACTTGAACATTCTGAAAACGCACCATCACCAATATTCGATACAGTCGAGGGTAGCAATATTGAAAGCAGGGCTTTGCATCCAAAGAACGCATATTCTTCTATATTCATAACTGCCCGAGGTATCGAAACATTTGCAAGACTGCTGCAACCATTGAATGAAGTAAAACCGATACTTGTCACCGATTCAGGAATTGTGATTGATTTCAAACTACTACATTTATAAAAAACATGTCCCTCGATTGTAGACAGTCCTTCTGGCAACCTTACTGATGTCAACGCGGTACAACCCTCAAAACATCCAGCGGCGAGAGTTGTTACTGAGTTTGGTATATATATATCCTTGAGACTTATACAATCCAAAAAAGCCCAAATTCCTATTTCCGTCAGGGTACTTGGTAATGAAATTTCAGTCAGGCTGCTACAAGCAGTGAACGCGTAATACTCTATTACCTTTAAAGAATTGGGAAGAGTAATCGACTTTAGTTTACTACATTCCATGAAAGTGCCTGACTCGATTTTTGTCACTGAGTTTGGAATTGCCAGTGACGTAAGTGAACTACAATATTCAAAAGCGGCATATTCGATCTTTGACACTGAGTTTGGAATTGAAATAGAAGTCAACAACTTGCAATTACTAAAAGATAGATTCCCGATAGTAGTTACTGTGGACGGAATTGCATAATCACCCGTTTTTCCTGCGGGACAACAATATAGATATGTATAGGTATTGTCAAATAACACTCCATCCTTAGAAGCAAAGTAGTAATTCCCTTCATCCACCAATATTTCCGAAAGGTTTTTGCACCCGTAAAATGCCTGGTTAGTAAGCTCAACTACTGATTTCGGAATTGTTATCGATGTCAGGCTTGTACAGTCTTTGAATGTTAAGTTATCAATCATTAAAATGGAATTGGATAAAGAAATTGATGACAAGGCAGTGCAGTCGGCAAAAGCCCCCTCCCCTAACATTGTCACTGTGTTTGGTATCTCGACAGATGTTATTGCCGGACAATAACAAAAACAACCCATTCCAAGACTTACTAACGAGTTAGAGAGTGTTATTGAGGTCAATTCGCTACATGTTTGAAAAGCGAAATCGTCAATAGTCGTAACCGAATCCGGTATCTTTACTGATACCAAGTTGGTTGCTCCAAAAGCCCATTTCCCTATGCTCTCACAGTTTCCGGAATTGTCACGTGCTTTAGATCACAACCAAAGAATCCACTCTCACTGATCCCTGTAACTGTATAGGATATACCCGTTTCAGGAGATACAACCACGGAAGGAATCACAACTTCTTCCACGAAATAATTGTTTTCGGATATTGATACCTCCCTGTTGAATTGGTTTGTCACCGTAAATGTAAAATCATCGATGATAAACTCACTTTCCGAAGCATGAGTCACCATAGCGCAGACCATGGCCAGGATTAAAAGACTGATTTTCTTCATGTGTATGTATGGCTAAAATTGTTATCAATTTCTTTGGGAAAAGCAGGTAAAAGAATAACCTCATTCACAAAATTACGGTTTTATTTGAAAATTTAAAAGTTATGGCCGAAATTTTTCATTCCGGTGCTGATATGGTGGAGGGGTGGAAGTTTTATTTTGCAGTGAGAGAAAAAAACGCTAACTTTGCTCCTGCTTTACTGTTGGCCTGCTTGACCGCAGCAGTGTAGCATCTTAATAACGACAAGAGAGAACCATAAGAATATGAATTTCAAGTTTAAAGACTACGCGTCGCAGCCCATGTTTTTTCTCCTCGCAGGTCCTTGTGTGATCGAGGGAGAGGCCATGGCAATGAATATCGCCGAGACTATCACGAGGACAACCTCTGACCTCAATATACCTTACGTGTTCAAGGGCTCTTACCGCAAGGCCAACCGCTCGCGTCTTGATTCGTTCACCGGAATAGGTGATCACGAGGCGCTGACGATACTCGGCAAGGTGGGACGCGAATTTGGAATCCCCGTTGTCACCGACATACATTCGCCCGAAGAAGCCGCTATGGCTGCCGAGTATGTCGACGTGCTTCAGATTCCGGCATTTCTCTGCCGCCAGACCGATCTGTTGCTCGCGGCTGCCCGCACGGGGCGTGCCGTCAACATAAAGAAAGGTCAGTTCCTGTCGCCCGAGGCCATGAGATTTGCCGTCGACAAGGTGCGCGACGCCGGCAATGACAATATTGCCGTGACTGAGCGAGGCGTTTCATTCGGCTATCAGGATCTCGTGGTCGATTACCGAGGCATACCCGAGATGCAGAAATTTGATGTTCCCGTGATTCTCGATGCCACCCACTCTCTTCAGCAGCCCAATCAGCCCAAAGGCGTGACCGGAGGCCGTCCTGACCTCATCGACACTATCGCCCGAGCCGGAGTGGCTGTGGGTGTCGACGGTCTTTTCATAGAGACTCACCCCGATCCGGCCCATGCCAAGAGCGACGGCGCCAATATGCTCCCTCTCGACCGCATGAAATGCCTGATGGAACAGCTCGTGGCTATCCGCACCGCCATCAACACGTTCTGATACATTACATCACCACGATCCTTCATTACCTCACGATGAAAATATTACCACGCCTCATTCTTTCAGCCATAGTCCTGGCCGGCATAGCACTGTCGGGCACGGCTCAGAATCCTGCCCCCGACGCTTTTTCCGAGGCACTGATGAAAGCCTATTCGAGCGCGCTGGCCGAGGATCCCCACGACTGGGAAGCCCTGTTCAGACGCGCCAACGAGTATTACCGCCGCGATGATTATGTAAAGGCCCTGGCCGACATTGACCTCGCCATAAAATATATACCGCAGGATGAATCCGATGTCCGCGCACAGGCTTACTCGCTCAGGGGCAACATCCACCTGATGAACCACCGCTACGAGAAAGCGCTCGCCGACCTCAACGAAGTGCTCACTCTCATTCCCGGCGACTATGCCACAATCTATCAGCGCGCCACGGCTTTGTACAATCTGCAGCGGTATCCCGAGGCTAAGACCGACTTCAAGATACTCCAGCAGATGAACTCGCGCAGCCTTGAGGCAGTGTTCGGACTCGCCCGCATCGCCGTGAAGGAAAACAATCTTGGCACCGCCAACGAGCTCATCGACCAGGCCCTCACCCTCTCGCCCGGCAACAGCGAGGTATACATGCGCCGCGCCGACGTCCACACCATGATGGGTAACCCTCAGGGTGCAGTGCTCGACTACATAATGGCTATTTCGACCGACGACACCAATACCGGACGCGCGCTCTCACAGCTCGTGGCCCTTTCGCGTACGGATTATCCGATTGTCTACGCCGGGCTGTCAGATGCTATCCGTCAGGCACCGCAGAACGGGATGTTCTACTTTATCCGCGCCATGATCGCCCAGAGCCATTGCAACTACATGGCCGCTATCGATGATTACAACCGCATCCTTGAAGGGCATCTTGACTCCTACCCCGGCATCAATGCCGCCTTGGCCGAGTGTTACTACGCTCTCGGCGAATATGAAAAGGCGATGATAAATATCGACTATGCCGTTGATGCCGTGGCCGGCGATCCTGACTACAAGGTGCTTAAATCACAGATTCTTCTTGCCGTAGGCGAAACCGACAATGCTCTTGCTGCCGCCGACGCTGCCCTGGCGCTGAATCCTGACTACAATCCCGCCCTCATCGCCCGCGCCCGCGCCCTGATAGCGCTGAAGAATTACACCGAGGCATCCGTAGCACTGAGCGAGGCTGCAATGAACAATCCCGAGGACCCGTCGCTCTACATCATAAGGGGATGGGTGCTCGAAAAATATCGCAACAACGTCAAGAGCGGCAATGCAAGTTACGAACGCGTCCTCGACATGGACTATGATTTCGACAACGTCAATTCACTGCGTGGATTCGCCCTGCTCGCCCTCGGCCGTGACGACGATGCGCGCCGGTGGATGAACAAGATTCTTTCCACTGTCCCTGACCATGACGGCCTCGTCAACTACTACGGTGCCTGTTTCTTCGCCTGGGAAGGAAATCTTGACAAGGCATTTCAATGCATGGAGAAATCGCTTGAAAAAGGATATGCCAACTTCCACGCATGGACCCGCGCCGACGATGCCAACCTCAACGTAGCCCCACTGCGCTCCGACTCCCGATTCCCGGCATTGCTCACAAAATATTCACGCATCTTCAAGTAACGCCGCATGAAATCAACCGGAGCCGACGAACTCAGCCGCCTTTACCTCAAGGATACCGCTTTCCAGAATCTGATGCAGCGGCGCATCTTCAATGTGCTGTTGATTGCATCGCCCTACGATGCCTTCATGATGGAGGAGGACGGGCGTGTGGAGGAGCAGCTTTACTTTGAGTATGTGTCGCTCAATCTTTCGTCGCCTCCGCGCGTGACCCGCGTCACCGATACACGCGAAGCCCTCGCCAAACTTGCCGCCACAAAGTTTGACCTCGTCATCACCATGCCCGGTATCGACATCAGCGAGACATTCTCAGGCGCGCGAGCCATCAAGAAGCTCTACCCTGACCTGCCCATCGTGGTTCTCACACCGTTCTCCAAGGAAGTATCACGCCGCCTGTCGGCCGAAGACTTCACCGGTATCGACTACGTGTTCAGCTGGCTCGGCAACGTAGGACTCCTTCTCGCCATCATCAAGTTGCTTGAGGACAAGATGAACGCTGAAAACGACATCAACGGTGTAGGTGTCCAGATGATACTTCTTGTCGAGGACTCGGTGAGATTTTACTCATCGGTGCTTCCTCAGGTCTACAAGTTCCTTCTGGCGCAGTCACGCGAGTTTTCCACCGAAGCCCTCAACGAGCACGAGCAGATGCTGCGTATGCGCGGCCGTCCCAAGGTGATGCTTG
>CAZJKU010000031.1:0-25628 GCA_964546905.1 uncultured Staphylococcus sp.
CGAGATAGTGAACATACAAGAACTTGCCGGCCTCAGCCTTGAACTGCTGTCCTTGAATTTCTACAATTGCGTACATTTAATTAATTGGTTAACAGTTAAATCCGGCGGGCGGACGGCATAATCCGGTCACTTATCGGGCCCGTTGCGGCATAAATCGGTTGCAAAATTAGTGATTTCCCCGCTGATTTACAAAGAATTTTGCATTTTTTTTACGCGTGTGTTCAGCGTGTGTTCATCGCGCGCGGCCCGATTCTTTCAGGGGTCGACGTCATAGTAAAGTGTGACGCCCGAGAGGGTCTTGTCGTTGACGCATTCCACGTAGAGGTCGCGCAGTAGTTGCTTTACCTTGGCTATGGAGGCTGTGGGCTCGATCTTAAGCATCACGCGGCGTATGTAGAGAGATTGCACGCGTGCTACCGGCGGCTCCTCGGGGCCGGTGACGCGGTTACCGAGAAGGGCGCGCAGGCGGTCGGTATAGGTGCGGGCGGCGGCATTGAGGCTTTTTGAGTCGCGGTGCTTGAGGTAGATGTAGATTACCCTTACGAATGGGGGATAGCTGAATTGCTGCCGCTGGTTGATTTCCATGTTGTAGAATCCGGCATAGTCGTGATTGACGAGAAAACCGAACAGCGGGTGGAGCGGTGAGTAGGTCTGGATCACGACCCGACCGGTTGAATCACGCCTTCCGGCGCGTCCCGCCACCTGATGGAGCATGTTGAAGGCGCGCTCCGACGAGCGGAAGTCGGGGAAGTTGATGATGGTGTCGGCGTTCATTACTCCCACCACGTTGACCTTGTCGAAATCAAGACCTTTGGTTACCATCTGCGTGCCCACGAGGATGTCGCTTTTTCCGGCCGAGAAGTTGTCGATGATTTCTTCGTAGCCGTTTTTATTGCGGGTGGTGTCAAAATCAAGGCGCGATATTTTCATCTCGGGAAATGTGGCGGCCACTTCATCCTCGATGCGCTCGGTGCCGTAGCCGAGTACCTCGATGGTGGGTTCCTTGCAGGCGGGACACACGGCCGGAACTTCGTAAGGGGTGCCGCAATAGTGGCAGACGAGTTTGTCGATGCGGCGGTGATAAGTGAGTGATACGTCGCAGCAGTTGCACCGGGGCACGTAGCCACACATCTTGCAGCGGGCCACGGGTGCATATCCGCGGCGGTTGAGGAAGAGTATCGCCTGCTTGCGGTCGTCGACAGCGTTGACCACGAGGTCGCGCAGGCGTGACGACAGGATGCCGTCGACCTGACCTTTCTTGCGGGCTGTGGTCATGTCGACTATCTCGACTTCGGGGGGCGGCACGGAGTCATATCGCTCAGTGAGGGTGACGAGTCCGTAACGGCCTGTCAGTGCCTTGTGGTAGGTGTCGACCGAGGGGGTGGCGCTTCCGAGGAGAGTCTTTGCGCCGTGCATCGACGCCAGGACAATGGCGGCGTCGCGGCCATTGTAGCGTGGGGCGGGGTCCTGCTGCTTGTAACTCGACTCGTGTTCCTCGTCGACGATCACCATGCCGAGCGAGGAAAAAGGGAGGAAGACGGCTGAGCGCGGTCCGAGTATCACCAGTGGCTCGCGGGCATCGAGGAGCCGCCGCCACACGTCGACCCGCTCATTGTCGGTGAACCGGGAGTGGTAGATGACGACCTTGTCGCCAAACACCCGCTGAAGCCGCGATGTCAGCTGGGTAGTCAGTGCGATTTCAGGCACGAGATACAGTGCCTGCCTGCCCTGCCGTAGCATCAGGTCGATCAGGTGGATGTAGATTTCAGTCTTTCCGCCGGCCGTCACTCCGTGGAGCAGTGTGACGGGGTTGCTGCCCATGGATTGGATAATCTCGTCACGCGCGGTGGTCTGCGCCGCCGAGAGGACGGGCAGCGGGGCAACGGGGAGACCTGTGTAGCGGAAACGGTTGATTTCCTTGACATAAAGCCTTATGATTCCTTTCTTAGCCATGGCCTGAAGGATGGGGGACGTTGCGCCCGACCGGTCAAGGAGGGCGGCGCGTGTCACCTCAGCCACATCGTCGCGGTCGCGGTGGAGGATTTCGCTCAGGTCGATGAGGGCAAGGAGGGCTTTTTCCTGTTTCGGCGCACCCTTTACGGCATCAAAGGCGGCGTGGAGAGCCTCGCGGTCGTTTTTGGCGGCGGTTAGCGCCACATAGTTTTCCCGCCGCGGACGGTATTTCTCTATCACCTTCTCCGAGATCGTCACTGCTCCCTTGTCTATCAGGCTGTTGACCACCGTTGTTATGGCGCGTATTCCGGTCAGGGAGCTGAGGCGGTCGAGAGAAATTTTCTTTGCCTCGGCGATGATCTTTCCCAAGGCGGCGTCCTCGCGGTCGGTCAGCGCGGGTGCCTGAGCCGGGTCATAATCGGGATGGACCTCGACGAATGTTTCGCTTTCGAGGCGCAATCCGGCAGGGACGGCGGCTTTGTAGACCTCTCCGGGAGTGCACAGGTAATAGTCGGCGAGCCACTGCCAGAATTTCAATTGCGGATGGCGCACCACCGGCTCGTTGTCGAGCGTGAAGGCGATGTCCTTCACCTCATATCCTTCGGGGGCGAATGGCGTGAGGGCCGTGACGATGCCGGTATAGAATTTCTTGCGGCCGAAAGGTACCACTACCCTGTGACCCGGACGCGTCCCCGCTGCCATGGCGGCGGGGACGCTGTAGGTGAACGTGCCCTGAATGGGCACGGGGAGGAGTACCTCGGCAAATGTCATGTCAGTTGGCCTGCTTGTAGAGGTCGCAGAATGAGCGCCAGGAGGTGCCGATTCCGAACCGGATGCAGTTCTCGATGATGTATTGGGTAGAGACTTCCTCGTCGAGCAGATATGCGGCCTTGAAGAAGATGCCGTCTTCCTCGCCTATGCAGGTCAGGGCACGGTGGGAGCGGTTGTACTCGTTGGCTACCTCGACAGGGCTGTCGACCTTGAAGTCAAATGACCGGGCAATGATCGTCAGCCAGTTGTCCTCCACCATGAACCATATTACTACGTCGTGGGGGAAGTCGTCATCACCGGCGAGAATCGTCATCAGATCGCCGTCGCTGTCTTTTTTGGATGATACACCGGCGTCGTCGAGCAGATCGCGGAGGATGTTCTGGTTGATTTCTTTGATAATCATGATGTGAAATTTTATAGGTGAATAAATAATGCGCTTGATCAGAATCCCACTTTCGGAGCCTGGCGGCGATGGCGGGCGTAGGAATCGCGTAGCTTTTCATATTTCCGCCGCTCGGCCTCGGTCACCGAGGGGTGGGAGTTGGAGATGGTGGCTTCAAGTGATTCCTGAGTGATGTTGGCCACGTTCTTGTCAGGCGCGGCGATAGTAAGCTCGAAAGCCTTTCGCGCGCTCTCCTTGACGAGATAGGCTATGTCGCCCGACGAGAAGCCGGCGGTGAGCTTGACCAGGCGCGCCATGTCGACATCGTCGTGGGGGCGGTCGCGCAGCTCAAGGTCGATGAGCT
Source organism: uncultured Staphylococcus sp. (assembly GCA_964546905.1). Lineage (GTDB taxonomy): Bacteria > Bacteroidota > Bacteroidia > Bacteroidales > Muribaculaceae > Duncaniella. The sequence goes on from CAZJKU010000031.1 coordinate 3,471, forward strand.
TGCGGCGCACCTCCTCGTCGGGGAGGTCCACGTAGATTACTTCGTCCATGCGGCCCTTGCGCATCACGGCGGGATCGATGGCGTCGATGCGGTTGGTGGTGGCGATGACATACACGCCCTTCGAAGCGCAGTTGTTGAGGCGCGTCAGGAACTCGGCCACCTCGTCGTTGCGCGAATTGCTGTCGCCGTCGGTCGTCCCGCGGTTGGGCACGAGGGCGTCAAACTCTTCGAGTAGAAGAAGCACACCGCTCTTCTTGCGCGCGGCCATGCGCTCGCACTTGTTGAACATCTCCGAGATAAGGCCCTGAGTACCGTGGATGTAGATACTGCTAAGGTCGCCGGGGTTGACGGTGGTATAGTAAAGTCCGCTCTCCTCGGCCAGTTTCTGGGAGAGAAACGACTTGCCGTTGCCGGGCGGCCCCCACAGCAGCATACCGTTGGGAGGCTCGATGCGGAATGTCTTGGCCACATCAGGATTCTTCACTATCGAGATGAAGTTGCGGGTCATGGTAGCCTTTATATCGTCGAGCCCGGCCACGTCGCTGAATCCGCCACCTTTACCCTGACGGAACGACAGGCGCAACCTCGGCTCGCGGCTGCCGCCCGACTGACGGTCGGTCAGCGTGTCGTCGCTGTCGTCATTTTCTACGTCGGTCATCACCGGCTTTTGCGGCGAGGGAGATACGGTATTCTCTCCATCGTCCGACTCGGGAGCCCTGTCCTGCTCAGGATTGAGTATGACAGGCTTGAGACCACGGGTGCCGTAGGTCTCGGCAAGTTGCTCTATATCCTTGATAAACGCCTGGGCCGACGACGGGCGCAGCTGAGGATCGGCGGCTATACACGACAGGACCACGCGCCTGAGCCCGCTGATGAAGTCGAGATTCGGGCGGGTATTCATCAGTTTTCCGCGCTCGGCGATAAACTGCTCCGGTGTAGCCTCGGGCGGTATCGAAGAGAAATCCCATGGGAGACGGTTCTGGAGCATCTCAGTCAGCAGCAGGCCGGCCTGAAACATCCATGACCTTTCGTCGGTTGTTCCGGTGAAAAATTCACCGCCCGTCAGTTCGGGGGGAGTCGACAGCAACCTTGACATAGGCAGTCCCTCCACAGGACGCCTGACCGGCGGAGCGGCCACCGGAAGCGGACGGCGGACAGTCTTACCGTCTACTACCGCAGTTAAGATCATTATATCTTCCGGAGCAAATGACCGTGTAAACATCTCGCGGCCATATACTGCGAAGTATGAGCTGATTATATCGTGAAACAGCGGGAGGATCTCAGCAAAAGTCATGCGCTCGGCTGCGAGAATTCCGGCGAGTGACACTGTGTTGACGGGCAGCTCCACGGCGACGAAACTCACGTCAGGACCCGTCGACATGATTACTCCCACATCCTTCCAGTCGCTGAAAGCGGGCATCAGCTTGCGGTCGTAAATGAAAGCAGCTGACGCCTTTATAGCCGCCTTGTCACGGCTTGCTATCAGGATGCAGCTCGCGGCCGGCTCCCCATCGGCTTCAGGCTGACGGGTAGCGCGATAGTATTCCACTTCAGGGGTGCCTTCAGTCGAAGACAGTGAAATAAAATCATTGGGAGTAAATCCTTGGAAATCTTGATTGAGTGTCAATAGCATAGTTCACAAAGTTACACATTTAAAATCAATAAAGCAAGAATCATGCCAAAAATCCATCTGACAAGCTCCGGCCTGACTGTTACCTTCAAATTAGTATTGGATTGTATGGTATTGAGAGTGTGTGGGTTGACAATTATTAACACAAAAAGAGGCTGGAATATTTGGATAAAGCAGCGAAAGTATATACCTTTGCACTCACAAAACATCGCGGGGTGGAGCAGTGGTAGCTCGTTGGGCTCATAACCCAAAGGTCGCAGGTTCGAGTCCTGTCCCCGCCACCAATCTCAGGCAGATCCGAAACAACCGAGTTTCGGGTCTGTTGCTTTTTCAGCCCAGCGGCAAACCACGGTTGCTGCGTGCGAAGCCGAAGTATCGACTCAGCGGATTCTTTTGTGGTGGAGTGGTCGTGGGCACTACACATAATTATATTAAGAGAGAGAAGCTATGACGTGAGCGTGGTTTTCGGAGTAACGGGATGGGGCGGGGATGGTTGTAACATTTTGGGTGGGTTTGTAACATTTTTTCAGGACGGTTACAATGCGTTAACAGCTGATTGGTGGTTTTAAATTATTGAAATACAGATAACTACAACTTAACAAGAAAAATTTTTATCAATCTTGAAATTTTTTTGATGTGAAAAATTTCGGTGAAATATCCAATGCACTAATTTTGTCTCAGAATCAAAAACCAAAACGATTACATCAAAAAATCAATCACATTATTATTAATCAATCAATCTTTTTTCACTCAATGAACAAGAAATTCCGCCGCCTGGCTTCGGCCTCGCTGATTCTGGGTTCCGCTCTTGGAACATTCGCAGCTACCGTCACTCTTGACGAGGCAAAGATGATCGCATCAGAGTTCCTCGCCTCCAAGACAGGTAAAGCTCCCGAAGCAATCGCGCTCACGCCGGTAGAAACTGCAGGATCGCAGTCGACCCAGCTTTATTATGTGTTCAATAGTGTAAACAATCAAGGATTTGTGATTGTTTCGGCTGAGTCGTCGGCCACGCCGATCCTCGGTTATTCGCTCGACAACAATTATCCCGCATCGTCGGCCGTGCCTGAGTCGATGCAGTGGATGCTTGCCGGAATCGAGCGTGAGATCAAGGTGGCTCCGTCGCAGCAGAAATCACAGACCACTGCTTCCCTCCGCAACATGGCCCGCAGCGCCGGTCAGCAGTCGGGAGCAAAATTGCTTTCCACTCCCTCGTGGAGCCAGGAAGCTCCTTTTAACTCGATGATTCCCGGTCAGCCGCTGGTGGGTTGCGTAGGCACCGCCATGGCTACCGTCATGAAATATTACAACTTCCCCGAGTCGGGCTCAGGCTCATACGGCGGCGTTGACTTCAACGTGGCTTATGACTGGGACTCGATGCGCGCCGATAACTATCGCTCGGGCTACACCGCCGCTGAGGGCGATGCCGTGGCCACGCTGATGTATCATGCTTCCAAGGCTATCGACACTCAGTACTCGATGTCAGGATCGAGCGCTTACGAGGTGCGCGTCCCCGGCGCTCTCTCCACTTATTTCGGCTACGATCCCGGTGTTTCCTACAAGAAGCGCGCCGATGTCGCTACCCAGCAGGACTGGGACAATATCGTGAAGGCTGAGATCGAAGCAGGCCGTCCCGTGATCTACTGCGGCCAGGATGTCACCGCCGGCCACGCTTTCGTGTGCGACGGTTACGAAGGTGAATTCCTCCACTTCAACTGGGGCTGGGGCGGCAGCGCCAACGGCTATTTCCTCTCTACGGCTCTCAATCCCACCGTAAGCCGCACCCACCACTACAACAACCTCAACACCATCGTCTACAACATCAAGCCCGGCAACGGCGAAGTGGCAGCATGGTCTCCCCTCCGCATCACCGCCGACGGCAATCAGGTGGGCATGGGTTCCGACCTCACCGACCTTGCTTCGGGCATGGAATTCAAGGTAGTGGTAGGTAATCTCAAGAATGTGACCTACAATGACTTCTCGGGCAAGATCGCCGTGGCTCTTTTCAGCAAGAACGGCCAGATGAAGGCTATCCTCTCTCCCGAGCAGAACTTCACCATGCAGTCGATGGGCTACCTCTTTGACGGTACCAAGACCTTCTCGGGCTGCAAACTTCCCTCGGTAGTGGTTCCCGCTGATGACGACGAAGTGCGCATCGCCACCAAGGCTTCAGGCTCTGACCAGTGGCTCCCCGTGGCAGGTGAACTCTACACTACCAACTATCTTCCCGTGTCGGTTGCCTCACCCGCATCTTTCGCCATCAACTTCCCCGCAGGCCTGGCAGGCGTGACAATCGCCGGCGAGCCCTCTGTGATCCGCGGCTGGAACTACTCCTTCAACGTTACCCCCGACAATGCCGCTGAAGATGTGGTGACCGTAAAGGCCAACGGCTATGTGCTCACCCCCGGTGCCAACTATTCCTACAGCATCGCCAACGTGCGTGAAGATCAGAACATCAACATCCTCGTGCAGAAAGCTGCCGACGTAGTGGCCAAGCGCAGCATCTGGGTAGAAACTCCCGGCTCACTCTCATCGCTCATCTCCGACTCCGAGACCGGCACCATCAAGGAGCTCTCGCTCTTCGGATCGGTCGACGCCCGCGACTTCGCCTTCATGCGCGACAACATGAACCTCACCCGCGTGGACCTCTCGGGCGTGTATATCGCAGCCTACGGCTCTGACCAGGCCAACGCTCTCCCCCGCGAAGCATTCCGCGGCGAAGGTTCCATTAAGGAAGTGATCCTCCCCAACTCGCTCAACCGCATCAACAACGGTGCCTTCCGCCAGTGCGGTATCACCACCATCACCATCCCCGCCGGCGTTAAGACTTATGAATACAACGTGTTTGTAGGTGCCACCGCCCTCCGCGACATCTGGGTAGGCCGCGAAAGCGCCGAGTTCATCAACTGGTGTGTGCTCTCGGGTGTGAAAGTCAACCTCGTCACCCTCCACGTCCCCAGCGAGCGCGCCCTCACCAACTATCAGAAGGCTGAAAACTGGAACACTATCGCCAACATCGTGGTTGATCCCATCCAGGCATCTGACGACGTTCTCTTCGCAGTGATGGACGATGCCGACGTGAAATATGAATCAGACACTCTCCCCGGCAAGATGGCCAAGGGTTCCTCGGTTTCCTTCACCGCCAGCCTCATCCCCGACAATGACAACCGCATGGAGGTTTACGCCAACTCGACCCTCCTCACCCCCAACGCCGACGGTATCTACACCGCAGCTCTCGGTACCAACACCATCATCCACTTCAACATGGTGGCTCCCACCAAGGTTGAGTCCTACAAGTCACAGTGGACCCTCACCGACGCCAACGGTTCGATCGGTCTTATCTCCGACGTAGTCAACGTGCTCCCCGGTCAGGATTTCTCAATCCGCGTCAACGCCCTCAACATTCCCGCCGGTTACGACCAGTTCTACTGGGCAGTCGCTCTGACCGATGCCGCAGGCAACATCAAGGAATTCATCTCTCCCGTCAACCTCTGGACCGCCGGTCCCGCCGCCAACCACAAGTTCAACGTGAACTGCTGCGTGAAGGATTCCAAGGTGCGTGAAGGCAACACCCTCCGTCTCGTGACCTCAGTCAACAAGCGCAACTGGACAGTAGTCAACGGTGCCAATGCCGACATCGTAGCCGCTCTTCCCGCCCTTAACAACCAGACTGAAATCTACAACCTCAAGCTCAATGTAGAGGGTAATGCCAACATCTCCGGCCTTCCCGAAACCGCAGTGCGCGGTATGGATGTTACCCTCAAGATCACTCCCGCTAATGCTGCCAACCGCGTGGATCTTACGATCGACGGCGAAACCGTCGCCCAGGCAGCTACTTCGGTAAATTACTCCTTTGTGGTAAAGGCTGACTCTGAAATCGACGTCAAGGTATTCGATCCCAAGGAAGGTGGTGTGATTGTCTACAACGTGGACTATAAATACCCCGACTACGACAGCTCTAAATCTCTCTGGAAGCTCCTCACTCAGGAAACCGTATGCGCCACTGTGATAGTAAAAGGTTACACCACTGCTACCGACCTCCGTCAGGCCTTCACCCAGTCCTTCGCTCAGAAGACTATCAAGAAGCTCGACCTCTCAGGCCTCGGTATCATGGATGACCCCCAGAACGTCGATAACAAAGCCAACTGGATTCCCTCGGGATTGTTATACAACTCGTCGGGTGTAGGTCAGGTAGTACCTGTGCTTGAAGAAATCATTCTTCCTGAAAGCGCAGTGCGTATCATGAGTGGTGCCTTCCTCAACTGTAAGAACATTAAGGAAATAACTCTTCCTACCAACATGAAGTCAGGTCAGATTCCTGTAGGTACCTATGCTTCCGGATCTGTCAAGTATGGCTATGCAATCGGTGATGGTGCCTTCAATGGTTGCGATGCTCTCACCACTATCTATATTCCGGGAGATCTCGCTACTGTAAGCGGCCGTCAGGTTGTTAATCACTACTATCCTATTTGTACACAATACGGTACGGATCAAAGATCAGGCCGCATCGGTGTAGAAGGTTACGACGGCGAACATGCACGAGTTACCATCGTGGTTCCCGAAAAGTATCTCTCGGTTTACCGTACTGCCTACAACGACTTGACCAATGGTAACCCCTGGAAGTTCTTCAACTACAACATCCTCTCCGAGAACCCCATCTACGGTGTGAACTTCGACGCTTCCCGCATCGCCACCGTTGACCCCGAGCTCGACGTTACCAAGATGGTTGACTTCCTCGGCGATAACTCTACCCTCGAATCGATCAAGGTAGAGGGCCAGCTCCGCCTCATCAACCCCGCAGTAAAGAGTCTCGTATTCGACAACGGCAAGCAGATCCAGCCCAACGAAGACGGTACTATTGATATCGAGTTCTTCAACCCCGCTGTGAACGCCGAGGCTGCCGGACACCACAACATCACCGTAATCAACACCTACGACCTGGCCTTCACCACCACCTCCGACCTCTTCTCTATCGCTACTCCCGAGGTTGTCAACGACAAGGATTACAAGTCGGGCGACTATGACACCACCGACGCTCTCGCTCCCGTGCTGAAAGCCGTGGCTGAAAACTCAGCCGTGAAGTTCAACCTCAACTTCCACTCCGAGCACGAAGCCGGCCTCGAAGTACACGTGATGGACGGCCAGCAGGAACTCACCGCCGACGCCCAGGGTTATTACAGCGTCAACATGACCAACGCTGCCAAGAACATCCACATCTTCGCCCTCCCCACCAACGGAGCCACTCTCAACGCTGAGGAAATCGCATCGATCGATCCCGAGCAGACCGCCGGTATCACCGACATCTGCCTGACCGGCTCGATGACCGAAGAAGAGCTCACCAACGCTCTCAGCACCTTCCCCGACCTCGAAAACCTCGACCTCTCTGCCATCGAAGGTGAACTCCCCGAAGGCGCTCTCCAGGGCATGAGCTCCCTGACCACCGTGACCCTCCCCGAAGTTGAGGCCATCACCCCCAACATGTTCAACGGTTGCTCGTCGCTCCAGTCAGTCGACATCCCCGCATCGGTAGTATCGGTAGGCGCAGGTGCCTTCGAAGGCTGCTCGGCCCTGACCACAATCCGCCTCACCGGCGTGGATGAAGTAGGCGAAGGCGCATTCAACGGCTGCGACAACCTGACCACCATCACCTTCCTCAACGATGTAGCCGGCAACACCGCTCCCCAGGGTGCTCCCGCCCGCAAGCCCCGCCGCTCGGCAGGTGTCAGCGACAAGGCATTCGACGGACTCAACCCCAACTGCTTCATCGTCCTCGACGAGGGTATCAACACCGCAGCAGCAGGCCGCAACGTGCTCTACACCACCACCGGCATGATCACCGAGTCCCAGCCCGACGGCTCCACTATCGAACGCGAAGGCCGCGTATACACCGCCACTTCCGACGTAGTCTTCACCTCGGCTTACCCCCTGGCTATACCTCACCACTTCACCCTTACCGACGGTGCCTCGATCTCCCTCACCGTTGACAATGAAAAGTGGAACGGCCTGGTAGCTCCCTTCGATGTTGAGAAGATCACTGACCCCGCAGGTGAAACCGTAGAAGTTACCGTCCACAATCCCAAGGTGCGCGCCTCGGCCAACGAAGATGCCTTCTATCTCTTCACCCTCCCCGAAGGAGCCGACAAGCTCACGAGCGTAGAAGAAGTGAAAGCCAACACTCCCTACCTCTTCCATGTACCCGACGCAGGTGAGTACACCTTCTCGGCCACCGGTATCGAAGTAGCCTCCACTCCCTCAGTCATCGCCTCCACCGGCAGCGAATATACCCTCCACGCTACCTACTCAGCCGCCGAGCTCCCCGCCCCCGAAACCTACCTCCTCGAAGACGATGCCTACTCATTCGTTCCCGCCGGACAGGCTGACGACGATGACGTGACCGTGAAGCCCAACAGCATCTACGCTACCTCTCCCGTATCGGTTCCCGAGATCCTCACCGACCTCCCCGATGCAGAGCACACCACCGCAATCGACGAAATCGAATGGGACGGCTCAGCTCTCGCAATCTACACCACCGGCAAGACCCTCACGGTCCTCTCACCCGAAGATGTGACAGTGAATGTCTACGCTACCGACGGTCGCACAGTCAAGACTCTTGAAGTAAAGGCAGGACGCAACGACTTCGACCTCAACCTCACCGGCATCTACATCGTAGCCGACAAGAAAGTGAAATTCTGATTCTTAATAATAATGTGATTTTTTGATTGGGCTGCGCCTTGATGGCGCGGCCCTTTCATCTTTATCCCACCTTCCCGCGGTGTCACACCGATCGGAAAATCAGCTGACGCGGAAAACCGGCGGTCCTAATAAATGTTAAATCAAGGGCGCGGTTGTTGAATTACAATGGAAAATATCGTAATTTTGCACCTTGATATGTCCATACCACTGATATGATCCTTAAGCTACGCAACATATTCATCCTCATAGCCACGCTTGCTGTCATGGCCTCGTGTGGCGAATATTACCGCGTGCAGCGCAGCACTGACCCTGATTATAAGTTTGACTTCGCGCGCCGCGCCTTTGAGAAGAAGAAATATGTCCAGGCCGCCACGATGCTTGAGGATATCGTATCGACGGTCAAGGGCTCCGACAAGGCCGAGGAGACGATGTATCTCCTTGCACTGTGTCACTACGAGAACAAGGATTATTTCTCGTCGGGCGAATGGTTCAGGAAGTATTACGACCGCTATCCGCGCGGAAAATATGTAGAACCTGCCCGCTTCTATGCCGGCTACGGCTACTACCTCGACTCTCCCGAGCCTCAGCTCGACCAGTCGGGCACAATCCGCGCCATCCAGGAACTCCAGTCGTTTCTTGACTATTTCCCCCGCAGCGACAAGGTCTCGATAGCCCAGAACGCCATCTTCGAGCTTCAGGACAAGCTGACACTCAAGCAGCTCCAGAACGCCCAGCTCTACTATAACCTCGGCACCTACCGCGGCAACAACTACGAGAGCGCCGTGATCGTGGCCCGCAACGCAATCAAGGATTACCCTTATTCCAAGTATAAGGAAGACCTCGAAATGCTCATCCTCAAGGCCCGCTATCAGGAGGCCGCCCAGAGCGTGGAGGAAAAGAAGGCTGACCGCTTCAGGGTGGTCATAGACGAGTACTACTCGTTTATCAACAACTATCCCGACGGCCCCAACCGCCGCGAGGCCGAGAATATCTTCAACATCGCCTCGCGCTACGTAAGTGAATAAAATCTCCCTATATCATATCATTAAAATGGATTACAAGAAAACCAACGCTCCGCTCAACACCCAGACCCGCGACCTCATCGCGATGAGCGCCGATACAGGCAATGTCTATGAAACCGTCTGCATCATCGCCAAGCGCGCCAATCAGATCGGGGGCGAGATGAAACATGACCTCGAAAAGAAGCTCAAGGAATTTGAATCGCTCAACGACAACCTTGAAGAAGTGTCGGAAAACCGCGAGCAGATCGAAATCTCCCGCTTCTATGAACGTCTCCCCAAGCCCACCCTCATCGCCACTCAGGAGTATCTCGAACACAAAATCCACTACCGTAACCCCAACAAGGATAAGTTTACCGACTGATCGCTTGCGGGAACGGAAAATTATGCCTACCTTTGTGGGCTTGAAAATTTAAGCACTCACAATAATTTCATTTATAACCACTTTTAAAACTTTGAAAGGATGCATTTAAATTCTGACGAAAAAGTTGAAATCTTCGAAAAGTACGGTAAAGGCAAGACTGATACCGGCTCGCCCGAAGCTCAGATCGCACTGTTCTCAATCCGTATCGCTCACCTGACCGAGCACCTCCGCAAGAACCACAAGGACTACACTACCGCCCGTGCCCTCAAGGCCCTCGTAGGTAAGCGTCGCCGTCTTCTTGACTACCTGATCCGCAAGGACATCAACCGTTACCGCGCCATCATCGCTCAGAAAGAGCTTGGTATCCGCAAGTAACACCAAGAAAATATTACAGGCTCCGGGCCGCATCCTTAAGCGAGGATGTGGCCCGGTTTCCGATAGTAAAAGCCGTAATAATTGTATTTTCGGGTAAAAGTCACTACCTTTGTGCCATGGCAAAATTTCAGGTCAACATATTGGGCTGCGGGTCGGCGACACCGTCGGCCCGACATAATCCGTCGTGTCAGGTCATAGACTTCCGCGACCGGCTGATGATGATAGACTGCGGCGAGGGATCGCAACGGCAGTTCCGACGCATGTCGCTGAAATTTTCGCGCCTTAACCACATCTTCATCTCCCACATCCACGGCGACCACCTTTTCGGATTGCCCGGCCTGCTGTCGACCATGGCCCTTCACGGCGCGTCGCAGCGGGTCACGGTCCATCTGCCGCAGGGTGGGGTGGGGCTCGTGCGCGGTTGGCTCGACCATTTCCTGAAAGATACCGGCCTTGAGGTGGAATATGATGCCATAGCCCCCGGCGAGAGCCGTGTGCTGCTCGACGACAAGGCCCTCACGGTGGAGTGCTTCCCGCTCTATCACCGCATCCCGTGCAGCGGATTCCTGTTCCGTGAAAAGGAGAAGCAGCCCCATCTCGACGGGGAGATGGCCGCATTTCTCAACCTGACGCCCACCCAGCGGCTCGCGCTCAAGGCCGGGCAGAGCATAGTCCATTCATCGGGCAAGGTCTACACCCCGGCGATGCTCACCCGTCCGGCCGATCCCCCCGTGAGCTACGCATATTGCAGCGACACGATGGCCGACGACCGGGTGGCTGAGTCGATCAGAGGAGTCAACACGGTGTATCACGAGGCCACCTACGACGATTCACTGCGCGCGCTTGCAATCGAGCGTGGTCATTCCACGGCCCTCCAGGCTGCCCTCATCGCCGCCAAGGCCGGTGCGAAACGGCTTATCCTCGGCCATTTCTCCAAGCGCTATGACAGCGAGGATATTCTGCTGAGGGAGGCCCTGACGGTGATGGATGATGTGATAATCGCCAACGAAGGCATGAAAATCGACTTATGATGTCACGACACAACGATACATCCCGATCCTCGATGCGCGCCCTTGCTGCCGCCGTGATTTCAGTGGCGCTGGCTGCGCTTGTGGCTGCGTGCGCCTCGATAGGACGTCCCGAGGGCGGCCCACGCGACGTGACCCCTCCGGTATATGTCAAGAGCAACCCGGCCCCGGGTGCCACGCGCTTCACAGGCACGAGAATCACTATAGATTTCGACGAGAACGTGCAGCTCGACGACCCGGGTTCCAAAGTGGTGATCTCGCCCGCCCAGCGCACCACTCCCGTGATCTCGGCCAATGGAAAGAGGGTGACGGTGGACCTTCGCGACACAATCCGCCCCGACATGACCTATACCATCGACTTTGCCGATGCCATAAAGGACCTCAACGAGGGTAACATACTCGACGGTTTCGCCCTCGACTTCGCTACCGGCGACACGATCGACACCCTCCGCATAAGCGGAATGGTATTTGAGGCCCGCACGCTTGAACCGGCCCAAGGTATGCTCGTGGGAGTCTACTCGGCGATGACCGACACCACCCTCACCACCCTGCCGCTTGAACGAATCACCAAGACCAATCAGCTCGGTCAGTTCACGCTGCGTAATCTGAAAGCCGGCAGCTATCACATTTTTGCGGTCAACGATGTGAACCGCGACTATCACTGGGACCGTTCCGAGGATATAGCTTTCTATGACACGCTCCTCACTCCCACCACCATTCCCGTGACCGTCACCGACACCCTTCAGGGTGCGGGCGACACTGATTCAATCGTAAAGCGGCAGGCCACGCGCTTCCTGCCCGACGACGTGTTGCTGACGTGGTTCAACGAGGAATACAAGTCGCAATATCTGGCTGATCACTCCCGGCCCGAGCGCAACCTGATAAAACTGAATTTCGGCGCGCCGTCCGATACCCTCCCCGTGCTCCGGCTGATAAATACAGCCCGCGCCGGCGAGAGCAGCGACCGGTGGAGTATACTTGAGTACTCTCAGGGACACGACTCGCTTACCTACTGGATAACCGATACCGCACTGATAGCCAACGACTCTCTGCTCGTCGAGGCCCGCTATCTGCGCACCGATTCCCTCGAAAATCTATCATGGACCACCGATACGCTCCGCATGTTCATGCGCGCGGCCCGCAACAAGAAGAAGCCCAAGAAGAAGGATGACGAAGAGGTCGACACCGTGCCCAAACCGGTGCCTGCCATCGCCCTCAAGGCTTTATCGTCGACAACTCAGGATCTTAACCGTCCCGTGAGATTCGGTACGGCATCGCCCGTAGTGGACTTTGACACTACCGGGGTGCATTTCGAGACGATGATTGACTCGGTGTGGTATCAGCTCCCCTTGCCCCGGATTTCGCTTCAGCGTCCCGGCGATCCTATGAATTATCTCGCCGAATACAAGTGGGACGAAGACGCCCACTACCGGCTGACAATTGACTCGGCGGCGATGACTGACCTCTACGGACTCGTCAACAAGCCATTCACCCACGAGTTCACCACCAGGAAACTAAGCGACTATTCTTCGATTAGATTCGTGATTACCGGCGTGCCCGACGGTGTTCCGGCAGTGGTGGAACTTCTCAACTCGTCGGATAAACCTGTGGCCTCGGCACCGGTGGATGGAGGAGAAGCCTTGTTGAGCTACCTCGAACCGGGGACCTACTATGCGCGGCTTTACGTCGACACCGACTCGACCGACAGCTACACGTCAGGCTCGGTAGCTATTGGCCGTCAGCCCGAGGATACATATTATTACCCGCGCAAGATTTCCCTTAAGAAAAACTGGGACGTGGAGCAGACGTGGAACATCGCCGAGCTGCCGCTCGATCTCCAGAAACCGATCGAGATCAAGAAAAACAAGCCTAAGGGGCTTACCCCCGTGCGCGACGATGAGGAAGAGGAGGAGGATAACTTCAACTACTCCGATCCATTCACCAATCCCGGCAGCGAGCGCTACGGGCAGGGTGCTTTCAGGCGCTGACCGCCCGCAGCCATGAGGTAATGCGCGCGGTGACGGGATTTTTAGTTAAAAAGTCGCAGTGTGTTGGTTTTGACAAGAAAATTGCATATCTTTGTTAAACTTATCGTCATTTCAGGCGTCTAACTAATAATTTCAATTTCTTTCAATGCAGCAGGATATGAAAACAAGACGATTATCTCTCCTATTTTTTATGGCCGCAGCTACGGCCTTCGCCACGTGGGGACAGTCGTTTTTCGACGATATTACCTACGATTCTTCCAAAGAAAAAACCAAGACCGCTTCTGTGGTAACGCCCGCAGTGAGCTATGACGCTGCCGACACCTACACCGTCAGCGGAACGCGCTCGATAAGCGTGGATGAATACAACCGCCGCGGAGTGTTTGCGGTGGATTCCACAGCCCTTGCGGCTGATACTACCGCTACCGATTTCACCTACACGCGCCGTATCGAGCGGTTCTACAATCCATCGGTGGTGTCGCTCGTGGGCGACGGCGAGCTTGCCGAGATTTACTTCACCGAGCCTTCGACCGTCAATGTCTATGTCAATACTCCCTCCGCCTACTGGGGCTATGACTATTTCTATCCCGGATGGAGCGCAGCCGCCTCGTCGTGGTACTATTCTCCATGGCGATGGAGCTCGTCGTGGTACTGGAACACCTGGTATGATCCCTACTACGCCTATTGGGGGCCGTCATGGGGTTGGGGCCCGTCGTGGGGCTACACCTGGGGCTGGGGTCCCGGTTACTGGGGTCACAATCATAACTGGGGTGCCGGTTACACGCGCCCGGTCAACAACTTCAATCCCCGCCATCCCGGTTCCACCGCATCATCCTCCCGTCCCGGCGGCACTGCCACCTATCCCGGTGGAGGACATCGTCCCGGAGTGTCGACCGGTGTCTCTACCTCGGGCGGATATTATCCCGGCTCTACCGGTACCCGTCCCGGCGTGAATCCCGGAGCTACGGTTTCGCCCTCCACCCGTCCGGGCGCCACCGGTGGCACCCGTCCCGGAGTCTCTACCGGAACCACCACGCGCCCGTCTACCGTCACTACACCTTCGCGGCCCTCGACCGGCAGCACTTACCGTCCGTCGACCGGATCAGGCGGTGGTCGATCGTCAGGATCATTCTCGGGCGGATCGCGCGGCGGATCGTCGGGCGGTGGACGCAGCGGCAGTGCAGGTGGCGGACGTGGCCGTCATTGATACCCCATCAATCACATTTTAACTACATTTCAGATGAACAAGATTTTCCTTACCATAGCCGCTGCCATGACGGCAGTCACCATTTCGGCCCAGTCGGCTCTCGATGCCTACTCGCTATCGCAGACCGATATGCGCGGCACCGCTCACTTCATGTCAATGGCCGGCGCGTTTACCGCTCTGGGCGGTGACATCAGTACCCTCAACCAGAATCCCGCCGGTATAGGCGTGTACCGCAGCAGCGACATATCTGCTACCATCGACGTGACGGCGTCGAGCTACAAGTCGCTGACCGGGTCGCAGTCTCACACCGATTTCAATTTCAACAATATCGGATATGTAGGTGCTTTCTCGCTCGGTCCGCGCAGTGCTCTGAGCTACTTCAACTGGGGATTCAGTTATTCGCGTGTTGCGTCGTTTGACCGCCGTTACAGCGGCGGGTGGGGGCAGCTCGGCACTTCGCTGTCGAATTACGTGGCCGACTATATGACCTACGATGGATATACTCCCGGAGAGCTGACCGCTTTCCGCGACGGCTACAATCCCTATTCACAGACCTACGCGCCCTGGCTCGGAATCCTGATGTATAACACCTACGGCATCAATACTCCGACCGCCGATCAGGATGCGGCCGATTACTACGGTCTCTATGACTACGGTAACTCTACCGGCACGGCTCAGTATGAGATCGAGGAGAAGGGATATGTCGACGAGTATTCCATCAATTTCGGCGGAAATATCCTCAACACGGTCTACTGGGGTATCGGGTTCGGTATCACTGACCTGCAGTTCCGCCAGTATACCTACTACGGCGAGGCGATCGACAATGCCGCTGTCCCCTCGGCCGACGGTAACGGAATCGATGCCGGCACTGCGTCCTACGGCCTCAACAACTGGAGACACATCTACGGCAACGGCTTCAACCTCAAGCTCGGCGTGATCGTAAAGCCTGTCAACGAGCTTCGCATAGGTCTCGCCGTTCACACCCCTACATGGTACAACCTCACCTACGAAGGCCTCGGAGCAGTAGGCTATGACTACACTTCCCCTTCCTATCCGCAGGGCACGTCGATTTCATCGGCCGGCGTGGATGATTACTCCAATTTCACCGACTACGGCTACCTTGACGTGTTTGACTGGAAGCTCCGCTCCCCGTGGCGCCTCCTGGCCGGCGTGACCGGCGTGATCGCCAACCGCGCCATAGTCAGCGTTGACTACGAGTACCGCGCATTTCCTTCCATGACGGTTAAGGACGGCTCCGGCCACAGCCAGAAAGCCATCAACGGCGACATCAAGAACTATTACGAGGCATCCAACACCCTGCGTATCGGCGTGGAATATCGTCTCGCACGCTCGTGGAGCCTCCGCGCCGGATATTCCTACGAGTCATCGCCCGTGAAGGAAACCGCCATGGATGGCGACGAAATCATCTACACTTCCGGTGCCGACGATACCTGCACGCAGCCCGCTTTCACACTCGACCGCTCGACTCAGCTCGTGACCTGCGGCCTGGGCTACAACTACAAGAGCTTCTATGCCGACCTTGCCTATGTCCACCGCTATCGTCGCTCGAAGTATCAGGCGTTTACCAACTATGAGGAAAACCTCAGCCCCGGCACCATTGTCACCGCCCCGTCTGACAAGCTGACACTCAACGACAACTCCTTCGTCCTGACCCTCGGCGTCAGGTTCTGACCAACGGTTCATCCACAAAAAGACAATACCGCTACCGGGAGGACCCAGCACCCCTCCCGGTAGCTTTTTCATGAGAAAAAACTTGTTAAAGATTCTTATTTCTTGGATTTTCCGAATTTAATTTGTAACTTTGCGACGTTTTTTCAACCAATCACGACCGTGGGAAAGTTTACAGAATTTCGATTGCCGCTCAAGACCTTGCCGGAGGGTACTCACGAATTTGAGTATCATCTTGACAAGCAGTTCTTTGTGAACATGGAGAGCGCTGATATACGCGACGCTGACCTGACAGTGAAGCTCACTGTCGTGTATAAACACGATATGTATGACCTCAACTTCCTGATCGAAGGTACGATCACCCTTCAGTGTGCCCGCTGCCTCGACGATCTTGAAGTGCCGGTTGAGGAAACCTATCATCTGACGGTGAAGTATGGCGACGACTATAATGACGAGACCGACGACCTGCTGGTAATTCCTCAGGGTGACAATTATCTCAATGTGTCGTACATGATCTACGATACCGTGTCGCTCGCCGTGCCTATCAAGCCCGTCCATCCGCTCGGAAAGTGCAACCGCGCCATGAGCGCACTGCTGCGCAAGCACCGCGCCCGCAAGGAGGGCGACGAAGATGCCGAGCTTGAGGATCAGCTCATCGACGAGATGGACTCGATGGACTCCGCGCCTGTTGACGACACCCCTGCCGATCCCCGCTGGAACGACCTTAAGAAACTGACCGACAATAACTGAATGCAATAATATCGAAACAATCATAAAATCATAAAGAAAAAATGGCACATCCTAAACGCAAACAATCCAAGACTCGCACAGCAAAGCGCCGTACTCACGACAAGGCCATTGCGCCCACGCTCGCAGTTTGCCCCAACTGCGGTTCATGGCACATCTATCACACCGTGTGTGGTGAATGTGGTTTCTACCGTGGACGTATCGTAATCGAAAAGGCAGCCGCCGTCTGATTCACTTCGCAGGAGGCATTGGCCTAACCGATTGCAGCGACCGGCTGATAATCCGCGGCAAGGATGCCCGGAGCAGCCATCGGATTTTACCATCAACATGACCATCTTCCGCAATCAAGTCACGATTAGGCGCCTGATTGGGGAAGATTGTCCATGTATATACGCCTTGTTACTAAATCACAATTACTACAATTATGCTCAATGCACGTATTTCGGGTCTGGCTTCCTACGCCCCCGATGATATTCTTGACAACGAGATGCTCTCCAAAATGGTGGACACCAACGACGAGTGGATCACTACCCGCGTGGGCATCAAGCAGCGCCGTATACTCAAGAAGCCCGGCGAAGGTTCATCCTATCTCGGCATGAAAGCGGTGGAGCGCCTCCTTGAGTCGACCGGCACCAAGCCCGAGGAAGTGGACCTGCTCATCTGCGCTACTTCCAACCCCGACTACCGCTTCCCCTCAACCGGCTCGGTGATAGCCCACCGCACCGGCCTTACCAACGCCTATGCCTACGACATTCAGGCTGCCTGTGCCGGTTTCCTCGTGGCACTCGAAGACGGCGCCAACTACGTCCGCGCCGGCCGCAAGAAAAAAGTCGTGGTGGTGGCAGCCGAGAAAATGTCGTCGATGGTCAATTATGCTGACCGCGCCACATGCCCCCTCTTCGGTGACGGAGCCGGAGCTATGCTCCTCGAACCCACCGAGGGCGACACGGGTATCATCGACGCCGTGTTCCATGTTGACGGCGAAGGTCTTCAGCACCTGATCATGCCCGCCGGAGGCTCCGTGCTCCCCGCGTCGCACGAGACTATCGACGCTGCTCAGCACTTCGTGATTCAGGATGGTCGCAACGTATACAAGAACGCCGTGACCGACATGCTCGAATCATCGCTCGAAGTGGCTCAGCGCAACAACCTGACCATGGACGACGTAGACTGGTTCATCCCCCATCAGGCAAATCTCCGCATCATCGAAGCCGTAGCCTCCCGCGCCGGTATCGACGAATCCAAAGTCCTTGTCAACATCGAGCATTACGGCAACACATCGGCAGCCTCGATCCCCCTGTGTCTTGACGAGTATCGCGACAAGCTCAAGAAGGGCGACAAAGTGATCCTGACAGCCTTCGGCGCAGGATTCACCTGGGGCGCCATGTACATCATCTGGGACATGTGATCCATAATTACATAACTTTTTTCGATTGAATAGCATCCTTTTGGGTGCTATTCTTGTTATATAGGAAAACGTAATCATCAATTCAATAAATCAAGACAATAAATTATGGAACATAGAGCCGGATTCGTCAATATCGTAGGTAACCCCAACGTAGGTAAATCAACCCTCATGAACGACCTCGTGGGAGAGCGCATAAGCATCATCACATCCAAGGCACAGACCACCCGACACCGCATAATGGGTATCGTCAACACCCCTGAATATCAGATCGTATTTTCCGACACCCCCGGTGTGCTGACGCCAAAATACAAGCTACAGGAGAGTATGCTCCAGTTCAGCGAAGGTGCCCTGAAGGATGCCGACGTATTGCTCTACGTCACCGACGTAGTCGAGGATCCGTCCAAAAACGCCGAATTCATCGCCAAGGTAGCCGCCGAAACCATCCCCGTGCTGCTTGTAATCAACAAGATCGACCTTGTTAAGGAGCAGAAGGAACTCGAAGCCATCGTCGACCGCTGGAAAGCACTCCTGCCCAATGCCGAAGTATTCCCCACCTCAGCCAAGGAGCACTTCAATGTCGATAACATCATGAGCCGCATCGTCGAGCTCCTCCCCGTATCAGCCCCTTATTTCGGAAAAGACGCCCTCACCGACAAGCCCGCACGCTTTTTCGTCACTGAAATCATCCGAGAAAAGATCCTCCTTCTCTATGACAAGGAAATACCCTATTCAGTAGAAGTGATAGTGGAAAAATTCGAGGAAAAAGAAAACTCCATCCACATCATGGCAGTGATCTATGTGGAGCGCGACTCCCAGAAAGGCATCATCATCGGCCACAAAGGCGACAAAATCAAGCGTGTAGGCATCGACGCCCGCAAAGACATCGAGAAATTCTTTGGCAAAAGCGTCTTCCTCGAACTCTTTGTCAAAGTAGAGCCCAACTGGCGCAATCGCGAGAACAAGCTCAAGTCATTCGGCTACATTGAATAATCCCCCTCCCCACCACCTGATGCGGCTGCCCGGGTCCCCACACCCGCCGGCAGCCGCTCATCATCTCCCGGGTTACATCAGCGAAGTTAATTACGTCGTTCAGTCACATGCTGTCGGTCTGACAAACTTTTCGTAAATTTGCATTATTATGGCAAAGAAACCAATTATTCAGCATACCGCAGCAGACTATAATACAGCTGTTCAGACAATAAAAGATGCCATACTTCGCAGCCAATATCAGGCGGCGAAGTTGGTTAATCGTGAGATGCTGTCTCTATATTACGGGATAGGCAGATACATTTCAGCAAACTCTCGTGAAGGTTTCTGGGGGACCGGAGCAATTAAGGCAATCTCTGAGCACCTTCGCAAAGAATTGCCGGGACTGAAAGGCTTTTCTCAGACCAATCTAAAGTATATGAGAATATTCTATGAGGAATGGTCTCCATTTATCGAGCCTAAATTATCTAAATCGTCAGCTGTGGCTGACGAAATTGACACAGACTCTCTTCTGCCCGTTAAATCGTCAGCCACAGCTGACGATTTAGAAAGATTTCTCAATCTAAGTTTCAGCCACCATATAATAATCTTGGCAGAAGAGAAGAATATTAAAAAACGCTGGAAATATATAAGTCTTGCCTTTGAAAATAAATGGGATAAACGTTTTCTTAAAGCACAGATAAAGGACAAAGCTGCTGATAAATATGGAGCCATGTCGTCAAACTTTGATGTCACTATCCGGGATAGCCGAGATGCTATCAAGGCTCTGAATATGTTTAAAGACGAGTATCTGCTCGACTTCATCAATACTGAAGAAATCGGTATCCGGGATCTTGCAGACATTGATGAACGAGTTGTTGAGAAAGAGATTATCCACAACATCAAGAAGTTCATAATGACCTTCGGACGCGATTTTGCTTTCGTTGGCAACCAGTATCATCTTGAGGCATTTTCGGAGGATTTCTTTCCCGATTTGCTTTTCTTCAACCGAGAATTGAATTGCCTTGTGGTAGTGGAATTAAAAACAGGAGATTTCAAGCCGGGCTATCTCGCACAACTTATGACTTATCTTCGTATTCTTGACGATAAAGTTAGGAAACCGCATGAGAATCCCTCGATAGGAATTGTATTGTGTAAGAATGCCAATAAAGACTTCGTGGAGTATGTCATCCAAGACTACGCCAAGCCTATGGGAGTGGCAACCTACCGCCTCAGCAAAGACATGCCCGATAAACTGCGCGAGGCTCTTCCTGATGTTGAGGAATTAAAGAAACTGCTTTGAATTTTTGTCGCGATTTTGATGAGAAGAATTGTGAGCATGGATATAAGGATGATGTTAGGGTATTCTTATACTCGACCGAAAATTCGCTTAACGGCAAAATTGACATTGCCCTGATACAATCATGTATTAGTGGCAATGAGGTCAAACCGTTTGTAGGTGATTACGGAATGGTAATTGTCGACGAATGTCATCATGTCCCGGCAATCAGCTTCGAGCGAGTCTTGAAGGAAGTTAACGCGCGATATGTCTATGGCCTAACCGCTACTCCAATACGTAAAGACGGCCACCAACCCATCATTTTTATGCAATGCGGTGAGATCCGGTTTACTGCCGATTCCTTATCTCAGCAGCAGAATCAATCATTCAATCGAGTTTTGACTCCCAGATACACGAGTTTCAGATGCCTGAAAGCAGAAGGTAACAACTACTCCCAAGTTATTGATGAACTTGCAGAAGACGGAAATCGCAATCAGCTGATATTGTCGGATGTTGCCAACGCTATATCCGAAGGACACACGCCTATAATCCTTACCGCCCGCACCTCGCATGTTGATTACCTGGCTGCAGAGTGTTGTAAATTTTGTCCGAATGTCGTCCGACTCGTGGGCAGCGATTCCACCAAAGTCAAACGAGAAACCAAGGCACAACTCGCTGCTGTTCCCGCACGTGAACCTCTGGTTGTTGTCGCTACCGGTAAATATGTCGGAGAAGGCTTTGACTTGCCGCGCCTCGACACTCTTATGCTTGCGCTCCCCGTGTCATGGAAAGGACTTATAGCACAATACGCTGGACGCCTACACCGCGACTATCCTGGCAAAACAGACGCAAGAATTTACGACTATATTGATCTCCGTGTACCGGTTTGCGACTCTATGTATCGCAGACGCCTAAATGGTTACAAAGCTATCGGATATTCTATCGGAGCTGTCGGTGAAGGACTATTTACCGAACAAGTACCACAAGCCCTCTTCGACACCACAAATATTGAATCAGCATTGCACTCCGACCTCGCTTCTGCAACACGCAGCATCGTATTAGCTATTGGCCACCTACGATGGAATCGAACGCCAAAAATTATAGAACTGCTCGCCGGCGTCATGATGCGGGGAGTAAGAGTGACTATAGTAAATTCCGAGGTCGGACATCGGGAATCCGACCTTCAGGCAATGGGAATCGACATTATCCACGTCACCGACAATAAACTCACCTGCGCCGTCATCGACAAAAAGCTCTGTTGGTACGGCAACATCAACTTCATCGGACCCCAACCTTTCGAAACCACCGCCATCCGCCTCAACTCCACTACTTTTGCTGATACCCTCTTAGGTGCTTTACTAAAGTAGGAGAAGGTTGCATGATGAAATTTCTTGCAATATGGCTTCAGAAAGTGTTATCAATGATTCATAGAATATATTATACAAAAACCGCTGGAGAAAGTTCTGAAGTAATGCGTGTGCCGCTTAACAACCGTGCAAAAACACTTATTCCTATCAGCGTTATTCCCGATTAATTGGAAGTCGTACATAAGGCGTGGACGATTTTTTCTTTTAGGAAATATGCCCAATTCCATAGTTTCATCAGCAGCGAATTATCGATAAGAGCAATGGGGATGCTAAGAAGGCTCTCTTCTTTGTCCGCAAGGTCATCGAAAACGAATGGGGACGTGATGTGCTGCTGAACTTTCTCGGTACTGACCTATATGAGCGTCAAGCGAAAGCCATAACCAATTTCAGCAAGACGCTTC
>CAZJKU010000032.1:0-25593 GCA_964546905.1 uncultured Staphylococcus sp.
TCCGCAGTTTTAACTATTATTTAACACTTGACAACGACGAGCCTAAATGACATAAGCACGCTACCGCCTGCACCTCAACTAATTAACCAAAATCAGCCTCCACCTCGCGACAAACCGCTCTC
Source organism: uncultured Staphylococcus sp. (assembly GCA_964546905.1). Taxonomy (GTDB): domain Bacteria; phylum Bacteroidota; class Bacteroidia; order Bacteroidales; family Muribaculaceae; genus Duncaniella. The sequence continues at coordinate 123 of CAZJKU010000032.1, forward strand.
GCCCCACTACACCACACAACCACCCATAGACAAACGGCTACCACGCAGGGTGCGCTCAAAAAAAGCGGCGCCCCACTTTTGAAGCAGAGCGCCTTATCACTAAATATAAATATAACGAAGGAGTTATTTACCGCCGGGGGTGGTAACATCGCCTATCGACGGGGCGGCTTTGAGACCGCGCGAGCGAAGGAGGGCGTCAACCTTGGGCTCGTGACCACGGAAGCGGATGTACAGTTCCATGGGATCGGCACTGCCTCCTGCTTCGAGGATGTTTTTCTTGAATGACTCGGCTGTGGCGGGGTCAAACACACCTTTTTCCTTGAAGAGTTCAAAGCCGTCGGTGTCAAGAACAGCGGCCCAGAGGTAGGTGTAGTAGCCGGAAGCATAGCCGTCGGAACCAAAAATGTGCTTGAAATAGGGGGAGCGATAACGGAAGGCGATCTGCTCGGGCATTCCGAGGTCACGGGCTACCTGAGCCTCAAAGGCATCCACGTCCACGTCACCGTCAGGGTTCAGCTTACCCCACTGGAGGTCAAGAAGCGCCGCACCGGCGAGTTCGGTGGTCATGAAACCCTGATTGTGGGTCGAGGCCGCGTCGAGCTTGCGGATAAGAGAATCGGGAATTACCTCACCGGTAATATAGTGGAAGGCGTAATCCTTGAGCAATTCGGGTTCGAGTGCCCAGTGCTCGGTAATCTGAGACGGGAGCTCGACAAAGTCGCGGTCGACGTTGGTGCCGGACTGTGAGCGGAGCTTGGCGCGGGACAACATTCCATGGAGGCCGTGGCCAAATTCATGGAACATGGTCTCAACCTCGTCGAGGGTGAGAAGAGCGGGGGTATCGCCGGCAGGACGAGTAAAGTTGCCGACATTGAAAATGATGGGACGCTGCACCGTACCGTCGGGGTCAATGAATGAGCCCTGAAATTCGCTCATCCATGCGCCCTGACGCTTGGAGGCGCGGGGGAAGTAGTCGGTCATGAACACAGCGACGTGATTACCGTCAAGGTCAGTAACTTCGTAAACGTTGACTTCAGGATGATACTTAGGAGCGTCGGGGAGCTCGGTGAACTTCACGCCATAAAGTCGCTCGGCGAGGGTGAAGATACCTTTGCGGACATTATCGAGAGAGAAGTAGGCGCGCACCTCGTTCTCATCGAGATTGAACTTATTGCGGCGTACCTTTTCGGCATAATAATAGTAGTCCCAAGGAGCGAGTGTGAAACCGCCGCCCTCGGCATCGATCACGGCCTGCATCTCGGCCACTTCTTCCTTAACACGGTCAACCGCCGGGCGATAGATCTGCATGAGGAGATTCTCGGCGGCTTCGGTGGTCTTGGCCATGACATTGTCTGTCATATAATCGGCATAGTTCTTGAAACCGAGGAGGTGAGCCTTGCGAGCGCGGAGCTTGACTATCTCATTGATGACCGGGCGATTATCGTAGGGCTCGGTGGTGGCGAGGTTGATGTATCCTTCATACATCTGCCGGCGCAGGCCGCGATCAGAGGCGTACTGAAGGACGGGAAGGCGCGAAGGGGCATGGAGGGTGAATACCCATGAGCCTTCCTTTCCACGCGCCTTGGCTTCATCGGCAGCCGTAGCAACGAGAGTGGCGGGAAGGCCGGCAAGCATGGCGGGGTCACTCACCACGATCTCAAACTGATTGGTGGCGCTGAGGAGATTCTTGTTGAATTTCAAGTAAAGGTCGGCAAGCTCGACGTTGATCTTCTTTAGCTGCTCCTTGTCGGCATCGGAAAGCAGGGCGCCGTTGCGGGTGAAGGACTTATAGAGTTTCTCGACGGCGAGTTTCTGCTGTGGGTCAAGGCCCTGCTCGTCGCGGTGATCGTATACATACTTCACCTTGTCGAAGAGCAAGGGATTCATCATCACCTCGTCGGAAGCGTCGGAGTACATCGGGTAGACCTTGGCGGCTACTTCCTCAAGTTCGGGCGACGAAAGCGCGTCGTCGTAGGCGAGGAAAAGTGCCATCACCCTGTCGAGAGTAGCTCCGCTTTTTTCGAGGGCAAGCACAGTGTTGTCGAAGTCAGGAACCGCACGGTTGACACAAATGGCGCGCACCTCGGCCTTCTGCTGTTCGATACCCGCTTCAACAGCCTCAAGGATATTGGCGGGAGTGATGCTTTCAAAGGGAGGAATCTGAAACATGGTGGTGTAGGGCGTCAGCAACGGATTGGCCGAAGTGCCCGAAGGAGTCTGAGCATTCATCGTCATCGATGTTGATGCGGAAAGGGCCATGGCCCCTGCCGCAAGGAGTGTGATTATCTTATTCATATTAATGTGGTTTTACGTTCCAACAATGTGCTACAAATATAGTCAATATTTACGGAACAGGCAAGCAGTGGGCATCAATCGGTGATCAAAATGCGTGTCAACAGGGGGTAATGATCGCTCCACGGAGGAGTATCACGGGTGATGCTGACAGCCTTCAGGTCGCCTCCGTACAGGATATGGTCGATACGGAAATAGAAGAAATTGTCATGATAGGTAATCCATGGGCCCAGAGCATTTTCGCGATATGCGTCGTGGAGGTCGCCGTTCATGATTATCCGCTGGGCATGGCTCCCCTGGATGTCATTGAAATCGCCGGCCACAATGGTGTTGCCACCTACCGAGTCGATGACCTGGCGCAACCAGCGGGCTTCGACGCCTCTCACCACAAATGATGCCGCCAGTTTTGAGACAAGTTTCTCCTTTACATCGCGCAGCTCCTCGCGCAGTTCGCCGGTATCATTCTTGATCTTACCGGGAATCTGACGGAATAGAGTCTTGTCGTCGGTGGAAAGGCCAATCGACTTCATGTGGACATTATAAAGGTTAATCTCAGTTCCATGGACATCGAGCTTGAAAGCTGTGATGTAGCACGGGCTGTTGCGCCTGGGGATGGTGATGTGGAGGGAGTCAAGCGGGAACTTTGACAGGACCGTAAGCTGCAGCGGGACATTGACAAGCCGGTAGGGGTATCGGGCGGCAATAGTATCAGCCTGTGCCTTGGTGACACCGGTATCCTTGCGCTCGGTGATGTATTCCACTTCCTGAAGGTTGACAACATCGGCATCGACGCCGAGTATATAGTCGACCATTCGGTTAGGTTCCTCGCGGGGATCGCGGTGATAAGGGACAAAATGCTGGCAATTATAGGTCAGGAGGGTAAATGACCTTGCTTCCTGCTGAGGAGTCAGGCGGGTATGGAAGAAGTGAAGAGGACTGAACCGCTGAATCTCAGGGGCCGAGATGACCAGCGCGGCGATAATCATGACGGCTATACGGTAGCTGACGAAACAGTCTATCACGATCACGATGATGTCGAGCACCAGTAACACCGGGAGAATCATGGCGGCAAGGGCCGCGACCGGAACGTTGACCGGGTCAAACCATCCGCCGTAGGCCGAGAAGACGGTGGCAAAAAAAAGGATTCCGTTAATGGCTATCGTGAAGGCACGGATTATGCTGTGGATTTTGCGGCGGATGAGCCGGAAATAGAAGTTATCTGAAATCATTAGTTATAATCTTTACAATTATTGACGGCGACGCTCGCGGTCAGAGAGGCGCATGAGCTGCCGGCGCTCGTCCATCGACAATGAGGCGAATCCGGATCGACGCACTTTATCAAGAAGGTCATCGAGCCGGCGACGGTCATCGCTGACGGATACAAAGTCATTTTCTAACTGTCGGTTACGGTCGGAACGCGCGGAGTGAGGACGACGGAGGGCGAGTGCAAACACGACTCCCGAAATAAGTCCTCCAAGGTGGGCATAGTGCGCCCCCGGATGGCTGCTGAAAAGTCCGGTTAAGTCGAGGGCGACCGTGATCCAGGCTATAACACTGAGCCTGACAGATCCGAGCATGAGGAACCGGACCTCTATCGAGGGAAGCAGGATTGCCGTGGCGGCCACAACGGCGATGACACTTGCCGACGAGCCGACAAGGCGATGGCTCACTCCTGACAACGACGGAATGACAGCACACGCTCCGATGAAAACGAGGGCTCCACTAAGTCCGCCGGCGATATACAGGCAAGCGAATCGGCGCGCTGAAATCACGTCTTGCAAAAAGCGGCCGAAGCACCAGAGCCATAGCATATTGACGATCAGGTGCATGAAGTCATACTGCGCGAACATATAGGTCAGCACTGTCCAGGGGCGATGGAGCAACTCGACAGGACAGGAAGGCATCGAAAGTAGTTGCCCCGCAATACTGACGCCGGAAAACAGTGACACAATCAGGTCGAGGACGTAGACCGCAACATTTACGGCCACCGCTACTGCGACAGGATTATGCCGAAAAAAATGTCGGTCAATAGCCGGCACCATTGAACAGACCTTTCTTTTTCCAGTAAAGGATAATGAAGAAACCGATGATCATGCCGCCAAGATGCACGATGTGGGCGATGCCGTCGCCGGAGCCGGATGCGTTGGAAATGCCTATCAGCAGCTCTATTACTCCCATGCCTATCACCATGTATTTAGCCTTGATGGGAACGGGGATGAACATAAGGTACATGGGCATGTTAGGGTAAATCATGCCGAAGGCGAGTAGGACACCGTAGATCGCCCCTGACGCACCGATGGTGACGAAGCGGTTGAGATAGCCCGAAATCTGGGCCATGCCTTCGGGAGTAGCCTGCATCTGCTCCACGACCTGACGGGCTTCGGGGAAATCAAGATGGTAGGCCATGGCGATAACCTTTTCAAGCCCTGACTCCCACGTGAGCGCCCAGGTGACTTCCTGAAAGAGGGCCGCCCCGATTCCCACCGATACATAGTAGAACAGGAAACGCGCGCTTCCGAGTGTCCGCTCCAAGATCGGACCGAACATAAACAGGGTGAACATATTGAAGAATATGTGGGCGAGCGTGTCGCGGGAGTGCATGAACATGTATGTCACAAACTGGGCGAGATTGAAGTCACTCGCTTTCCAGTAGTGAAGGCCCAATACGTTTTCAAGGCTTATCCCCAGTCGGGCAGGAAAGACAAACATGGCCAGCCAGACGATAAAATTGATGATTATCAAATTTTTCGTTACGACAGGAATGCGACTGAAAAAAGATGAGTTCATAGAGATGAAGGATGAAAAAGAGAGATTTTACACCATGACGGCACACGGGCCGACGTGCAAAGATACTAAAAATTTTTCACTTGAAATCAAACACAAGCATTGGATCGACCGGAACTCCTCTGTAACGGGTCTCAAGATGGAGATGGGGGCCGGTGGAATTGCCCGTGTTTCCGCTGAGAGCTATCACTCTGCCCTCTTCAACGCGATTGCCGGGCTCTACCAGCGGTCTGGCGAGATGAGCGTAACGGGTTTCGAGGCCGTTGTCATGTACTATTATGATATAATGGCCATAACCGTGAGGATCAAACCGGACGCTGCTCACAGTTCCTTTCATCGAAACGCGGACACTGTCGCCGCTGTTCATGGCAAGATCCAGGCCGTAGTGCATCTTGTCGCGAGCCTGACGGTAGCCGAAGCCCGAGGTAACCACCACGGGCTTGTCGGAAAGGTAGTTGATGCCCGAAACGGGAGGAACCACGCCTGAAGGATACAGTATATACTCATCGCGCACCCACGCACCGGAGCTGTAATATCCAGCGTCGGAATAGGCGTCGGTGATGGCTGATAGGGCAGCGATACTCGACGAGAAATCCATGGACTTCTTGCCATCGCGGGTCTCATCTACAACAAATTTCAAAACGGAATGATATGCCGGAGGAACAGAGTCGGAAACCGCGGCTGTTGAATCACCGGCGACCACCGATACCAATGACAAAATATCTGCTTCCGGACTCTGTGCAGATGTACCGGAAACAGATAATATGGTTAAAAAAGCAAGCGACCTGCAGCCGATCATTATTCCATTCGTAGCATGGTTCTGATTACTCGGTCTCTGACTTCAACTTTTCCTCTTCCTTCCTTCTCCTAAAATTCTCAATCGAGGGTTTTACGAAGAACATCCAGGCAACACAACTGGCAAAACCGAGGAAACCGAAGCCGACCAAGAACAGGATTTTCTTCGGACTTGTAGGTTTTAATGCGACAGTGGCAGGAGAAAGCACTGCATAGACCGGCGTACTCTCCTGAACCTTAGCTTGCGCTATCTGAACCTTTTGTGCAGTCTGGTTATAAAGATTGTATGCAAGCTGGGCTTCGTTCTGCAGTCGCTCGCGTGTGGTCTGGGCCGAGTGAAGTATCATCCCTTGGTGACGATCAAGATAATCGGCATACCGCTGCTGGGCATCATAGTAATTCTGACGCGCCTCCTCATTGAGTTTCATGATATACTCCAAATCCTGGCGAGCCTTGCTGGTGCGATAATCAGTGATAAACTCCTGAAGACGGGACACAACAGTATCGGCAAGCATTGCAGCCACGAGAGGATCCTGCATCTTGACACTAATGCTTACTACTGATGTTTTTAAATCCACATTTGTAATAATGCATTGGCGTAGAGCTTCAACAAGATCGTTTTCTTTCTTATTAAGGCGGAAAGGATTAAGTTTATGCTCTCCATCCTCATCCTCGTCCTCATCATCAGGTCTAAGCCAACCTATGACTTTACCCGGAACACCGAGAACGTATGACCACCAAGGCACATCGCTCTCTTCTTCCATAAATTGTTCCAGAGTCATTGCCCGGCCACCCTTCTTCAATTTTAGCTCAACGTTAAACAGGCTTGTCATAAAAGGGACTGAGTTGACCACATCAGGATATAGCTGGGGATATACCGCATCACCCATCTCGCCGGCTGAAAGATTTATACCGGCCATAGAGGCAAGTGAACTTAAGCCGCCCACAGATTTTTGATCCATTGTCTCAGGGGCCAGTTCCACAACCGAAGTATACTCACGAGGTATACAGAAAGCTATGGCAACCCCGATAACGGCACCGATTACCGACCACTTGACCAACCGCCAACGTACGGCCCAAAGTTTCGACGAGATTTCAAGGAAATCCATTCCTACGTCGTCGACCTTTTCGTCAGTCATATCCTTATTATCTTCTGCCATGGTTTATTTCTTAAATATGTTAGTGATGGTAGCTCCGATTGCGGCAACTGAGGAGAAGCTGGTGGCAAGAGCCATGATCTTGGTCCAGTCAGTCTTATCCTTGGACTTGGACGGCACGATAATCTGACATCCAGGCTCAATGGGAGTATTTTTCTTTGCCTTTGCTACATGTCCGTTCAGGTACACGATATATACTCGGCCCTTGCTTGCCATCTGGCCGAATCCACCGGCCTGCTCTATATAGTATTTATAGTTCTTTTCAGGATCATAGATCACGGCATTGGGATACATTACATCACCGGAAATGCGCACGGTACTGATCTGTTCCGGAATATACAACTTGTCATCGGCTTGCATGACGATGTCATAATGAGATCCGGGAAACTGAAGCGCCTTTTCAAGATCAAGGCCCACATTATAATAGTCCGATACTTCTATCTTGCTCAACGCAATTGAATCCTGACCGTTTCCACGGCTGTTGACCATAGCAAACTGCAGAGCGGCCTTTCGGGCTGCAAATTCGTCGACATTCAATTTTCGTGTGAGGTGAGCTCCCTTGACAAAGGCATTATCCAACAGGCCTCCGGCACGCTTTATAATCTCTGATACGCGCTCGTTGCGACGCTGGAGCACAAAACTGCCTGTAAACAATGCCATTCCCTCAACTGACACTGTATGCTGGACCGAATAACCCGGGCTGACGCGTACTTCTACCCGGTCATAAGGCTCAAGCAGGAATCCCTTACCATCGTCCACGGCAAGAGAGCTTCCTATAGATAGGGTATAGATTTTCGCGAGCTGCTCGGTCTGTACCATCGCTGTGGGGTCAACGATTCGGCGGGCAACGTCAACACGCGCCGTTGATGCACCTTCGAGCAAACCTCCTGCCTGAAATATGAGGTCTTCTATGGTTGTGTTGGCCGCATAGGGATATGTTCCGGGACGTGCCACCATTCCCCCAATCCAAAATGCGCCGCGGTCAGCAAGTTCATGTACGCTCGATATCACGATCATATCGTTGCGCTTGAGCGGCACGTCGGGTTTGCGCCCATCAAGGATAGCAGTAAGATCGAGAGGGATGATTTCGAGTTCGAGGTTCTTTCCTTCGCGATAGAGCAGCACTCGGTCGGCATAAGCATCATCAGTAAGCCCGTCAGCCTTCCTGATGAGATCGCTCACGGTGTTTATATCATTACCGATAGCGAACAGGCCGGGGCGGTAAACGGCACCCTTAAGTTCAACTCGGTTGGTATACCGGTCGAGAATAGTTCCTACGGTAATAATATCACCATCGTTAAGGCGATAGGTCTTGAATTCCCCTGCCTCTATATTATACATTTCGTTTTCCGTTCCGGCCTGACGGGCAAGCTTGACCATCGACTCGTAAGCATCGCCGGTGAAGCCACCGGAGTAGTCGAGAAGTGTCTGGACGGTTTCATCAGGCTTGATTTCATAATACATCGGTCGCTTTACGTTACCGTCGATCTTAACGAGTTGCTCATAGGGAGGTACGATTATGACGTCACCTTCCTGAAGACGTATATTACCCGCAGTCTTGCCGTTGAAGAGATAGTCATAGATGTCTACTCCGGCAATTTTCTTACCGTTACGCAGGACCTGAATGTTACGCATCGAACCGATATCGTTGATACCTCCGGCGCGATACAGCGCATGGAATACATTTGAGAAAGGTGAGAAACGGAACGTACCTGGCGTGACTACCTCACCGAGCACATCGACCATAATGGTCCGCACCTGACCCAACGTGAGCTGAATATCAGTCTCGGCATCATTTACGCCTGCATATTTGCTTGAAAACTTGTTCTTTATATGGCTATTTGCATCAGCAATTGTCATGCCGTTGAGATACACCGGACCAAGCTGGGAAATCATGATGCTGCCTTCAGGGGAGATTGTCTGACGGATGTGATCCTCCGATGTTCCCCAGATGTCGATCAGCACTTCATCACCGGGACCAAGACGGTAATTCTGAGGCGTTGCGATGTTATCGCTCGGCTCAAAAGTTAAAGCCCTGGAGTTGAAAACCTTGTGACCATATATCTGACGAGCTGACACGACTCCATTTCTTCCTCCGTCAATCTCCCTGTCAAGATCCATCATCGTTTCAGCCGAAACTTCAGTCGAAGCATCGTGACGACGTTCCACGCTTGCCGAGCGGACCGACATTTCGGCTGCCATATTCTGGTCCTGAGTCTGGTCTTCGAGACGATCCTTCAGCCGCTGGGCTTGCTCAGGTGTGACACCCTTAGCCATCAGCTCCTTACCAATCTGTTCTTTAGATTTACCGGCGGCAGTCTGCGCCTTTATATATTGTATAACCTGATCGTCGGTCATGGCCGATAAAGCGAGAGCCGCAGCCATGAACAATGGAAGAAGAATACGTCGGATATTCATATTCTTGATTGATTGTGTTTTATGATATTTTCAATAATTTGAATTTACAACATTCGCGCCTTGGCTCTGAGAGAGCGCACTCGGCAGCCGCAAAGTTAGTTACAATTAACCAAGCGGCCAAAATTATTCAACCGCTTAACAATTAATAACATTTCATCTCTTGGGTTATTATAAGAGTGACGGTCGCTTCTCAGCGACCGTCATCTTAATAGGAGTTATAGATGTTTCTTGAATTATGATAATCTTTATTACTTTTGCAACTATGTTCTATTTTGAGGTATAGATGATATCTTTGCAGTTACGTAAGTAACGTAGTTGTTTCTTCTTGATGATGCAAAATTAATATATAGATGTTACATACGTGTTACATCCTTAACACAATATTGTCACATCCTCGACGAAAGACTTATTTTAACAATAATTTAACATTCCGGAGTAGACCTTCATGTTTGGTGCGCTTGATAGCGCTGCTTCTGAACAGGGTTGAAAATTCAGCAGAGGTCATACATTGAATAGCGTCGACATCGAGCTGAAGGATCGATTCCCGGGGATGAAATTCAGGTATCGCTCTATCCCATTGAGGCTTTTCATGAGGACAGACTTGCCGGCAAGTATCGCATCCATATATCCGGTTGCCCAACTTCACCCCGTCGGGCAACGGCCCGCGGTGCTCTATTGTCAAGTACGACAGGCACCGCCGGGCATCAATCTTTCCGTCAGCGCTAATCGCCGATGCCGGACACGAAGCCTCGCATCTGCCGCAACCCTCGCAGGATATAGTGGCAGGAAATCCCGCCGAATGAGGAAGAGCCGCTGTGGTGAATATCTCTGAGAGAAAAATCCTTGAACCGATTCCCGGCACGATTATCATGCCGTTGCGGCCTCGGAAACCCACTCCGGCTTTCACAGCCCAATACCGTTCCATGACGGGGGCTGTGTCCACACATACTCTCGACTCTCCACCGGTACTCGCGTCGAGCCATGCCGCCACCGGAGCGAGACGCTTGCGGATGATTTCATGATAGTCGTCGCCTAAGGCATAGGCCGCCCAACGCGGATGACGCGGAGATCGGGGTTCCGGAGCCTCGGGATACTCAAAAGCAACCGATATGATACTGCGCGTGCCAGGGAGTATCTTGTCGACAGAGAAACGGGCCTCGATATTTCTCCCGAGCCATTCCATCGAAGCGTTGAATCCATTATTCAGATAATCCAGAAAATAGTCGCGTGCGGATTGCTCTACTGGTCCGGCCTCGGCTATCCCCCACCCTGCGGCTCCGGATTCGGCAAGGAGTAAACCAAGCCTATCACATAGGGAGCTTGTCAAACTCATATCCTTTTGAAGCAAGCCACTCGATAGCGCGGGGCAAAGCATAGCGCATGTTGCGGGAGGCTTTTATTGAGTCATGAAACACAATGATCGAGCCGTTGCGGGCGTACCTTTTCACGTTGTTAAGCACCTGCTCCGGAGTCATGCGGCTGGAGTAGTCGCGCGTGACCAGGTCATACATCACTATGTTGAAATGCTTCTTTATTGCCCGGGCCTGCTTCCACCGCATTATGCCGTGGGGCGGACGGAAAAGCACGCTCCCTATCAGGCGGTCGGCTTCGATTATATCACGGTAGTAGTGCTTCGACACCTCCTTGAATCCCTGGAGATGGTGCATAGTATGGTTTCCCCAGGCATGTCCGCGGCGCTTGATTTCCTCAAGCAGCTCGGGATGACGGCGCACGTTATCGCCCACGAGAAAGAAAGTAGCCTTGATGCCGTAACGGTCGAGCGTGTCAAGCACCCAGGGAGTCTCCTCGGGAATGGGACCGTCGTCAAAAGTCAGGTACACGACTTTGCGCCCCCTGCGCTTCACCCGCCAGTAGGCTTCGGGAAACAGGAGGCGGTAAAGCAATGGTGGCCGCTCGATCAGCATCTTTATCAGGTCATTAAGCAATGCGGAATCCCGATAACGGAGGTATCAGGATTCCGCGTTGGAGTTTCAGTTTTCAAGGGCCGCCGTGATGCGCGAGAAGTCAACACCTGCCGCTTCCATTTCCTTGACGATGGCCTCGGCATCGCCTCCATTGTCGGCAAGATCCTGAAGCAACGTTATGATATAGTAAACTTCTACATAACGGTCAGTCATGGGCAGGGTGGCATACTGCGATGGAGTGAGGCTCTGATAATACAGCAGGTTGCGCGTATAGAACCGCAGTTCGTCCTCAAGCATCTTGCGTGCCTTCTCGGTGTAAGCCTCATTGCCGGTCACAAGGCCGAGACGGGAGTAGAGTCCGGCGATCTGCTGCGGAACCTGAACGGAATAGGGCGAAACGCTCGCGGGAAGTTTCTCCTCCATAAGTTCGAGAATGTGGGCCGCCTTGCCATACCGGTCAGTCTTGAAGTCGGCAAGCTCGCGCAACTGTCCTTCGTCAAAGCCTGTCGAATCGATACGCTCTGCTATTACAGCCTCATTGATAAGCGCGGTAGCGAGGTTGACCATAGCCAGCCGTGTCGACGACACCATGCGTCGCACTGTTTCGTCAAGGTAAATATCCTTACCGCTGTCGAGACCTCCCCAACGGAACTTCTCGGTGATGTTGCGGTAAGCCTTGTCGGTCGATACGGCCTCGATATGTGTATCATCGTTTTCAGTGTGGATGAAGGGAGTGACCTCATAAGCCATACCCGTTGCGGCGAGATAGGGCTGCAGGCCCGCATGATATTCCGGGCCGACGGTCGACGCGAAATACACCGGACGGTTCCACCCGTTTTTCAGCGAAGTGGCGAGCATGTCGAGCGAAAGTGTCTGCGACAGGGTCAGTCCGCCGTGGCGGGCAGCCTCAGGATCAGCCATAAGGTCGACCACGAGCTTATCCTCGGCAAGGTCCCTTTCGTCGGCATCAATGCGTCCTGCCTCCACCGCAGCATCCACATCCACGGGGATGAACACGCGGGGATATTTCATCATTGGCATCCCCCAGCGGTTATTTGCCGATTTCGGATCGTAAAGCTGGGCGAGCGAGTAGAATATATTGGTCAGCGTGGTATCAGGATCCATATCGAAGTAGCTGAACTGCAGGCGGTCGTAGGCATAATCTTCCTCCCGGGCCTGAGTATCGATCGCATCGGCCTGATAGGAAGGATGCTTCACCTGATTGGCATACCAGTCGGTGGTGAGATATGACAGGTTGACCACCTTCACGTCAGTGCGGTGTCCTTCCACCTCCTGAGCATACCAGAGCGGGAACGTATCATTGTCGCCGTTGGTGAAGATGATACCGTTCTCATCAACGGAATCGAGATAATTCATGCCGAAATCGCGGGCCGTGTAGCGGCCTGAACGATCATGGTCGTCCCACGTCTGCGACACCATCTGCAGCGGCACGAAAAGCCCCACGAGGCAGCACAACACAGCCGTCAGCAGCGACAGCCGCTCCTGAGCCGCGGTAGTATCTTCCACCGGACCTTCCACGCGGGCTGCATCCTTGTCGCCGCGCTTGCGGGCGGCCAGGTATCGGATGGTGGCCCACAGGCCGGCAACACCCATTCCCACCCATATCGAGAAGGCATAGAACGAGCCGGCAAACGCATAGTCGCGCTCGCGGGGCTGCGAGGGTGTCTGGTTGAGATAAAGCACGATAGCGATACCTGTCATGAAGAAAAGGAAGAATATCACCCAGAACTGCTCGATACCGCGCTTGGAGGTAAATGCCTGCCACAGCAAGCCGATAATACCCATGAGCAGCGGGAGCATGTAGAACACGTTGTGACCCTTGTTGCCCTCGCCCTCGTTGTAGGGAAGCAGGCTCTGATCACCGAGGCGCGGATTGTCGATGAAGGGTATGCCTGAGATCCAGTTACCGTGGTTCACCTCGCCGTTGCCCTGAATATCATTCTGGCGGCCCGCGAAGTTCCACATGAAGTAGCGCCAGTACATGTGGTTGAGCTGATAGATGAGGAAGAAACTGAGATTCTCGCCCATCGTGGGTTTTATCTTCACGTCGGCATACTGTTCAAGAGGATTACCCTCGGTGTCGACATAGGGATAAACCTTGGTTGGGACACCCTTCATGCCGGTCCAGTCGCGGTAGGCCTGGGCATGAGCGCCACTGTAGATGCGGGGAAAGAGCATGTTGAGCTCGGGATTGAGGGTATAGTCCTTCTTGTAGCCGGTGATGATGTAGCGGTCAGGATCGTCGGGCGACGTCTTGACCTGCTTGGCATAGTTGGCCTTGCCGGGAGTAAAAAGAGGGGTCGTGCTCATGGAGTTGTCCACCTGATACACCACGCCCGAGTTGAGGGTCTGGCCGTAGAACAGCGGCCGCTCGCCATACTGCTCACGGTTGAGATAAGACGCGAGCGAGAACACGTTGTCGGGCGCGTTCTGATTCATCGGCGGATTGGCCGTAGAGCGGATAAGTAGCAGTGCATAAGAGGAGTAACCTATGAATATCACGAAAATACCGGTGACTATGAGGTTGAGGATACGCACGGGCAATTTCGGAGCAAACCACAGGTAGCAGATCACAGCGGCCATAAACAGGACTGGGATCCACAGGCTCTCGCCAATAAACGGTATGCCCGACATCAGGATTGCCAGCGCCCCCGACCAGCGGATGCGCGTCACGCTGCGCTGAAGGTAAAGCTCGCGTATGGCCCACACGAAGGCAGCCACGGCGCAGATGGCGTAAAGCAGCACACCCATGTTGAACGACATGTGCAGAGTGTTGACGCAGAAAAGCTCAAAGTATTGAGCCACCTCAATGAATCCGGGTACGAGTCCGTAGAGGATAAGCCCGACCACCACCGCCGAAATGCCGAGGGTCACGAGAGAGCCCCGGGCGGTAGTGTGGCTGTAGAGACGGTAATATATCACCAGGCCAATGGCCGGAATACAAAGCAGGTTAAGCAGATGGACAGCGATGGAAATACCTATCACATAGGCTATAAGAATAAGATACTTGTCGCTGTGAGGTTCCGATGCACGGTTTTCCCACTTCAAAATCAACCAGAACACGAGCGCGGTGCAGAACGACGAGAAGGCATACACCTCACCTTCCACAGCCGAGAACCAGAATGTGTCGCTCCACGTATAGACCAGAGCGCCACAAAGGCCCGAGCCGAAAATCACCAGCATTTGGGTCAGCGACACCCCGGTAGCGTCATCCTTGACCACGAGTCGCTTCACCAGGTGGGTTATGGTCCAGAACAGTAGCAGGATGGTGGCCGCAGAGAGGAGTCCCGACATGGCATTGACCATCAGCGCCACACGCGAGGTATCGCCTCCGGCGAAGTTGACGAAGAAACGGGCCGCGAGCATGAAGACAGGATTGCCCGGCGGGTGGCCAACTTCGAGTTTGTAGCCTTGAGAAATGAACTCGGGGCAGTCCCAGAAACTTGCCGTCGGCTCAAGCGTCAGCATATATGTGACAGCCGCCACAATGAAGCATAGCCAGCCGAGGCAATTGTTGATAAGGTTGTATTTTTTCATATAGTCAGGTTGCAACTGTACTTTCAATCCGCAAAGGTAACAATTTTTTCTTTCCCCACGCCCGGTTTAACCTAAATTCACCATTTCCGGCAACTGAAAGAATCGGGTCAGCTGACATGGTAGGTTAGTGAAACACAGCGGTCGGGCGAGAGCCGAAGCAATGAATCGGCACCGGGACTCCGGAATATTGTCATCTTCCTAAACGGCGGCGGATGGACTATGCTCTCTATACGTGCTCGGCTTCGGCGTGCCCCGCAAGCTCCTTTCTCTCCTTTCCGCTGATAAAAACCTACTTGCCTATCTGTTAATTCAATAATGTCTATTGGTGCAATAAAGGTCGCCCCGGGGTGGAGCGACCTTTATTTATAGATGGGAGCGTGATTGCTTATTTCACGAGGACCTTGGTAGTCTTGTTGCCCTGACGGCGGATATAGAGACCTGCGGCGGGGTTCTCAACCTGTACACCCTGGAGGTTGTAGTAAACCACGGGGGCATTTTCATCGTCTGCGATTTCCGAGATGCCCGAGAGAGCCTTCTTGTAAAGGATGGGGAGGTTGTATTCTGCGGGGGCGTCGGCGGGAGCGATGTTGGTGTACCAGGTGCCCTGGTTACCCTTGGTCTGCGATACGATGCAGGTGGGGTTGAGTACGTTGGTCAGCTTGATGTTCTCGCCTACGAATTCATAAGTATAATAGCAGCCTTCGTTGAGCTCGGTGTAGAACTGGAACGAGGTGAAGTGCTCGGTATCCATGCCGTAGTAGCGTCCGTAGGAATCCTTGATGGTCACCTTGCCGTCGGCCACGTCGAGGGTGAACTCGTTCTTGGCAACGGTCACGAGATAGTCGCCGTCAAATGTAGCGTCGACGAGGCTCATGCGGCCATAGGTATTGCTCTCAGCTGCGGGAGTTGCGAGAAGACCGTTGCAGAGGAATACGTATTCGCCCGATGCAAGTGTAGTAGTCTTTTCATACTTGTCGCCCTGAGGACCGGGGGCTACGCCACCGCCTTCGCCATATACAGTGATAGAAGCGAGACGGATCTGGCCGGCCTTAGTGTCACCGTCGGTGCCGAGGGTTGCTTTCTCGCCCACGGTGAAGGTCACGCTTGTGGCGTCGCCGGTCCAGGTGAGCTGGGTATCCTCAGGAGTCTGGGCGGCAGTATATGCGCCGGTCGAGGGTGTGAACGAAGTGTAGCGGAAAGAATTGTCCTGAGTGAAGTTGAACACAACCTTGGTGATCTTCACGCCCGAGATAGTCATGGTGTTGTGAGCGTAGAGACGGAGGTTGCCGTTATACACCTGAGGCTTGGTCGAGCCGCTGTTGGTGAGGAAATTGAAGGTGTAACCGCCCACTACGTTCTCGCCGGGTAGCTGAGTGAAGCCGCTGAAAGGAGAAGCAATGGTCACTTCGCCGTCCTGGCCGGGGGTGGGATCTACGGGATCTACAGGGTCAACGGGATCGACGGGTGAAGGACCCTCCTCATTGATGGTAATGGAACGGAAGCGGAGCTGGCCGGCCTTGGTATCGCCGTCAGTACCCATGGTAGCCTTTTCGCCTACGGTGAAAGTTACGGAAGTGGCGTTGCCTTCCCATACCACTTCAGTATCGCCGGCTGCCTGAGCGGCAACGGTGCCGGTAGAAGCTGTAACGGTAGTGTAGCGGTAGGATGCGTCGCTGGCGAGAGTGAAAATCACTTTGGTGACTGAAGGACCGGCTACGGTGATGGTGTTGAGCGCATAGGCGCGCACTGCGGTAGTTCCGGAGTGATAAGCAGGAGTGGTAGCGCCATCAGCCTTGTCGATGGTGATGGTGTATTCACCTGCGGTGGTAGTACCGGGGACTGTCATCTGCGATGCCTCGATGGTGGCGGCCGATGCGGTCATGCCGAGACCGATCACGGCTGCGAGAGAAAGTAAAAATTTCTTCATAAATGAATTGTGTTTGGTATTTGATTGATTCCTTTATTTTATCTTCAGTCTGCTCACGCGCCCGGGGCGCAATGAAACGGGAATTTTGAAAAGACGGGAGACAATCCTGCTGTGGAGGAGATTGTCTCCCGTCTCAATGTTTTGTCGCGAGAGGGATATTACTTAACGAGAACCTTGGTGGTCTTGTTGCCCTGACGGCGGATATAGAGACCGGCAGCGGGATTCTCAACCTGAACACCCTGGAGGTTGTAATAAACCACGGGAGCGTCCTCGCTGCTTACGATTTCAGAGATACCTACGGTATTGTCAACCTTATAGAGGTAAGGAAGGGCATCGCCGGAGGTATGCGAGGGACACATCTCGTATGATGTCTTATAAGTCTTTCCACCAAGATATACTTCTTCACCTTCATAATCAGCCGTATTGGTGAGCTTGATGGTACCGTCGATCATTTCGGCAGTCCAATAGCAGTGGCCTTCATCAGGAGTGGTATAAGCGTTGACCGACCAGTGCTGACCATCCCAGCCCATGTAGCGGTTGTAGCAGTCAGTGAGGGTATAGCCTTCGGCAGTTTCTTCAAGATTAAAGATGGCTTCGTCGGCCACTACCATCTGGTCAGCTACGGTGGCGGCAGTAGCATACCAGTAACCGTAAGTATCGTTCTCGGCAAATGTGGTAACATAACCTTCGTTGAATACAAATGCCACCTTACCTGTAACGAGTTCGGTAGTCTTTGCTACGGTCACACCTTCCACGGGCTGAGGGCCGGGGGCTTCGCCACCGAAATATACTTCAATCGTAGCAATGCGCACCTGAGCACTTACGTGCATTGTCATCGAAGCAAGACCATCCGAGGTGACAGTTATTTTCTTATCTGCTCCACTTGCCACGCTTGCGTCGCCTGTCCAACCTGCAGAATAAGTCAGATTCGCTGCTTTGGAACTTGCTCCGGTAGTCATGACAATCGAAGTGATGGCAGAACCGTCAGCAGTAGAAATCGTAATTTCTGAATTAGCATAAACTCGGATCGATTTATCATCGGGCTGTACCAAGTCAGTGGTAGATTGACCCTTTGCTGTGGTGATGGTAACACCGTCGATAGTAGCGGTAAAACCGTCACCTTCTGCTGACCATTTGCCAGCCCAGTTGGCAGGCTCAATTGTAACTACTTCTGCGGGATCGGGATCTACAGGATCGGGATCTACAGGATCGGGATCTACAGGATCGGGATCTACGGGATCGGGTTCAACTCCATCGTTAATAGTAACCTCAATCTTAGCCACGCGCACCTGAGCGCCTACGTGCATAGTCATCGAAGCAAGACCATCCGAGGTGACAGTTATTTTATTATCTGCTCCACTTGCCACGCTTGCGTCGCCTGTCCAACCTTCGGAATAAGTCATATTTGCTGCTTTGGATCCTGTTGCAGTAGTCATGACAATCGAGGTGATGGCAGAACCATCAGCCGTAGAAATCGTGATTTCTGAATTAGCATAAACACGAATTTCAGTTGCAGGCACAACCAGCTTGGTAGTAGATTGAGCCTGATCAGTGGTAACAGTAACACCGTCGATGGTGGCGGTATAACCGGTACCTTCCGGCGTCCACTTGCCTGTCCAGTTATCAGGATCGATTGTAACTACTGATGCCTGAGCGGCTACAAAGCCGAGCACCATAGCGAGTGAGAGTAAAAGTTTCTTCATAAAATAATGATTAATTTTATTAATTGAATTTTGTACAAGTTGTCAATTTAACGGATAGCTCTTATCACGCCGCAAAATTAATGTATAAATCTTGAAAAATCAAGCATCCAACCACATATTTTTATCTAATTTTTCGGCCCGGTTCCGGCAATCTCCGCGGTGATAGGTCATACCAGAGGATTGCGGGGGCGGGTGGCCTGGAAATCCTTGATGTAATTGGGGGTGGAATAGGCCACGTCGATAAAGTCGCGACGGAGGTAGGCGCGCTCGGCAAGGGCGGTCATACCCGATGCAAGCGGTACAATATCAGGAAGAAAAATCGCGTTTGGCGAGGTGATTACGTCGCGGGCCTTTACGGAACCGTCGCCGCAGAATATCACTCTGTTGCCGGCAAGGAAATCAGAGTAGGAGCCGGCGTCGAGTATGAGCGGCTGCTGGCCGAGGACCGGCTGCAGGGCCATGTCGTAGACAGCCGTGTACACCTCCATGCGACGGGCATCGATCATGGGTGCAAAGAGTTCGTCGCCCTGAAGGTCGGCGTATTCAAACATCGCCTCGGTCGCAAGCAGTTCGAGAGTGTTGATGCCTATAAGGGGGATGCCGAGCGCGTAGGCAATCCCCTTGGCCTCCGACAGGCCTATGCGGAGCCCGGTGTAGCTTCCCGGTCCCATGCTGACGGCCACGGCCTCCAGATCCATCTCCTTTTCGCGGGCGAAGTCAAGACAGTGTTTTATAAAGTCGCTCAGCAGGGCGGCATGATTGCGTCCGTCGGAATTTTCACGGTGGGTCAGCACCATTCCTTCAGCCGTCAAGGCAGCGGAACACACTGAAGTGGAGGTCTCGATATTAAGTATTACCGGCATGATTCTATACTGATGGATAAAAAAATGTTGCGCAAAGTTACACATTTAGCGTCGTTTTAACTAACTTTGCAAGAAATAAAAGAACAGTTTTAACCTTCAAGCAGATGCTCTATTCCATGACCGGCTTCGGGAAGGCCACCGTAGAAATCCCGAATAAGAAAATCACCGTAGAAATCAAGTCGCTCAACAGCAAGCAGATGGACGTGGCGACACGTGTACCTCAGTCGTTGCGCGAGATTGATCTCGACATCCGCAACCTCATCAGCCGCCGCCTGGAGCGCGGAAAGGTTGACCTAACGGTGACTATCGAGAGCGTGGCCGCCGATGCCGTGATGAAGCTCAATCTCCCCGTGATCGAGGCCTACAAGCGCCAGATCGAGACTATGGCATCGACCCTCGGCATCGAGCTGCCTGCTGACTGGTACACCACCCTGCTGCGCTTCCCCGATGCGATGAAGGCCGACACTGCCGGCGATGCCGACGAGGACGAGAAGGCCGCCGTGATCTCGGCTGTGATGGGAGCCGTCGACGGCCTGATGCACCACCGCCGCGCCGAGGGGGAGAAGCTCGAAGAGTTTTTCCGCGCCCGTATCGACCGCATCAGCTCGCTCCTGGAGCAGATCGAGCCTTACGAGGCCGAGCGCGTGGCCAAGGTCAGGAACCGCATCACCGAGGCTCTCGAAAAGGTGGTGAGCATTGACTATGACCGCTCGCGCCTTGAGCAGGAGCTCATCTACTATATCGAGAAACTCGACGTCAACGAGGAAATGCAGCGTCTTGCCCAGCATCTCAGATATTTTATCGAGACTCTTGAAGGCCCTGCCGGTCAGGGCAAGAAGCTCGGATTCATCGCTCAGGAAATGGGTCGCGAGATCAACACCCTCGGCTCCAAGAGCAACCACGCCGCCATGCAGAAGATCGTGGTGGAGATGAAGGACGAGCTGGAGCAGATCAAGGAGCAGGTGCTCAACGCAATGTAATACCCCCCTGTTCCACCTTTGCTTATGAACCGCAACGCCAAGATAATCATTTTCTCGGCTCCGTCGGGGAGCGGGAAATCGACCATAATCAACGCTCTGCGCGCCCGGGGCGACATCGACATGCAATTCTCGGTCTCGGCCACCAACCGCCCCCCGCGCGAGGGAGAGACTGACGGAGTGCACTACCACTTCCTCTCCACGCCCGACTTCGAGAGCCATATCGCCGCCGGCGACTTCGTGGAATATGAGGAAGTGTATCCGGGCCGATTCTACGGCACGCTCCGCAGCGAGATCGACCGCATACTCCTCTCGGGCCACAACTGCGTGCTCGATATCGACGTCAAGGGTGCGGTCAACGTCAAGCGGCTCTACGGCGACCGCGCCGTGACAGTATTCATCATGCCGCCTGGCATCGACGAGCTGCGCCGCCGCCTTGAAGGGCGCGGCACCGAGGACCAGGAATGGATCGAGAAACGCCTGGCCAAGGCGCAATGGGAGATGGACTTCGCCCCGCGGATGGACCACTGCGTGGTCAACGACGATCTTGACCGCGCCGTGGCCGAGGTAGCCGTGATAATCAATTCTGAAACCCAATCATAACCCCTGCCCTATATGTCGAAAGAAAATCCCGTAATAGGACTTCTCGGCGGTTCGTTCAACCCCGTCCACATGGGCCACATGATGATCGCCAGCTACATGCAGCAGTTTGCCGGCCTCGACGAGGTGTGGATGCTGCTGTCGCCGCTCAATCCGCTTAAGGAAGATCCGTCGGCACTGCTGCCCGATGTCAAGCGCCTGAAGATGCTTGAGATAGCCGTCAAGCCGGTGAAAGGTATCGAATTGTGTGACATCGAGCTGTCAATGCCCCGTCCTTCCTACACCATCGACACTCTCCGCCTGCTGTCGCGCCGCTATCCGCGCCGCCGCTTCAAGCTCATAATAGGCAGCGATAACTGGAAGAATTTCAGCCACTGGAAGGAAGCCCAGAAGATAATCGACGACTACGGGGTGCTCATCTACCCGCGCCCCGGCTACGACCTGCCCCCTATCTACGAGGACAATGTGGATGTGGTGACGGCACCGGTGTGTGAACTGTCGAGCTCATGGATCAGGAAAGCCATCATGCGCGGCAAGAAAATGAACATTTTCCTCCCCCCCGGGGTATATGAATATATAGAGTCAAACGGATTATATCAGAAACCGCAATGAGCCTTCCCAACAATGCAATATCATTCATAGCCCTCACCAATGAATACTGTCAGGTGATGGAGCGGTCGCGGGAAACTGACCGCGACGAGTTTGTCACCGCCATGCTCAGGCTGCTGCCACGCATCTACATGGCGGCCACCGACCTTGACGTGACGCTGCTCGACCAGGAGGAGAGCTATATCCCGTCGCTGCTCGAAGAGGAATACTACGAGAGCGTGCGCCGCAACGTGGAGAATCTTCTGGGACCTGACGACGTGTATCTTGAGGTGTTTGAGGAGGACATGAAGTATTCCGACACTCCCATTGCGGCGAGCATAGCCGAGGGACTGTGTGACATCTTCCAGGTGCTTTACAATTTCATAGCCACCGTGCGCGAGCTGTCGCCCGACGAGATGACCGGGCCGCTCGCCGCCGTCAAGGAGGATTTCGGAGCCTACTGGAGCCGCCCGCTATGTAACGTGCTCCGCGCGCTCAACCACGTGCGCTATTCCACGCGCGAGGACGATGATGACACCGCCGGCGATTCCGGCGATTTCTGACAGTCACTTGTCTTGCTCAAGCCGGTAGATGGTCACGCAATTTCCCGCAAGGGTGTAGCCTTTGCGCCCCTGCGACGTGACGAAAAGATGCTTTCCGTCGGCTGAGAGGTCCATCCCCACGGGAAATGAATCAGCCGGAAGCGTTGCAACGCGTTTCATGGTGGAGGTGTCGACGATCACCACGGTCGACGTGACATTGCACGCGGCGATTACGTAGCGGCCGTCGGGCGTCACGGCGATAGTGCGCGCGCCCTTGTCCACAGCCGCCGTCTCCCAACCGGTCACCGTCACGGCCTTGTTTTTCATCAGCGGTATAGCAGCCGTGATCCTGGCAAGCGGGATGCGCTGCACGTGGCCTGAGCGGTTGGCACTCAGGTAAAGGTAGTCATCGGCCACCACGAGATGCCTGATATTGGGCTTCATCCCGTAGATTTTCCCGATATATTTCAAGGACTGCAGGTCGATGACGGCGACTCCGCCGCCACCCATGCACCCGATGAGCACATACCGGCTGTCGGGCGTGAAGGCCGTGCCCCGCAGGGCGAGCCCTGATCCGTTGTCGCGGTCGACAGGCTCGGTGAGGCTGAAATCGAGCTTCAGCTTGCGGTCGACGGGTATACACGCCTTGTATTTCCAGCCCTCGGGGCTCGATGAAGAAATATCGATTATCCCTACTGTGTTCTCGCCCCAGTGGGCCACGGCCACATGCTGCCCGTCGGGCGACGTGGCAATCATCTTGGGTAGCGCGCCGGTGGGAAACAGCTTCACGATCGTGTCGGCCCGGGTATCGATCACGGCGATTGCCGACGGATCCTGGGCGTTGATATCGAAACTGCGGCGGTAATAAGGGATCCACAGGTATCGGCCCCCGTGACTGAAGGTGCTCTCCACGGGCTTGCCCATGAAGGAATTGACGTCGGGGTAATCGGTATAGTGCGTGAAGGGAAACATTCCTCCGTCGTCGGCCCACAGGCGGCGATGCTTCCGCCCGATGTTGTGGCTGATTGTAGCGAGTTTGCGCGATGTGGCCATGTCATACACCACCGTGCGCCCTCCTTCAAGTGAATTGACGTAAAACTTCCGTCCCGACGGGTGGATGTTGATACTCTTTGGCGAGAGGATGTCGCGGTCGCGTGTTACGGTGTCGAAAGGGTTGTAATACTGCTTCTTGCCGGCAACGGTCACGGACAGGGCGCCGTCGGCCGACCGGAATCGGTCGCCGAGCCGGGTGTGGCTGCCGCGCTCAAGGGGCTCGTCGGCCTGTGCCGCCGACACCGCTATCATTGACAGGATACAAAATATCAATCGTAACATCACTTGAAATCAATCATCGCGGGCAGTCGACAGCGTGGATGCCGCCACATCGCCGCGGGGTAATGAAACACGACCCGCTCCGATTCGTGCATCGTGATTACTGAAGCGAATCGGAGCGGGCTGTATCGTTAAAAAAGAGAAAATTCTTGCGAAACGATGTTTTGACGTCGTGCAGGGGGTCAAAGGATTATTTGAGCACGTCTTTCACAGCGTCGTTGGGAACCATCTGTTCCTGGAAGGTGTAAGCGCCGGTCTTGGGGGATTTAACCACTTTGATGACCTTGCTGTAGGTGCGGCCTTCACCTTTTTGCAGAGTTGCGACTGTTTTCTTTGCCATGGGAAGGTGATATTATTTGATTTCTT
Source organism: uncultured Staphylococcus sp. (assembly GCA_964546905.1). GTDB lineage: Bacteria > Bacteroidota > Bacteroidia > Bacteroidales > Muribaculaceae > Duncaniella. The sequence continues at coordinate 23,950 of CAZJKU010000032.1, forward strand.
TATGTACGGTTACTCGCTTGAGGATGGGGTTGTATTTCTTCAACTCCAGACGCTCGGTAGTGTTCTTGCGGTTCTTGGTGGTAATGTAACGCGAAGTGCCGGGCATACCGCTTGCCTTGTGCTCGGTACATTCGAGGATGACCTGAACGCGATTACCTTTAGCTTTCTTTGCCATCTTCTATTAAATGTCTAAATATTTGATTTCAGTTAAATAACCCTTTGTAGCGGCTTCCTTGATTGCAGCATCGAGGCCCTTCTTGTTGATGGTGCGGAGTCCGGCGGCCGAGATGGTCAACTCAATCCATGCGCCTTCTTCTACCCAATAGAATTTCTTATTGAAGAGATTCACATTGAATTTGCGCTTGGTGCGACGCTTGGAGTGCGACACGTTGTTGCCCACAATGGCTTTCTTGCCTGTGATTTGACAAACTCTTGACATGGCTGTTGGTTTTTTATCTCTTTATTTTTCTTAATATTGACGGGGTTGCTGGTTGTGGCCGCCATCTCACGTCTCATATCGCGCCTAATTGCATCATTTTTAGACGCTTTCAAGGATGTGCCACAAAAGCAAGTGCAAAGTAACACAAAATTCTTCACCTACACAAATATTTTTATACTATTTTGCATCTTATTAGGATTCTATAACATAATTCCGCCAGGCGGTGAAACCCATGACGCCACATGCGCGAAAACGGCAGGTCGCCCCGCGCCGGAAATCCGGGGCGGGGCGACCATATAGGGGATGGATGAGATATTATTTCTCAACGTGGGGACCGGCGGCAACGAGCTTGCGGCCTTCTTCGTGACCTTCAAATTTCTTGAAGTTGGCGATGAACATCTCGGCGAGCTTGTCGGCTTTCTTGTACCATTCCTCGGGATTGGTATAAGTATCGCGGGGATCGAGGATAGCGGGATCCACGCCGGGGAGCTCGGTGGGGATGGTGAAGTCGAAGATGGGGAGCTTCTTGGTGGGAGCGGTGAGGATAGAACCGTCGAGGATAGCGTCGATGATACCGCGGGTGTCACGGATCGAGATACGCTTGCCTGTACCGTTCCAGCCGGTGTTGACGAGATAAGCCTTTGCACCGCTCTGGTTCATGCGCTTAACGAGTTCCTCGGCATACTTGGTGGGGTGGAGCGAAAGGAATGCTGCGCCGAAGCAAGCTGAGAAAGTGGGGGTAGGCTCGGTGATACCGCGCTCGGTTCCGGCGAGCTTGCTGGTGAAGCCCGAGAGGAAGTAGTACTTGGTCTGCTCGTCGGTGAGGATCGACACGGGAGGAAGCACACCGAAAGCGTCGGCCGAGAGGAAGATCACGTTCTTGGCGGCGGGACCGCGTGAAGGAACGATGATATTCTTGATGTGGTTGATGGGATAGGACACGCGGGTGTTCTCGGTCACTGACTTGTCGGTGAAGTCGATCTTGCCTTCAGCGTCGACAGTCACGTTTTCGAGAAGTGCGTCGCGGGTGATGGCGTTGTAGATATCGGGCTCTGACTCCTTGTCGAGGTTGATCACCTTGGCATAGCATCCGCCCTCGTAGTTGAACACGCCGTTGTCGTCCCAGCCGTGCTCGTCGTCACCGATGAGGAGACGCTTGGGGTCGGTCGAAAGGGTGGTCTTACCGGTACCGGAGAGGCCGAAGA
>CAZJKU010000033.1:0-25550 GCA_964546905.1 uncultured Staphylococcus sp.
AAAAAATCCCCAAATTATTTGGAATTTAACATAGAATACGTGAGAGTCTGTATCTCCTACCCGTCCCACGTTCAGAGGCTCTGGAATGCCTTTCAAGATGAAACGAGCAGTTAGAGCCTCACGCAAGTTATGTGAATATCAGAAGATATACACTAACGAAAGGCATCCACCACTGCTTCATTTGACCTTGAATGAAATTTTCCAGATTTCTGAACGTCAAATGAGCGTTGATAAACGCTTTAAATAATTTATCTGCTCATCGCTCCGGCATCCATACATAGTATTCCGGGTACAATGCGCGACTGCAAAGTTACAATGCTAATTTGAGAAAAACAATACTTTTATTGCAATATTCACCAAATATTTTAGGGACACAAAAGAGAATAACTGCAGAACGTTATAACTCCTGTACAACTCCTACCTCATCAATCCCTCAGGCAAAATCGTGGCCGTGAACCCTACGGCTGAACTGATAGCCTCGACTATCGGGTGACAGTCGCAGTCGGCGCACTTACATATTAACGCGAGTTCGGGATCAGAAGATCCCTAAATAAATAGAATCGGCAGCTTGAAAAGTTGCCGATTCGTTTTGTTATCTATTCCAATTGGGGACAGTGAAGGCTTTGGCGTGCTCCGCACGCCCGGGGGGAGGGGTGGGGGCTGGCGTTCTGCACCAATCGCCTCCGCAAGCTCCGGCGAATGGTGTTACGATGATTCTGCGTGCGCCGCACGCCCCGGTACTATTATTCTCATCCCGCTAACAGATATAACCTCTGACAGGATTAAATGAGGGAGCAGGTACCCCAATCTTCATATCACTAACCCCCGAAGCGTTACACCTTAATAATAAATACAGAGGCTGCTCAGGGGCAGCCTCTGTATTGGGGGGAGCGGGAGTGATTATCTCACGATGAATTTCAGAGTGGATGTGGAGTTTCCGGTTCCGGCGGTGGCAATGTATATGCCCGGAGTGAGGTGGCCTACGGTAACTATTCCGTTGCCGCGAGCTACTGTTGTGCCGGTAACGGTGTAGACCGATATCGAGGCGCCGGGGGCGGTGAGTGTATTGCCGTCGTAGCTGATGGTAGTGGCTGCCGGGGCAGTGACGCTGTCGATGCCTGATGTGCCGGTCACGGCGAGGGTGGCGGTCACGAAGCCGTTGGTGGCGGTGATGGTGTAGCTGCCGGTGCGGAGGCAGGTGAGTTCACACACGATATTGCCGTCATCGTCAATTTCAACGGGGTTGAGGTAACAGCCTGATTCGTCGGACGACTCTATGGTGAGTGACTCGAAGTCGACTTTTTCAAGCACAAGGAGCACATAGGTACTCTCGCCTTCGGCCACGCTGACGGCGGCAGGATCGAAGTAGATGGCAGCGCCCACTTCGCTTTCAAAGTAGAGGGTGGGGAGGGCGGAATTGAACACCCAGGGCTCGGTTGCCGAGTAGCCGTTGAACTTGAATCCGAGGCTTTCAAAGAACTCGGTGTCCATGGCCGATTCAGCTATGCTCTTACCTTCGAGAGAGTCGGCGCCGGGCTCGGCAGCGGGATCGATCACGGGGAGTGACTCGGCGGCGTAATTGTCAATGATTCCCACTTCGGCGAGGCGGTCGCCCCAGGTCACTTCCCAGTCGCCGGTTGCGGGATTGAAGGTTTCGTCGAGGATGGCGGGGTCATCGTTGATCGATGAGCGGCCAACGATGCGGTGGGCTGTGGCGAGGAGATTGTCGCCGGCGGGCAGTGTGATAGACGTGAGCGCCACAACATTTTTGGTGACGGGCTCGCCTACGTTAACCTGACCGGTCTCGTAGTCGGCCACGGGGCGGTTGAGCGAACCGACGATACCGCCCACGTTGATTTCCTCAACCCATCCTCCGGCGTAGTAGGAGTAGGAGCGGCCGGCGCCGGTGGCATCGATGGCACCCTCGACGAGACAGCGGCTGATCACACCGCGGCCCGACACGGCGGCGACACCGCCAATGGTGTGCATGGCCGTGAGGGAGGCCTTTACGTGGCAGTCGGTGATGCTCGCGGCTGCATCCTGGATTTCAGATACGATACCGCCTACGTTGCTCTGTCCGGTGATCTCGCCTTCAAATACCGATGAGTCGATACGGGCGTTGAACAGCACTTTCACGAGGCCGCCCACAGCGTCGCTACCGGGAGCGTTGATGCTGCCCATCACGGCGCAGCCGGTCAGCGACGAGCCGTGGCGGGCGCCGTTGACAAGACCGCCGAATTCGGTGCCGCCCGAGATCCGGGCATCGAGGTCGTAAACATACACGTTTTCAAGCAGGGTGTTGTAGACCGACGTAGCCAGTACGGCCGGAGCGTCGGTGAGGGTGACGTGTGACAGGGTAAGGTTCTTGACCGAGGATGCGGGAGCGTCGAGCTCGCCGATGATGTCAAAGAGCGGGGCACCCGACACGGTGAAGTTGCGCATGGTGTGGCCTGCGCCGTCGATCGAGCCGGTAAAGGAGCCTTTGACCGGTTCAATGGCTGTGCCGTCGAAGTCAATGTCGGCAGCAAGGCGATAGTGGGCCTTGAGGTTGTGCTTGATGAGGGCGAAGTCACCGGCGGTGTAAAGAAGATAGGGATTGTCGACAGTGCCGTCGCCTTCCATCTTGTTGAGGGGGAGCTTGATGAAGTCGGAATAGTATTCGTCGGCACCGGCTATGCGGTAGGATATCCAGATGGCGGGCTGGTCAGACATGTTGACGAGCGATGCGGTGATGCTCGTGGCATCGTCGGGAAACACGTAGCAGAGGTTGTCTTCGCCGTCCTCGTTGACCACGATCAGGTTGTAAACGCCGGCCGTGGTGCCGAGGTCGGGTGTACGGAGCACGAATGCCATGTATTCATGCTTAACGTCGGTATTGAACACGTAGGGCGACAAGCCGTTGGCTGCGATATATGGGCTCATCATCACCACGTCTTTTCCTCCCATGATGCGGTCTACGCCGGTGAGTATGCCGTTGCGGTCAAACCACAGGACGGGGTGGTAGGTCTCTCCGGTTTCGGTCTCGCGTCCGGTGTTGGAGGCCACGGCATAGAGATAGGATCCGTTGCCGGCCACGCGGTCGAGCGTGAACGAAAGGCCGTAGAGATCGCCGTCGCTCTCCACGGCGATGGGCAGCGTGGCGGCGATGTCGAGCTGGGGATAGTTGACCATATTGAACTGATAGTTCCCGTCGGGGCCGGGCTGTACGAAGCAGTACTGGGTGGGATAGCCGTCGACATCGGAAAGGAGGAGCAGGGCATCGGTGTTGAGGCCAAATGTCTCCATTACCTGAGCGTCGACACTGTAGATGGCGAAGAATGACTCGGAATTGTCGCGCATGTCGGCATCGGTGACCGAGATAATGTAGGCAGGCTCGTCGCCGGTGCCGAAGTCAAATGACACATCGTCGGTATAGCTGAAACGGCCCAGGCAGTAGGAGCGCATCATGTAAGGCTCGGCCGGGGTCTCGCATGGGATTTCGGTGGTCGACGCCAGGTTCAGTTCCTTGGTGCCCCAGCCCTGAGTGGACTTGTAGAGGTCGATGATGTATTTGTTGTCGGGCGACAGCGTGTCGTCAAACGGATTGAAGGGATTGGCGAAGAAAGTCTTCTCATACCTCGAAACGGCTACGTAGACGGTGCCGTCGTGGGCGTTGAGCAGCACGGGGAGCGACTCGTTCTCGCCGTCGGCCATCACATAGACCATGTCGACGGTGAAACTTTTCAGCACCGAGGCCAGAGGATTGCTGTAAGTAGCCTTGGTGTAGATGTCAAACGTGTAGAGGATCTCATCGTCAGTGTAATTCTCGCCTGCGAAGAATGTCATATAGTAATCCTCGCTCCACGAAGAGGTCGATGCGTTGACCGCCGACACATAGTATCCGGGGACTGTCATCACGCTCTGGGCCGGAGTATCGGCGCCCTGCAGCGAGAATACCTCGGTGAAAGGCACGGCTCCGTAGTCATTTTCGGGGCGGAAATTATACATTACCATCACCTCGAAATTGCTGTCGGAGTTGAAGAAGTTGCGGGTCACGGTTGCGCCTATGTCGAGCGAAGAGCAGTAGGCATAGCCTTCGGGCACGTTGATGGGGGCGTTGATGTAGCCGGCCTTGTTGAAGTTGCTGTCGTAGATGGTCACCTCGATACCGGTGTAGGCATAGTCGGTGTAGTATTCCGACTGAGTCAGCACCTCCTTGGTGATGGTGGTGGAAGTGAACCATATCGAGCCGTCGGGCATCTCAAGGTAGCTGTAACCGTCGGCTCCGCTCCAGCTGACATCGGCCTCAGTTACCGTGGCAAAAGCCTTTGCGGCATTGCCCGGGCGGGTCGACATCAGTTTCCATTTGTTTTCTTCATGCTTAGGAGCCCACTTGAAAGGGACCTCCTCAGCTGCTTTACGGCGGAAATCTTCGGTAGAGCGGATGCCTGCCGTAGCTCCGAGGCTCAGCAAGGCCGCAAGCGCGGCAGTGATAATCGTTTTGTTCATGTTGTATAATTAGGTGCGTTACTTGATTCCAACGTGTTTTTTCAGGCAGATGCAAAGATAATGATTTTCGGGCGATTTTTTTGCTTTTATCATCATTTTGACAGAATTTAAAGCGATTATTCAAGAAACTTGGGTCGTTTATATGAAAAAATCAGTAAATTTGAACATTATTCATCGCTTCCCTGCCATGTCACGTAATCTTTTAGGAAAATACATCTGGATAATCGACACGATAGTGCGCTACGGCACGATAACCCGCGAGCGGCTTAATGAACTGTGGATGAGGTCGAGGTACTCTGACGGCTCACCGCTTCCACGGCGCACGTTCTACACCTATCGTCAGGCAATCGAGGACCTGTTCAACATCACTATCGAGTGCAATCCCGCCACTTACGAGTATTCCATAAAAGGTGCGGGCGGCCATGACGGCAGCGTGACCGACTGGCTTCTCAACTCGGCCACGATCAGCGACGTGCTCAGCGGAGTGCGCGACATATCTTCGCGTGTGTTTCTCGAAGATGTCCCGTCGGCGCGCGATCATCTGGCAACCGTCACCGAAGGACTGCGAGGCAATCATCCCCTGAGATTTACTTATCATCCCTACACCCGCGTCAATCCCACCCGCGGAGTGGTGGTGGAGCCCTACTTCCTGAAGATATTCAGGCAGCGGTGGTATGTAACCGGACGCAATGTAAAGGACGATACCATAAAGACTTACGCTCTCGACCGCATGACCGACGTCACGCTCGATGAATCAACATTCACGATTCCGCCGCATTTCGATGCCGAGGAATTCGTGGCCGATGCTTTCGGAATCATCTTCACTCAGGGCACGACGCATCATGTAGCCATCCGGGCCGATTCGCACCAGGCCAAATACCTGCGCGCCCTCCCTCTGCACCGATCCCAGAGCGAGGTAATCCACGATAATTACTCGATATTCTATTACAATCTGAAGCTGACTACCGACTTCGTTCAGGAACTCCTGTCGCTCGGCCCGAATATCAAGGTTATTTCGCCCCCCGAGCTGCGGGCCATGATAGTCGACTCCCTTCGTGCCAGCCTCGCCCAATACGATCTGCCGGAAAACGTGGAGGGGGAATAGTTGACGGTTATAGATTTGACGGCAGGTTTCATGGGGCGGATCGGGAGAGTGCTGTCGTTATGCACCAATCGCCTCCGCAAGCTTCGGCGAATGGTGTTACGATGGTTCGGCGTGCTTTGCACGCCCTACGCTCACCAACCTCAACTTGTTACTATAGACCCGGCCACGCGCCCGTATTACACCTTTGATAGAAATGAAATTGCCTGTAAACACAATGTTTACAGGCAATTGAAGTGTAATGGTCGGGGTGGCGGGATTCGAACTCGCGACCCCCTGCTCCCAAAGCAGGTGCGCTAACCGGGCTGCGCTACGCCCCGAATTACAGTGGCAAAGGTAATGTTTTTTTTCGTGACATGCAAATTTTTAATCGCCCGCGCATGTAATTCAGCTTAAGATTCTTTGTTTTTGTGATGGTTTAGCAGGAATTTTCAGCGGGAGAATGTGTTGTTTAAGAAATAATTATTATCTTTGTGGAGATTCGTCGCTACCGGGTGACTTGTCATTATCTTTAAGATTTTTAAAACTCAAAAACATAATTAGCTATGAAAAAATTTCTCTTTTCCTTAATGCTCGCCGTGATATGCTCGGTGAGCGCTTTCGCTGAAAGACCTACGGGCAAGGCTCTTACATTCCAGAACCAGACTATGGAGTATCTTAAGAATGAGGGTTACGTGCCTCAGATAGATTCTGACGGTGACCTGATGTTCAAGAGCGAGGGGAAGACAATCTATGTGGATTATACCAACTTCGGCCCCGGCGTATACATGGATATGTATTGCCTGGTGGGTATCGAGGACAGCAACATGAGCAAATTGCGTCGCGCAGCCGACGAGGCTCAGGGTGGCCTTAAGTTTGTCAGAATCGACTTTATTTCTGAAGATACCGTTGCCATCACCATCAAGCAGTATCTCTCCAATATGGAAGATTTCAAGGAGAACGGTACTTTCTTCGTGCGTATTCTTCTTGATTGCAACAAGAAACTGCGCGAGCTTTACAATAATTAATTTGCACGGTGCAACACATAAAGCGGCGCGGAGTCGATTGACTTCCGCGCCGCTTTATGTGTTACGCAATCGTATTGCTCAACGGGTGACTACCATGAGAGACGGGTCACTCGCCCGTGTTTTCGGGGTCGGTGTACCAGCGGGAGTACATCAGGTAGTTGCGGGCAATCTTGGTATTGAGTTCGCGTGAGGTCTCGGGGTCGACCATCTTTATGAACTTGGCGGGCGCGCCACCCCACAGCTCGTTGGGACCGATCTTGGTGCGCGACAGCACTACGGCACCGGCGGCCACAAGAGCGCCTTCGCCTACCTCGGCATCGTCCATCACCACGGCTCCCATGCCTATGAGGGCGAAGTCGTGGATCTTGGCACCGTGGATGGTAACGTTGTGACCTATCGATACGTCGTTGCCTATCTCGATGGTGGATTTCTGATAGAGGGTGTGGAGGACTGATCCGTCCTGGATGTTGACGCGGTCGCCGATGCGGATTGAATTGACGTCGCCGCGTATCACGGCATTGAACCACACCGAGCAGCCGCTTCCTATCACGGTGTCGCCTATCACGGTAGCATTGGGGGCGAGGAACGTGTCCTCACCTATCTGCGGGGTAAACCCGCGCACGGGTATTATAAGAGCCATTTCCTGTGTCAGTCAATAATGAGAAGTGATTTTGTAGCCTCGCGCAGCCACCGGCGCTCGGCATCGGTGGCGAGGGCCGGGCTGAGGCGGTCGTAGACCATGGCATGATAATCGTCGACCCACTGGATTTCCTCGTCGGTCATGGATTCGAGCTCAAAGAGGGTGCGGTCAAAGGGGCAGAGCGTCACGGTCTCGAAGCAATAGAAGTTGCCATGCTCGGTGGTCATGTCGGCAACGGTCAGCACCAGGTTCTCGCAGCGGATTCCATAGCGGCCGGAGAGGTATATTCCGGGCTCGTTGGAGGTCAACATTCCAGGCATCAGCGGGGCGAAGGTGTCGTTGAGACGGATGCTCTGGGGGCCTTCGTGAACATTGAGGAAGAATCCTACGCCGTGGCCGGTGCCATGGAGGTAACTCTTGCCCTCTTTCCAGAGCGGCATACGCGCCAGGGCGTCGAGTTGAGCGCCGCGCGTCCCTTCGGGAAATACTGAGGTTGCGATGGCGATGTGGCCTTTCATCACGAGGGTGAAGTCGTGGCGCATATCATCGGTAGGAGTGCCTATTGCGATGGTGCGGGTAAGGTCGGTGGTGCCGTCGAGATAGTTGGCACCGGAGTCGATTAGCAGCAATGATCCCGGTTTCACGGTAGCTGCGGTGGCAGGGGACGGCTCATAATGCACTATGGCACCGTTGGCCCCGTAACCGGCTATGGTGCCGAAACTGAGGTCGAAGAAATTCTCACCCTTGCGGCGCTCCTCCAGAAGGATGTCGGCAACGTCGGTCTCGGAAAATTCCTTGCCTGATGCGACGAGGCTCTCGATGCGCATGAGGGAGCGCACCATTGCCACGCCGTCGCGCACCATCGCGCGGTGGATTCCCTCGATCTGCACGGGATTCTTTACGGCCTTGAGGAGCGCTACGACCGACGATCCAAGCACGGCTTTGCCGGCGAGCGAAGTGTGGATTCTCGAAGTGGTACGGGCCTTGTCGACGAGCACGCAGCTTTCAGCCGGGAGTGCGGCAAGGAATGAGGCGGCATCGCGGTAGGGCCTTACTGTCACGCCATATTTTTTGAGGGCTTCCTCAACCTCAGGGCAAATCTTGACAGGGTCGACAAACAGCACCGAGGCATCGGGCGACAGGTAGAGAAACGAGGTCGCCACGGGGTTGCAAGGCACGTCGGACGAGCGGATGTTGAGAATCCATGCAATTTCGTCGAGGGCGGAGATAAAAGCGGCTCCGGCACCCTGCTTTCCGGCTTCGGCGAGCACGCGGGTTATCTTTGAAGCCGCGTCTTCACCGGCTATTTCCACGGGGTGGATGAACACCGGCGCGTCGGGGAGGGCAGGGCGGTCGGCCCACACACGGTCGATGAAGTCAAATTCAGTGACAAGGTTCAGCCCTGCACGGTTGAGCTCGGCAGCGAGCCCGGCCACGGCATCAATCGAAATCAGGTTGCCGTCGATGGCTACGGTGTCGCCCTTGGCAAGGGTGGAAATAAGGTAGCTGTTGACTGAGGGAGTAGCCGGCAGGCCCTCCTTCATGAGCTCTATGCCGCTGCCGGCGAGCTGCTCGGTAGCCTGAAGGAAATAGCGCGAGTCAGTCCAAAGCAGGGCCTTGTCGGCAGTCACCACGAGGGTGGCAGCCGAGCCGGTGAATCCGCTGAAGAAGCGGACCACCTGCCAGTGTGACGACAGGTATTCGCTCAGGTGAGGGTCAGTGCGGGGGATGATTACCGCATCCACCCCTGCCGCTGCCATGATAGCGCGGAGCGAGTCGAGGCGCGACTTTACGGCCTCGGGATCAGAAGTGTGTGACATAATTCCTGTTAATCTAATCAGACGAGTTCCATTCCCTTGAGAATGGCGTTGCGGTTCATGGGCAGGAGATGGTGGTGACGCTCGGGGAGGGTCTTCTTAAGGCCTTTCATTACGGCCTCCACCTCCACGAGTCCGCGGGCCTTGAGGAGCGCGCCGAGGAGCACCATGTTGTAGGCTTTGGAGCTTTCCATTTCAAGGGTGGCTTCCATGGCCGGCACGGCGATTACGTTGATATCGGTGCGGGAGGGCGCGTGGTGGATACTGTAAGGATCGTAGATGAGAGTTCCGCCGGGCTTCACCTTCGACTCAAACTTGTCAAGGCTCTGCTGGTTGAGGATCACGGCGGTGTCATACTTGTTGAGCACCGGCGAGCTGATGGCCTCGTCGCTGAGGATCACGGTCACATTGGCCGTGCCGCCGCGCTGTTCGGGGCCGTAGGAGGGCATCCAAGTCACTTCGAGGTCCTGCATAAGGCCGGCGTAGGCGAGGATCTTGCCCATCGACAGTACACCCTGTCCGCCGAAGCCTGCTATGATGATTTCTTCTTTCATACTGTTGTAGTGTCTTTTAAATCGCCAAGGGGATATTTTTCGGTCATGTGCTCGGCCATCCATTGGTTGGCTTTCGCGGGCGACATCTTCCAGCCCGACGAGCAGGTGGCTACGATCTCGACCACCGAGGTGCCGCGATGGGCCAGCGCGTTTTCAAATGCTTTCCTTATAGCTTTCTTGGCCTTCTTGACCGAGGCGGGAGTGTGGACGGCCTGTCGGGTCACGTAGCAGGTACCGTCGAGCATGGCCAGGATGTCGGAGATCTTGATGGGATAGCCGTTGAGGTCGGCGCGGCGGCCGTAGGGAGTGGTCGCTGTCTTCATCCCTTCGAGGGTGGTGGGGGCCATCTGACCGCCGGTCATGCCGTAAATGGCATTGTTGATGAAGATTATGGCGATGTTCTCGCCGCGGTTGGCTGCGTGGATCGACTCGGCTGTACCTATTGCGGCGAAGTCGCCGTCGCCCTGATATGTGAACACGAGGCGGTCAGGATACAGGCGGTTGACAGCCGTGGCTATGGCAGGAGCGCGGCCATGGGCGGCCTCGATCCAGTCCACATCTATATAATTGTAAGCCATCACCGCACATCCCACGGGTGCGATGCCGATTGTCTTGTCCTCGACACCCATCTCGTCGATAACCTCGGCGATGATTTTGTGGACTACACCGTGGGAGCAGCCGGGGCAGTAGTGCATAGTGTTGTCGTTGAGCAGGCGTGGCTTTGCTGCAACGATATTTTCGGGTTTCTTGATGTGATCGCGTGTCATGACTCGGGAGTGAAATAGTTGTAGAAAGCGTCGATCACTTCCTGAGGATCGGGGACGATGCCGCCTGTGCGGCCGAAGTGATAGACCGGGGTAATGTTTTTGGTGGCCAGCATGACGTCTTCGATCATCTGACCGGCGTTAAGCTCGGCCACGATGATGCCCTTGACCTGCGGGGCGAGACGCTCCACGGCGGCTGACGGGAAGGGCCACAGGGTGATGGGGCGCAGAAGCCCTACCTTGATGCCTTCCTTGCGCAGCTCTTCGATGGCCTTGAGGCAGATTCGGGCTACCGAGCCGAAGGCCATGATGAGGTATTCGCAGTCGTCGGTGAAGTATTCCTGGAACCTGACCTCGTTATCGGCGATAAGGGCGTATTTTTCCTGAAGAGCCTCGTTGTGCTTCTCCATGAGCATGGGGTCGAGCTCCAGGGTGGTGAGGATGTTGGGCCGACGGGTGGCGGGCTTGCCGGTAACTGCCCAGGGACACTGGCGGGCCACTTCCTCGTCGGTGCGTCGGGGACGGGCCGGGGGCAGGATGACTTTCTCCATCATCTGGCCCACTACGCCGTCGGCAAGCATCATCACCGGAGTGCGGTACTTGAAGGCGAGGTCAAAGCCGAGCCCTACGAAGTCGGCCATCTCCTGGACGGTGGCGGGGGCAAGCACGATCAGGCGGTAGTCGCCGTGGCCTCCGCCCTTTGTGGCCTGGAAATAGTCGGCCTGGGAAGGCTGGATGGTGCCGAGGCCGGGACCGCCGCGCATACAGTTGATTATCAGCGCTGGCAGCTCGCCGGCGGCAACATAGGATATACCTTCCATCTTGAGGCTGACGCCGGGCGATGACGACGAGGTCATGACGGCCTTGCCGGTCGATGCTCCGCCGTATACCATATTGATTGCGGCTACCTCGCTCTCGGCCTGAAGCACTACCATTCCGGTAGTCTCCCAGGGCATGAGTTCTTCGAGAGTTTCGAGGATTTCGCTCTGAGGCGTGATCGGATAGCCGAAGTAGCCGTCGACACCGTAACGGATCGCGGCATGGGCCACAGCCTCATTTCCTTTCATCAATCGGATTTCTTCTTCCATTGATTTATGATTTTATGCGTTAATATTCATGAGAAAAAAGCAGGATCACCGCTCCACGACACGGTAGACGGTGATGCAGCCGTCGGGACACACCTCGGCGCAGGCCGCGCAGCCTATACACTTGTCGGGGTCATTGTCGAAGGCGTAATTGTAGCCCCGGTTGTTGACTTCCTTGGTCTGGAGTGCCAGAACGCCACATGGACAAGCCACCACGCAGAGGTCGCAACCCTTGCAGCGCTCGCGGTCTATCTCCACAGCTCCTAATACTTTTGCCATAATAGAGAATGTTTTAATGATATTTTTCTCAAAAATAGCAAAAAAATGCCACAATCATGCAATCCGTGCCGATTTTTTTAGATTTTTTCAGGAGCAGCTGTCGCTCCGTCGCTCCCCGTGGACGCATATACTCCTGATTCACGGGACGGTAGGGACGGGAAGGAAATTCCGGCGAGGGGTGGCCATGACAGTATTTTGAGAAATTAAAAATATTGCGTAATTTTGCATTCCCCAATTGCAAGATCCATGAAACGCTTCGACGAAATTATGATTATAGGTCCCCGTTCACGCGGCGGAATGGACGCCGTGATCGCGGCCTATCAGGCCATGATGCCCGGTGCGAGATTCGTTTCGTCATATCGCGGAGGATCGCGGTTGCGCAAGATTGCCGATTTCGTGTCGGCCTACCGCAAGGCGGCATGGCTGTTGCTGCGCAATCCCGGGATAAGGATCGTGCACATCCACTCGGCCTCCAATGCCAGTTTCCGCCGCAAGATGTATTTCGCGCGCCTTGCCCGACGGCTTGGCCGGAAGGTGGTGATGCACGTGCACGGCGGCGGTTTCCGCGATTTCCTTGCCACTGACCCCGAGGGAATCACCGCGGCTCTCAACAGTTGCGACGAGGTGATATGCCTTACCGACCAGTGGGGAGATTTCTTCAGGTCGCAGGGCGTGGAGCGGGTCAACGTGGTGCCGAATCCGGTGGATTATCCTGCCGAAGTGACCCGCGGCGGGAAGACCGACGGCAAGACACGGTTTCTTTTCCTGGGAGTGCTTGAGCGCGCCAAGGGAGTGATGGACCTTGCCGAGGCTGTGGCATTGCTGCCGCGTAACGTGCGCGACAAGGTGGTGGTGCACATAGGCGGGACCGGGTCAGAGGAATCTGCCCTGAGAAGCTTTATCGTCTCCCATGGGCTTGAAGACAATATCTTGCTTGAGGGCTGGGTGACCGGTGAGGATAAGGAAAGGCTCCTGCGCCTGTGTGACTGCTATGTCCTCCCGTCGTATTTCGAGGGGCAGCCGGTGTCGATTCTTGAAGGAATGGCATGGGAGATGCCCGTCATTGCCACTGAAGTGGGGGGAATACCGTCGGTTGTCACTGACGGTGTCAACGGTTTCCTCATCACCCCGGGCGATGTCAGGGCTCTGGCCGATGCGATGACCACGGTTGTGGACCGACAGGACCTGGTGAAGGAGATGGGACGGCGGTCGCGCGTCGTTGCCTCGCAATACTCTCCCCTGCAAGTACGTAACACACTATCAAAGATTTATTCACGCCATGGCGTTGACCTATAAGTTTCATCTTCTCCGTCCGTTTCAGAATCTGCTCGGCCCCTGCTGGCGGCAGATCATCAAGCTGCGCTACCTGAAAGCCTATCACCGTTTCCTGCCCGAGAAAAATCCCGTGACCTATCATGAGAAAGTGCTTTGGCTCCTGCTCCACAGCGACCTTAAGGAATGGGCATGGAGGGCCGACAAGTACCGCGTCAGGGACTACGTGGCCCGGGTGGGAGGCGAAGATCTGCTCCCGGAGCTTTATGGCGTATATGACAGCGCCGATGAGATAGATTTCGATAAGTTGCCGCGGTCGTTTGTGCTGAAGACCAACAACGGCTGCACGACCAATCTCATCGTGCCCGACAAGTCGGCCCTCGACATCCCGGCCACCCGCCGCCTGCTCAACTCATGGCTGACGCTCAAATACGGCAACCTGACCGGCGAGCGGCACTATTCGCTCATCGAACCCAAGCTGATATGTGAGGAACTGCTCGTGGACCATGACCACCCCGGCTCATCGCTGATCGACTATAAGTTCAACTGCTTCAACGGGGTTCCGCGCTCGGTAACAGTCTATTCCGACCGCGTGGCGGGCACCCATCGCAAGAGCTACATGGTCTATGACATGGACTGGAATCCCATGCCCGAGGTACTCGATACCTCCTGCGAATTGCTGACGCTGGCCAAGCCTATGGAGAAGCCCGCATGTTTTGACCGGCTTAAAGAGCTTGCCGCCACGTTCTCCAAGGGTTTCCCTTACCTGCGGGTCGATTTCTATATCATCGACGGGCAACCAAAATTCGGCGAGCTGACATTTACCCCCGGCTTTGATACCTACTACACAGCCGATTACTACCGGCAGCTGGGCGAGATGATCAAGCTGTAAAATATCGAGTTGAGGAATCCTCCACCATGAGACAAACCTTCGCGTGACCTACTTGACCTACTTTAGTGAAAAAATGTTGAAAAAAATTTGAGAATGGTTGTGAAATTACGGGATTTTTTCACTACCTTTGCGCCTTAAAATTTTTAATTTTTTTACACATAAACTATGGGAGGATTTTTCGGAGTAGCATCCAAGGATGCTTGCCGCAATGACCTGTTTTATGGTGTGGACTATAACTCACACCTCGGTACCCGTCGCGGTGGCCTTGCCACATGGGACAACGTCGAAAAAAAGTTCTGTCGCTCGATCCACAGTCTTGAAAGCACGTATTTCCGCACGAAGTTTGAAAAGGAACTACCTAAGTTCAAGGGCTTTATGGGAATAGGCGTGATCAGCGACACTGACCCGCAACCTATCATCATCAATTCCCACCTGGGGCGGTTTGCGATAGTCACCATCGCCAAGATCTGTAATCTGGAGGAGCTGGAGAAGGAACTGCTTGCTGACGGCAAGCACTTTGCCGAACTCAGCTCGGGTTACACCAACCAGACCGAACTCATCGCCCTGCTCATCACTCAGGGTAAGACTTTCGAGGAGGGAATCAAGAATGTATTTGACAAGATCAAGGGTTCATGCTCCATGCTGATTCTCACCGAGCACTCGATTATCGCTGCTCGCGACCGCCTGGGCCGCACTCCGATCATCCTGGGCCACAAGGAGGGTGCCTATGCACTTTGCTCGGAATCAACCTCGCTTCCTAACCTTGACTATGAGGTGGTGCGCGACCTCGGTCCCGGTGAAGTGGTGGAGGTGACTGCTGATGAAGTGAAGCAGCTCGTGGCTCCCGGTAAGGAGATGCAGATTTGCGCCTTCCTCTGGGTATACTACGGCTTCCCGACATCTACCTACGAGGGCGCCAATGTTGAGGACGTGCGCTTCAAGTCGGGCTTCAAGATGGGCAGCACTGATGAAAACGAAGTGGACTGTGCCTGCGGTATTCCTGATTCCGGCGTGGGCATGGCGCTCGGCTATGCCGCCGGCAAGGGCGTGCCTTACCGCCGGTTGATTTCAAAGTATACTCCCACATGGCCCCGCAGCTTCATGCCGGCCGACCAGTCGATGCGTGACCTGGTGGCCAAGATGAAACTCGTGCCCAACAAGGCCCTGCTCAAGGGGCAGCGCGCGCTCTTCTGCGACGACTCAATAGTGCGCGGCACTCAGCTCAACGACAACGTCAAGGTGCTCTATGACTGCGGCGCCAAGGAGGTGCACATGCGCATCGCCTGTCCCCCGCTCATCTACGGTTGCCGCTACGTGGGCTTTACTTCGTCAAAGAGCGACATGGAGCTCCTGACCCGTCGCATCATCGAGGAGCTTGAAGGTGACCCCAACAAGAATCTCGAAGCCTATACCAAAACCGGCACTCCCGAGTATAATGCCCTCGTGGAGAAAATGCGCGAGCATTTCGGTCTCACCTCGCTGAAATTCAACACTATCGAAGACCTCGTCAAGGCCATCGGCCTTCCCAAGAGCAAGATCTGCACCCACTGCTTTGACGGTTCGAGCCATTTCTGATTAAGAAACCATACTGAAAAAAGACCGGTCTCTGCTGTAACAGATGCCGGTCTTTTTCACGTAAAAGGGGGTGGTTACCACTCGTAGGCGAGGGTGACGCCGATATTGTTGAGTGATACGGTTGATGAACCGTAGCCATAGTTGCGGTCAGAGGTGATGAGCTGATAGGTGAGGCCAATGTCGATGGCCCGGCGGGAGGAGGTGACGCTGACGGGAATGCGCACTCCTACCGAGGGCTTCATATAGAACTGGGCCGATGAGCCGAGGCACTTGTCGGCAAGCTGGAGGTAGCTGCCGCCGATGAGCCATGTGGCTCCGAGCTTCAGGTCGATGTAGGCCGACGTGGAGGTGGATTTCCCGAGATTGAAGCGGAAATCGGTGAAAACGGGGATCATTGCCTTGGTGGTGGCGGTCTCGTGGCCGAAATAGGATGGGCGGATGGTCTCGCCTGTGACTCCCGTGGGTAGGACTGCCGTGGCCACGTCGACTCCTATACCGGCTCCCATGAAGAACCATGAGCGGTACTGATAGCCCTGTGAGGTGGAGACACCGTAGAATGTTGCCCTGTTGGAGCCGATGCCGGGAAGCACGGAGGCTTCGACATATCCCTTGTAGGCCGAGCCGCCGGTGAGGGCGGGAGAGATGAGGTCGCGCACTTGCGAGGCTATCTGGAAGTACTGCGCGCGGGCAGGGATGACTGCGGCAAGAATGAGCGCTGCGGTCGAGAGGATGCGGTGGAGGCGTTTCATTGTTTGGGAGCGGGGGTTGAGGTTGAAGTATCGGAGGAGTCGGCTGAGGTCGGAGGAAGCATGTCGACGGTAACGGTCGATATTGCGTCCTTGCCGCTTTCCTCGTTGTAGATTTCGAGGCCGAAGTCGGGAGCCACGGCGATCAGATGCTCGAAAATGGCGCTCTGGATAGCCTCGTAGGCGGTCCAGGCAGTAGTGGCTGTGAAGGCCCAGATCTGGAGGGGTATACCTTCGGGCACGGGAGCCATCGTGCGCACGAGGATCTGCTGGTTGTGGGCGATTGCCTTGTTGTCGAGCAGGTAGGCGCAGAGGTAGGCGCGGAGTAGGCCGAGGTTGGTTTCGAGCGAACCGTTGACGGTGGCGAGTCCGGGATCGTATGTAGGCTGCCCTGCGGCGCGGGTCTTGTCAAGCCAGGGCTTTAGCAGCGGATAGCGGGCGGCGAGTTCATCGGCTTTACCCGGTTCAAGAGGCGCGATGGAATTGACGTCGACTATCACGGAGCGGGCGATCTGGCGGCAACCGCTGTCCTTCATTCCGCGCCAGTTCTGGAAAGAAGTGGAAATGAGGGTATAGGGGGGAAGGGTGACGATGGTATTGTCCCAGTTCTGCACCTTTACGGCTGAGAGTGACACGTCGATAACTATACCGTTGGCAATCGTCGAGGGGACTACAATCCAGTCACCGACACGGAGCATATCGTTCTGCGACAGCTGGATACCGGCCACGAATCCCAAAATGCTGTCCTTGAACACGAGCATCAGGGCTGCGGCAAATGCGCCGAGGCCGGTCAGGAGCATGGCCGGGGACTTGTTAATGAGTACCGATACCACTATGATGGCTGAGATGATCCATATCAGGCCGACGATGGTGTTGAGCACGCCGTTAAGGGGCAAGTTGCGGGTGTTGCGCTTGGTGTTGTAGCCCACCCATATCATGGTGATGATCGAATTGATTGCGATCGTGAACATGATTATCGTGTAGACCCACACAAGCCGCTCGGAGATATCGAGCAAAGTGGAGGTTTTGGCGAAGGCGAATGGAAGCAGCGTCAGGATCACGAGCGGAGGAATCACTTTCGACGTGCGTGTAAAGACGTGATAGTGAGTGAGGAGAGCGGCGGTATTGGGCTTCTTCACAGCGATAATCTTTTCCACGAGCCACACTATCGCGACTTTGAGCAACCAACCGATGAGCAGGGCTATGACCACGATCACGGCCACGTAGATGATTTCTTCGGTAGTGCGGTCATGGCGGAGCCCGATCGCGTCGAGCACCTTATAGATGGTTTCGAGGAGCCATGTGGCAACCGTATGGGTTGGAATTATGGTGCAAAGCATACAAATTGATTTTATGTGAACGTTGAAAAGTGATGATATATGTAAAGATAACGCCGGCGCGGTTGAAAGTGTTCACATAAAAAGGGCGCGGCTCTCAAGCCGCGCCCTGAATGAGTATTGTCTAAGGATAGATTACTTAACGAGGACCTTGGTGGCCTGGTTGCCCTGACGACGGATGTAGAGACCGGCGGCGGGGTTCTCAACCTTAACGCCCTGGAGGTTGAAGTATTCAACGGGAGCGTTGGTGTTGTCGTTGGCGATCACGTCAGCGATGCCTGATTCGCCGCTGAAGAGGGGCTCAAGAACGATGAGTTCAACTTCATAGAAGTCCTGGCCGTAGTAGTCACCATCGAGTTCGAAGAGGATACCTACAACTTCAGTGTAGAAGTCAGTGATAGTTGCACCTGATTCGAGGGTAGCTTCGTCACCTACGAAAGTTACGGTAGGATTGTCGATGTTGAAGTAGCCGGACTCGTCAATGCCACAAACGTTGCAAACGATGTCACCGTCAGAGAAATTCCAGGTCATGGTCTGGTTGGCAGCAGTGATGGTCTGAGCCTCGTTGTCGATAGTGAAGGTAACGGGCTTGTCGAAGCAACCGGCCTGACCGTTGAGGACTGAGTAATCGAGGAAGTTGTTAACCACGAGGTTGGTGCCTTCCTTGGCAGCGTAAACATAAGTCTGGTCCATTTCGAGATTACCTTCGGCATCGTAGACGGGCTGGCCGTTGGCATCGAGGGCTGCCCATGCCATGATAGCGTTGATCTCGTTGAGCGAGCAGTCATACATCTGCTCGTAGATGCGTGAACCGTCGCTGATGTTGGAGTCGCTGACAAGGAGGGTCTCGTCATAGTAACCGTCGGTTACAGCGGGCTCCCAGTAGAGGCAACGGTTGTCGGTATCAACGGTGAGCACGAGATCCTTGGGAGTCATGGTGTCGAAGTCGATCACATAGAAGTGGATCTCCTTGTCGCCGGTAGTGGTGGGGACCATACCGGTGGAGGTAGTGGGAATGGTGATGGTGGAAGTTTCGGGATCGTAAGTAGCTTCGAGGACTACGGTTGACCACCAGAAACCTTCGAGGATTACCGAGTTGTCTTCCTGTACTTCAACGTAGGGAACTGACATGTTCATCCAGTAGGCCTTTTTGGTGTCGAAGTCACGGGCGTAGGACTTGAAGAGGTATTCGCCTGAAATAGCAGCTGCTTCGGCGGCTTCAACCTTGGCGGGAGCCTTGCGGGCGACGGCCTTCTTTTCAACCTTGACGGGAGTGGTGTCGATGGCCTTGGCAGCGATAGTCTTTGATTCGAAAATGGCTGCGGGCTTAGCATCGGTTACACGGACGGCGGCCGATACCATCATAGTGCCGGCGAGGGCAACTGAAAGAAGAGTGTAGAATTTCTTCATACCTGATTGGAATTATTATAAAAATTAATGTTTGATAAAATTCTTGTTGAATTTTTGGCAAAGTTATAGTATTTCTGCCAAAGCCGGATAATAATTTAATGAAATTAACATGTTTTAACGGCAAAAGGATTCTTTTGGATAGGTCAGTCCTCGCAGTAGTGGCGGAGGACGCGGCGGTAGGAGTTGAAGATCTTGCTCTTGGAGACGAATCCTACATATCGGCCGTTCTCGACCACGGGCAGGTTCCAGGCTCCGGAATCGTCAAAGGCTTTCATGACGCTTTCCATGCTCTGCCCTACCTCGATCTTTACCGGAGGCATGGACATGAACTGGTTGACATACATGCGCTTGTACAGGTCGGGACGGAACATGATGTTGCGTATCTCGTCGAGGATCACCACTCCGACGAGAGTACCGTCGGTGTTAAGCACGGGGAAAAGGTTGCGCGAGGAGCGCGAGATGGCATCGACCATCTGCTTGAGGTTCATCTTGGGGTTGACGGCTACGAAATCGGTCTCGATGACATTGTCCATCTTCAGGAGAGTCAGCACGGCGCGGTCCTTGTGGTGGGTCAGTAGCTTGCCCTCGCGGGCGAGGCGGCGGGTGTAGATGCTGTAAGGCTCGAAGATGCGTATGGTTCCGTAGGAGATTGTCGACACTATCAGCAGCGGCAGGAACAGGGAGTAGCCTCCGGTCATCTCAGCGGTGAGGAAGATGCCCATGAGCGGGGCGTGCATTACACCGCTCATCACTCCGGCCATGCCCATAAGGGCGAAGTTCTTGGTGGAGAGGTCGAGGTCGAAGATGGCGTTGAGGGTGTAGGCGAAAAAGAATCCGGCCATCGCGCCCACGTAGAGAGAGGGGGCGAATGTACCGCCGACACCTCCGGCACCGTTGGTGGCCGATGTGGCGAAGGCTTTAAGCAACACGATCGCACCGACGAAGAAGATGATGAACCACACCTCGTTACGGTCGCTGTAGAATATCGAGCGGTCGACGATCTCGGCTGTGTGGCCGTTGATGAGGGCTGTAATTGAAGAGTAGCCTTCGCCGTAGAGCGGGGGGAAAAGGAACACGAGCAGGGCGATGATGGATCCGCCGGCGAGGATCTTGCCCCACACTGACTTGATGCGCTTGAATGCACCTTCCATCAGGCCCATCACGCGGGTGAAGTAGAGCGACACGAATCCGAGGAAGAGTCCCATCAGGATGACGTAGGGGATGCGGCCTGTCAGGAACACCTCGCTCTGTGTAAAGGTAAACTCCGGGGTATAGCCGGTGAACACGTAGGCTACCGTAGAGGCCGAGATGGCCGAAATCAGCAGCGGCATGACCGAGACGGTGGTGAGGTCGATCATGAGCACTTCGAGCGTGAAAAGCATCCCTGCGATTGGTGCCTTGAAGATGCCTGCGATACCGGCGGCAGCTCCGCAGCCCACGAGTATCATGAGTATTCTCGGCGAGAGGCGGAACACTCGCCCGATGTTGGAGCCGATAGCCGCTCCGGTGTACACGATAGGTCCCTCGGCTCCCACCGACCCGCCGAATCCGATAGTGATCGACGATGCAATGACCGACGTATATATATTGTGGGGCTTCAGGCGACTCTTGTTCTGGGAGATGGCATAGAGTACCCGGGTGACACCGTGGGAGATATTGTCGCGGACGATGTAGCGCACATACATGCTCGTGATCATGATGCCGGCGAGCGGGTAGACGAGCAGCAGCCAGTTGCCGGTAGAAAGGGCGAGATGACTCGTAAGCACTCCGGCGATCACGTGGATGAGCCACTTGAGGAGCAGGGCGGCAAATCCGCAGGCGATTCCCACCACGAGGGCAAGAATCATCACGAAGGTGCGCTCCTTGATGTGGCGCTGGCGCCAGAGCAGGAAGCTCAGGAACAGCGTGTGGAGCGAGCGTCCGACCTTGCGAAGTCTCAGCGTGGCGGCTTTCATGGGCGTAACACGGTTATGGAGTTGTCACTGTTGAGTTTCACGATGCGAGAGGGGGGAGTGGAACCTGCGTCGTCGCGCCCGTATTCCACCACGTAATCCACCGCAGCGGTAATCTCGGGGGATATGTCGGCGAATCGCGCAGGAGCGGGGTGACCGCTGATGTTAGCCGATGTAGACACCACCGGCTTGCCGAGTTCACGGCACAGGCGCGCTGCAAATTCCGCACCGCATATCCTGAATCCCGCCGAGCCGTCGGTAGCCACGAGCCCGGAAGCAATTCCTTTCACTGACGGATATATCACAGTGGTGGGGCGCGCCGGGTCGATAGCCTTCATGGCCCGGTCGACATCGCCGGGCGCGGCGTAGCGGCGAAGCATCTCCTCAGAGTCGACCAGCGAGAGCATTGCCTTGCTGTCAACGCGCCGCTTTATGGTAAATATGCGCTCCACAGCATCGGGACGCGTGGCATCGCAGCCTATACCCCACACGGTGTCAGTGGGATACAGCACCACACCTCCGCTTCTGAGCGAAGCGACAGCGCGGTCAAGGTCAGCCTGAGTATAATCCATTTTTCAAGAAATTGCGACGGTTGGGAACTTCACCTGCAAAGTTATAAATAAATTTCAACTATCCTTTAAGAATCGAGGAATTTCTTGAAAGGAGACGTGCAAACTTCAACGTGATTTTCTCGGTACAATTTTTCATCAGTAGAAAAATACGATTCGTAACTCTGCCTTTCCTCTGCTGCGGCGTGCTCCGCACGCTTATCCCGTCTCACTATCTTATCCTGTCAACAGACCTTGGAAAATTGCATGAATTGTTTAAATATTGCAAAAGGTGGAAAATTTCATTAATTTTGCGCGAGAATCCAAGTATTTATACTTTAGTAAATCATTCTTTCGCACTATGAAAAAAGTTATTTCTGCAATATTCCTAAGTGCCGTCGTGGCTGTTCCGGCTGTCAGAGCCGCTTACGTCAGCCCTGAGGAGGCTATGGCCCGACTATCGGCTGACAGGTCGCTGTCGCCTTCGATCCACGGCTCAGTGTCGAATAATTTCAAACTTTCGGCCACGATAGGTAATTTATATGTATTTGAGGGTCAGACCGGTTATATAGTCTTGCCCGATGATGATGCCGCTCCTGCACTGCTCGGCTACTCGGAGCGTTCAGCTTTCGATGCCGATGTCAACCCCAACCTCGCCTACTGGCTTGAGTGTCTCAACAAGGAAATCGACTATATCAAGTCAACTCCTTCAACGCCTGCTTTCAGGCAGCCGAAGGCGGTCCGCGACGCCATCGAGCCGATGATCACCACTCTATGGAACCAGTCATCGCCTTTCAATGACGATTGCCCCGTGCAAAACGGGACGCGCTGCGTGACCGGATGCGTGGCCACCGCAATGGCTCAGGTGCTTAACTATCACGCATGGCCCGTGCAGGGTACTGGGACACATTCCTACTCATGGAACGGGACGCAGCTCAGTTTCGACTACGGCAACACGACCTTTGAATGGAACCTGATGATGCCGGTCTATGACTCGTCGAGTCCGGCAGAATCGGCGGCAGCGGTCGCCAAGCTGATGTATGCGTGCGGCGTAAGTGTCGACATGAATTATACTGCCTCGTCGAGCGGTGCTCAGAGTTCTAAGATTCCCGGCGCAATAATTGATTATTTCAACTATGACAAGAGCGCATGGCTGGCCGAGAGGGATGCCTTCGGCATTGCCGAGTGGGAAGATCTGATATACAATGAAATATATGAGGGTCGCCCGGTGCTTTACGGCGGACAGGGATCAGGTGGCGGTCATGAATTCGTGTGTGACGGATATGATGGCAACGGTTATTTCCACTTCAACTGGGGCTGGGGCGGAATGAGCGACGGCTACTTCCTGCTGACGGCCCTCAATCCCGGCAGTCTCGGTACAGGTGGCGGCGCCGGAGGCTATAACATGCAGCAGGATGCGGTGATAGGTGTGCGTCCGGCTCAGGAAGGGTCAGAATATACGTATGTGATGTATAACATCAAGGACTTCTCAGGCGGTAACGAGCACGTAGAACTTGGATCCTATCAGACAATGATCGGAGCCTTTATGAACGGCAGTGCCGTGACGCTCGACAATCTCACGGGCGGAGTGTCGATGCAGAGCGTAGACGGCGGTGTCAAGACTTACTGCAAGTCGGTGATGGGATGGTCGTCGCTGCCTCCTTCATCATATTACCAGCAGCTCATGTTCATGGTCCCGGCTGATCTTGCCGATGGTGACTACGTGATCAAGCCCGCTTTCCGCGTGGGCGACGGCGATTGGCAGGAAATGCGGTCATACCTCTCGGTCAACGGCAGCGTGCTCGGCCATGTCGAGGGTGGCTCCATGGCGTTCTCCACTCCTGACAGTCCTTCGGTAACCGTAAGCGACATCACCACAATGGAGACCCTTTATGTATCGCGCAAGATGCCGATGAGCTTCACCGTCACCAATTCAGGCGAAGATGAATATGTAGGCACTATTGTTCCCACACTGTTTGATGCCGGTGGTAAGCTCGTGTATCAGGCCGATTCCGAACCTGTGGATCTCATCGGAGGAGCGTCGCAGACGTTCACCGATGTTCCCGTGACTTTCCGTTACCGGTATGTGGAATCTTTCACTCCCGGCAGCTATAAACTGGCCTTCTGCGATGCCAACCGCAATATTATAAGTGAAACCGTCGACGTGGAACTTGCCGAAGCTCCGGCTCAGAACTCCTTTACGGTCACTGCATTTGACCTGCTTTCGACCACACCTGTTTCTGACAAGAGCGCGGTTAAATTCAATGTAGGGCTCAAGTGCACGGGCGGATATTTCAGCAGCGCGCCCAGAATCGTGGTATTCCCTTATATTCCGGGAGCCTCGGTATCATCGGTATATTCAGTTTCTACTCCTGACTTTTTCCTCCTTGACGGTCAATCAGCTTCTAAAGAGGTCATTGTAGACCTTTCAGGTCTTGAAAACGGCAAGTATTTCGCCAAACTCTATAACGGTTCCACGGCAGCATCGTCAAAGCAGATAATCTTTGAACTCACCACTCCCACCACGGGAATCGGATCGGTGGCTGCTGACGCTGAGGAGAATGAGGAAATCTACAATCTTAACGGTGTGAAATGTGAGCGCCCGCTCATCCCCGGCCTCTACATCATCAACGGAGTGAAGACGGTAGTGAAATAATCAAGCCGCAAGTCACGGCGTAAAGAATTTAGCGGCGGGAGCATGATCTGCTTCCGCCGCATAGTCTATCTGTAATCCGTCGCGGTAAAATCAGCGGCCACGTTTTGTGGTGACCAGAATTGCGCCGCCCGACCCGCGCGAGCCGTAGATGGATGCGTCCTTCATTACCTCGACACTCTCAACATCGTGGAGATTGATGCCCCCGAAGTCCATGACTATCACACCGTCGACCACATACAGAGGTTCGCTCGGAGAGGTGAGTGAGCTGGCCCCGCGCAGTAACACGCGCCCCTGAGGGGTGCGTTCAAGTCCCGGGACGAGGCCGATCAGGGCATCGATCACCTCGGTACGACCGGTGGCGAGGAGGCGTTCACCCGAGATACCGTTGGAAGGGGAATTGTATTCGCGACGGTCGACGAATCCGTAGCCCATTGCCACGAGTTCGGGGTCTTCCATCGCGTTTCTGATACCACCTTCGTCGGCGATGACAATGCGCATCGAGCGGGCACTGTCGACGGGAATTACGTAGGTGGATTTCTTTATAGTGATGTGGAGTGAGTCGCCGGGGGCAACATCGGTGAGGCCGAAGCGTCCGTGGCGGTCAGTCTTGGTGTAGCTCTTCGGATCGCTTACATATATTTTGGCACCTTTGACCGGAGAGAAATCTGATCGGGTTATGATACCGTTGAATGGGGTGGAGGCTGTCGCTGCCGCCAGTGACGAGGCGGCAGCGACAGCCGTCAGCAGTTGACGGAGTTTCATTTTCAGGGAATTGATGAGGAGGGGTTATTTTTCTTTAGCTGAGGTGCGCACCTGGTTCTTGATTTCGTCGACGACGTTGATCACGTAGTCACCGGTCTTTTCGAGTGTGCCGATTATGTCCATATAGTAGATTCCGGCCTGATACTCGTAGCGGTGCTCGTTGATGTTCTCGACGTTGAGGGAGCGGAACTGGTTGCGCAGATTGTTGGTCTCGCGCTCAAGATTGTAGGAAGTGATGATGTCTTTCTCGCGGGCGTTTTCGATGTCGTTGAGCAGCAAGATCATGTTGGTCATGCCGGCTTCGACTGATATGAACATCGAGTCGATGTTGGTATATATATCGTCGGTGAACTTGACATGGTTTTCCTGCTTGCGTATCATGATTTTGGCCACGCCGTAGCAGCTGTCGGCAATGGACTCAATCTCGCTGACTATGCGAAGCAGCGATGCGATGCGGTGCTTACCTTCATTAGAGAGTCGACCTTCGACCACGCGGTTGAGGTAGTCGGCGATTTCGAGTTCCATGCGGTCGGAAATCTCTTCATATTTCTCGATGCGCGAGAACTGGTGGGAGAATTCCTCGCTGCCCTCGCGGGTGTGGACAATGTTCTGGGCCATACCCACCATGCGCTGCACGCGCTGGGCGTAGACCACGATCTCTTTC